>NZ_AP017372.2:600000-1200000 GCF_002356555.2 Halorhodospira halochloris
CGTGGCTACAAATGAGCATGCCTAATTGGCAAAAGGTCAGCTTTGAACCCATAGATTTCCAGGCGATCTCGTACTTTGCGGCCCCCAGTAAAAAGCCCGGCAGCCTCGATGAGGTCGATCCAAAGCTCTTGGAGACCTACGCCAAGCTGGGCATCCCCCTGCACGAGCAAAAGATGTTAGCCGGGGTGGAAGAGGATGGTTCTGCGGCTGCAGGTGAGGGTGAGGATGGCTCTGCAGAAGGAGATAAAGGGTCATTTACCAAAAAGGTGGCTGTCGACGCAGTTTTTGACTCTGTGTCGGTAACTACCACCTTCAAGGATGAGCTCGCCAAGCATGGGGTTATATTTTGCTCTATTTCGGAGGCCCTGCGCGATCATCCAGAACTGGTCCAGCGATACATTGGTTCCGTTGTGCCGCGTAAGGATAACTACTTTGCCGCGCTGAATTCAGCAGTATTCTCCGATGGCTCTTTTGTCTATATCCCTGAAGGCGTTGAATGCCCGATGGAATTATCGACTTACTTTCGCATCAACGCCGGCCATACCGGACAGTTTGAGCGGACTTTGATAATTGCTGAGCCAGGCAGCTACGTCTCTTACCTGGAAGGGTGTACTGCGCCGCAGCGTGATGAGCATCAGCTGCACGCAGCCGTAGTTGAGCTAGTTGCCCACCACGATGCCCACATTAAATACTCGACGGTGCAGAACTGGTATCCAGGCGATGAGCAGGGGCGGGGAGGCGTCTATAATTTCGTCACCAAGCGTGGTTTGTGTGAGGGGGCACGCTCGAAGATATCCTGGACCCAAGTTGAGACAGGTTCGGCGATAACCTGGAAATACCCGAGTTGTGTTCTCAAGGGCGATGAGTCGAGCGGTGAGTTTTATTCAGTCGCGGTAACGCGCGGTAAGCAACAGGCCGACACCGGCACCAAAATGATCCATATCGGCAAGCATACCCGCAGTCAGATAGTCTCCAAGGGGATATCGGCAGACTCTGCCGATCAGAGCTATCGTGGTTTGGTCAAGATATTGCCGACCGCTAATGGTGCACGCAATCACTCGCAGTGCGACTCTATGTTGCTGAGTTCGAGTTGTGGGGCACACACCTACCCTTATATGGATGTTCAGAACCCCAGTGCTCAACTAGAGCATGAGGCGACCACCTCAAAAATCAGCGATGAGCAGATCTTTTACTGCAAACAACGCGGCATTAGTGAAGAAGATGCCGTGTCGATGATAGTAAACGGTTTCTGTAAAGAGGTTTTCCAAGAATTGCCGATGGAATTCGCGGTTGAGGCACAAAAATTGCTAGAAGTAACCCTTGAGGACAGTGTCGGTTAAATCTCCTAGCTATAGGTCGCCTCTAAAAACTCCCCCGCGCTATTGTTGCCCGGCGTGGAGGTCATGGGGCGCCAGGGGGTGGCTCCATGATGTCTCCAGGGATGGATTCACGGCGTCTTGCACACCGGGGCAACAACGGGGGGTGGTGGAGTGTTAGAGGCACTCTATTGGGATAATAAAGCCAAATCAATCTACAGACCTAGCGCGGAGTCTGACTATGCTCAGGATAGAAAACCTCCAGGCATCCATCGAAGATAGTCCCATCCTGAAGGGATTGAACCTGGCTATGGAGCCGGGCGAAGTACACGCAATAATGGGGCCTAACGGCTCGGGTAAGAGCACTTTGTCGAAAGTGCTAGCCGGTGATGAAGGCTACACAGTCACCGGCGGCAAGGTAGAGTTTGACGGCCAGGATCTCTTTGCAATGGAGCCTGAAGAGCGGGCCAGGTCTGGCCTTTTCATGGGGTTCCAGTATCCGGTGGAGATCCCTGGGGTTAGTAATAGCTACTTCCTAAAGGCAGCACTGAATGCTGCGCGCCGAGCACGTGGCGAAGAGGAGATCGATCCGGTCTCATTTCTTAAGCTTGTCAGAGAGCGTGCTCAGTGGGTGGGGCTTGATGACTCGCTGCTAAAGCGTGCGGTAAACTCCGGCTTCTCGGGGGGGGAGAAGAAGCGCAACGAGATATTCCACCTGACTGTATTAGAGCCGAAGCTGGCAATACTTGATGAAACCGACTCAGGCCTGGATATCGATGCCCTTAAGGCTGTTGCCGAGGGCGTTAACCGGATGCGTTCGGAGCAGCGCTCGTTCTTGCTAATCACTCACTACCAGCGCCTGCTCAGTTACATTGAGCCGGACTATGTTCATGTTATGGTCAACGGGCGCATCGTGCGCTCAGGCGGTAAGGAATTAGCCCAAGAGCTAGAGGATAGCGGCTACTCCTTGTTTGAAGATGAGGAGGCTGCGTAATGGCGACTGGGCAGGGCAGGGCACCGGTCGCGGCGCTTGACGATATGAGCTTGCCCACTGGCGGCCCCGATTGGTTGTCGCAACTGCGTGAGCAGGCTCAATTGGCCCTTAGCTCCAGCGGACTGCCGGATAAGGGTTGGGAGCATTGGCGCCATAATAATCTGGCCGCGTTTGCGGGGCGTCAGCTGCAAGCCCCCTTAAGTCCCGGGGATGCAGCCAAGGGCATAGCTGTACTAGATGAGTTGCTGCCGGTCGATTCTGGGCCGCGGTTGGTCTTTGTTGATGGCCAGCTTGACTGGTGCCTTTCCGATTTGGATCTACTGCCTGAGGGGATAACTCTGTCTAGCCTTAGCGGCGGCTTGCAGGCTACGGACATTGAGGATTGGTCGCATAGGCTCTCCAGCAGTGTAGATCTGCAGGCTAACCCAATCGTTGCATTGAACACCGCCCTGCTACGTGATGCCCTGTTTGTCCACGTAAAGCCGCAAGTTAAGCCCGACAGACCGTTGTTGGTGGCGAGTTACTCAACTGCCCAGGCCGACTCCAGTATTTGTTATCCGCGCCTACTGGTTGAGGTTGCTGAGGGGGCCGAACTGCAACTAATCGAGTGGCACGGGGGCGCGGATGGGGTCGACTACACCAGTACCCCGGTCAGTGAATTCTTTGTCGCTGCTAACGGCAGTGCTGAGGTGGCGCGGATTAGTGAAGAGGGTGATAATGGCCATCAGCTGGGCGCGGTAACTGCCGATGTTGCTGCTGCTGCCGAAGTATCATTCCATAGTTATGTGCAAGGGGGTGACCAGGTAAGGGTCGAGATGGCTGCGGCTCTTAGAGGTGAGGGTGGTGATGCCAGCCTGACAGGATTCCATCTCAGTGATAAACGCCGCTTTGTAGAGCACCATAGTTCGGTTCGTCACTGCTGTGAGCAGACGCGCAGTCGGCAGTTCTTTAAAGGGGTGCTGGCGGGGCGCTCGGAGAGCCTTTTCGACGGTATGGTGCACGTTGATCCGGGTGCACAAAAGACCGATGCCGAGCAGCAGAACCGTAACTTGCTGCTTAGCCCGCTAGCGCTAGCACACTCAGTACCGCGCTTGGAGATATATGCAGATGATGTACGGTGTAGCCATGGTGCTACCGCAGGGGAGTTGGATGAACAAGCGATTTTCTACATGCGCGCCCGTGGCATAGATGAGCAGACTGCTAAGTCTTTGTTGATTAGGGCCTTTGCGGCACAAGCGATTGATTATTGCCCGGTTTCATTAGCCGCAGAGTATGAGCTGAAGCGTCTCGATGATTTTCTCTCTTTGGTTGCAGGCGAGCACGGCTAAAGGCTGCCGTGGTGAGTGACGTACTACTCCAATTGTGTTTAAGCGCTAGTGGGTGGCGCCATAAACTCCCTGTCCCCTTGCTGATTGGTAGCGTGATATGAGCAAAGATATTGACATGGCTGTCGCTACAGCCGCTAAAGCGTTCGATGTCGAGAGCGTCCGCGCTGACTTTCCAGTCTTGCAACGCCGCTTGCAGGATAAGAGGCTAATCTATCTGGATAGCGCCGCTAGTGCCCAGAAACCTCAAGCAGTGATTGATGCAGAGATGGACTGCTATAGGCGCTACTACGCTAACGTCCATCGTGGTTTGCATACCCTCTCTCAGGAGTGCACTCGGGAGTTTGAGGCAGCTCGCTCCAAGGCCAAGGAGTTCATCAACGCTCCCGACTCACGCGAAATAATCTTTGTACGCGGCACAACCGAGGCAATTAATCTGGTTGCTAGCTCATTTCTCGCGCCGCGTCTTGAGCCGGGTGACGAGATCCTTATCACGCACCTTGAACACCATTCCAATATTGTTCCCTGGCAGCTGCTTGAGCAGCGCTGTGGGGCCAAACTACGGGTGGTGCCAATAAACGATCAAGGCGAAATCGAGCTGGACTCGGTCGCTGAACTTATGAATGAGCGAACCAAGCTGGTAAGCGTAAGCCACGTCTCCAATACTTTAGGTACTGTTAACCCGGTAAGCGATATAGTAACTATGGCCAAGGGACGGGGAATCCCGGTGCTGGTAGACGGGGCGCAGGCGGCGCCGCATCTGCCTATAGATGTGCAGCAGCTTGAGGCGGATTTTTATGCCTTCTCCGGGCATAAGGTCTACGGGCCGACCGGCATAGGTGTCCTTTACGGGCGGTATGATCTTCTCGCGCAGATGCAGCCATACCAAGGTGGCGGGGATATGATTAAACGTGTCTCTTTTGGTGGTACTGAATTTGCCGAGCCGCCGGCACGTTTTGAAGCCGGCACCCCGAACATTGCCGGTGCTATAGGTCTGGGGGCCGCTATTGACTACTTAAATTCCTTTGATCGTCGCCAAGTCGCTGAACACGAGGAGGCACTGCTGGAGTACGCGGTTGAGCGAATAGCTCAGATTGAAGGTGTAAGTTTAATCGGTAAGCCCGATAAGCGTGCCGGCGCGATTTCCTTTGTAATGGCTGGACCTCATCCGAACGACGTGGCTATGCTGCTAGATGAGCAGGGTATTGCAGTCCGGGCTGGCCATCATTGTACTCAGCCCTTAATGGAGAGTTACGGTGTTCCAGCTACTGTGCGAGCCTCAGTTGGCCTGTACAACGGTTACGAGGATATTGATCAACTAGTTGTAGGACTTGGGAAGATCTCACGCATGTTTGCTAACATACAATGAGGTACCAGCAAGCATCTGACCGAGGTAACAGAAGATGATACGTGGCTTGGGGGCTGTGGTTATCGTTAGTGGCTTGATCCATATTGCAGGCTGCTATGTGCCTCCCGAGGAGGGGGGTGCGCCTCAGGCGCAGGACTCTCGGCAGCCCCAGGCTGCTGGCCGGGATTCCCAGCAGGATGATGGTAGTGACGACAGATCAGGGTGGCTCCATCAAGATCAACGAAGCGCTGATGATCGCCGGCAACAGGGTCAATCGCCTGGTTGGGGAAGAGAGCAGGGGGTGAGTGGTCTCTCTAGGCAAGCGCGGGAGGCGTATGAGGCGGGCAATTACCATAGTGCAGCGGAGAGTTTAGAGTCGGCGCTAGAGCAGGAGCCTGATCATCCGGTATTGCTACAGAAGTTGGCGGCTGTCAGGTATCAGTTGGGCGATTTCCAGCGCTCGGAAAACCTGGCTCAGCGTGCTATTAGCCGGGGTGGCAATAATAATGACGTGCTGCGGGAGAGTTGGTGGTTAATAGCTGCCTCGCGTATGCAAGTGGGTGACACTCAGGGGGCACAACAGGCTGCCCAAACTGCGAGTAGGTACGAAAGCGGTGGCCAGATGCCATCTCCTCCAGGCGGCGGGCAACAACAGCCAGCCGGTCCAGGACAAGGTGGGGGCATGGGCGCACCGGGGCCTGCTCAGCAAGCACCTTTTGGCGGCCAGCAACAACCCCCTTCCCCGCAGATGGCGCCAGGGAGCTTCTAAAGCCAGTTGAGCTGCGCAACTCTCCTGGAGCGCTGAGCCCTGGAGCGCTAAGCTTTGCAATCATTCGCGGGAGAGGTTGGTGGCGCTATCCATGGCAGCTGGATCGGTAAGAATCGCTCTTACTGCTTTGCTCAACTGGGTTTAGAGGGGCAATCAATCTTGCGGCGCTGATAGGTAGAGCGTATAGCACCCACAAAAAAACCGGCCAACTTAGTTATAAAGTTGGCCGGTTACTACACGTACCGCTAAGTTGTGCTTGCCGCGAGTCGCTGCGGCAAGACTCTAAGAGCCAACTTAGCCGTCGTAGGAAGTACGGGCCCAGATGCCCGGATTCTCATCCATGTAGTACTCCGCTGCAGGCGCACCTTCCAGCCAGTTGAAGCGCTCTGAGCTGATGCAGGCGAAATGCACTGCGAACGCCAGCAGCGCGAAGAACAGGTGGAAGCCTACCGCAGTCATGCGAAAGTCAACAAATTTCCAAAGTTTCCACATGGTTAAGTCTCCTTAGCCGTTAGCCGATTACGGGCATTTGTTGAGCAGCGGCAGTTACACTGCTGGCTTGCTCTTGAACCGAGGTGAGTGCGGAACGCACGTAATCCGGCGCATGATCCTCAAGGCGGTTACCGGCACGGCCTTGGTGGAACGGACGCCAGGCGTAGGCCAAAGCGTTGGCGATCAGGCCGATCGACCAGTAAGCATGCATGCCGAGCATGTTCATCTCGTGGATCTCTTGGCACTCCTCGTCGGTGAGGCCCGTGCGAATGTCAGTCATGGTACTACCTCCGTATTGGACTTTATGTCATCCTCAGCCGTTATGCTCTTGAGACGCCGGCTTGGGATGTTACTGCAACCTCTGCTGCCTACATACCCGACCCGGGTTACTAACTCGAGCCGCGGAACCATCATTTATAAGCTCAGATCCTGCTTGACCGGTGCCTGTGGCTACCGGATCCCTTCCCTGGCGTCGAGCATAGGATGTTACGTAAAGGGGGGAGAACACAATAGAAGGTGCGCTTTCGCCGCACTTTTTTTGTCTGCTCCTCGTGGCAATGCCTTTGCGGCTTTACCTGTGCGGCTTGATCGTCTATCATACCACGCACTTCGCAACTCTGCGATTATAAAGAATCGATAGGTAGAACATAGGAGCACAAGGCTGATGTACGCGGTGATCCGTAGTGGCGGCAAACAGTATCGCGTCACCGAGGGAGATGTGGTGCGGGTTGAGAAGCTGTCAGCACAGGTCGGGGAAAAGATTAATCTCGACGACGTATTGATGGTAGGAAGCAAAGGTGACGTCAAGATCGGTGCGCCGCGAGTTGAGGGCAGCACGGTTCAGGCTGAGGTTGTAGATCAGGGGCGGGGCCGCAAGATTGATGTGACCAAGTTCAAAAGGCGTAAGAACTATCGTCGCCACCATGGGCATCGCCAGTCTTATACCGAGCTAAAAATCACCGGCATTAGTGCCGGCTGACTGGAGGAGTAAACGAGATGGCGCACAAAAAGGCTGGTGGAAGCACCAAGAACGGACGCGATTCGCATTCTAAACGTCTTGGTGTCAAAAGATTTGGTGGTGAGCAGGTTAACGCCGGGAGCATAATAGTGCGCCAGCGCGGAACGCACTTTCATCCTGGTGATTATGTCGGTATTGGCAAAGACCACACTCTCTTCGCCAAGCGTGATGGCCGTGTAGTGTTTGAGCGTAAGGGGCCCAACAAGCGTCGCCAAGTTCGGATTGAGGCGATCTGATTGGCCAGCGGAAAACGTTCCGACACTTAAGCCCCGCCCCAGAGCGGGGTTTTTTATTTTCTGACTGAGATGCCAACACAATCATGCGTTTCGTAGATGAAGTCACCATAAGAGTCCATGCGGGAGATGGAGGCGACGGTAGTGTTAGCTTTCGGCGGGAGAAGTATGTGCCCCGTGGCGGGCCGGATGGCGGTGATGGGGGGCGTGGGGGCAGTGTCTATCTGCAGGCCGATGAGGGATTGACCACACTAGTCGATTATCGCCATGAACGCCAGTTCCGAGCCGAGCCTGGCCAATCCGGCAGCGGTAGGCAGTGCACCGGCCGTTCAGGAGAAGATCGCTTGCTTCAGGTGCCTGTTGGCACACTGGTATATGAGAACGATACCGGTGAGCTTATGGGAGATCTTACTGAGCACGGCCAGCGCTTGCTGGTTGCCGCAGGAGGCAAGGGGGGGCTAGGC
Organism: Halorhodospira halochloris; assembly: GCF_002356555.2. Classification (NCBI taxonomy): domain Bacteria; kingdom Pseudomonadati; phylum Pseudomonadota; class Gammaproteobacteria; order Chromatiales; family Ectothiorhodospiraceae; genus Halorhodospira; species Halorhodospira halochloris. Next base: position 607,960 of record NZ_AP017372.2, read on the forward strand.
AACCTGCACTTTAAAAGCTCGACTAACCGTGCTCCACGCCAGTCAATCCCGGGGGGCTCAGGCGAGGTCCGCGAACTGCGTTTGGAACTGCAGGTCTTGGCCGATGTGGGCTTGCTGGGGATGCCCAATGTCGGCAAGTCAACCTTCATCCGTGCGGCCTCTGCGGCGCGGCCGAAAGTTGCTGACTACCCCTTTACAACCCTCTATCCACAGCTCGGCGTAGTGCGGATGGAGGCGCATAAGTCCTTTGTGATTGCAGATATCCCCGGGCTTATTGCTGGGGCCGCACAGGGTGCTGGGCTGGGTGTTCAGTTTCTCAAGCACTTGAGTAGGACGGGGCTGTTATTGCATATCGTCGATGCAGTTGCCCAGGACTGGGGCGGAGATCCGGTAGCCGATGCCCAGACCCTGCTAGCTGAGTTGGAGCAGTTTGATCCTGATTTGGCCGCCAAGCCGCGCTGGTTGGTGGTTAATCGGATAGATTTGTTACCTGCAGAGCAGCGCTCGGAGAGGGTGGGCGATATTGTGAAGCGTCTGGATTGGCAGGGTCCGGCCTACAGCATCTCTGCTCTGACCGGTGAGGGGGTGCATCAGCTGTGTGGTGGCATAATGGATTATCTTAAGGAGCAGCGCGGTAGTAATGGGGCAGAAATCTCAACGTAGCTCTCTTGCTAGGGTTCAACGCTGGGTTGTAAAGGTAGGCAGTGCCCTAGTTACTGGTAACGGTAGTGGCCTTGATCGTGCCTGTATATCAGCCTGGGCAGATCAGATTGCCGGGCTGCGCAAGGCCGGGCGGCAGGTGACAGTGGTCTCCTCAGGAGCTGTTGCTGAAGGTGTTAAGCGACTTGGCTGGCAGCAGCGCCCAAGGGCTGTTTATCAGTTGCAGGCGGCCGCGGCGCTGGGCCAAAGTGGCCTGGTCAGCACTTGGTCTGAGGGGTTTGCGCCTCACCATTTGATGACTGCTCAGGTGTTGTTGACCCATGATGACCTTTCCGATAGGCGCCGCTACCTTAATGCTAGGAGCGCTCTGCGGGAGATGCTGCGTTTGGGCATAATCCCTATCGTCAATGAGAACGATACAGTTGTCACCGATGAGATCCGCTTTGGTGATAACGATACCCTGGCGGCACTGGTTGCCAATCTTGTTGAGGCACAGGGCTTGCTGATACTTACTGATCAGCCAGGCATGATGGATAGCGATCCGCGCGACAACCCGCAGGCTGAACTGATCTGCGAAGCGCGGGCCGGGGATCCGGGGCTGGAGAGACTTTGCGGGGTAAGTCCTGGTGAGTTGGGGCGGGGCGGGATGCTGACGAAGGTCAGGGCCGCTGCCCGGGCGGCACGCTCGGGGGCGTATACGGTTGTAGCCGATGGGCGTGAACAGCAGGTAATTGAAAAGATTGCTCAGGGCGAGGCGGATATTGGTACGCTTTTCGTCCCCGATAGTGAGCCCTTGGCTGCGCGCAAGCAGTGGTTGGCTAGCCACCTGCAGGTTGCCGGGGAGTTGCGGCTCGACGATGGGGCGGCACGCGCGCTTCGTGAGGGCGGGAAAAGCCTGTTGCCAGTGGGGGTGGTCGGCGTGAAGGGCGATTTTTCTCGTGGTGATATGGTGGTATGCATTGACTCCTCTGGCCTTGAGGTGGCCCGTGGGCTGGTCGGTTATGCTAGCGATGAGGCCGAGATGATATGCGGGCGGGCCAGCTCTGAGCTTGAGCAGGTGCTAGGTTATGTTGATGAACCGGAGTTGATACACCGCGATAACATGGTTGTCACCGGCTGAATATTGAACTGAGTTTGGCATGGCTAACTATGGCTAGGCGGATCTTAAGTGGGCGTTGTCTCAGATTTTTCCTCTGTAAGGGGTTATTGCTAGGGCTTGTGCTAGGTCATGTTGGAGGGTGCGCCTTATGGCAACCCTTGAACGGCGGCAGAGATGCGATAGAGGCGATTCGCGCGGCGGACCAGAGTCGTCTGGAAGAGGCGCTGGAAGTGGGAGACCTGACTTCCTATACGGATCAAGTTGGCCGCAACCTCCTCCACTACGCTGCAGTCCATGGGCAGGACTCTATGCTGGTATCGCTGCTGGAGTACGGCATATCGCCTAATAAAACCGATAATTCGGGGCGTTTGCCTTTGCACTATGCGCTTGAAAGTGATTTAACGCCCGCATTGGCAGATTTGCTCGAGGCAACTCAAAGAGTCGATCAGCCGGACGAGCAAGGCCTTACGCCGCTCATGCTGGCTGCCAGGAATGGCCAACATGAGGTGGTTGAAAAACTGCTCGCAGCTGGTGCTGACCCTGATCGACGTGATGAGCTAGGTGCTACTGCCTTGTCATTGGCAGCGGCTGCTGATCATCCCCGTGCGGTTAGCATCTTACGGCAAGTAACTGAGCGTCCCCCGTCTGCCTACGCAGCTGCCGATGTGGTGCGGGCTGGCGATGTCGAAACCCTGAATTGGATGATTGAACACGGGCTTGATATCTGGGCCACATGGGAGGAGAGCGGCCAGGAGATGAATTTGGCTGCGGTGGCGGTTGATTCAAGCCCGCAAGCGGCAGCTCTACTAATGCGCTATGGTGCCGGTTTAGATGCTACCGGTGATAAGGCCTTGGTTGCAGTAGCCCTGCGTGGCGACGTCTCACGTGTTAAAGAGCTGTTGGCCGCCGGTGCTGACCCTAATGCTGAAGTGCCCAGAGCCGATGCTGCTGGGCGTAAGGTGTTGATGGAAGTGTCCCGTTTGGGCTTGGTTGATACAGCCATGGCCCTGATTGAAGCGGGCGCTGATCCGCAGCTCGCTGATGAGCACGGTGCAGATAGTCTCTGGCATGCTGCTGTAGGTTATATCTCAAGACGCGATAGAGCAGCGGGGCTTGAGCGCGGTAGTAGTCGTGACGATATTCTACTCGCCTTACTGGAGGCTGGCGCTAGCCCAAGTGGTGGTGACCGTTTTGAGTTTACTCCCTTGCATGCCGCCGCGGCATGGGGGAGTAAGGAGAGCGTACAGGCGCTCTTGGATGCGGGGGCAGCACTGGAGAGCACTGATCGTAACGGACGCACCCCGCTGGTTTTTGCTGCGCAGTTTGGCAATGCGCAGACCTTGCAAGAATTGATTGATAGTGGCGCTGATCCGTCGGCAGTTTCATACATAGGTTCTAGCGTTGTGACCTATGCTAGGCTCGCGGATAGGTTAGCCGGTGATGGCGCTTCAGGTGTGGCCGAGCTGGTTCGTTCGGCGGGGGGCGGAAAGAGTCCAGGGCCACGCAGCGGCACCCCGAGCTTGTCAGTAAGTAGCGATGAGCGCAGGGTAATGCGCCTTGATCAGCCAGTTGCGGTCTATGATAGTGCTGATCCGGGCGGTTCGAGCGGCAGATTCCTACCTTATACCACTACTTGTAGCGGGATTTCTTGCATCTATCCCCCTGTGGTTGTCTTGCCGGCGGGAACTGTGGTTGAGTTGATTTACCGCGAGGCAGGATCATCAGGTAGGCTGCATAGCATTTACATGGTTCAAGAGTCCGGGCTGCGTGGCTTTCTCTTTGAGGATGATCTTTATGGGGCTTGGCCGCCTGCGGGGGCGGCAGCGAGTGAGCTGACGGTAGGCCGAGTTGCGCACATCAGGGGCATGCGCTGGGTTGAGGAATTTGATGTAAATCTCACTGAGGCTAGCGGCGGGCTGATTTGGTAAGCGGATGGGGCGGACCTAAGACGGTGCCATGTCGCCAAACCAGCCGAGGGGCGCTGCCCGGGGGTTGCTGGCCGAGGCAGGTATGCTGGGGAGATCGACGTAGCGCCCTAAAATCCCAGTGGATCAGTTAACCTGCCTCGTTTCCATGCTGCCCGCCTAGAAAGCTAAATAAAGGCTAGAGATCCAGCCATAGATCCATACAGGTGGTTTTGAGCTCACTCTTAGCTAGCTAGGCTGCGGACCTTGTCGTTGAGGCGTGACTTATGCCTTGCTGCCTTATTCTTGTGGATTATGCCGCGATTAGCAGAGCGGTCGATCACGCGTACAGCACTGCGATAAGCCTCTTGTGCCTTGCTAGGATCCCCGCCTTTGACGGCTTGCAGTACTCTCTTGATTGAGGTGCGCATCTCACTGCGCCGCGACTTGTTGCGCTTGCGTCGACCTTCTGCCTGAATTGCGCGTTTTTTGGCGCTGGGGATGTTCGCCACGATTACACTCCTGCCTAATGATCGTTTACAAAGAGTAACTCTGTTCTTCTAATCGTAATCTTTCTTTGAATCGCTGCAACGGGGTCGGTCTCGATGACTAACCCTCTGACAATGGTAGGCGATCAGATAGACGCGATACTATGCCCTCGCTGAAGAGTTATGTCAAGGTCTACGAGAGAAATAGCACTTTTGCGGTGCTTGTGGGCGGTGTTAAGGGTCTATGTTGAGGTACAATTCCTGCCCTTGAGGCGCGAAGACCTCCACACCGGGGCAACTAAGTGGCGCAGGGGGAGTTGCTAGGGGAGCCGTATTGGTAATCTTGCAAATTTTGCAGCGAGGCGTACGTGGTTACAGGCCTTTTTCGGCATATCTTTACATTTGGTTCACTGACTTTTGTCTCGCGTATCCTTGGTCTAGGACGGGACATAATCATAGCCAGCGTTTTCGGTTCAAGCGCGCAGACGGACGCCTTCATCGTTGCCTTCAAGATACCCAATTTTATGCGTCGGATTACCGCCGAGGGGGCGTTCTCTCAGGCGTTTGTCCCGGTTTTGACCGATTATAAGACCAGCCGCAGCCATGCCCAGGTCCGCGAGATGGTTGCCTCTGTGGCGGGTACCCTGGCGGCATTCCTTGCCGGTATAGTGGTGCTTGGTATGCTCGCTGCGCCGGCAGTTGTTTATATCTTCGCGCCCGGTTTTAGCAATGATCCGTACCGCTTTGAGTTGACCGCACAGCTATTGGTTCTAACCTTTCCTTATATCCTATTGATATCGCTGGTTGCCTGCGCCGGAGCGGTGCTGCATACCTGTAACAGATTTGCCTCATTTGCCTTTGCCCCGGTTTTGCTCAATGCCACGTTGATTGCGGCTGCGTTGTGGTTGTCGCCTTTGCTCGATGAGCCTATTTGGGCTTTGGGTATTGGGGTTGCGGTGGCCGGGGTATTACAGCTGCTCCTGCAATTGCCGTTTCTCTATCGTGAGGGGTTGCTGGTTTTGCCGCGTCCCTCGCTGCGCCATGCAGGAGTGCGGCGAGTAGCTAAGCTGATGGGGCCAGCTGTGCTCGGCTCTTCGGTCATGCAGATAAACCTGCTAGTGGATACGATTCTGGCCTCATTTCTGATTGCTGGCAGTGTAAGTTGGCTCTACTTTTCCGACCGACTGGTTGAGTTCCCTCTCGGTGTATTTGGCATTGCTTTAGGGACTATCCTGCTACCGCGCTTGTCAGCTGAACACGTAAACAGCGCCCCTGAGCATTTTTCGCGGACCTTGGACTGGGGGTTTAAGCTGGTAGTGGTGGTCATCGCGCCAGCCACGCTCGGGCTAATGGTGTTGGCCGGCCCTATTTTGGCGACGCTCTTTCAGTATGGGGAGTTCGGCCCTAGTGATGTAGTTGCAGCCGGCTATTCACTTGCTGCTTATAGCCTCGGGCTGTTTGGCTTCGTTATGGTTAAGGTTCTTACCCCCGGATATTTTTCCCGGGAAGATATGACTACCCCGGTAAAATGTGCTGTAGTTGCTGTGATAGTCAACCTAGTTCTGTCAGTTACCGCTGTTTGGTGGCTACACGAGACAGCGTATGGCCATGTTGCTCTGGCCGCGGCGACGGCGGTTTCTGCCACTGTCAACTCAGCGCTGCTCTATTATGGCTTGCGTCGCAAAGGGGTATATAAGCCCGGTGCCGGCTGGTTGGCGCTGGCGATCAAAGTGGCGGTAGCAACCTTCTCTATGGGGTTGGTTTTGCTCTATCCGGCGTTGCAGCTGGAGGCGTGGCTGGAAGCTGAACTGCAAGTCCGTCTCTTGTGGCTGGTAGCGGCGGTATTCGGCGGCATGTTGGTCTATATTGGGATGCTGTATGCCCTAGGCATGCGCTTGGCAGAGTTTAGGGAGCCGCCGGTAAGTGATGCAGCAGCGCATTGATTGCCTGCTCGGGCGCGCCGGTTCTGGTCGAACTGGCAGTGAAGCTAGTACACTTGAGGTTTTTGCCGATTATCCATGGAGCTAATACGCGGTATCCATAATATTCGCCACCGCCATAGGGGGGCAGCAGTTACCATCGGTAATTTCGATGGCGTCCACCGTGGCCATCAGGCAATGATCGCTAGGCTGCGTGAGCAGGCCTCCCGCCGAGGTTGTCCCGCGTATGTGGTAACGTTTGAGCCGCATCCAGCCGAGTATTTGACGCCCCACCGTGCGCCAGCGCGGTTGACCGGTTGGCGCGAGAAGCTGCGCCGCCTGGGCAATTCGGGCATAGATGGCGTCGTGGTGTTGCGCTTTGATCAGCACCTTGCTGGCCTCGATGCTGCTAGCTTTGCTACCGACCTGCTCGGAGAGCGTTTGGGCGTTAGCCATGTGCTGGTAGGCGATGATTTTCGCTTTGGCTGTGCGCGCGGCGGTGATTTAAATCTGCTACTGGAACTGGGTAAGCGAGCCGGTTTCGATGTTTGCGCCATGGAGACAATTGAGGTCGCCAATGAACGGGTAAGCAGTACGCGGGTTAGGGCAGCTATAGCTTTAGGGGACTTCGCAGCTGCCGAGCAGATGCTTGGAGAGCCATATAGGGTGAGTGGCCGGGTGGTGCGTGGCGATGCTATGGGCAGGCGCTTGGGCTGGCCGACGGCCAATCTGCGCTTGGCGGCCGCACGGCTGCCCCTGCAAGGCATATACGCCGCGCGCGTCTGCGGGGATGACCTGCGGGATTGGCCCGCAGCTGTGAGTGTCGGGGTGCGGCCGACCGTTGATGGGCGTGTGGCGGTATTTGAAGTGCATTTGATAGGTTTCGAGGGCGATCTCTACGGCAGCCATCTTAGTGTGGAGCCGGTGAAGTGGCTGCGTGGAGCAAAACAGTTTGCCGATCTGAATGCCCTTGCGGCTCAGATTGGGCGTGATATTCAGCAGGCAGAACAGGTCCTGCGAGGCAATCCGGATTCAGACGAGGCGCTAAAGTGAGCGATTATAAAAACACCCTTAATCTTCCCCATACCGATTTTCCCATGCGTGCTCGGTTAGCTGAACGCGAACCGCAGCGCCTGGAGCAGTGGCGCAACCAAAACCTTTATGCGCAGGTGCGTCAAGCAAGAAAGGGGCGGGAGAAGTTCATCCTCCATGATGGTCCGCCTTATGCGAATGGGGATATACACATTGGCCATGCCGTTAACAAGATCCTTAAGGATATTATCGTTAAGGCCCGGACTATGGACGGCTATGATGCCCCCTATGTCCCGGGCTGGGACTGCCACGGCTTGCCCATTGAGCATAAGGTAGAGGAGGAGGCCGGCAAGCCGGGCGTTAAGCTTGACTATGCCGAATTCCGGCGCCGTTGTCGTGATTTCGCGGCCAGCCAAGTGGCAAAGCAAAAGGCCGATTTTGAACGGTTGGGAGTCTTAGGTGATTGGCAGAACCCTTATCTGACCATGGATTTTGCGACCGAGGCAGGGATCTTGCGGGCGTTGGCGAGTATCTTTGCCGCTGGTCATATCACCCAGGGGTTCAAGCCGGTGCACTGGTGTGCTGAGTGTGGTTCGGCCTTGGCCGAGGCCGAGGTCGAGTACGAGGAGAGGACCTCGCCCGCTGTCGATGTGCGCTTCAGTGTCGTTGATGAGCTTGATCTGCAACGGCGCCTCCACTTGGAAGGAGAGGGGGCGCAAGCGGGTGAGGCGGCAGTGATTATCTGGACTACCACGCCGTGGACGCTGCCGGCAAACCGTGCTGTGGCACTGCACCCCGAACTCGAGTACGTCGTGGTAGCGATTGGCCATGCCGAGCGCCTGATTGTGGCTGCTGAGTTGCTCGAGTCGGTGCAGCAACGGGTCGGATTTGACAGCTGTGAGGTAGTTGGTCGCTGTCGTGGCGATAAGCTCGAGGGCTTAGAGCTGCGCCATCCGTTTGTTGATCGGCAAGTGCCGGTAATTCTGGGTGAGCATGTAACCGTTGATGGTGGCACAGGTTGTGTCCACACCGCTCCCGGCCACGGTCAGGAGGATTTTGAAGTAGGTGGCCGTTACGGTCTGGAGGTGACCAATCCGGTAGCAGGCGACGGCAGCTTTAAGGAGGATACCGAACACTTCGCCGGCATGAATGTCTTTGCGGCTAATCCCGAAGTGGTGAAACTGCTCGAGCAGCGAGGTAAGCTGCTGCACCATGAGCCTTACCAGCACAGCTACCCGCACTGCTGGCGACATAAGACTCCGGTGATCTTTCGGGCCACCCCACAGTGGTTTATTGATCTCGGTCGCCACGGTTTGCGCGAGTTGGCCCTTGCTGAGATAGACCAGGTTAAGTGGATGCCGCACTGGGGTCGGGCACGTATTGAGGCCATGGTCGGCGGTCGTCCCGACTGGTGTATCTCCAGGCAGCGGCATTGGGGGGTGCCGATAGCCATATTTATCCACAAGAGCAGCGGCGAACCGCATCCGGAAACGCCGGCTATTATGGAAGAGGTCGCCCGGCGCATGGAGCGTTTCGGCCTCGAAGGGTGGTGGGAGCTTGATGCTGATGACCTGCTCGGCGACGAGGCGCAAGAGTATGAGAGGGTCACCGATATACTCGATGTTTGGTTTGACTCCGGGGTAACTCACGCAACTGTGTTGGAACGCCACCCTGACCTGCAGGTCCCCGCCGATCTCTACCTTGAGGGTTCTGATCAGCATCGTGGCTGGTTCCAATCGTCATTGCTTTCCTCCGCCGCTGTTCGCTCTACTGCACCTTACAAGGCGGTTTTGACGCACGGGTTTACCGTCGATGAGCACGGCCGCAAGATGTCGAAATCGCAGGGCAACGTGGTTGCCCCGCAGGATGTTATGGATCGACTCGGCGCCGATATTTTGCGCTTGTGGGTCGCCTCAGCCGATTATAGTGGCGAAATCGCGGTCTCCGATAATATCTTGCAGCGCACTGCTGATGCCTATCGCAGACTGCGCAACACCGCCCGCTTTCTGCTCGGTAATCTCCACGGTTTCGAGCCGCAGCGCGATATGCTTGATGGCGGTTCTCTGCTGCCCCTCGATCGCTGGGCAGTGGGTCGAACCCATGAGCTACAAAAGCTCATCGTCGAGGCCTACGACCGCTACGAACTGCACCGGATATATCACCTGCTGCACAACTTTTGTGTTGTCGATATGGGTGGCTTTTACCTCGATATCATCAAGGATCGGCTTTATACCACCCCCCCGGAGAGTCGGGCGCGGCGCTCGGCGCAGACGGCGATGAACCATATTGCTGAAGCCCTGGCGCGTTGGTTAGCACCAATCCTCTCTTTTACCGCCGATGAGATCTGGGAGCAATTACCCGGGGCGAGAGAGGGATCACTGTTTACCGCCGAGTGGTATGACGGGCTCTTTGCGCTTGACGAGGGTGAGACTGGGGAGCAGTTTTGGGAGCGGGTGATAGAAGTCCGTGCTGCAGTAAGCCGGGAGCTTGAGAGTCTGCGTAACTCCAAGGTCATCGGTGCCAATCTTGATGCCGAGGTAACCCTCTACATGCCCGAAGATCTGCTCCAAGAGTTTGCCGTTCTGGCCGATGAACTGCGTTTCGTGCTGATCACATCGGAAGCTGCGATCCGTCCGCTTGCCGAAGTGCCAGAGGATGCAACAGCGATAACTCTCGCTAATGGAGCGGAATTGTTTGTCACTGTCGCGGCCTCCGAGCACGCTAAGTGCCCGCGCTGCTGGCATCGTCGGGCCGATATCGGTACCAGCAATGAGCACCCTGAGTTGTGCGCGCGTTGCGTCGCGAATGTCTCTGGGACAGGTGAACAGCGTTTGGTGGCGTGATGTTCTATTGGTGGCTAGGGGTGGCAGCAGTATGGGTGTTGCTGGATCAGGTGACCAAACTCTGGGCAGATAGTGCCCTGACCTTTGGTCAATCTATCGAGTTGCTACCGGTGCTCAATTTGACGTTGGGCTATAACACCGGTGCTGCGTTTAGCATTCTTGGCGGCGGAGATGGCTGGCAGAGATGGTTTTTGGCGGCGATCGCTGTTGCGGTCAGCAGCTACTTGGTTTATTGGTTGCGTCAGATCGCCGACACCGAGCGGTGGCTTGCGCTGGGGCTGACCTTGGTGCTGGCGGGTGCGATTGGTAATCTAATCGACCGTCTGCGGCTCGGTTATGTTGTTGATTTCATCCACATGTACTACCAGGACTACCACTGGCCAATATTCAATGTCGCCGATATCGGGATAACCGTTGGCGCCGGTATAGTCGTAGTGGCTATGTTGGTGAAGGGCAATAATCCGTGAAGAGGGTTTGCGCCTCTAGCGAGATTGGTGTTTAGGGGAACCACTAAAACTCCCCCGGAGCCACTTACTGCCCCGGTGTGGAGGGCGCCGTTAATCCATCCCTGGAGGCTTCATGGCGCCATCCCTGGCGCCAAGAGCTCCACACCTGGGCAGTAAGTGGCTCCGGGGTGGGGAGTTTGTTAAGAGGCGCCCTTAGGCTTAGGTGGCTAAGCGCCGACAAAATATCAGGAGAGAGCCCGTGACTAAGATCTACCTTGCTAACCCACGCGGTTTTTGTGCCGGGGTCGACCGTGCCATAGCAGTAGTTGAGCGCTCCCTCGAGGTGTGCGGCGCCCCTGTCTATGTCAGACATGAAGTAGTCCATAACCGCTACGTGGTTAAAGATTTGAAGAAGCGCGGCGCTGTCTTTGTCGAAGAGCTAGACGAAGTTCCTGACGGCGCTACAGTCATTTTCAGTGCCCACGGGGTCCCTCGTCATGTGGAGGATGAGGCGGCTAGACGGGGTTTGCAGGTTTTTGATGCCACTTGTCCGCTGGTGACTAAGGTTCACAAGGAAGTCCGTGCGCATGCTCAGCAAGGACGCGAGGTGATACTGATCGGTCATGCCGGTCACCCCGAGGTCGAGGGCACTATGGGGCAGTATTTGCCCCCCTCCGGTGATGGTGGCATATATCCTGTGCAGGGTGTCGAGGAGGCGCGCAGTCAGCAGGTCAAAAACCCAGACGATGTGGCCTTTGTTACCCAAACCACGTTGTCGGTAGATGATGCTGCGGCCGTAGTGGAGGTCCTCAAGGAGCGTTTCCCGGACATTCGCGGGCCGAGTAAGAACGATATTTGTTATGCCACCCAAAATCGCCAGGATGCCGTGCGTGCCTTGGCAGAAAGGGTTGATCTGCTGCTGGTCTTAGGGTCGGTGAATAGTTCCAATTCAAACCGGCTGCGGGAGCTGGCCGTACGTTGCGGTACGCAAGCTTATCTGGTGGATGGGGCAGCAGACTTGAACAGGGAGTGGCTCTCGGAGTGTCGGGCAGTAGGGGTTACTGCTGGCGCCTCGGCGCCTGAGAGTACGGTCATTGAGGTAGTCGAGCAGCTTAAATCATGGGGCTGTTGTGAGCCTGAGGAGATAGTCGCCGGTAAGTCGGAAAGGGTGACTTTCGCTCTACCTAAGGAATTGGTAGGTGGTTAAAACATTTGAAAACGTTTGGCGTTGGAAGATTCGTCTATGGCATGAAGATTGGCTGCTAATCCTTAGCTAGACCAGGAAGTGATGACTCATCCACTTCATCAATGAGCTCAGGCAGCATATGTTCGTGGGCATATTTCAGATAGACCTTTTCTTCTATAAAGATTTGGAAAAGATTCTTGTCGAAGTGTCCTTCTTCGGCCATAAAGCCCATAATCTTGAGGGCTTGGCTGAGGGTTTTGGTCTCCTTATAGGGCCTGTCGGGAGCGGTTAGGGCCTCGAAGACGTCGGCAATTGCCAGTATCCTAGCGCCGAAACAGATTTGCTCGCCGGCAAGGTTATCCGGGTAACCCCCTCCGGCCATGCGCTCATGGTGCTGCCCGGCGATCTGCGGTGTCCTTTGCAGGTGCTTGGGGAAATTTAGCTGTTCGAGCATCTCGCGGCTAACACGAACATGGTCGTGCATGATCGCCATTTCTTGCTGATTGAGGGTGCCGCGACGAATCTTAAGATTTTCTATTTCATCCTCTGTCAGCAAAGGATGTTCCTTGCCTAAATGGTCGGTCCAAGTGTAGCGTTCGGCTATACGGTCGACCCTCTCTTGTGCTGCCTCTTCCATGAACTCTTTGCCGGTGTTGGCGCTGCACAGAAAATCCATGTCATCTTGGAGTTGCTGTTCAAAAACTTTAAGCTCCTCCTTAGCACGCTCGGCAGCTTCGGTGTCACCACTTGTAATTGCTTGATGTTGCTCGGTGAGGGATTTTAGTTGAGCCTCTTGGCGTGTGGCAGCGGCTCTGGTCATTATCTCATTTATGCCGTCGATCTGCCGCTCAAGCTTTGTTGCCTTGTTGACTATAGCCTCTGGAGTGGTGACCTTGCCGCAATCGTGTAGCCAAGCCGCCAAGGATAGCTCGTCATACTGCTCGGGGCTAAGCTTGAAATCTTCGGTTGTGCTGCTCTGTGATTCATTAATCGCGTCGGCCACCATCATGGTTAAAAGCGGCACCCGCTCGCAGTGCTTGCCTGTAGTGGGATTTTTGCGGTCGATGCTTTTGGCTATGACCTTGGTGAAAGAGTTGAACAGCGCGCGTTGAGCATCAATCAGCTGCTGCTTGGTTAGGGCTATGGCTGCCTGCGAGGCGAGGGAACTGGCGATCTTTTCATCCGCAGCGCTAAACTCAGTAGGCTCGCCGCTGTGCGGGTCGAGTGCATTGATTAACTGAAGTACTCCAATGACTGATCCTTCATGGTCGCGCATTGGAACTGTTAGAAAGGACTTTGAGCGGTATCCAGTCTGCGCGTCTATGCGCCGAGTACCACTGAAATCGAATCCCTCTGCGTCATAGGCGTCAGCTATCCTAACGGCCTCCCCGCTTACTGCTGAGTAGGCCGCAACGTTTCTATCGTTGGGTGATCCATCTTCGGTGTACAGCGGCAATGTAGGGAAATCTACCGGGTTGCCGCTAGTTCCGCCGAGGTGCAGCCCTAAGCTATCGTTATGGACTGTCTCGAAACTTAAGAAGCTTTCTTCCTCGACACTGTAAACTGTCCCCGCATCAGCATTGGTCAGATTGCGAGCCCCCCGCAGGATCATCTCTACCAGAGCGTCGGTATTCGTCTCTGCCGAAAGCGCCTGACCTATGGATAGCAGCTGTTCTAACCGCTCCTCCAGAGGTTGCCCTGAGCCACGGGACATCTAAACACCCCTCCGCCTGACACCCTGGGTTGAGATGGTATTAGCGCAATCCTCAGGGTGTCAGGGATGACGTGAGCAAAGTGTAAGTCGTTGCTGGCTATATTACCCCCTTCTCTCGCATCAGTACATAACCAATGCCAGAGCCGACCAGGATCGATGTCAGCATCCAGCTGAGTGAAATCAAACGCGGATCCAAGGTTATGGCAATCGCTATCATCAGGAACAGAGTCAGGCCGACTCCCACTCCTAGCGAAACGATTAACTTGCCGCTCCAGGTGCTGGTGTCGATATCCATCTTGTTTCCCCTCAAGTTATGATTATGGATTCAGTGCTGCTATTAGTCAGCCTTATGTCTCACCGTGGCAACCTTTACTGATAGAGGCTAACTGGGCGCCCCTAAAATCCATGCGCCACCTGGCGAGCCAATTTTAACCTAAAAATTACGCTGTTCGTGCCGGTCTGGCAAGATGATCTTCCCCTATACGTTTCGCCCGGCTAACATACCGGCGTTCTGTGGTTTTATTTTATTGGGGAGCCCGATGAGCGAGACAATCAAATATCAGCTTGACGAGAGCCGTCTACCGCGCAGTTGGTACAACATCAACGCCGATTTGCCAGAGCCGCTCGCACCGGTTCTGCACCCAGGGACCAAAGAGCCGGTTGGGCCGAGTGACCTAGCTCCTCTCTTCCCAAACGGCGTCATTGAGCAGGAGATGAGCCTGGAGCGTGACATCGATATCCCGGCACCTGTGCGCGATGCCTATCGGCAGTGGCGGCCATCTCCGTTGTATCGGGCGCGGCGCTTAGAGCGCGAATTGGCTACCCCGGCAAAGATCTTCTACAAGTATGAGGGGGTTAGCCCCTCAGGCAGCCATAAGGCTAACACCTCGATACCGCAGGCTTTCTACAACCATGCCGAAGGGGTGCGGCGTATAACCACAGAAACTGGGGCCGGGCAATGGGGCTCTTCATTGGCTTTGGCAGGGGCCTTGTTTGACCTGCAGATTGAGGTTTTCATGGTTGCCGTAAGCTACCATCAAAAGCCTTACCGGCGCGCCTTTATGGAGAGTTTTGGCGCACAATGCATACCCAGCCCCAGCGATCGAACCGAGTTTGGGCGTTCGGTGCTCGCCGAAGACCCGCAGAGTACCGGCAGTCTGGGCATAGCGATTGGCGAAGCTGTAGAGATGGCCGCATCCGCCCAGGATACGCGTTATGCCCTGGGCAGTGTTCTTAATCACGTGCTGTTGCACCAGACCGTAATAGGCCAGGAGGCAATGGAGCAAATGGCTATGGCTGATGCCTACCCGGATACCATAGTCGCCTGCACAGGCGGTGGCAGTAACTTTGCTGGCATTGTCTTCCCCTTCCTTGGTCAAGCCTTGCGGGGCGGGCCGAATATTCAGGCGATAGCGGTAGAGCCGACCGCTTGTCCTACCTTGACCAAGGGTAGGTTCGCCTATGATTACGGCGATACAGCTCACTTAACTCCACTAGCTAAGATGCACACCCTCGGCTCGAGCTTTAAGCCGCAAGGGTTCCATGCTGGTGGCTTGCGCTATCACGGTATGGCTCCACAAGTAAGCCATCTGCACGATCTCGGCTATCTGGACGCACGAGCCTATGATCAACTTGAATGTTTCGCTGCGGGATTGCGTTTTGCTAAAGCTGAGGGGATCATCCCGGCACCGGAGGCAACCCATGCGATCAAGGCCGTGCTCGATGAGGCTGAGGAGTGTCGCTTGGGTGGGACTGAGAAGACGATCCTCTTCAACCTCAGCGGCCATGGCAATTTCGATATGCAGGCATATACAGACTATTTGGGCGGCAAGCTAAAGGATCTAGGGGGGAGCAGTGACGAGGTCGCTATGGCACTTTCCGGCTTGCCGCAGGTATAGTGCCAATGGTTTCTTAGAGGTTATCTAGTAGCATAATAAACTTGGTGCACAGCTGAGGAGCTCGGCATGACAGAAGATTGGATTCGCAAAGAGCGCAAACGGTTGGCTCAGCAGCTAACCGCATCCACCTGGAAAGGTTTGGTGTTGTCTATACCGCTAGTTGCTCTGGTAGCAGTGGGGTTTTATTTTTGGGTGGTGACTTCGTTTGAACTCCTCCCCGGGGCTGAACAGACTCTAGTTGCCTTGGTGGCGACCTTTGCTTTGCCCGGTGCAGTATTTGTGTTCGTGGGTTTGCGCCGCTGGTTCTGGCAGCGTGCTATCCGCGGTGAGCTGAATCGGATGCGCTCGCAGAAATTTGTCAGCGAGTATGTTGAGCAACTCGGCGGCGAGGCCTCTTTGCACGCCCATTTGTCGGTGGTGGCCAAGGCCCGCGTAGACCGGGTGTTGGAGCGCGAGCGCTCCGATGAACAGGTCACTGATAGTGAGTATGCAACCGCGCTGCGTTATCTGCTTTTGCTGGAGCCATTGACCGAAGGCCGCACAAGTTCGTAGCCGAGGTTGACTCTTCGCTCGGTAGGGCGGTTGGGGTGAAAATGGTTTGCGCCGGCTGGCCGTGAGTTGACACCTTATTTGAGCCATAAGTAGACTCGCTCCGGAGCCGACCGCAAAATGCTACGGTTGATCAAGATTAAAGGGAGATGCAGCGCGATGCAGCATCACGCTTCGTGGTTGGGAGATGAGCCACTCTACACTGAGGAGCAGCGCCGGCGGCGTGACTCGACTTGGTGGACTACGGTTCAGGGTGTCCTAGCACCCACTCAGTTCATTGTCTTTCTGGTCAGCTTGGCCCTTGTTATTTGGTATTTGACAACGGGTGAGGGCCTTGAGCTGGCTGCTTGGTCAATCGTGATCAAGACACTTATCCTCTATACCATCATGGTTACCGGCGCCATCTGGGAAAAGGTGGTGTTTGGCAAGTATCTCTTCGCCCCCGCCTTCTTCTGGGAAGATGTGGTGAGCATGGCGGTGATCCTGCTGCATACTGCCTACTTGGTTGTCTGGTTTGGCGACATATTTACTCCGGTGCAGCAGATGATGGTGGCCCTGGCGGCCTATATCCTTTACGTCATTAATGCCTTCCAGTTTTTGCTCAAACTCAGGGCAGCTCGGTTGCAGGAGCAGCGTACTCGTGATGCTGCTCAGGCGGAGGCAGCAGCAGGTGGCGAGGGTGGTGGCGCCAGCAAATCCAAAGAGGGTGCAGCCTGATGAGTACGCGTGCAGCCGTCGATCCGAATACCGCCGGCGATCACGGCTGCGATTGCCCCGTGGAGGTCATTCAGGAGCGGGGTCAACGGCAGGTCTTCTGTGGACTAACGAGTATTGTGTGGTTGCATCGCAAGATGCAGGATGCGTTTTTTCTCGTTGTTGGCTCGCGTACCTGTGCGCATCTGCTCCAAGCTGCTGCAGGGGTGATGATCTTCGCTGAGCCGAGGTTTGCCACCGCTGTGTTGGGTGAGCGCGACCTGGCCGGACTTGCTGATTGCAACGATGAGTTGGACCGGGTTGTAAACGAGTTGCTGGCCCGGCGACCGGAGATAAAGACGCTGTTTCTCGTTGGCTCGTGCCCCTCTGAAGTGATCAAGCTCGATCTGGATAATGCTGCTGAGCGCCTAACTCGGGAGCATGCCGGGCGCGTCCAAGTGATGCATTACTCTGGTAGCGGTCTGGAGACAGCATTCACCCAGGGTGAGGATAAGTGCCTGGCGTCTATAACTGAACAGATGCCTCAGGCTGAGGAGAACGAGGCGCCTTCATTGTTGGTTTTGGGCACGTTGGCCGATGTTGTCGAGGACCAGTTTCGTAGGATTTTCGATCAACTTGGGATAGGCCCGGTGCACTTTCTCCCTCCACGCAGTTGTGAGCAATTGCCAGCGGTGGGGCCCCAGACCCGGGTTATCATGGCGCAGCCGTTTGTTGGTGAGGCAACACGTGCTCTGTTAAGCCGCGGTGCGCAGTACGTCAATGCCCCGTATCCTGTGGGCATAGAGGGAACACGTGGATGGCTGTACGCTGCAGCGCACTCTTTCGGGGTTGCCGAGCAACGAGTCGATGAAGTTGTAGCGGCGCCGGTAGAGAGGGCGCGCGCGGCCTTGGCCCGTCAGCGCGAAGTGCTCGCTGGTAAAAGTATTACTTTCCTGCCAGACTCGCAGTTGGAGTTGCCGCTGGCACGATTTCTTGCCAATGAGTGCGGCATGCGGCCGCTGGAGGTGGCTACCCCGTATCTGGATCGGCAGCTGCATGGCCAAGAGGCTGTCCAGCTTGGCGATGGGGTGCGGTTGATTGAAGGGCAGGACCTCGAGAGGCAGTTAGACAGGCTGCGTGATGACCGGCCTGACTTAACTGTGTGTGGACTCGGTCTGGCTAACCCTCTGGAGGCCGAGGGGCTGCGGACCAAGTGGTCGATTGAGCTGGTGTTTTCGCCGATCCAAGGTTTTGATCAGGCAGCCGATCTGGCTGAATTGTTCGCCCGGCCTCTAGTTAGACACGAAAGTTTGAGGGTGTAGCATGCATTTAGCGCTCTGGACTTATGAAGGCCCTCCGCATGTTGGTGCGATGCGCGTGGCAGCATCGATGGAGGGCGTGCATTATGTCCTGCATGCGCCCCAGGGTGATAGCTACGCAGATCTGCTCTTTACCATGATTGAGCGCCGTGCTTCCCGGCCGCCGGTAACTTACACGACCTTCCATGGCCGCCACCTCGGGGCGGATACTGCCGAACTAGTTCGCCAAACCGTTCGTGACGCGTATGAGCGCCATCAACCACAGGCGCTGATGGTAGGAGACTCCTGTACAGCGGAGCTATTACAGGATCAGCCGGGTACCTTGGCGGCCGGCATGGATCTGCCCGTGCCGGTGATAGCGCTCGAGAGCGCCGCCTACTCGCGAAAAGAGAACTTTGGCGCTAGTGAGGCCTTTTATCAGCTGGTTCGGGGCACTCTTGTTGCTAATCAAGATGGTGCTTTGGGGCACGCTGCGCCGGCAGCGGATAGCGATCGCAGCGCCGCTTGCGATAGACCCACAGCCAACCTGCTCGGGCCAACTTCATTGGGGTTTAGGTGCCGCGATGATGTCAAGGAGATCAAGGCCCTGCTGGAACGTCTAGGCATCGGCGTTAACGTGGTAGCTCCCCTCGGGGCAACCCCGGCCGACTTGTCCCGCATCCCCGCCGCCGATTTTAATGTCTGCCTTTATCCGGAGATTGCTAGGACCACTTGTGAGTGGCTGCAGCGGCAGTATCGTCAGCCCATGGTAACTACTGTCCCGCTGGGGTTGGGCGCCACTCGGGATTTCATCCGTGAGATTGGGGATGTGTCTGGGGTTGATGCCAGCGCTGTACTGGAGCAATGCACTGCCCGCATGTCTTGGTACAGCCGTTCAGTGGACTCTAACTACCTAACCGGCAAGCGGGTTTTCATCTTTGCCGATGCTACGCATGCGATAGCCGCTGCGCGGATTGCACGTGAGGAGTTAGGTTTCAGTGTGGTCGGGCTGGGTACGTACAGCCGTGAACACGCTCGAGAGGTACGTCAGGTGGCCAAAGATTTGGGCCTGGAGCCTTTGATTACCGATGATTACTTGGAGGTGGAGAAAAGTGTTGCCGAGGCAGCGCCAGAGCTGGTTCTTGGCACTCAAATGGAGAGGCATATAGCCAAGCGCCTAGGACTGCCCTGTGCAGTAATCTCGGCGCCAGCACATGTTCAGGACTTTCCGGCCAGCTATGCCCCGAACATGGGGTTCGAGGGCGCCAACGTAATATTCGACACCTGGGTCCATCCGCTTATGATGGGTCTCGAGGAGCACCTTCTAGGGATGTTCCGCGAAGACTTCGAGTTTTCAACTGACACCCCATCACATATGGCTTCATCAGGGGCAGGCCAGGAGCGTGCCGCTGAACAGGAGCAAGCTGTGGCTGAGGCGTCAGTTGCGGAAGCGGATAGCCCCGGTGCACAAATACGCTGGACGCCGGAAGCGGAGTCGGAGTTACGCAAAATCCCGTTTTTCGTGCGAGGAAAAGCTCGGCGCAATACCGAGCACTTTGCCGCCGAGCGGGGAATTGCGACCATCACAGTGGAGACCATCTACGATGCCAAAGCCCACTTCAGCCGCTGACCCGACGCCGATGCGCGTTGCGCTCATAACGCTCGATAACCACATGGCAGGCGCAGTGGAGCGCGCCAGGCCGGTATTACAGAAGGAGATCCCGGGGCTGGAGCTCAGCTACCATGCCGCCTCGGACTGGAACAGTAATCCTACTGCCTTGGAGCGTTGCCGCGAGCGCATCTCTAAAGCCGATGTGATCGTAGTAACCATGCTTTTCATGGAGGAGCATATCGAGCCGGTGCTCGCCGATCTTCAGGCACGCCGGGATGATTGCGATGCCATGGTGGTGATCATGTCGGCCGGTGAGGTGATGAAGCTCACGCGGATGGGTAAATTTGCTATGGATGGCTCGAGCAGGGGGCCCATGTCCCTGCTCAAGAAGCTGCGCGGTCAGAAGAAGAACAAGAAAGATGAAGAGGGCAATTCGGGCGAGAAGCAGGCCGCCATGCTGCGCCGCATACCCCGGCTGCTACGCTTTATCCCCGGCACCGCGCAAGATGTCCGGGCCTACTTTCTGACTTGGCTCTACTTCCTCGCCAGCTCTGATGAAAACGTGACCAATATGGTCCGTTATCTGGTCAATCGTTATGCCGGTGGTCCGCGCCAGCATCTGCGTGGCCAGCTGAAGGTTGATGACCCGATAGAATACCCTGAAGTTGGCCTCTATCATCCGCGTATGGAAGGTAGGGTCGGGGAGGATCCGAGTCTGCTTCCTCGGCCAGAGGCGGCCGAAGAGCGCGGGGTGGTTGGCCTGCTGTTGATGCGCTCATACGTCCTCTCCGGTGATGCTGGTCACTATGATGGCGTAATAGAGACGCTCGAGTCGCGCGGCTACCGAGTGATACCGGCCTTTGCTAGTGGTCTCGATAATCGCCCCGCGGTAGAGAAATTCTTCATGCACGCTGAGGGCTACCCGGCGGTGGATGCGGTAGTCTCCCTGACCGGCTTCTCTTTAGTTGGTGGACCGGCCTATAACAATGCTGGTGCAGCTGAGGAGATGCTGCGCAGTATGGATGTGCCCTATATCACAGCCCAGGCCCTGGAGTTCCAGTCGTTGGAGCAGTGGGAGATCTCTGAGCGTGGCCTGACACCGGTAGAGACGACTATGATGGTCGCGATCCCCGAACTTGATGGCGCCACTGCGCCGATAGTCTTTGGTGGTCGGGCGGCTCTGCCAGGACCGGATGGCGTCTGTCGGATGGAGGCGCACCCTGAGCGTACCCTGATGTTGGCGCGGCGGTTAGAAAAACTGATCAAGCTACGTCGCAGTGCGCGGGCCGAACGTAAGCTGAGCATAGTCCTGTTCAGTTTTCCGCCCCAGGCAGGTTCCTTGGGTACGGCAGCTTATCTGGCGGTGTTCAGCTCCCTCTATAACACTCTTCATGAGCTATACGATGCTGGGTATCACGTCGAGTTGCCGGAGTCGGTCGATGATCTGCGCGAGCGGATTATAAATGGCAATGCTAGTCAGTTTGGGGCCCATGCCAACGTCCATACGCGGGTCTCGGTTGACGACTACGTCTCTCGCGAGCCTCATCTTAAGCAGCTAGAAGAGCAGTGGGGGCCGGCGCCGGGCAAGCAGCAGAGCGACGGCCAGTCGATCTTCGTCCTGGGCATTGAGCTCGGTAACGTCTTTGTCGGTATCCAGCCTGGGTTCGGCTATGAAGGCGACCCAATGCGCCTGCTCTTTGAGCAGGGTCTTACCCCGACGCATGCTATGTGCGCCTTCTATCGCTATATCCGCGAGGACTTCGGCGCCGATGCGGTGCTGCATTTCGGCACTCATGGGGCGTTAGAGTTTATGCCCGGCAAACAATGTGGTATGAGTCCACACTGCTGGCCTGATCGGTTGATCGGTGATCTGCCCAACTTCTATCTCTACGCTGCCAATAACCCCTCTGAGGGATCGATAGCCAAGCGCCGCTCGGCAGCCACCCTGATCAGTTACCTAACGCCGCCGGTGGGCCGCGCGGGGCTCTATCGTGGCCTGCTTGAGCTCAAATCGTCGGTGGAACGGTATCGCAGCGCACCGCCGGATAATGTCGATGAGCGTGAAGAGCTCGCTAAGCTGATCCAGGCTCAGGCAGCTGAGGTCGATTTGGCTGAGCTGGAGCCTGAGTGGGGCGCGGATGAAGCACCTGAGAAGATATCTCAGCTTAGCGAGCAGATACTCGAGATGGAGTACACGCTTATCCCTGAGGGGCTGCATATAGTGGGCGAGCCGCCCTCGCGAGAGGGACGGATAGATCAGCTGCTCTCGATAGCGGAAACCGCTCACGGGGCTAATGTCGATCGGGGTTGTATTGCTGCTCTTGTTGACGGCCAAACACCTAAGCAGGCTTTGGCTGCTGCTGAGAGTAATGAGCATGAGACTACCCGCGAGTTGCTCGAAACACTTGCTGATACAGCGCAAAAACTAGGAGACAACCGCGAGCTGGAAGGGATAATTAGGGCCCTTGATGGCCGCTTTGTGCCCCCAGTAGCTGGCGGCGATATCCTGCGCAGTCCGCACATATTGCCGACTGGCCGTAACATGCACGGCTTCGATCCCTACCGCATTCCGAGCGCATTTGCGGTTAAGGATGGTGCTAAACAGGCCGAGCGACTCCTTGAGAAGCACAAAGAGGCCGGTGAAGAGGTCCCCGATTCGATAGCAATGGTGCTTTGGGGAACCGATAACCTTAAGAGCGAAGGTGGCCCGATAGGTCAGGCATTGGCCCTTATCGGTGCGCGTCCCCGTTTTGATACTTACGGCAAGTTGGCGGGGGCTGAGCTTATTCCGTTGGATGAACTGGGCCGTAAGCGCATCGACTTGGTGATAACCCTCTCGGGTATCTTCAGGGATCTGTTGCCGTTGCAAACCCGAGTGCTCGCCGAGGCGACTTACCTGGCTGCCAGTGCTGAAGAAGAACCATTGGAGATGAATCCTATCCGCCGTAATACCTTGGCTTATCAAGAGAAGCACGGCTGTGACTTCGAGACCGCAGCCTTGCGGGTCTTTAGCAACGCAGATGGGGCTTACGGATCGAACGTCGGCTCGATGATTGATCAGGGTGCTTGGGAAGATGAGGATGAGATTGCCGACACTTATACCCGGCGCAAGTGCTACGCCTACGGGCGCAGCGGCCAGCCGGTGCGCCAGGAAGAGTTGCTCGGCAGCATGCTTTCGGGAGTCGAGCTGACTTATCAGAACCTGGAGTCGGTAGAACTCGGGGTGACCACCGTTGACCACTACTTTGATACTTTGGGTGGGATAAGCCGGGCTGTTGCCCGCTCCCGTGGTGGTGAGCATGTGCCTGTCTATATCGGTGACCAGACTAGGGGAGAGGGCAAGGTTCGCACTCTATCCGATCAAGTAGCTCTGGAGACGCGTACCCGCATGCTTAATCCTAAGTGGTATGAGGGTTTGCTCGAGCACGGTTATGAAGGCGTACAACAGATAGAGGTCCATCTGACTAATACCATGGGCTGGTCGGCGACGACCGGGCAGGTTTCGCCTTGGGTGTATCAGCAGTTCACCCAAACGTTCATGTTGGATGAGAAGATGCGCGAGCGCATGGCGCAGCTCAACCCGGCGGCTTCGGCGAAGCTGGCTAACCGGTTGCTGGAGGCGCATGAGCGCAATTACTGGAACCCGGATGAGGAGACATTGGAAGCCTTGCGAAAAGCTGGAGATGAGCTCGAAGACTACTTCGAAGGGGTTAATGAGGAGGCCGCTGCATGAGCGGTGGCGTTACCGGTAGTGGTGTAAGCAGAGGTGATGGCGAGGGTAGTTATCAGGTGCACCTTGACCCGGGCACTCAGGGTTCAAGGGCGAAGATATTCGCCGTATACGGTAAAGGCGGCATAGGCAAGAGCACGACCTCGTCTAACCTCGCCGTCGCCTTTAGCAAGCTCGGCAAGCGGGTATTGCAAATCGGCTGTGATCCTAAGCACGACTCGACGTTTACCCTTACTAAGAGCTTGGTGCCGACGGTCATCGACAGCCTGGAGAGTGTCGATTTCCATAGTGAAGAGCTGCGCCCCGACGACTATGTCTACCCCGGGTATAACGGGGTGCTCTGTGTTGAGGCCGGGGGCCCCCCGGCCGGGACTGGCTGCGGTGGGTATGTAGTCGGTCAGACGGTGAAGCTATTGAAGCAGCACCATCTGCTCGAAGATACCGATGTGGTTATCTTTGATGTGCTTGGAGATGTGGTCTGTGGCGGCTTCGCGGCTCCTCTGCAGTATGCGGATAGGGCGCTGATAGTGACGGCAAACGATTTCGATTCAATCTTTGCTATGAATCGGATAGCCGGGGCGATCCAAGCCAAGGCGAAGAACTACAAGGTGCGCCTCGGTGGTGTTATTGCTAACCGCAGCGAAGCTACTGAGCAGATTGAGCGTTTCAACGAGCGTATCGGCTTGCAGATGCTTGCCCATCTGCCTAATTACGACGTTATCCGTCGCAGCCGGCTGCATAAGGCGACGCTCTTTGAGCTTGAAGAGGAGTCAGCTGAGCTCGAGTACGCCCGTAACGAGTACTTGAACTTGGCAACCGCGTTGTGGAATGGCGTTGAGCCACTAAATCCAGCGCCTCTCCGCGATAGGGAAGTTTTTGATCTGCTGGGGTTCGACTGATGCCAACAAGCTCATATAAGAAAAGACTTGGCAAGGTCGAAACATATTTTGACGATACTGCCGTTGAAGCTTGGCGCAAGCTGACCTCAGACGCCCCTGTAAGCGGGGTAAGGGCTACAGTGAGGGCGGGTCGTGAAGAGATGCGCACCACATTGCTGAGCTGGTTACCTAGCGATATGCGCGGAAAACGAGTGCTAGATGCCGGATGTGGGCCGGGGATGCTTTCATATGAGCTGGCGCGTCGCGGTGCGCAGGTTACGGCGATTGATGTATCGAGCAACCTAATAGATATAGCTCGACAGCGGTTGCCAGAGGATATTGATAGCCAAAGGATAGATTTCCAGGTAGGCGATATGCTCGATTCAAGCCTTGGCGAATTCGACTACGTCGTCTCTATGGATGTCCTGATCCACTACCCCTGTGACGATGCTGTTGCAGCGTTGGCCGATATAGCACAGCGTACGCGCGGCAGTATTGCGTTTACCTTTGCCCCGCGCACACCCTTCTTGGCCGCAATGCACTGGGTAGGCAAACTCTTTCCCCGCAGCGATAGGTCGCCGGCAATTGAACCGGTTGCGCAGCGGCGCTTGTTGGAGGCTTTGGCTGGTGAGGAGCGTCTTGAGGGCTGGAAACCTGGTCGATCTCAACTAATCAGTCGAGGTTTTTATACCTCGCAAGCACTGGAGCTACAGCGACAATGAGTCAGTGGGTCGGCAACTTCTATCGTAATTTTAGCCGCTTTGCTCTGCCGTTTGCAGATGCAACGACAGAGCAGCTGCCAATGACCAGAATTTTCCGGTTGGCCCTGTTCCAAATAACGGTCGGCATGATGTACGTCCTGTTTACCGGGACGCTGAACCGGGTCATGATTCACGAGCTCGGCATCGCCGCGGCCTTGCTAGGTGCCATGCTGGCGCTGCCGGTACTATTAGCTCCATTGCGCCTGCTTATTGGCCACCGCTCCGACCATCATCCTTCCCACTTGGGTTGGCGGCGGGTCCCGTATCTGTGGATGGGGACCCTGTTCCAGTTTGGCGGCCTGGCAATTATGCCCTTTGCCATATTGGTTCAATCGGAGCACGCCGCAGACTACCCATTGCTTGCCTCACTGGGGGCCGGTTTGGCATTTCTGCTTGCTGGGATCGGCGTGCATATGACCCAGACCGCAGGATTGTCACTGACCAATGATCTTGCCCCCGACGATAAGGTGGCTAGGGTTGTTGGGCTGATGTACATCATGCTGCTGATCGGGATGGTTATAGCGGCGGCGACATTCTGGTATTTCCTGAGTGATTACAGCCATTACCGCCTAATTCAGGTCATTCAGGGAGCCGCGGTTGCCACCTGGGCTTTGAATATTATTGCCCTATGGAAGCAGGAACCGCGTGATCCAAGTCGGACCCGCGTCGATAGGCCGCGACCATCTTTTGCTTCAGCATGGCAAAGTTTCAGTGAGATGGGTCCGGTGGCTCGGTTGCTAGTAGTCATCGGCCTGGGTGCAGCAGGGTTTGGTATGCAAGACATCATAATCGAACCCTACGGTGCCCGGGTGCTGGACCTAGAGGTAGCCGGCACCACCCTGCTTACAGGACTGTGGGCAGTGGGAATGCTGGTTGGTTTCTCGGTTTGCGGGGCGTTGCTAGATAAGGGAAGTAACCCGTACCGAGTGGTCGCTGCTGGGGCTTTGATAGGGGTGGTAGCTTTCGCTATGGTCATTGCTTCAGCACCCTTGGAGTCGCCGATGCTGTTTAGGATGGGCAACTTCGTGATAGGACTCGGTGCAGGGTTGTTCTATGTCGGGACACTGGTGGCAACGATGGAGTTAGCGCCCCCTGAGAAGAGCGGGTTCGCCATCGGGGCGTGGGGTGCGGTGCAAGCTACCGCGCTTGGTGCGGCCCTGGCTACTGGGGCCGGGTTGAGTGATCTCATATCCGCGTTAGGCGCTGCGGGTATGCTAGGGGAGATCTTCACGCACCCGGCGGCGGGGTACAGTGTAGTCTATTCACTGGAAATAGTGCTGTTAGTGGCGATGGTGGTGGCCGCTTGGCCCTTGGCGCGTATAAACAGGAATCAAAGTGGTTCATCAACATCATCGTCTCGTTTCGGTCTGGCCGATAATGGCTAAGGCCAATAAGTGTGGAGGTGCGTTATGGAAGCGTTTTATCCAATGGGAATCGCCAGGTTCGATTGGGGAATATGGGCAGTCATATTCTTCTTCGTCTTCCTGGCAGGCCTGATTGTCTATTGTCGTAGGGAAGACAAGCGCGAAGGTTATCCGCTGATCTCCGATCCGAACGACAAGTACGGCGCGCCGCGTCTTGTCTCGGGCACGATCCCGCGGGTACCTAAGCCGAAGACCTTCCTGCTGCGTGACGGGCGCACCATTCAGGTGCCGCGTCAGGAGAAGGTCGAGTGGGACCGTAACTATAAACTCGAAGCTCAGCCGACTGCGCCGTGGCCTGGTTCCCCCTTGGAGCCGATAGGCAATCCGATGAAAGCGGCGATCGGGCCTGGTGCTTACGCCAAGCGCGAAGATAAGCCGGAGCTGACTTGGCATAACAAGCAAAAGATCGTGCCGATGCGGATCGCCACCGAGTATTATGTCGTGGAAGACGATCCGGATTTGCGCGGTGCTCCGGTAGTCGGCCTGTGCGGCGGCCAGGGTGGCCGTGTACGTGACATCTGGGTTGATCGTAGCGAGTGCCGTATCATGTACTATGAGGTTGAGATTAGCCCTCATACCTCGGGCAAGGACAGCGTCCTTTTGCCACAGTGCTTTGCGCGGGAAACTCGCCGCATGGACGGAGTATGGGAGATCCGCGTGAATTCGATCACGGCAGAGCAGTTCCGTGATGTGCCACGCCTTTCCAACCCTGACCAAATCACTCCTCAAGAGGAAGATATGGTCTGTGCCTATTATGGTGCTGGCACGCTGTACGCCGTCCCTGGCCGTACGGAGCCGTTCTTGCCGTGAAGGAGCATGATTTCGAGCCTATCCCTGGCCTCCCCGAGAGGCCTCCGGAAGGCGAACAAATCCTTTGGCAAGGCAAGCCCGCTTGGTGGTCATTCACCAAGCGGGCCCTGCATGTAAGGAAGGTCGCGGCTTACTTCTTAATTGTCGGGGCTTGGTTCGCATACACTTCCCTGCGTGATGGAGACGGTGTCAACTATGCCCTAGGTGACTTTTTTGGGCAGATAATTATCGGTGCTTTGGTTTGCGGCCTCTTGATTTGGATCGGTCGCTGGATGGTGAAGCACGCACTCTATACAATTACTAATCAACGAATTGTTATGCGTATTGGTGCTTCTTGGCAGGCATCGATAAACCTGCCGTTCGCTCAGGTTGAATCTGTAGACTTGAGAAAGCATAGGGACGGCCATAGCGATATAATGATCAAAATGGATCAGCGGGAGAGGTTGAGTTTTATGTTCTTCTGGCCGCATATACGTCCATGGCGACTTAATCGACCTGAGCCGATGCTGCGTTCACTGCCCGATGGCGACGAAGCCGTTAAAATACTGGTTGACGCCCTGAAAAAGCATGTAGAATCGGAGCAGAAGGAAGAGCGCAGGGGCAACGTCAGGGAAAATCAAGGCACCACAAACTCCCCTGCCTATGCAAACGAGGCTAGGTAATGAGGTTGCTATGAGCGACGAGCACCTGCGTGCTGGAGTAATCACAAACGTGGTATTCCCGGTGACCGCCTTCACGGCGGTCGCACTCTTCACAGCCTATGTGATTTACGGTGGGCTAGTCTTAGGGCACGGCTCGAGAGAGGGTAGCGTTACGAGCGATGCCCCGGTTGAGTTTGAGCGGGGGATCTTTTTCGACCCTCTCGAAGATGGCGGTCTGATAATACGCGATCATCGTGGCGATGAATTGTGGAGCATTGCCGAGGATGAGTCGGCCTATATCCATAGTACCGCGCAGCGGATGTGGGATTATCGTGATCGTGATAACGTCTCGGCAACACTGCCATTTATCGTTAGGAGTCACGAGGACGGGCAGGTAATAGTCTCCGATCCGATGACTAAGCGGGGCGTAGCGATCAACTCATTTGGTTCGCAGAATGCCGAAGATTTCGTAGACACCTTGAAAGCGGCAGAGTAGTTATTATCGTTTTGTAGCTTTATTTTCCCGGCTGGGTCTGGTCACTTAACTAACCGGTCACGGTAGTAGTTGGAGCTCTAGCGGATGTTTGAGTACCTACTGCCCGTGCTGTTCGCGCTGTTTTTGTGGTGGTTCAGTACGGGAGTCGTTATCTATCTTGATAACCTTCCAATGCGGACTTTCCGCTGGAGCATGATCGCCGGGACAATAGGTCTCGTCATCGGCCTATACCTAATAGCCGTCAGCAGTGCTGATAAATCGGCGGCTGGGGCGTATCTAGCCTTTACTGGCACCTTGCTGGTGTGGGCCTGGGTCGAGCTAAGTTACTACACCAACTACGTCACCGGTCCGCGCCAGACCCCGTGCCCTGAGGGCACGTCCGGTTGGCGTCGGTTCAAACTGGCTCTGCAGAGCAATCTCTACCATGAGCTTGCCATACTCTTGCTCGGCGCGATTATTTTCGCACTTACCTGGTGGGACGGTAACCGCGTTGGTTTATGGACCTTCCTAGTTTTAGCCTGGATGCACGAGAGCGCCAGGCTGAACGTCTTCCTTGGCGTACGCAATCCCAATGAAGAGTTCGTCCCTGCTCATATGCATTTCGTGCGCAGTTTTATCCGCCGCAGACCGATGAATCTGCTCTTCCCCATATCAGTGTCGGTCTCGACAGTGGCTTTGGTGCTGATAATTCAACAGGCCATAGCACCAGGGGTGGATGCACACACTGCGGTTGGACTGACTCTTGTAGCCACATTGATGGCCCTAGCTATCCTCGAGCATTGGTTCTTGGTCATTCCCCTGCCGACGGCGATGCTATGGTCCTGGGGGCTGCAAGCTCGGGGGAACGGTTCCTGTTTCGATGTCGACGTGGTAATGGGCACCTTAGGCTCGGGTAAGACGACCTTTATCCGGCGGTTGCTCGGTAGTGAGAGCTCTGCAGATGGACATGACGTTGTACTAATCAGCGACTTTAGTGACCGAGGGGTTGATGCTGCTGTTCTCAAGGCTGAAGGTGCTGAAGTAATTAATTTCGTCGACGCTGGCGGCTATAGTTCCCTACATAAGGAGCTTGCCGAACAGCTGCGCGAGATCTCGCGCGATAACACTCCGCAGCGCATAATCATTGAGCCGAGCGGGCCGCGTGATGCAGTTGCGGTAATCGAGGCCATGCGTTCACCGGCTGTTCAGGGCCTGATAAAGGGGGTGCGGCGTTTTACTATTGTCGATGCAGAGACCTTCCAGGTTGATTACTCACGCAACCCTGATGCAATGCGCAGTGAATTGCTCAACAGCCCCTATATCGTGGTCAATAAGATTGATCGGGTAGGCGAAGAGGTCCTAAATACGGTGGCCTCCACCCTGCAGGAGCTGAATCCATCAGCTATATGTTTCTACACGCGCTACGGAGATATTGACTCTGAACAGCTCCGTAGGATGACTTACCAGAGGCCCATGCAAGAGGATGAAAACAGCATGGAAGCCGATGATGCGGCTCGTTTCGATGCGGAACATAAAGCCACCAGAGAGGGCGAGACCTGGAGTTCTGTTCTGGAAGGGGAGTTCGATGTGAAACTCTTGCGCGAATTCCTTGATGAAGCCGCTGCGGGCAATTTCGGCGACCTGGAGCGAGTCAAAGGCATTGTCAGGTTGCACTCCTCTTGGGTGAGGTTTGACCTATCTGGTGGTCGAGTCGGCATGACTGCTTTTACCCCCTACGACGATGAGCAGCCGCGGGTAGTAGTGATTGGCGAAGGGGCGGTTACTCAATCGCACAAGATAGAACAAGCACTACGCAGCTGTCTGCGCACATCAAATAATCCCTCCGATGCGCCACAGCGGGCGGTTGCACTCTCGTCATGAACCCATTCACGCAACTGAGTGCTAGCAGCATTGAAGCCAGACATTTGGTGACTGGGCTGGCCATAGTTGCTTTTGCACTATCGCTTTTCCATTTGTTGTCTGATCGAGCCGGCGTTGAGCGCTGGCATGCCGAGGTGGGCAGCACTCCAGTTACCGTATACCAGCCAGAGGGGATGCAAGAGCAGGCCCCGGCTGTTTTGGTATCGCACGGGTTTGCTGGATCGCGGCAAATGATGGAAGGGTTCGCGCTGACAATGGCGCAGAATGGCTATATTGCTGTTTCCTTTGATTACTTAGGCCATGGTAGGCACCCCGAGCCGCTCTATGGCGAACTCGGCGAATGGGACGGTGCCGCTGCGGTACTAATGGAACAGACCCGACAGGTTATGGAGTTCGCCCGTGATCTTCCCAATAGTGATGGTAGGATAGCTGTACTTGGGCACTCCCTTGGTTCAGGCCTAATGGCTCGCTTCGCTCAGCTCAATGAAGATGTCGATGCCACTGTCGGTATATCACTGTTTGCACCCAAAACCGATGAGCAAACCCCGAAAAACCTCTTGAGTGTAGTAGGCGGCTTCGAAAATCGGCTCAAAATCCAAGGCCAAGAGCTTGTGGCCATGGTCACCGATGATCATGAGCCTGATGATATCCGGCCTGGACAAACCTATGGCAGCTTCGATGACGGCACCGCCAGACGGCTTGAGGTTATAAGGGGCATTGAGCACGTTGGGATATTGTTTAGCTCGCGAAGTGCTGATCAAGCGAGGCTCTGGCTTGATGAGGTTTTCGATCGGTCCGGTGGGGGATTTACGCTCTCGAGCGGTGGGTGGATAGCACTGCTGTTCGCCTCATTAGTGGTATTGGCATATCGCCTAGCTGCAGTTTTGCCGGTTGTCTCTTCGCCAGCTAGAGGGGTGAGTGCATCCTGGAAGAAGCTGCTCTTGGTAGCGGGTGCTCCGGCCCTAGCTACCCCTATTTTGCTTGCACCGTTACCAACAGAGTTCTTGCCTGTAGTTGTCGGAGATTACTTGGCGGTTCACTTTGCAGTCTACGGTACCTTGATGCTTGTGGCGCTGTGGTGGTACTCAGGTTGGCAAGCGCCAAGTCAGTGGTACGCTACTATTGGCGCCGACCCGAAGAGGCTGATTGTTGCAACTGCGCTGTTACTCTTCTTTTGCTTGGGCGTTATAGGCTGGGCGCTGGAGCAGTTCATAACCTCATTCTATCCCGTTAGTGAGCGCTTACCCCTGTTGGCAGTAATGTTTATAGGCACACTGCCTTTTTTCCTTGCTGATGAATGGTTAACCCGCGGTGATGGTGCCAAGCGAGGGGCTTACCCCTTGACCAAGCTTCTGTTTCTGGTATCCCTAGGGATCGCTGTAGCGCTCGATTACGAGTCTCTCTCATTCCTACCCATGATTCTTCCTGTCTGGATCATATTCTTTATTCTCTATGGGCTATTTAGCCGCTGGTCTTTCCGGCGCACCGGTAATCCTCTAGTGGCCGGGATAGTCAATGCAGTTGCATTTGCTTGGGCCTTGGCGGTTACCTTCCCGATGTACGCAGGGGTGAGTCCGCCGTAGCACTAGGCTGCCCCTAAAGCCTTCCCCCCGGGGTGATGGAGCCATATCTGCACCGGGTGTGGAGGACGCCGTGAATCCATCCCTGGAGGCTTCATGGCGCCATCCCTGGCGCCAAGACCTCCACAACCGGTGCAGATATGGCTCCATTGCACCGGGGGAAGGCTTTAGAGGCGACCCATTAGTAGGCTAACAGCGGTCGACAGCGGCGCGGGGCATGATAGATTTGCTGCTCTTATCTGTAGACTAGTTCGAATGTGCAAGCCTCATACCCCGAGGCGCAGCAGTTCGTCTCGGTGACCGTTGTTCCACTCCAGACAAGTTCCTTGAAGAGGGTCTCGAATACCGCTGCATGCCAATGGCAAATGGGGGTATTCGATTGCTCACCGGTAATCACGGGGTTGTTGTAGATCTCTAGTAAGCACTTGTCGCTGCGGGTGACAACGAACCTACCTGAGCCGACGAATGTCCAGGCGTTTCTCTCAATGGCACGGAGCAGGAGCGGACCAGCAAATATAGGGGGAAGTACGCGCAGTATGGCACGGGCGAACCCTGGAATGCGCCTTTTTAGAACATAGTATCCGGTCCTTACCCCGGCATCGAATAGGATCTTCTGCGCCTGATCAGGGGGGAGTTGTTCGCGCACCTGCTTGTGCAACGCGGTCACAGAAGATTCGGGGACCATTTCAGTCGGTGGCTCATCGAACCAGTGGCTCAAGTCGGCAGCACGAAATACACTCCGAGCCGTTGTCTCAGTGGCTGCCGCGCAAAGGGCGGCAGCCACTTGGGCGATAGCGTTAGGGCCGATCTTAGCTTCTTGATGCGGCCCATCTGCGCTGATTTCCGAGGTCATTCTCTAAACCTTATCGGTCTCGGTCTCTTCCTTCTTCTGGCTACTGGAGTTGCTCTTGCCTTTTACTTCAACAACGCTCTCAGTGCTGGTCCTCTCAGTCTTATCACCGCCCTTATGGGAGCGAGCCGCCTTGGTCTGTTCCTTGCCCTTTGACTCCTTGATGGCATCCCATTCAGCGCGTTGTGCATCAGAGATGGTGCGCGATTTATCGAAGCTCTCCTCGATGTTCTTGCTGACCTGATCGCGAGTCTGGGGTCCCCAATAGCCGTGCTTGCCCAGATCGTAGAACTTGCGCTGGAAGCCGGCCTTGAGGAAGGCCTTTAAGCAGCCGAGAAGGTATTTGCGTCGATCACCACTACCCGCCCATGGATAGGAGAAGAGCGCCTTTTTCATATAAAAACGGCGATAGTTGCTCATAGTGCGGTCGAGAAGTTCACCGCGATCCATGGCGTCCGGTTTGATGATCGGGGTAACGAAGTTGTACTTCTCGAAGTCGAAGACTTCTACTGTATCGCTAAGCTCGTGGAACAGATCGGAGAACGGCCAAGGGGTATACATTGCCCAGTTGGCCAGATCGGTGCCCCAGTCGCAGGCCATCCGATAGGTCTCTTCGAGCGTCTCAGCTGTTTCGTTCTCAAGCCCAACAATGAACTGCGCCTCTACAACTATACCGGCATTACGCAGTAGCTCAACGGCGCGCTTGTTCTGCGCTACGGTGGTCTCCTTGTTGAACCGGTCGAGCTTGAGCTGAGCAGCAGCCTCAGTGCCCAGGGAGACGTGGATCAGACCGGCCTTGCGATAGAAATCGAGGATGTCTTCATCGCGCAGGACATCCGTCACCCGTGTGTTAAGGCCCCACATGATGCCGCGTTGCGGTAGGCCACGGTCAATCAGCGCCTGACAGAACTCGATGAACTTTTTCCGGTTTATGGTCGGTTCTTCGTCGGCGAGGATGAAGAAGCCGACCCCGTGCTCATCAGCCAGATGCTCGATCTCGTCGACAACTTTCTCGGGGTCGCGGATCCGGTAGTCGCGCCAGAACTTCCACTGCGAGCAGAACGAGCAGGTGAAGGGGCAGCCGCGGGCCATGTTAGGTATGGCAACGCGGGTATTGAGCGGGATGTAGGTGTACTTCTCCCACTCAAGAATACCCCAGTCAGGCCAAATTGAATCGAGATCTTTGATGGTTGGGGCTGCTGGGGTGGCTACTATCTGGTTTTCATCACGGTATGCAATGCCCTTTATGTTTTCCTTATCACTCGGCCAACGTCCCTCGGCAACGGCCCGTGCCAGGTTGACCATGATCTCCTCACCCTCACCGCGGACTACTGCATCTATCCACGGGGCCTCGCTAAGAACCTGCTTGAACATGAAGGTGGGGTGAATGCCGCCAATAAGGGTGACAACGTTAGGGTCGACCTCTTTAGCAATCTCCAGGGCACGCTCGGCTATATAGACGGCGGGCGTGATGGCGGTAGTGGCAACAATGTCCGGTTTTTCTTTTTCCAACTCCTGACGGATGTAGTCGTCAGAGAGGTTGTCGGTCATTGCGTCGATAAACCGCAGATTGTCGAAGCCGGCCTGTTTGAGTGCCCCCGCTAGATAAGCGACCCATGCCGGCGGCCAGTTGCCCGCTATCTCGGCGCCGCCAGAAGAGTAGTTCGGATGTATGAACACAATACGCATGGGCCGTTCCTCCGCCTTGTTGACGTGTTCGAGTTAAAGTTCTAAGTATCGCCATAAGATGCACTTTAAAAGTACTTCTTGTCTAGGCTTAGCGCGCTGAGTTTAACAAAATCTTGCCGCTAAGGGCTGTGCCGCAGCTTTCGCTTTGGTAAGCTGCGCCGGTCGAGTTAGCTAGCGCTGACGATTAGCTAGCGCTAACGATACGATCATGTTACACGTTTACCCAACAAACTAGGGACGGGACATCAATGGCTCCAGCGTTTCCCTTTTCTGCAATAGCCGGACAAGATGAGATGAAACTCGCGATGACCATCGCCGCCGTAGACGGCTCCATCGGTGGCGTGCTTGTTTTTGGTGATCGCGGTACTGGTAAATCGACGGTAGTGCGTGCCCTTGCCGGGCTGTTGCCGACTATCCGGGCTGTGGCTGATTGCCAATATCACTGTGATCCGGACAAAGAGGACACCCTGTGTGATAGCTGCCGTGATAAGACCGCGGCGGGGAAATCACTCAAGGTAAGGCGGATAGATGTGCCGGTAGTCGACCTACCCCTTGGCGTGACCGAAGACCGAGTAGTTGGCGCACTCGACCTGGAGCGTGCCCTGAGCAGCGGCGAAAAGGCCTTTGAGCCGGGGCTGTTGGCCCGAGCCAATCGTGGTTTTCTCTATATCGATGAGGTCAATCTACTTGAGGACCACATCGTCGATTTGCTGTTGGATGTGGCCGCTAGCGGTGAGAACGTGGTCGAGAGAGAAGGACTGAGCGTTCGCCACCCGGCCAAATTTGTCCTCATCGGCAGCGGCAACCCGGAAGAGGGTGAGCTGCGTCCCCAGCTGCTGGATCGCTTTGGGCTATCGGTCGAGGTTTCTACCCCAGAGGATCTGCATACCCGCATGCAGGTGGTGCGCCGACGTGATGAATACGAGGCCGATCCCCACGCCTTCGTGGAGAAGTGGAAGCGTAAGGATGGGCAAGTGCGCAGAAACATTGAGCGCGCCCGTGATCAGCTGCCGGAGGTAGAGGTCAGCGATAAAATCCTGGAGCATACCTCCAGGCTCTGCATAGCGCTGGGGACAGATGGGTTGCGCGGCGAGCTGACCTTGATCCGTGCCGCTCGAGCGGCTGCTGCCTTAGAGCTTGCCGATAAGGTCGAGCCCAAGCACTTGCGTCAAGTTGCTCCGGTGGCACTGCGTCACCGCCTGCGGCGCAATCCGCTGGATGAATCGGGTTCAACAACCCGGGTCCAAAGGGCTATAGAGGAGCATCTGCCTGAATGAGTGCGGTGCTGGATTACGACAGCGCTGCCGCGGCATGGCAGGACTCGGTGACCGCTGCAGCGCTGCTTGCTATAGATCCATATGGGGTAGGTGGAGTCTGCCTGCGAGCTCTGCCGGGGCCGGTTCGTGACCGTTGGGTGCAGGTTGCCCGCGAGCTTCTACCGCCTGGAACACCGTGGCGGCGCATCCCCATCAATGTATCGGATAGCCGTCTGCTCGGCGGGCTCGATCTAACTGCCACCCTGCGCTCGGGGCGCCCGGTGCTCGAAAAGGGAGTTCTAGCAGAGAGCGACGGAGGCTTGGTTGTGCTGGCTATGGCTGAGCGGATTCCGCTGGCCACGGCAGGGAAGCTTGGGGCAGTCATTGATAACAACGAGGTGGCGGTGGAACGCGATGGGCTGGCAGAGCGCATCGCAACTCGTTTCGGGGTAATAGCCCTGGATGAGGGGGCTCATGACGATGAGCGCCCGGTAGGGCCTTTACGTGATCGCCTCGGCTGCCACCTTGATCTTAATGGCATACCGGTGAATGTAGCTGGGGGCTGTGAATACTCAGCCGATGAGATAGAGGCAGCACGCCACCTGCTGCCGTCGGTCGAGTGTAGCGATCAACTTGCCGAGGCCCTTTGTGCAGGTGGCCTCGCTTTGGGTATTGGTTCGCTGCGGGCGCCATTACAAGCCCTGCGCGCTGCCCGCGCTGCAGCGGCGCTGGAGGGACGCTGTGAGGTCAATGAGGACGATATCCGGCTGGCAACACGACTCATCATGGTTCCTCGGGCTACCCAGGTCCCCCCTGCACCGCCTGAAGAGGCACCTGAAGAAGAGCAGCAAGAGCAGCAACAGCCGAGCGAACAGCCCCCCGAGGAACCCCCTCCGGAGCCCGAAACAGAGCAGGATGAAGGGGAGGACTCCGGTGATGATGACGAGCAGGCCCAACTCGACGGTATCCCCCAAGAGCTGGTGCTGGAGGCGGCGCGTGCGGCACTGCCGGATAATCTCTTTGAGCGGCTAAAAATCAAGGAACTTGCCCAGCGCGGCCAGTCCCAGGCCGGCCAAGCTGGGGCACTGCAACAAGGGGGCGCGCGTGGCCGTCCCGCAGGTGTCAGGCGAGGTTCGCCGCGCTCGGGGGTGCGCCTGAACGTGGTCGAAACGTTGCGCGCAGCTGCGCCGTGGCAAACGCTGCGCCGCGAACAGCAGCAGAGCGAGCGCAAGGTCATAGTGCAGCCGGATGACTTTCGGGTCACCCGGTATAAGCAGCGTACCCAGACTACCACCATATTTACTGTCGATGCGTCCGGCTCCGCGGCCATGAATCGGCTCTCTGAGGCCAAAGGTGCGGTGGAACTGTTGCTAGCTGAGTGCTATGTGCGCCGCGACGAGGTGGCTCTGATCTCTTTCCGGGGCACCGGTGCTGAGGAGTTGTTGCCCCCGACTAGATCGCTGACGCGGGCCAAGCGTAGCCTAGCCGGATTGCCTGGTGGCGGCGGCACACCGCTTGCTTCTGGCCTGGATGCGGCCCGCGATTTGATTGAAGAGGTTCAGCGCAAAGGCAATACACCGGTGCTGATCGTTCTTACCGACGGGCGGGCAAACGTTACCCGGGCCGGGGTAGGGGGGCGAGAGCAAGCCCAGAAAGATGCCACTGAAGCCGCCCAGATGCTGCGTGTGACCGGGGTGCGTTCATTAGTGGTGGATACTTCGCCACGGCCGCGGCCCATGGGCAGAGAGCTTGCCGAAGCAATGGGAGGGGACTACTTGCCACTGCCGCGCGCCGATGCTTCGTCTATCAGTGAAGCAGTACAGGCGGTAACGGGTGCTAAGGGTTAGACGGGGAGTTAGAGATGGCGGCCTTGGCGTGGGATCGCAGCGGCAGAGACTGGCCGCAGCGTGAAGCCAGTCGGTTTGTAGTAGCTGACGGAATAACCTGGCATGTCCAGGTGTATGGTTCTGGGCCAGTCGTTCTGTTGCTTCATGGGACGGCCGCGGCAACGCATTCATGGCGGCATTTCGGCCCGGCCTTGAGCGCCAACTTTACTGTGGTTGCCATGGATTTGCCAGGCCACGGCTTCACTAGCACAGCTCAGCAAAGGTTGCCTGATTTGCACCGCGTTGCTTATGGCGTAGCGCAACTGCTTGCTGAGTTGCAACTGGAGCCGAGCGTGGTAGTGGGCCACTCTTCAGGGGCTGCTATCGGCGCTCGTATGGCCCTCGATAGTTTGATCTTTCCGCGCTTGTTAATCGGTTTAAATGGCGCCTTTCTACCTTTCCCTGGGCTAGCCGGAATGCTCTTTCCTAACGCTTTGCGTCTGCTCAGTCTAGATCCTGTTTTGCCTTATTGGATCGCGTTGCGCGCTTACGAGCCGGGTTTTATCCGGCGGGTGATTGGCTACACGGGCTCATCAATAGATGAGTTTGGGGTCAAGCTATATCGGCGCCTTGCAGCTAAGCCGGCCCACGTTGCTGGGGCTATGGCAATGATGGCCGGAAGCCACGATGATCTGCACAAGCTGGCTAAGGACATAGCTCAATTGCGTTGTATGATTGTGCTGTTCGCTGCCGAGAGGGATGGTGCTGTGCCGCCAGGGCAGGCGGAGAGAATATGTTCTAGAGTTGAGAACTGTCGGGTCGAGCAGGTGCCTGGTCTAGGGCATCTCGCCCATGAAGAGCGTCCAGAGTGGATGGCTCAGCAGGTATTAGCCGCCTGGTCTAGGATCGCCAACTAAGGGCCAACTAAGTGCCAACTAAGGGCTAACAAGGTTCAACTAGGGGCGAGCTGAATTGCTGCAATTATATAAACATAATAATTCATACAAGGTGTCGTGATGTCGAACAGCCCCTCTTCAAGATCAAGCCGTGAGAGGCCGCATGCGATAGTCATCGGGAGCGGTTTTGGTGGCCTTGCGGCTGCGGTTCGTCTGGGAGCCAGAGGTTATCGGGTGACAGTTGTTGAGCGTCTCGATGCCCCAGGAGGACGTGCCTATGTGCATCAGCAGGATGGCTTCACCTTTGACGCTGGGCCTACCATAGTCACCGCGCCTTTCTTGCTGCGGGAGTTATGGGAGCTGGCTGGACGGGATTTCGATCAGGAGATAGATCTGCGCCTCATGGATCCCTTT
Organism: Halorhodospira halochloris; assembly: GCF_002356555.2. Lineage (NCBI taxonomy): Bacteria > Pseudomonadati > Pseudomonadota > Gammaproteobacteria > Chromatiales > Ectothiorhodospiraceae > Halorhodospira > Halorhodospira halochloris. Next base: position 646,412 of record NZ_AP017372.2, read on the forward strand.
TATAGGGTCATGTTCCATGATGGATGTCAATTCGATTATAGCGGCGACCCGGCTAAGCTACGTCAAGAGGTGGCACGGTTGTCACCGCAGGATGTTGCGGGCTTGGAGCACTATAGCGAAGTTAGCCGGCAGATCTTTGAGGTTGGTTTTGAGCAGCTAAGTAACCAGCCGTTTGGCCACTGGAGCGATATGGCGAAGGTGTTGCCCGATTTGATACGGCTGCAAAGTTATCGCAGTGTCCACGGTCTAGTGTCGAGGTACGTCCGCGACCCACGCTTGCAGATGGTGCTCAGCTTCCACCCGCTCTTGATCGGGGGTAATCCCTTCTCGGTAACTTCGGTCTATTGCCTTATTGAGTACCTGGAGCAGCATTGGGGTGTCCATTATGTCATGGGCGGAACTGGGCGCCTGGTCAGCGGATTGGTAGATCTTATTGAGTCACAGGGTAACGAGATCCGTTATAACGCCGATGTGACCGCGATAACGCTAGATGGCCGGCGTGCCACAGGTATAGAGTTGGCGGATGGTGAGCGCATCAGTGCGGATATCGTGGTCTCCAATGCCGATGCGGCGTGGACCTACCGTAACATGGTCCCCGAGTCTGCACGGCGGCGCTGGACCGATAACAAGCTCGATAGAATGCGCTACTCAATGGGGCTATTCGTCTGGTATTTCGGCACCAAGCACAAGTATAAGGATGTCAAGCATCATACGATACTCATGGGGCCGCGCTATAAAGAGCTTATTGAGGATATCTTCAAGCGCAAAATCCTTGCCGACGATTTTAGTCTCTATCTGCACCGTCCTACTGCAACCGATGACTCTGTCGCCCCTAAGGGGTGTGACACCTTCTATGCCCTCTCGCCGGTGCCCCATCTTGACTCCGGGGTAGATTGGCAAGAGCAAGCTGAGCCGTACCGGCAGGCGATTGCCGAATACCTCCAGGATCATCTGCTCCCTGACCTGGAGTCTCATTGCGTTACCTCGCGGGTTACGACCCCGCTTGATTTTCTCAACCGGCTGAAGGCTACTCACGGTTCGGCCTTCAGTATGGAGCCAGTTCTCCACCAGAGTGCCTGGTTCCGGCCGCACAACCGCAGTGAGGATGTGCAGAATCTCTATCTGGTAGGGGCAGGCACCCATCCTGGAGCGGGCCTGCCTGGTGTGCTCTCCTCAGCGCGGATTCTTGATAAGGTGGTACCAGATGCTGGCTCCTTCGCCTGATCCCCGGCTTGCTCCGCAGGAGCAACTCAGCGCCGAAGATCGCAATGCTTGTCGTGCCCTGCTGGCAACAGGTTCGAAAACATTTTTCGCCTCATCTTGGTTACTGCCGCGAGATCTGCGTGATCCTGCCACTGCTCTGTATGCATTTTGCCGCCTGGCGGATGATGCAGTAGATCATGGTGATGGCGGGGTAGATGTTCTAGATGACCTGGATAGGCGGCTTGATGCTGTTTACGCCGGTGACCCATTTGATTATCACGCTGACCGAGCATTTGCCTGGGCAGTGCACCACTATAGGATCCCTCGTGCACTGCCGGGAGCCTTGATCGAAGGGTTTTCCTGGGATGCAAAAGGGTGGCACTGTGACTCCCTTGATGATCTGTTTGCTTATGCGGTTAGGGTGGCTGGCACTGTTGGCTTGATGATGTCACTGCTGATGCGGGTTAGGGATCCGCAGGTATTGGCAAGGGCATGTGATTTGGGCGTGGCTATGCAGCTGACCAACATAGTGCGCGATGTCGGCGAGGATGCCCGCAGCGATAGGATCTACTTGCCACGCCAGTGGTTGAGTCAGGCCGGGGTAGAGCCTGAGCGGTTGCTTGCCCAGCCTGAGTATACCCCGCAGCTGGGGCGGGTGGTGCAGCGTTTGCTAAAGCATGCGGATATGCTTTACGAGCGCTCAATGGCCGGTGTGCAGGAGTTGCCTTGGCGCGCCCGAGGTGGTATATGCGCGGCGCGGCTGCTCTATGCGGAGATCGGTCGCGAAGTCGAACGGCGCGGCCTTGATTCGGTCAATCAGCGCGCAGTAGTCCCTGCACGGCGCAAGGCGGCTGTGTTGCTTAGGGTTGTCCCCGAGCTTGCCGCATACCACCGTGGACTGGCTGTGCCGCCACTAGAGCAGGCCCGCGCGCTTATTGAGTCTGTCGAATCGTGTTGCCCTGATCCTGCCTTAGCGCCAACGGCGCGTTAGCTGCTGGCATCGCGAGGCATTCGCCAAGGCAGCATCCATTGGGTCGAACCGCGAACAAACCTATCCATTGATAGACTTTCATGGACAGCGGTCAGTTGCTTACCTTCTAGGGTAGTCTCCACTACTGAGCGTGAGTAGAACGGGGTGTCCTCTAAGGATCTGGTCACTTTTGCCGCCTTTGGCTCATCAGCGAACATTCGCCGCGGTATCCGCCACATTGTTTTGGGCAGTTCAACCGCAGTCGCAAGGCTGATCGGCCGAGGTTGCTGCTCGGGGCAGAGTTCGCAGGCAATTACGTGCGCGTCCCCTTGCCGCGGTTGCGCGTCATAGATGACCACAGCTCCATCTTGGGTCTCAGCTCGTGACCACTGCCAGGCGCTAAAGCCATCCTCCAAGGGTTCATCACCAGCATTGGTATCTAGATAAGCACTCCCGCGCCAGCTCAATTGGGGTTCGTGCAGTTCCACCTCCATGCGCGCCTTTGGTGCTAAGGGCCGCCAGCGATGCAGTCCATTATGGTCAATCGTAAAGGTGTGGTTGTTGCTGCTTAAGGGGGTCAGACGAAAACTGCCACGTACATTGCCCGGCAAGGGCTTGGTGATCTCGTTGAATTCGCCGATTAGCTGATCACCTTCCCAGCGCAGCGAGCTTGGTCCAATTTGCAACTGCTGTTGGTGCTGTCCCAAGGCATAGCGATCACGCTCTGTCATTGCCCATTTGCTGCGTCCGCAGCCATAAAGTGCCACATTGAAAGCACAATGATCGCGTGGATCGGTGCTCGCGCCAAGCTCCTGACGTGTCCGTCGATAGTAAGGCGAGAAGACGCTACCGATGAAGGCTATAACCGTAATGCCATAGCGACCGTCATCGCTTAGGCCGTCCACATACCACCATGTGTAGCCCAGCGGCGGTACCTGGTAGCTGAAATCCGGTCGCCAGTCGCGTCGAGCACCTATTGCAGTTTGGTCGCCATGGTGGGGATCATCTTTGGCCTCGAGGGTGATATCCTTAGTAGTGTGGCGATCATCGGAGGTTGGCGTCGGTTGGTTAGTTGTCCGTGACGTTGACATATCCCGGGTCCCTGTCTAGCGTACATGTCTGTTGCGATACAATGTACTAGTTTTCACGCCGCCGTTGGAGGGGCTAAATGGAACCGATTCAACGCATTGAGCGCGCACTAGAGTCGGCGGTGGCGAGGGCCGTCGCTGAACCGGCCCCCCCGCGGCTGGCGGAGGCCGTTCGCCATGCCGTCTTCGCGGGTGGTGCTCGGGTTAGACCGCGGCTCTGTCTTACCGTGGCAATGGCCTGCGGTGACGAGTCGCCTGAACTCGCTGATGCGGCCGCTGTAGCGATAGAGTTGATGCACTGCGCATCGTTAGTTCACGACGACTTGCCGTGTTTCGATGATGCGGCTACTCGCCGCGGCCAGCCATCAGTTCATGTTGCATATGGCGAGAGGTTAGCGGTACTTGCCGGCGATGCACTGATTGTCCAGTCGCTTGAGACATTGGCCCTGCAGATTAAGGAGTATCCGCAGCGTAGCGCCGATCTGCTAATGACGATAAGCCAAGCTACCGGCATGCCGCACGGCATTACAGCCGGGCAGGCTTGGGAGTCGGAGCCAGAGGTTCCGGTTGCTGCTTATCATCAAGCCAAGACCGGTTCACTATTTGCTGCGGCGACTGTGGCCGGGGCTATTGCTGCCGGATCAGCGGATCAGGCCGACAGTTGGCGGCTGGTTGGTGAGCGTTTAGGCGAGGCCTACCAGGTTGCAGACGATCTGCGTGACGCGGTAGGTGCTGAGGAAGAGCTTGGCAAGCCTACTGGCCAGGATACAACTCACGATCTGCCCAGTGCCGTGCGTGAGCTGGGTATCAAGGGGGCCAAGCAGCGCCTCGATAACTTGGTTGAGCAGGCGGTTGGGGCCGTCCCCGAATGCGCTGGCGCTGAGCAGTTACGGGCTGGGATTATTGAGGAGATGGAGCGCGTACTGCCCAAAACCTTGAGCCGTAATGCCGCGTAAGGAGTGCTTGTCTGCGACCTAATCTCACCGGGCGGCGTATGTGCGCGCTTCGCCTTGACATCCCTGGGCGAGCGGTTAGGCTACGCAGCCAAAGTGGAACTTTACACTGCAGCCAAAGTAAATCGAGGGCGAAGTAGTGGAATCATCCGAATTGAGAGAAGCGCGAGCAGTCGTCTTTCAAGCCCCCCAGCAACTCGCGGTAGAGCGAGTATCCCTGATTGAGCCTGGACCTGAAGATGTAGTTGTCGATATCCATTACAGCGGCATCAGTACTGGCACTGAGCGCCTGCTTTGGACCGGCACTATGCCCTATTTCCCGGGCCTCGGCTACCCCATGGTGCCTGGTTACGAGTCGGTCGGCAGAATAGCTCAGGCTGGCCCCTCGTCAGGGCGCAATGAGGGGGAGATGGTCTTCGTCCCCGGGTCGAGATCATTCGAGGATGTCCGGGGGGTTTTTGGTGGCGCGGCTTCGCGAGTGGTCATAAGCGGATCCAAGGCCCTGCCGGTGCCAGATCACTTGGGTGAGCGTGCAGTTTTGCTTGCCCTGGCGGCAACGGCCTGGCATGCAGTCGCACCGGCACCGCCAGATTTGATCGTGGGTCATGGGGTACTGGGCCGGCTGATGGCCCGCATAGGGGTGCTCCACGGCAATCCACCGACGGTTTGGGAGACCAATGAGAAGCGCTTTGAGGGCGCTGTTGGGTATCAGGTAGTCGATCCCGATAGCGATGAGCGCCAGGACTATAAGCGCATCTGCGATGTCAGCGGTGACAGCTCATTGCTGGATAAGCTTATCTCACGCCTGGGTAAGCAGGGCGAGGTTGTCCTCGCCGGATTTTACAGTCAGCGCCTCAGCTTTGAGTTTGCTCAGGCCTTTATGCGCGAGATTAGCATCCGTATTGCTGCTGAGTGGCAGCCAGAAGACCTAGAAGCCGTTATGACAAAAATCTGCTCCGGTGAGCTGGACCTTGAGGGGTTGATCACTCACCGACACGGATTCGAGGCGGCGGAGACCGCCTATCGGATAGCCTTTAATGATCCTGATTGTTTAAAGATGGTTCTCGACTGGAGAGAAGGTTGATGGGTGCCGAGCAGCCGCAGAGAGAAACGCAGATAATCGCAATATATGGTAAGGGCGGAATAGGTAAGAGTTTTACACTGTCCAACCTTTCTTACATGATGGCGCAGCAGGGCAAGAAGGTCCTGTTGATCGGTTGTGATCCTAAAAGCGATACCACTTCATTGCTTTTCGGTGGCCGGGCAACGCCAACCATAATCGATACCTCGTCGCGCAAAAAGGCAGCTGGTGAGTCAGTAAGCATAAGTGATGTCTGTTTTAAGCGCGACGGCGTCTTTGCCATGGAGCTTGGCGGCCCTGAAGTAGGTCGCGGCTGTGGCGGGCGCGGCATAATCCATGGCTTTGAGATACTTGAGAATCTTGGCTTCCACGACTGGGACTTTGATTATGTCCTGCTAGATTTCCTAGGTGATGTCGTCTGCGGCGGTTTCGGCTTGCCGATTGCACGTGATCTGTGCCAAAAGGTCATTCTGGTAGGTGCAAACGACCTGCAGTCGCTCTATGTAGCCAATAACGTCTGCTCGGCGGTGGACTACTTCCGACGTTTGGGTGGCCACGTTGGTGTTGCCGGCCTGGTAGTTAACAAAGACGATGGGACCGGAGAAGCACAGGCTTTTGCCGAATCGGCGCAGATCCCGGTGTTATCTTCTATCCCTGCCGATGAAGAGATCCGCCGCAAGAGTGCTAACTATGAAATAGTCGGTTATCCAGGGGGTGACTGGGGGCCGTTGTTTGATCAGCTTGCCAAAAATGTCGCAGATGCCCCACCGGTAATGCCTAATCCCTTGGATCACGAGGAACTGCTGGGGCTGTTCAAGAGCGAGGATGTTGGCCGCGATATAGAGTTAATCCCCGCTCAGCCCGAAGATATGTGTACCCATTCGGCGGGGGAGAAACCATCCCTTGAGATCGTCTACGACGAAGATCGGTGACTGTGGGGAACCTCTAACAACTCCACCCTTGAGTCAAGCAGCTTCCCCGCGGTGGCAGATACTGCACCATGGACAGTGCAATGAAGCCTCCAGGGCGGGATTGACGGCTTTCCCTGCAACGGGGCAGCCGCTTGGAGCGCGTGAGTTGTTAGCGGCCCTCCGCAAGCCGCTGCACATTGGAGAAAGGAAATGAGCGAGCGAGCGGGTCCTTATAATCAACCCCAAACTATGTGTCCTGCCTTCGGTTCGCTGCGTGTTGGTCTGCGCATGAGGCGAACTGCAACCGTAGCGGTTGGCTCGGCATGCTGTGTCTACGGGCTAAGCTTTACCGGCCACTTTTATGGTGCGCGGCGCAGCATTGGCTATGTTCCGTTTGATTCTGAATCATTAGTAACCGGTGGCTTGTTCGAGGATGTTCATCAGGCAGTTTACGAACTGGCCGATCCTCAGCACTACGATGCCATAGTCGTTGTCAATCTCTGTGTTCCCAGTGCCTCAGGGGTGCCACTGCGGCTATTGCCGGAGTCGATCAATGGTGTTCGGGTGTTGCCTATCGATGTCCCCGGTTTCGCGGTGACTACTCACGCTGAGGCCAAGGATAAGCTTGCTGCAGCGATGCTTAAGTACGCACGAGCTGAAGCTGAAAGCGGTCCAGTAAAGGCCCCTCGCAGTGGGCGCTCGCAGATGCCCGTAGTGACCTTGCTCGGGGAGATGTTCCCTGGGGATGCCGTCAGTATCGGCAGGATGCTTGAGCCTATGGGGCTCGCCGTTGGTCAAGTCGTGCCTACTCGGGAATGGCGCGAACTATACGCTGCCCTTGACTGCCGGGTTGCGGCAGCCATCCATCCTCACTATACGGCCACTATCGCCGAGCTAGAGGCTGCCGGGCGCAGTGCGGTGCCTTCAGCGCCGGTCGGTCGGGAAGGCACTGAGGCCTGGTTGGAGGCGGTTGGTAGTGCCTGCGGTGTCTCCTCGGAGGCAATCGAGGCGGCTAAAGCGGCTGCCCTGCCTGCTGTGGAGAAGGCAATTGCGGCTGCCCCGATCAAGGGTAAGGTAACCATCTCAGGTTACGAGGGATCGGAGTTGCTGGTGGCAAGATTGCTCGTTGAGTGTGGCGCTGAGGTCTGTTCCGTAAATACTGCCCTGCCGCATACGCCGTGGTCGGAGCCAGATCGCAAATGGCTCGAGGACTTGGGTATCCAAGTGCGTTTTAGGGCCACGCTCAAAGATGAAAGTGCCGCAATTGATAGACATAAACCGGACTTGGCAATAGGTACTACCCCCTTAGCACAAAGGGCTAAGGAGCGGGCAATACCCGGGCTCTACTTTACCAACCTGATTTCAGCGCGGCCCTTGATGGGGACTGCAGGACCAGGATCATTGGCTCACGTGATCAACGCCGCTATCGGCTACAAGGAGCGTTGTAACATCATGAACGATTTCTTCTCGGGGGTAGGGCAGGGTTCAACAGCGGGCATTTGGCCGCAGATACCGCATGCGCCATCAGCACACGTCAATCCTGCCGCATCATTAGCTGCTGAAGAAACTGGCAAAGGGGAAGGGAACTGATGCAAATCCCCGATCTGGATAGAGCTGGAGGTTATTGGGGGGCGGTTTACTGCTTTACCGCCGTCAAGGGGCTACAGGTCATTATTGACGGACCGGTTGGGTGCGAGAATCTGCCCGTGACAGCAGTGCTGCATTATACCGATGCATTGCCACCGGAAGAGCTGCCCGTGGTGGTGACTGGCCTATCAGAGGAAGAGCTGAATAGGGCCGGTACAGAAGGGGCCATGCAGAAGGCCTACGAGAGCCTGGACCCAAATACCCCTAGTGTGGTGGTCACAGGATCCATCGCTGAGATGATCGGTGGCGGGGTAACGCCGGAGGGGACAGGTATACTTCGTTTCCTCCCTAGGACGATAGATGAAGATCAATGGCAGGCGGCCGACAGGGCCTTGCGTTGGCTATGGGAGCAGTTTGGCAAGAGGCGCGGTAGAGTTCCGAAGAAGCGACCACGCGCGGAAGGTGACCCACCAAGAGTAAACATCATCGGCCCTGCGTATGGCATGTTTAATATGCCCTCCGATTACGCTGAAATTAAGCGCTTGATAGAAGGTATCGGGGCTGAGGTAAACATGGTCTTTCCGCTGGGATGTCATGTAGAAAATGTCCCGCGGTTAATTGATGCAGAGCTGAATGTCTGCATGTACAGAGAATATGGGCGCGCATTATGTGAGACCTTGGGGCAGCCATATCTGTTTGCGCCCGCAGGATTTCATAACACTACTCGTTTTTTACGCGCTTTAGGGAATGAATTAGGCCTGGACCCAGAGCCTTTTATCGAACAAGAAAAACATACCACTATTAAACCGCTGTGGGATTTATGGCGCTCAGGAACCTTGGATTTTTTCGCAACCGCGAGCTTTGGGGTGGTTGCGGGAGAGACGCATGCGCGAGGTATACGCAGGTTGCTGCAGGATGACTTGGGTATGCCTTGCAATTTTTGTTTTGAGCGCAGGCCTGGCGGCAAAACTGACAATAATGCCGTGCGTGAGGCTGTACATAATAAAACACCACTGGTTTTATTTGGCAGTTATAACGAAAGGATGTATGCGGCTGAAATAGGTGGCAGTTCTCGATATATTCCTGCCTCATTTCCTGGTGCGGTCATACGCCGCCACACGGGCACCCCGTTAATGGGGTACGGTGGAGCCACTTACATCGTACAGGAAGTTTGTAATTCGCTCTTTGATGCGCTCTTTCATATTTTGCCGCTGGGTACGGAGATGGATCAGGTAGAAGCGACCCTGGCGCGCAGCGAGAGCGGTGAGGAGCTGCATCCAGAAGCCTTTGTGACCAAGAGTCTTGGCGAATCTGAACAGCGAGGGGGAGCAAACGCCCTTACCTGGGATGAGAAGGCAAGAGAGCTTCTGGAGCAGTGGGTAGAAGAACAGCCGATGCTGGTTAGGATCTCCGCGGCTAAGAGGTTGCGCGACGCTGCTGAACAGAAGGCCCGATCGGAAGGGGCGGAGAGGGTCACTGAGGAGCACGTCAGGAACTGCGGTGACGTCCTGCCAGGGCTAAGACGAGAAGGCAACGGGGCGTGATAAAGGCGCGGCGAAAGCGCGCTACCCGTTGAAGCCTGGCCCTGAAACAGTAGAAGATTACGCTTGGAGACGAACAGCAGATCGAGTGCACGCGAGGGAGGCACTTAGTGATGAGCGAGGCGATTAAGGCGCGGCTAAATGCAGGAAGGACACGACGCAAAGAAGAGGTGCACTACCGCTTGCTGCTGGCCGCATGTTTTTGTGTTTTTCTGCTGGGCGCGCTACTTGCTCGCCTTGTTCCATCAAGGTGGCGGGCAAGTGCTGAGGGAGAGCAGCGCTCAATGATCGAAGAAGCACGTGCTGCGGCGCGCGCGTCTGTCCCCTACGTCTTCATGAGCTGAGGACAGATGCAAGCACGCTGCACGCTACAGGTTTTCCGGCCGAGAGCGGGGTTCTCGGCGGGGAAAAGGGCCACCGCCAAGGTGGCGAAAGTCCCTTACCGCGCGGGGATTAGCGCGGAGCTGGGTTAAACGCCGAACGGAGGTAAGAACTATGACTGATATTCGTACGGGGCTCACTGACGAAGAGTGCCAAGAGATCCATGAGATGAACATGCTCGGCATGCACGCGTACTGGTCGATCGGCCTGATCGCCAACGCGCTGGCCTATGCCTGGCGTCCGTTCCACCAAGGCCGTGCCGGTAACCGCCTTGAGGACCATGCGCCGGATTACGTCCGCTCTGCTCTGACCTCGGTCCAAGAGCAAGCGAGCAGCGTAACGGCCGCTGTTCAACAAACGCCGATGGTCGGCTAACGGTAACGGCTAAGGAGATATAACCATGTGGAAACTGTGGAAATTTGTTGACTTTCGCATGACTGCGGTGGGCTTCCACCTGTTCTTTGCGCTGCTGGCGTTTGCAGTGCATTTCGCCTGCATCAGCTCAGAGCGCTTTAACTGGCTTGAAGGTGCACCAGCAGCCGAGTATTACATGGATGAAGATCCCGGCATCTGGAAGCGTACTTCTTACGACGGCTAACTGTCAGCGGCTGAGAAGTACGCCGTCGGGGTATATTGGGAACAAGCTAAAGGCGGCTTAGCCCGACGTACCCTGAGTGAGGGCTAGCACCATAGCCCCTCGGCCAGATGGGGGATCGTTGCGGGGAGTGAGATATCACCGGGGCGATCCCCCTTTAATGGTCGGGGATAAAGAAAAGGTGCCGTGAGAGGGAATGCAGCCATGGCAATGCTTGACTTTGAACGAAAGTACCGCGTAAGGGGAGGGACACTCCTCGGCGGCGACCTATTCGATTTTTGGGTAGGTCCGTTTTACGTCGGTTTCTTCGGTGTAACAGCGATCTTCTGTGCCGTATTCGGCTTTTTGATGATCGGGCTGAAGGCGGCGATATCAGAGACGTGGAGTATCTTCCAGCTAGTGTTAGCGCCACCGAACCTAGAGAACGGTTTTGCGCTAGCGCCGCTGGATGAAGGCGGTTTATGGCAGATAGTTACCGCCTGTGCAATAGGTGCGTTTGTTAGCTGGGCGCTACGTGAGGTGGAGATCAGCCGCAAGCTAGGTATCGGCTACCACATTCCGTTTGCGTTCGGTGTAGCGATCAGCTTCTTCGTACTGGCGCAGTTGGGCCGTCCGCTACTGCTTGGCGGTTGGGGCCATGCGTTCCCGTACGGGATCATTGCGCACCTGGACTGGGTCAATAACGTCGGTTATCAGAACCTGCACTACCACTATCACTGGGCGCACATGCTCGGTTGCAGTCTGTTCTTTGCGACGTCGTTCGCATTGGCGCTGCACGGTGGTTTGATCCTGTCGGTAACGAACCCGAAGAAGGGCGAGGTGGTGAAGACGGCCGAGCACGAGAACACCTTCTTCCGTGACTTTGTCGGCTATTCGATTGGTAGCTTGGGCATTCACCGTTTGGGTCTTGCTCTGGCTCTGAGCACCTCGATCTCGTGTATCTTCGGGATTCTGACGACTGGCCCGTTCTGGTCGCGCGGATGGCCTGAGTGGTGGTACACGTGGTGGCCACAAATCCCAATCTGGAACTGGGGGGTAAGTTAAAATGGCCGAGTACCAAAACGTATTCACCCGTGTACAGGTTCGTGGTCCAGCTGAGCAGGGTCTAGAGGTACCGGGCGGTAGCTGGAATCGGGTCGGACGTCCCCGTTTCTCGTACTTGCTGGGTAAGATTGGTGATGCTCAGGTTGGGCCGATTTACCTGGGAGCGACAGGTGTCGTAGCTAGCTTAGGTTTTTTGATCTTCTGCCTGATGGTGGGTTTCAACTGGCTAGCTGCGGTTGACTGGTCGGTTCGCGAGGTATTTCGCCAATTCTGGTGGTTGGCGGTAGAGGTACCGCCGCCGGAGTATGGACTGCGCATTCCGCCGTTTAACGATGGTGGCTGGTTCCTTTGGGGGCTAGCGATTTGTTCGCTGTCGTTGCTGATGTGGTGGGCTCGCACGTACATTCGTGCCCGTGCCCTTGGGCTTGGCACGCATGTGGCGTGGGCCTTTGCGGCGGCGCTGTGGTTCTACTTCATCATCACCATCATCCGTCCGGTTGCGATCGGCTCTTGGGATGAGTCGCTGCCGATCGGCATGTTTGCTCACCTGGATTGGTTGGTAGCGATTTCGGAGCGTTACGGCAACTTCTACTACAACCCGTTCCACATGCTGTCGATAGCGTTCTGCTTTGGCTCGGCGCTGCTGTTTGCTGCGCACGGTGCGACCATATTGGCGACCGGGCGTTATAACAGTGAGCGTGAGATAGAGCAGATCACTGACCGTGGTACGGGCTCTGAGCGTGCTGCGCTGTTCTGGCGCTGGACGATGGGCTTTAACGCGACCATGGAGTCGATCCACCGCTGGGGCTACTGGATGGCGATTCTTGTCCCGCTTGTGGCCTCGATTGGTCTATTCCTTTCCGGTACGGTGATAGAGAGCTGGTACGAGTGGGGGCTGAAGCATAACTTGGTCCCGATTTATGAAGAGCTCTCCGATCCGGCACGGAATCCGGCTGCACAATAGGGGGTAGGAATTATGGATGGACGTTACCTGACGCGATCGCTAGCGGTAGGGGCGTTGGCAGCCGGCTTCCTGGTAGTTGCTGGTTGTGAGCGTCCGCCGTTTGAGCAAGAGCAGACGGGACCGCGTGGTACAGGCATGTACGTGCTTGATAACCCGCGGATTCTGGAGTCACGGTTGGATCTGCACACGGCGCCGGAGGCGCGGCCGATGGCATCAGAGGACGGTGAGCGAGCTGGGGATGTTCATGAGAACGTCCAGGTGCTTGCCGATCTGAGTGATGAGCAATTCTGGCGCATCAAGGAAGAGATGACGGACTGGGTAGCCGGTGATGAGGGCTGCACCTATTGTCATACGGATGATCTGGCCAGTGATGAGAAGTACCAGTACCGTGTCTCACGCGACATGATCGAGATGACGCGGTACTTGAACGCCAACTGGGCGGATACTCACCTGACTCACTCGAATGAAGCCGGTGTAACTTGTTACACCTGCCACCGTGGTGAGCCGATTCCGCCGGCCTCGTGGCACTCCGAGGAGGAGTCTGGTGAGACGCGGTTCATGACCGGTATGGGTGATCTGCAGCTGCAGAACAAGATCAGCTCCAAGACCGCCTATACGGCATTCCCGCGTGATGCCCTGGACACCTTCTTGGTTGGCCATGAGGGTGAGCTGTCGATCGTCGGTGAGGGTGAAGGTGGCTTGCGCACTGCGACTACGGAGGGTGTAAGCCTGCGTGAGGCCTACGAGGCGGTAGGTCTGATGATGCACCTGAGCTACTCACTCGACGCTGGCTGTACGCTTTGCCACAACGTCAGCCGCTGGGCGAGCTGGGAGGATAGTCCGAAGGAGCGGGAGACCGCTTGGCACGGTATCCGCATGGCTCGTGATATCAACGTCAACTGGATCAACCCGTTGATTGACGAGTATCCTGAGGACGCGGATGTTCTCGGCCCGACCGGTGACGTAGGCAAGGTCAGCTGCCAGACTTGCCACAATAAGGAGCGTCGTCCGCTCTACGGCGAGGAGTTCCTGGAGCTCTATCCGGAGCTCGTCGGCGAGCCGGACCCTGACTTCGACTACCTGCAGTTTGGTGACCTTGGCACCGATCTGCTCAAGGGTGTGAATGACTAAAGGCTAGCTGAGAATCGGTCCTATTGAGGGGGCACCCAGCCCCCTCGGGTCCAACATAACGCGAAGCCGATAGACTCTTCATTACCCGAAGAGGTCAGGATATAAAACAACGGCGCCATGCTTGAAAGCATGGCGCCGTTTTGCATTGCAGACATAATTATAGATATTCATGATTGTCCGCGCCCTTAAAGCCAAGCGAGGGTTGAGTGGGCTTCTATGCCGCACACCTAGATAAGGGTTATGTGCGATAATTGATTTGCAAGCTGTAGTGAGAGATACCGCTCTTCTCCAGCTGGCTAGAAAATGCTTAAGAGCACCAAGAAGTAGAGACTACAACCGCATAAGGGGGTTTCTATGGATGCCACGATCGTAGTAGCTATATTAGTGGTAATGGCGGTAGCTGGGTTCATTCCTTGCCTAAAGCGTAGAGTGTAAGGCTTGGGATAGCTGATCAGCCGAGCTGGCGGGGTTTATACCTCGCCGGCTCAGCAGCTTGCATTCTCGCCGGCTCAACGCAAATGACGTAACTACGATGCTCTGAGAAAGCAATCATAAGCTGCCGTTTGGTACATAATAGCTAGATATAAGCTCCAAGGCAGTTTTCCATTGTGCCTCTCACGTACACCCATTCCGCACTCTCTCTCACTACTCCTTGGTTGGTTGTGATGAGCTTCTCCCTACTAGAGGCGCTCCAAGGGGGGGATTTGGCTCGAGGGGTGTTTTGGAGGCGCCCATATGGCATATGTTGCACTATGCGTTAATCAAGCAAAGCACTATACCGAAAGTGGTTGCCCCTCGCCTGCGGCGCGTCTTAAAGACGCAGTGATTTAGGTGTTGTAAACCGTTTAAAGTGTTTAGGATGGACGGGTATAGGTCTGTCGAGCTGGCTGCGGTAAGCCGCCCTATCATTTGTAAAGACCTAAGAAGCAGCCGGGGTAGGGTGTTCTGGTATCATATAGTCGTTTGGCTCCCTATTTAGGATTTTGAGCTATCCTAGCAGCATGACAATATTCTCAGGAATATGAACCTGTAAATGGTTTCTTTTCACGGAGGTGGCCACTATGAGTGATAATGTGAACGATAAAGGTGGAACAAGATCAACTGCGGGTGCTGGGCAAGAAGACAAGACTACTGGCGGGCCAGCAACCGAAACGGGTAGCAAGGAGCAAGGCAGCCCAGCAGGGTCAAGTAAGGCTAGCCAGGCTAAACCTGCGGGTGGGGCAACAAAAGGATCGAGCGCTTCTTCTGCGGCTAGCAAAGCAGACTCTAATGCTACCGCCGGAGGGTCAGCTGCTCAGGAGGAAAATAAGGCAACTACCGGACAAACAGCGGACACGAGCTCAGGGGGTTCTACAACAGCTTCATCGCAGGGGCAGGGTCAGTCCTCCGCGGCAAGTAGCTCGACCAGTGGCGCAAAGGCTAGCCCCTCTGCAGGCCCGAGCACTAACCCAGAGCAAGTCGAGAATACCGCCACTGTGGCTTCGTATATCGTTGGTGCTGTGACAGGTCTGATGTACCTCCTGGCGCACCGCGATAAGCCAAGGGTTAGATTTCATGCTAGTAGATCGATCCTGATCACTGTGGTTATCGTTGCGGCATGGCTAGTTGTCTCGTTGCTAAAAACTACAGTTGCAGGCATCCCTCTTGTGCTTTGGGCAGGTTTTGCATTCCTGATTTATATGGCCGTTTTGGCATTCAAGGGCACTACTTTGGAGATTCCTTTCCTAGACGACTATGTCAAGAAGTTCTCTGAAAAGATGTCTCCGAAGTGATGCGACAATGTGGGCGCCTATGCCACATGCCTTTGTGGTAAGTGGTATGGCAGCATTTAGAGTGCAGGCTGGCAGTTGCAGATCTTGATAATGAGTTCTGGCTACCGGCGTGCTTGCATAGACCAATATGCACCAAAACCTATATTAAGGGAGGTTTAACATGGGTGACGCAGGAATTGTAGTAGCAGTTCTAGTAATCTTGGCCATCCTTGGCTGGCCGAATATCTCCAGCACCCTGCGGCGCTGGTAAGTGCCTCTTGTGCACGACCTGGCCATCAAGTGGCTGGGTCGTGCAAGTCGATAGTCGATAGTAAAGATAGGCTCAACGGGTAGCGGGTAGTCCTTACTAAAATGGCTACGATTGACGCTCGAATGCAGGCAGCGATCAAAAGTTTTTATCCCTCTCCATCCTCCCCTCTTCTTTTAATTATCCGAATACAAGCAGTTAACTGGGTTCGTTGGTACTACCCGAGGCTATTAGCTCAAAAGATACGGGCAGCTACAGTCAGAATCACAAGCTGCCCACACATCTATACACTGTCTATTTAATCTCCTCGGTACAAATCCAAATTCGATGATTTTCTGTGGGAGGAAAATCACAGCTGACGATTTTTCTAGCAGTGAAATCCTCCAGTTAGATATCAAGTATTACAGAATTATTTGCATGCAGTGAGCGCCTATGCCGCACATTACCGGCCAGCATAATATGGCAAGATAATAACTGCACGCCGGCGGCCTGGTACTTCAAGGTGGAGGCTGTCGGTATGCAGGTAAGAAAACAAACCTGATGATCAATTTTGGAGGTTCACATGGGTGACGCAGGAATTGTAGTAGCAGTTCTAGTAATTATGGCCATCCTTGGCTGGCCGAACATCTCCAGCACCTTGCGCCGCTGGTAAGGTGAAGAATGGCCTCGATCAGGCCACCCCAGAAGCGGTCTGATCGAGGCTTTATTGGAGTTCTAGGAATCCGCAGTGCATACCTCCCGATCTTAACCTTATTGTCTCAGCCCTCCCTCCCCTGTTAGAGCAGACGCTCCGGCAACAGCCTACGATCCGCCGCATGCCGCATGCCGCATGCCGCATGCCGCATGCCCCGTAAGTAGGGCTTGAGCGGCTGATATGCGGATCTACCGCTTTATTTGGTTAGTTTTAATTATGGGGGGCGAGAATTAGTCAAGTTGTGGCATTTTCACCACAAATCAGATCCCAGTGGAAAGTGGCGTCTCGGCAGTATAGAAGCGAGCAGCGTCTGGACTTTGGCAAGGCTTGTAGCTCCTTGTCCAATAAATTGGTGCGCAATCAGACAGAGCATTTTGATTGCCAGATTATAAGGGCGGAGTGATAATTGCGTTGTCACGATAAAAACTCTCGGCACAACTCAGCCTGGAGGGGCATAAAAAAGCTTGATTATATGTGCGTTATAATCAAGCTTTTAGCTGCAGCTAGCAGCTTATTGTTTGTAGTTGCTTAAAAAATCAATTTTTCATTATTTCTTTTATTTTTTCTGTATGTTTAGCCGGGCTGTCCACGCCGGGTAGGACATGAGACTTATCATCGTACGTTTTGATCCATATGTCCCCAACCCGGATTAGTGAGGCAATAGCGTTGCTTTGCCAAAAAACATCCTTTATGTCATTAGCTGATAGAGTGTTCTTCTCGGTGCTACCAAAAAAGCCGTGGTAAATAATTACTTTGTCATTCTCCAGCTTGCAACGCCAAGAATGGGTTGTAAATACGATGATGAAGACCCCGCCTATTATCAGTAAAATACTGAAAAATGAGAAGAAAACGATCGGCCCAGCAATGTCTTCAAAGACTGCCCCATCCGCGCGGTGTATCTGGTACATGATATACCAGAGGATCATGATCAAGATGCCAGCAGCTACTAGACCCCAGCCCACCAGTGGGCTGCGGTAAGCAGAAGAAATAATCTGAGCGGATCTATCCATTTCTTGCCTCATATATACTGTGGCTTAAGGTTGCTGCGCTGATCGAAAACCAACTGGCATTTCTACCCTGCGACTATAAACACTCAGCTCGAGCGCGCGAGGCCAGTTAGGTGGGCGATGTTTTTTACCATGATGCGGATGTGTGCCATAGGCCTCGCTTTAACTAGGCGCTTATTCATGTAAGCGTCCCAGGTCAGGGCCTGGACATCAGGGTCACGACATATGCTGACAAAGCGCTCGCGTCGGTTGTCGTTCTTATACCAGAACTTTTGCAAGGTGGCTAGCACTTTGAATACTTGGCCATGCTGCTTCATGAAGGCCTTATAAGCATTGCCAAGTGCTTCGCCATTGCCGGTGCGCAAGGTCTCCTCAACAGCCTCTGCAGCGTGCTGTGCGCTGGCCATGGCGTAGTAGATGCCTTCACCCGAGGCTGAGGCCACAACACCTGCTGCATCGCCTACAAGGACAACGTTGCGCCCATCATCCCAGCGCTCTAGTGGCCCGATGGGGATGGGAGCACCCTCGCAGCGGTAGGTCTTGGCCTTATCAAGGCCGATCTCTTTACGCAATTGGGCAACCGATGATTTCATCGAAAAGCCCTTAACGCCGGTGGCTACGCCGACACTCGTTGTCCCACCGTGAGGAAAGACCCACGCGTAAAAATCGGGCGATAGCTCGCCCCGGTAGTGTAAATCGGCGCGATTCGGATCAAATCTATCGTCGGTAGGTGTTGGTGACTCAACAATCTCATGGTAGGCGCCAACACAGGGTATATCTTGAGCACCGGGTACTGCCTGCTTGCCTACTGCTGAGCGGGCACCATCAGCACCAATAACGGTACGGGCCCAAACTTGTTTTTTGGCAGAGCCATCACGGCCACGACCCTCTTGGTACTCAATGAGCACCCCTTCACCGTCTTGGGTCAGTGAAGTGAACTTGCCATCACGCCGATCCGCACCAGCTTGCGTTGCTCTTTTACGCAGCCACTCATCGAACACCTCGCGGTCGACCATGCTCAGCATGCTCAAGGGCCCGTCTTTGGCGTCTGGCGGAAGGGCCACTCCGGGGGCGGGGATATCCATGTCAGCATGGCGATGGGTAGGGGAGATTATTCTCGCGCCGCGGACATTAGCTGCGATCAGGTCAAACGGGATATCGAATTCGCGTATCAACTGAGGCGGGATCAAGCCGCCGCAGGGTTTGATACGTCCTGGTCTATCGATCATCGCCACGGACCAGCCCTGACGAGCTAGGTAATGGGCAGCAGTAGCACCGGCGGGGCCTCCACCGACTACAGCCACATCAAATTGGTCAGCAGAATTATTGGCCACTGGCATACTGATGACTCCCTGTATTAAGGCATCTGGCTTAACGGCTATTACCAGCTGGTTTAGTCGCTACTTGGTCAACCGCAAGTACTCTTGCCGCCAGCCATGCCGATACTAAGAACAAGCCGGCAGCGAGAGTGAATACAACGTTATAGCCGAGGGTAGCTTGATCGAATATATATCTGAAGATATCTACACCAGCAGTCCCCAGGAATATACCAAGGCCAAATGCAATGGCCTGTGCTGCACCCCATAGGCCGATCCTGACCCCCTCGCGGGACTCAGTACCTTCATTAGCAAGGCGCATCATGAGTCCGATAGCTGCAACTGCGAAAGCACCGTTGGCAACGCCGAGCAGGAATATGGAAGCTCGCAGCGGCCACATATCGTTAATGAACGAGCCTATCCCAAGCGCTCCCAGGGCTATTCCCGAGGCGACGCAGCCACCTATGGCCCAAGTCCATAATGCTCCTAAACGTCCGGGGGCAAATCTACCGGCAAATCCGGTGAGCAGCATGCCTAGCAGCACGCCGGTATAGAGGAACATGCCACCGAGTTGAGTCGCCTCCCCTGCTGTAAGATCAAACGCCTGGCGGGCAAACGGTTCGATTATCGTCTCGTGAGCGTTGTAGGCGAGCATGGAGGCAAACACAAAGATTGTAAATCGCCGCGCCTTTGTGTCTCCCCAAACATCTTTAAGTGCCTCGATGAAACGCGATGAGCCGTGTTGTTGGCTCGCGGCTTGGCCACCATCAGAGGCGCTATCAGAGGCGCCATCAGGTTCATCACCTGGGGGGGCTGGCGATTTAACTGGCGCAACATCCGGGCCTTCCAGGCGGAACAGGGCTAGTGCTGCAAGTGTAAAGGCAATTAGGCAGACTATGCTGACAACGACGAAAAGCCTTTCCAGTGAGAAAGGATCAAGCACTGAGCCGACGATTCCCCCAGTGACCGCAAAGCCTACTATCATCATCAACCACACAACCATAGCGGCTAAGGGCCGCCGTTTGGCGTCGACTCGCGTTGCTAGGAAGGTTAGTAAGGCGGTCCCGGTCGCGGCGCTGCCAGCGCCGATGAGAAAGTAACCGAACACGGTAACGGCAATCCCGGCCCAGAGCACAGACTCCATCGCCAGGATGCCGGCAGCTGTGGTTATGCCGCCAATAGCCAGGGTCGTTATGCCGCCTAAGATCCACGGGGTGCGTCGGCCGCCGGTGTCAAGGCCGTGGCCTATGCGCGGGCGGGTGAGCTG
The DNA here is from genome assembly GCF_002356555.2 of Halorhodospira halochloris. Taxonomy (NCBI): domain Bacteria; kingdom Pseudomonadati; phylum Pseudomonadota; class Gammaproteobacteria; order Chromatiales; family Ectothiorhodospiraceae; genus Halorhodospira; species Halorhodospira halochloris. Next base: position 666,164 of record NZ_AP017372.2, read on the forward strand.
AATAATGTAGTAGAGCCCACCGAGAAAACCAGGCAGCATGGCCATCAAACCGAGATCTTCGATGATGGCCTGATTAAAGGTGGTGAAGGGTTGTATGACTATGGCACCGAGGGCGACCTGAACTAGCCCGAGACGGAATATGCCCAGCCAGCCAAGATTGTTTGGCGCACTCACGCGCCTCCTCCAACAATCGAACCTATTGCCAGAGCAGTAATCAGCATGCCCAGGATATATGGGGTTACGCCAACAAAACTATACCACGCCGCATAGCCCTTGGGATCCTTGAGCAGCTTAACCATTAGCCCCATTTGCACGCCGAGCAGCACGGATACACCGACCGCATGCCAGCCTTGATCCCAGGATAGGAGTAAGCCGATTACAACCAATTGCGGCACGATCATAGTCGCGCAGGCGACCTTAGCGGCCAGACTGGTGCCAAGCTGTACTGGGACGGTCTTTAGTCCCATCTGACGGTCGCCCTCAACGGCTTTAAAATCATTGAGGACCATGATGCCGTGGGCACCTAGGCTGTAGAGTAGGGCGGCGGCAAAGATGCGCCAGTCGGGTATCGCGCCGGCCGCAGTCATTATTGCCGCGCCAGTGATCCATGGCAGACCTTCGTAAGAGAGGCCAACTACACCGGCGCTAATCCAGCCGTTTCTTTTGAGTCGGAATGGCGGGGCGCTATATACCCATGCTAGGGCAACTGCAACGACGGCAGCGGCGAATACGATGGGGCCCAGTATCGCGGCTATGACTAACGCCAGTACGCTACAGATTATTGCAATGTACAACCCCCACTTGCCCGGCATGCGGCCGGAGGGTATGGGGCGGTGAGGTTCATTGATGGCGTCTACGTGGCGGTCGAACCAGTCATTAATCGCTTGGCTTGTACCGCATACCAAGCCGGCGAGCATAACGCCAGCCGCGGCCATCAGCCACTGCCACCCGCTTGGCACTACGCCAGCGGAGACGACGCCGCAGAAGAAAGCCCAAGTCGGGGCGAGCCACGTCACGGGCTTGAGTAGCTCGACGACAGTAGCAAAATCCGGCCGCGTGGGCGTTTTGTTGGGGTGAGTTGCCTCAGACATGGCGGGTACATTACGGAGTTTCGCAGCCTTTAGTCAAGACTAACGTGACAGTCGGTCGCGGCTATAATGCAGTTGCGCCGCTGCTACGAGTTGCGGTACAACATCAGCTGCACTGCCACGCAGACTCCAGTCGGCAGCAGAGGAAAGCTCAGTGGTTTCAGGGTTGATCTCAACTACCGGGACCCCATTCTCCAGGGCGTGTAAGGGGATCGAAGCAGCTGGCTGGACAACAGCCGAGGTGCCAATCGATAACACCAGGTCGCTAACCTCAATAGCACTCAAGGCCTGCTCCATGGCGCCTTCGGGCAGCATCTCACCAAACCAGACCACATCGGGGCGCAGGACATTACCCGTCTCCGGGCAACGGGGGAGGTCTGCGGCCTTCTCTGCCGGTAGTTGCTGACTGATCGGTCGGTCGCGGTGCAGGTTACCGTGCAGTTCTATAACGTGTAGACTACCGGCGCGTTGGTGCAGCCCGTCAACATTTTGAGTAACAATAAGGCACTGCTCTAACTGCTCTTGCCACTCGGCAAGCGCGAGGTGGGCTGCGTTAGGCTGCGCCTTTGCAGCCATTTCCCGGCGCTGCTGGTACCAATCCCATACTTTGTGCGGCTGGCGCAGGAAACCCTCTAGAGTGGCGAGTTCCATGGGGTCGAAGTTTGCCCACATGCCCTGCTGAGCGTCACGAAAAGTCGGTATACCGCTCTCGGCGGATACACCAGCGCCGGTCAGGGCGACTATGTTGCTCGTTTGCCTGAGTAGCTGCTGTAGAGATTTGTCAATCATGACTTATCAACTTCTTTCGCGTATGGTTGCGATCATGGTCAAGATGGAACGCATCTTCAAGGTTATAAACTATGAGCGAGATAATTCTCATCAACGTCTCGGGTGAAGATCAGCCCGGGCTAACGTCATCACTAATGGAGATTCTGGCCGAATACAATGTCGGTATCCTCGATATCGGCCAGGCCATGATCCATGACACCCTGTCGTTGGGAATCTTGGTGGAGGTGCCGGCGCAGGAAGACGTCTCGCCGGTTCTCAAAGACGTACTATTCCATTTGCACGATGCGGGGATGCAAGTACGTTTCACCCCAATCAATCAGGAGAAGTACCATCACTGGGTTGAAGGGGCGGGCAAGCCGCGCCACATCATTACCCTCCTCGGGCGCTGCGTAACTGCTGAGCAGATTGCCCGCATCTCGGCTGTGGTGAGCTCTCAAGGGCTTAACATTGAGGATATAGTTCGCCTGTCGGGCAGGCGGCCACTACACCTTGAGGGCAGGCGCTCACGCGCGTGTATCGAGCTCACAGTGCGCGGTCAGCCGGTAGACCCTGACGCCATGAAGCGTGACTTTATGGAGATATCCAAGGAGCTGGATATAGATATCAGCTTCCAGGAAGACAACGTCTACCGTCGTAACAGGCGCATGGTTGCCTTCGATATGGACTCAACCCTCATCCAGCAAGAGGTCATTGATGAGATGGCCAAGGCTGCTGGGGCCGGTGAGGAATGTTCCAAGGTTACCGAACAGGCGATGCGCGGGGAGATAGATTTCCGGGAGAGTCTGCGAAAGCGGGTTGCTTTGCTTGAAGGGCTATCGGAAGAGACCCTGCAGAGGGTGGCTGAGAGCTTGACCCTGACTGAGGGGGCGCAACGGCTGGTGCGCACGGTCAAATCGTTTGGTTATGTCACAGCGATCATCTCCGGTGGGTTTACCTACTTCGGCCGTTATCTGCAGGAACAGCTTGGCATCGACTATGTTTACGCCAATGATTTGGAGATCCAAGATGGTTATCTGACCGGCAGGGTTCTCGGCAATATCGTCGATGGTCCGCGCAAGGCTGAACTACTGCGCGAGATAGCCGAGCAGGAAGGGTTGGCGTTAGAGCAGGTTATTGCTATCGGCGATGGGGCCAACGATCTGCCCATGCTCCGCCAGGCTGGGCTGGGGATAGCATTTCGGGCTAAGCCGGTGGTCCAAGAGAGTGCCCGGCAGTCGATTTCCACCTTGGGCCTGGATGGAACGCTCTATCTGATGGGGATCAAGGACACCGACACCCCAGATGAGGATAATAGCCACCACTAGAGGCTTGTTGCGGCCTAAAAGGGCGGTTAGAGGAACTCAACAAGTCCCCGCTGCGGCAGACACAGTGCAGGCTCCAGGAACTTTATTGCCCCTTCCCCCGGGTTAACACTCAACTACCCCGGTGTGGATGGCGCCATGGATCAGTCCCTGGAGCCGTCGTGGCGCCATCCTTGGCGGCTAGACCTCCACGCCGGGGCAGTTGAGTGGCTCCGGGGGAGAGCTTATAGATGCGCCTTTAGGGATGGCTTTACGGTACCCTCCGCACTGGTCAGCCATAGCTCAATGGGGAGTTTTAGTAGAGGCTACTCAAAGGCCCGTTTCAAGCGAGCCTTTGTGGCCCGTTAAAGATACCGGCGTGGTATTGACTCGTGCCACGTTTTGGCGAACACCCGTAGATCGTTCTCATAGGCATCCAATGTCGCGTGAATATGGAAATGGCTCGTATCACAAGTCAACAGGGTGCGTGTCTCGGTCAATACAGACCAGTTTCCCCGGCGCAGACCGCGGCGGTGGAGCGTTTCACCGTTCAGTGAGGTGAAATCATCACCGCGGGCGCGGTACCACTCACGTCCAGAGCGTTCGATCTCGAGGTCGAGTTCCTCAATGCGTTTGCGCCCCTCGTCCTCAATAACGTGCAGCGTTGATTCATCGCGCGCCAGATCTCGCGAAATGATCCAGTTGCCCTCGCCGCGCTCCAGGGTGGTGCTGCGTGGGGGTGGTGCTGCTTCGGCTTCAGGGAGGGCTGGCAGTTGGTGATCCTCGGATCGGGGAGGGCGCACCGGCAACTCTAGGTGCGAGCCGGCCGGGTATATAGTTAGCTTGACCGGCTGCGGGGGTGCCCAAGTCAGGGGCCAGTAGGAAGTTGAAATTGCAAGGCGCAGGCGATGGCCAGCCGGGAATGACTGGGCTATGTGATCGAGCTGCAGACGCACCTTCTCGCGTTGGCCGGGTTCGAGCAGTTGGGGGTTGTCGTGGCCGTGGCGGTGGCAGAGGTTGAGGACCCCATAAGTGACCCGGGTAGCCTTACCGTCTTCGGCAACATCGGACAGGCGAACCGCGACTTGGGCTACCGGTCTGTTGACCTCCAATTCAAGCTCAATGGTCGGGGCGCCGAGAATCTCGACCGTCTCTTGCAACGGCTGAGTGTCAAACACTAGTGAACCACCGTCTTCTTCACGCTGATCGTAGGGCAGGTCGGGGCCGTTATTGAAAGAGCACCACTTGCCGCCGAACAAGCCAACGGAGAGCGGCGACTGGACGGAAACCGGCTTATCAGGATCTGATTCAGGCGGCGACTCGTGTGGCCACTGCAAATGACGCGGCGACAGCGGTAATCTGGTCAAATTGATGTTAGGCGATGGCCAGCTCGGCTCAGCCACCCAGCGTCCGGGGCGCAGAGCGTACTGCGTGCGCGGGCGGACACTATCCTGCATCCAAACTCTAAGCGGTGGTTCGTTCATCACCCCGGTATCGGTGCCATTGAGCCACTGTTCCCACCAGCGCAGGGCCTCTTGGAGAAAGCCGATTTGCGGTCCGGGCAGGCCGAGATGGGGGTAAATGTGGCTCCAGGGGCCAACCAGGCCTTTACACGGGCTTTCCAGGTTTTCAACCAGGCGAAAGACCGGGTTCGGGTAGCCGTCGGCCCAACCCGAGACGATCATTACCGGACACTGAATAGCCGAATAGTCCTCGCATATTGATCCCTGCCGCCAATAATCGTCACGCTGTTGATGCTCCATCCACCTTTTCACCCACAAACCGCTGTGCTCCAGGCGCTGCATCCACATATCGCGCCACCCCTCGCCGACAACTTCGGGGTCGGGCGGCATAGAGTTATAGGCGAACATCACCGAGGCCCAGGAAAGGTTGTCGTTGAGCAAACACCCCCCTTTGTAGTGGACATCATCAGCGTAACGGTCATCGGTGGCTGCTACAGCGATTACCGCCTTGAGTTGAGGCGGTTGCCGAGCAGCTAGTTGCAGAGCGTTAAAGCCCCCCCAGGAGATGCCCATCATACCGATATCGCCGCTGCACCAGGGCTGCTGAGCAAGCCAGGCGAGGATATCTTCGGCGTCGTCCTGTTCCTGCGGCAGGTATTCATCGGTGAGGATGCCTTGTGAGTCGCCACTACCGCGCAGATCGACCCTGACCCCGGCGAAGCCGTGGGCGGCAAAATAGTGGTGGATCTGGGTATCGCGCGGTCTCTTGATGTCGCGTTTGCGGTAAGGGATAAACTCCAGTATGGCCGGTACCGGCTGCTCATCTGCACCCTGCGGCTTCCAAATCCGCGCTGATAGCTGAGTGCCGTCGCGTACGCTTATCCACTGGTGCTCTATTACCTCGACGTCGTTTGGCAATTCATCAACCGCAACTGTGCTCATAGCCCCCTCTTTCAAAATTGATTTCACCTTCGAGCATAGTCTGTCAGATAGCCGTCAGTTATCAATCTCAATGCCTAATAAAGCCCGGCATTTCTCAAAGCGCTCGAGTAGATCAGCGGTATCCTGGCCACCGAGCCAGATATTGGCCAACTCGTAGCTATAGCTGTCCTGATCAGCAAGCTCAGCTAACTTATCTTCTGCTTTGACCTGCATTTGTATTGATGCCCCGGGAATCTCTTGTTCTATCTGTTTGAGCCGTTCTTGGTCAGGCACCTTGGTTACTTGTCCGGGCTCGAAGGCGCGCACAAAGAACTTAGCGGCACATGGCCAGGATCCGAGTCGATGCTGGATCTGTGGTTCCCGTCCGCGGGCTAGGTCGATAGCGATGCGCTGATGTGAGACGCCATCGACCTTCTCAAGCAGTTCGCAGTGTGACTGACTTAGCCGGGGGTTAATCTCTAACAGCCAGATCTTATCGCTGCTCGCAGAATAGAAGAACTCGACATTAAAAGGCGCTTGATCGAGGCCGGTTGCGCTAACTGCCCGGCATGCAGAATCGATCATGCGCAGTTGTACCTCTTCGGGGAGGGTTGATGGGTACTGGTAGCGGGAAAATGAGACGCCATTGGGGTCGCGGATCGAATCGACAATGGCAAATATTCTTGGTTCACCGTTATAGACATAGCCTTCCAGGGTGCACTGGTGGCCGCCGATTATCGATTCGGCGATACAGATATGCGCGGGTAAGGCGGCAATTTGCTGCGGCAGGGTTGCTTGTTGCATTACCCAGGCAAAAGGCTCGGCGAGTCGGGTTATGCCTTCACGCAGTTGCTCGGCTGCCGCGCTCAGTTCAGCTCGGTTGTTAACGCGAAACCCGAGCAGTGAGCGGTAAGCATTCAGCGGTTTGACCCAAAACGGGTACCCAAGCCTGTTTTCCAGGTCTTCTACTGCGTTAGCGTCGAAGGGGTCAAAGGCGGCGAAATTAGGTACTGCCTCAGGGATGGCCTGATTTTGGACTAGTCGACTCCAGTATTTGTGGTTGCAGCGCAGAACGGAGTTGATATCTGGTCCGGGCAGGCCGAATTCGCTGCTCAACAAAGCGGCTATTTCGGTAGCCGGGAAGTCGAGTAGGGAAATCACTCCGTCGATCTTGGCAGGCCATTTCTCAAGCTGTTCTCTAGCCGCAGAGTAGAGCTCAGCAGCAGCTATCTGCTCCACTCCACGGATCTTTTCGGCTCCAAAGAGGGAGTGAAAACGGTACTCGTCTGCATCTGGCAGGCGCTCAAGCACCTGCCGTTGATGCTCATCAAGCCCAAGCACGAATATGTTGCGGGTCTTCTCGGTCATAGTTGCGCTCAGCAAGTTTCTGCGCCGTTTGCAAAAAGGAACCTCTATAGGGGCCTCTAGTGATCCCCTGCGCAGCCAATTGGGTGCCCCGACGTGGAGGACGCAGTAAATCCATACCTGGAGGCTCAATGGCGCCAGCTATGGCGCCAAGATCCTCACACCTGGGTACCCAATTGGCTGCGCAGGGGGGTCATTAGAGGCACCCAAGCGGGGGACTGAGAATCTCGTTTTCATCCTGGTTACATAGATGGGGTTTATATCAACTTTTTAAAGCTCCCCTGGCAATATATCTGCAAAAGTTAGTATGATAGCCGACTAACATGGCGCGATAGGCATTTAGTAGTTCTCACTTAGATAGTTCTCGATAGCAACCACCAACTGGCATTGAGCCGAGAGATTTTATGGACACAGCAACAGCTAGCCCGCAATCCGAAACTACGAGTCCTCAGCATCCACTGGCCGGCAAGACGATGAGCGGTGCCGAGATGATCATCGAGGTGCTTGCTCAAGAAGGGGTTGACACCATTTTCGGTTACAGTGGCGGCGCCGTGCTGCCTACTTACGACGCGGTATTTCGCTATAACCAGAGGTTGCGCAGCCCTGATTCGACCGGCGACCTAGACGACCCGATGCGCCTCGTAGTGCCCGCCAATGAGCAGGGGGCTGGTTTTATGGCCGCGGGCTATGCGCGCTCTACCGGCAAGGTGGGCTGTTTTCTAGTGACATCGGGGCCAGGGGCGACCAATACTGTCACCCCGATACGCGATTGTATGGCAGATTCTGTCCCGGTTGTTGCCATCACCGGTCAGGTGCCGACGCACGCCATGGGTACTGATGCCTTTCAGGAGGCGCCGATCGTCAATATTATGGGCAGCTGCGCCAAGCACGTCTTCCTGGTCACCGACCCGGAGAAGCTTGAGGCTACTGTCCGTACGGCGTTTGAGGTTGCTCGTTCGGGGCGGCCGGGGCCGGTGGTGATTGATGTTCCCAAAAACGTCCAGAATTGGTTTGGCGAGTTTCGCGGCGAGGGCTACCTGGATATCCGCGGTTATCGCCAGCGCCTCGAAACCCTGCGTGCAGCCAAGCTATCGGATCGCAAGTGTCGGAGTTTCTTCGAGATGCTGCAGCGCTCCCGCCGGCCATTGCTCTATGTCGGAGGCGGCGCGGTGATTGGCGAAGCAGCGCAGGATCTGCGTGACTTTGCCCACACCTATAAGATTCCTGTAGTCAGCACCCTGATGGGCTTGGGTGCTATGGATACCACCGATGATCTCTACCTGGGCATGCTCGGCATGCACGGTACCGCTTATGCCAACTACGCGGTTGAAGACTGCGATTTCCTGATTGCTGTAGGGGCGCGGTTTGACGATCGCGTCGCCGGCAAGGTCGAGGAGTTTGCCCCATTAGCTGAACAGATTGCCCATATCGATATTGATGCCGCCGAGATAGGTAAGGTTAAAGGCGTTGATTGGGCCCACGTCGGCGAGGCGGCCAAGAGCCTGCGCCAGCTACTGCGCTATGGCGAATCCATGGGCTTTGAGGCGGATTTTGATGCTTGGATCAATCACGTGCGCGGCTTGCGCGAGCGCCACCCGATGGATTATGACCGCCACAGCGAGCTGATACAGCCTCACTACGTGATAGAGAAACTCAACGAAATGACTCGCGGTGAGGCCATAGTCGCAACCGGTGTCGGTCAGCACCAGATGTGGGCCGCCCAGTACTGCGATTTTCGTCAGCCACGCCAGTGGTTGACATCCGGTGGGCTCGGGACTATGGGCTTCGGTTTGCCTGCCGCAGTCGGGGCCATTATCGGCAACCCCGACAAGACTGTCGTCAACATCGATGGTGATGGCTCTTTGCGCATGAACCTCGGTGAGCTGGAGACGGCGACGACCTATGGTTTGCCGGTTAAGGTTCTGCTGCTTAACAACTGCGGTGACGGCATGGTCAGGCAGTGGCAGAAACTCTATTTTGGCGACCGTTTCTCTGCCTCTGACAAGTCTCTGCGGCGTAAAGACTTCATCAAGGCTGCCGAGGCCGATGGCTATGAGTTTGCCCGCCGCGTGACAGACAAGGCAGAGGTGGAAGGTGCCTTGCGCGATATGTTGGCGTATCCTGGGCCGGCTTTCCTTGAGGTGATGATAGATCCGGATGCCGGCGTCTATCCTATGGTTGGTCCTGGCAGCAGTTATAAGGAGATGGTGACCGGCGACTTTATCGCGGGCCGCGAACTGGCTATTGGCTCGCCTAAGGAGAGGGGGCCTGCCAATGACGCCGATGGCAAAGATGAGCAGCAGCAGTCGCCAGACCTGTTCTAAAGTCCCGAATGGGGGCTAGGCAGGGGGTAAGGCTGGATATTTATCCTTATCTGCACCATTCGTGCCTTGGCCATGCGCCTCTCGAAGCGCTCTACCTTACTATCGATGGTAGTGCCCGCATTGCGCGGGTGGAACTTGGGAGCGGTGGATTACGCCAGGATGCGCCGCTGCAAAAGGGGTTTGCCAATCTATCTGCTGCCCAGGCCCAGGTTGTGCAGCTGGGCATTGACTGGCTCGCAGCTTGGCCAAATAGTCCAACAGAGCTAGACCGGCTACCTTTGGCCCCGGCAGCTTCAGACTTTCAGCAACGCCTGCGCAGCGCCCTTGTGGCCACCCAGCCGGGCCAGACGCTAACTTATTCGCGCTTAGCCAGCGCGCTGGCAACAGCGCCCCGTGCGGTGGGAGCCGGCTGCCGCGCGAATCCTTTGCCGCTCCTCGTTCCGTGCCACCGTGTAGTAGCGGCGCAAGGCAGGGGTGGCTATTGCGGCGGATCCAGCGCGGGAGAGTGGGCAGCCCTTAAGGGGTGGTTGCTAGAGGCTGAACAAGCAACAGCGAAGCCACGTGACTGATAACCCCTTGAAATAACCATGGCTAGATCCCACCTATACAGCGTCGCCGCGCAAACCAACGCAACAGTCAAGAACAAGTCATGACAACAGGAGGCGTAACTAGCTATGAGCTCAGGAACCGATACCCAAACCCTGGAATTTCAGGCCGAAGTGCAGCAGTTACTGAACCTGATGATCCACTCGGTTTACTCCAATCGCGAGGTGTTCCTGCGCGAGCTCATCTCCAATGCCTCCGATGCCATTGATAAATTGCGGTTTGAGGCGCTCAAACAGGAATCTCTTTTTGAGGACGACCCCGAGCTTAAGATCAGGGTTGATTTCGATGCTGAGCAGCGCACCGTAACCATAACAGATAACGGCATCGGCATGGATCGCGATGATGTAGTCGAGAACTTAGGCACTATCGCCCACTCCGGGACCAAGCGCTTCCTTGAGCAGATGACCGGCGATCAGCAAAAGGATGCCCAGCTTATCGGTCAGTTTGGTGTCGGCTTCTATTCAGCCTTTGTGGTTGCCGATAAGGTTGAGGTCTTCAGCCGTAAGGCCGGGGTTGAGCCGCAGTATGGAGTCCATTGGAGTTCCGAGGGCAAGGGCGCTTATACCATTGAGACGATTGAGCGCAGCCAACGCGGCACTGCCGTGGTCCTCCACTTACCGCAAGAGCAAGAAGAGTTCTGCGATGGTATGCGGCTGCGCCATATAATCCGCAAGTATTCAGACCACATATCAGTTCCTATCGAGATGCCGGCTCAGTCGGGTTCCGCACCGCAACAAAGCGAGGAGAAAGGCGCAGAGCAGGGCGAAGAGGAACAGGAACAGACGCCGCAGTGGGAGGTGGTCAACCGTGCCTCAGCGCTATGGATGCGGCCAAAGTCGGAGATCTCGGACGAGGAGTATAAAGAGCTTTACAAACACGTCGCTCACGACTTTGAAGAGCCGCTGACGTGGTTGCATAACCATGTTGAAGGTCGTCAATCATATGTTTCGCTGCTCTACATTCCTAAGCGGCCGCCATTCGATCTGTTCGAGCAAAAGCCGGCTCACGGGGTCAAGCTATATGTGCGGCGGGTCTTTATTACCGAAGATACCGAGCACCTGCTGCCACGCTATCTGCGCTTTGTCCGCGGAGTTGTCGACTCCGACGACCTGCCGTTGAACATCTCGCGCGAGATGCTTCAGCACAACCCGATGATCTCATCCATCCGTTCGGCTTCTGTGAAGCGGATACTTGATCGCCTTGAGCGGATGGCGAAGAACGAGCCGCAGATGTATGCCGAATTTTGGGAGTCATTCGGCCGCGTGCTCAAGGAGGGCATTGCTGAAGATCACGGCAACCGCGAGAAAATCGCCAAGCTGCTGCGCTTTAGCTCCACCTATGAAGAGAAAGAGACGCCAGATGTGAGTCTAGATGACTACATCGGGCGCATGAATGAGGGCCAGAATAAGATATACTATGTCACCGCAGAGAGCTTCAATGCGGCGCGCAATAGCCCGCACTTGGAGGTGTTTCGCCGCCACGGGATTGAGGTCTTGCTACTGCCCGACCCGGTTGATGAGTGGTTGGTTGCTCACCTGAACGAGTATGAGGGCAAGCAGCTGGTATCAATCGCCAAAGGGGAGCTGGACTTGGACCAGTTAACCGGCGAGCAGGCCGAGCAGGAGAAGGCTCAGCGCGAAGAGAAGGAACAGGCGTATAAGGATCTTTGCTCTCGCCTGCAGGAGAAGCTCAATGATAAGGTCAGTGAAGTTCGAGTAAGTCACCGCTTAACTGATTCACCGGCTTGCCTGGTGGTCGGCGAGTATGATTTTGGTGTCGGCATGCAGCGCTTGCTGCAAGCCGCTGGCCACAACTTCCCGGCGGGTAAGCCGGCCTTGGAGATCAACCCCGACCATCAGCTGATTAAGAGGCTGGACAACGAGGCTGAACAGCGCTTACAGGATTGGGCCTTGACCCTCTACGAGCAGTCCCTGTTAGCCGAGGGGGGTCAGCTCGAGGATCCAGCAGCCTATGTAAAACGCGTAAACAGCCTGCTTACCGAATAAGGAGACGGTATAATGGCCACCACGCCGGAGGATGATGGCTGCTCAAGTCCGCCCCTTGAGCTTAAGGGTAGAATGGCTACCCTTACTGTGGTTAGGGTACAGACTACCGATCTTGATGCCCTGGTCAGTGCGCTGGAGCAGAAATTGCAGGAGGCTCCCAATCTGCTCAAAGGCGCTCCTATGCTGATTGAGCTTGCCGACGGGGTGACAGAGCGCGACATAGGCTTACAGCGTTTGGTTGTGCTTATGCGCGAAATGGGCGTGGTACCGGTTGCCGTGCGTGGTGCAGGGGTAGATGAAGGTGTGGCACGTGCGGTAGGGTTGGGGATCCTTGGCGCTGAGGCGGAGTCGCCAAGGCGCGTGTCCCAAGCTCCGGGGAACCAGCGCGAGCCCAGTCACGATAAGCAGGCCGTGCCGAGCGCGGCGGATGGCCACAAAGCTGCTGAGCCGAGTGCTGCCGGGAGTGGGAGTGAGGAGGCTGATCACAATCGGCGTGGTTTAGCGCCGCGGGTGATTGATCACCCGGTGCGCTCAGGTCAGCAAGTTTACGCCCGGGGGAGGGATATAATCGTCCTTGGGGCAGTGGGCACAGGTGCAGAGATCCTTGCTGACGGCGATGTGCACATATACGGCGCATTGCGCGGACGTGCCCTAGCGGGCGTGCAAGGTGATACGCAGGCGCGCATTTTCTGCACATCCTTGGATGCTGAACTCGTCTCTGTGGCGGGCAATTATCAAGTCAGTGAGCGCTTTGAGGCCGATGTTAGAGGTAAACCAGCGCAGATCAGTCTCGATGAATCAGGTTCTTTGCGAATTGAGCCTTTTGGCAAATCTATTTAAAGAGTGGGGAGATACCGGTGGCTAGGATAGTTGTTGTCACATCAGGCAAGGGGGGCGTCGGTAAGACGACAACGGCCGCCTCGTTCGCAGCAGGACTGGCGAAGTCGGGCTTTAAAACAGTAGTTATAGATTTCGATGTCGGGCTGCGCAACCTGGATCTGGTTATGGGCTGCGAGCGGCGTGTGGTGTTTGACTTTATTAACGTCATCACCGGCGATGCGCGGCTCCATCAGGCCCTGATCAAGGATAAGCGGCTCGACAATCTCTTCATACTGCCGGCCTCGCAGACGAGAGATAAAGACGCCTTGACGGAAGAGGGTGTCGAACAAGTGCTCAATGAGTTGCGTGAGGATTACGACTACATAATCTGTGATTCGCCCGCAGGGATCGAACGTGGCTCACACCTTGCTGCTTATCACGCCGATGATGCCCTCGTAGTAACCAACCCCGAAGTCTCCTCGGTGCGGGATTCAGATCGAGTTCTGGGCCTGCTGGCAAGCCGCACTCTGCGCGCTGAACAGGGTAGAGAGCCGGTGAAAGAGCATCTGCTGCTCAGCCGTTACGACCCGCACAGGGTCAAGAAGGGGGATATGCTCAGCGTTGATGATGTTTGCGAGATACTAGCCATCGACCTGTTGGGGGTCATCCCCGAGTCGGAAGATGTGCTGAATGCATCTAATTCGGGGTTGCCGGTCATACTGGAACAGGAGACCGATGCCGGCCAAGCTTATTTAGATGCGGTGGCGCGCTACCAAGGCGAGGAGCGTCCGCACAGGTTTATCAATGCAGAACGCAAGGGCTTGTTCGGCCGGATGTTTGGGGGGTGACAGCAAGATGGTAATTGGAAAGTATTTTCGTGAGCGTAAATCTCGCCAGGGCAGCGCCAGCTTAGCTAAAGAGAGACTGCAGATAATAGTCTCGCATGAGCGTGCCGAGAGGGGCGGCCCAGATTATTTGCCTATGCTGCGCGAGGAGTTACTACAGGTGGTGCGCCGCTATGTGACAGTCGACCCTGATGCGGTAAGAGTGGAAGTCGAGAGGGAAGGCTCTCACGAAGTCCTCGAGCTCAACATCACCCTCCCCGAGCATTGTGAGTCAGAAGAGCAGAGGTGATTGACGCCTATCAGGCACTGTCTTTTGTGCCTTATAGGTTTGCCCCCTGCTGAGTCACGTCAACCTCTATCCTGAGGCGTTGGCCCGGCTGTAAGTAGCTCCCCTCGGCGATATCGTTGGTCCTTTTGATATCGCTGACCCGAACGTTAAAGCGCTGCGCAATACGGGCAAGCGAATCCCCGCGGCGAACAGTGTAGGTTATTGTCTGCTTGCGCTGACTGGGTGAATCAGCGCCAGCCTGAATCGCTTCGCCATCAACCCATACCACCAGCTTCTGGTTGGGGCGCAGCGTGTCCCCTGGGGCCATCCCGTTCCAGGAGGCGAGTTGGCGAACACTAACATTGTAGCTTCTGGATATGTCCCAGAGTGTTTCGCCGGGTTGAACGATATGCTCACGCCTTTCACCGGCTCGGTTACGCTGCTGCAGGGCGCGCAGGCGATTGGCAGCGCTGAGCGAGTACTCACTTGGTGGCCGGCTTGATACGGGCACATAGAGGGTGTCACCTGTGCGTAAGGAGTGATCGTGAAGCCCGTTGATCTCCTGAATAAGATCGACATTGATATTGTACTGGCGGGCGATATGGCTCAGGGTCTCGCCTGAGCTGACCTCGTGGCGGCGCCACTCAACGAGCTCATCGCGATCCATCTTGGCTAGCTCCGCCTCCAATCTGTCCGCCTCTTCTTTTGGCAGGACTAGCCGGTGTGGCCCCTCTGGAGCCGTAGCCCAACGATTGTAACCGGGGTTGAGCAGATAGAGCCTATCGATTGATATATCAGCCCATTCGGCCGCGAGTGCAAGGTCTATCTGATGGTCGGCTTCGACTATGCGGATGCGCTGTTCGTTGGTGATTGGGGGTAGGCTGACCTGGTATTCCTCTGGCTCCTGAATAATGTCACGGATAGCAAGTATGCGCGGCACATAGGCCATTGTCTCGCTGGGCAGCTGGAGGTTCCAGTAGCTTGGTTCCTTGCCCGCAGCCCGAGCGCGTTGCTGGGCCGCTCGCACGTTGCCTTGGCCGGCGTTGTATGCGGCCATCGCAAGCAACCAGTCGCCATCGAAAGTCTCGGCGAGGCGATCGAGGTAATCCAAGGCTGCCTCAGTCGAGGCGACTATGTCACGCCGACCATCGTACCAGTAGTTCATCTCCAGGCCGAAGATGCGCCCTGTGCTCGGAATGAACTGCCACACCCCCGCCGCCCGTCCATGGGAGTAGGCAAAGGGCTGAAAAGCGCTCTCCACCACGGCCAAGGCTACAACCTCGGTCGGCATGTCGCGCTCCTCGATCTCATCAAGGATATAGTAAAGATAAGGTTCGGCGCGCCGGGCTAAGGCATTGAAATAGCTGTTTCTGCCTTTAAAGAGCTGTTTTTGCTGCTCAATGCGACTATTGTTCTCGGCCTCCAGTTGGAAACCCTCGCGCAGTCGCTGCCAAATATCCATCGGGTAATCGGGGACAGTTGATGAGTAATGCCCGGGTTGATAATCGAACTCGGGGACCAAGTCGAACGGCGGCCCCAAGGCCAGATCTATACTCTCCTGATCTAGCTGAGTTATCCAGTCTGGCTGCGCTGTGCTGTCCTGCTCAGGAGGCTTGAAGTCATGGGTTATCTCATATGACTCAAAACTGGCGCAGCCAGCCATGGTTATGGTTACAAGTGCCCCCAATGCAGTCCGTTTCATAAGTTTGTTCTTTTGGTTCCGCGATTTTAGCCGCGATCTTTCCAGTGCCGCAGCGTGGCGAAGACCTCAGTCTTGGTGGTTAGCTTGCCCCCGGCCCAGCGCTCGGCTGACTCAACTACGCTAGCTTCGTGTGTGCGTAGAAAAGGATTGCTTTGCTTCTCCTCCCCAAGCGAACTCGGCAGAGTTGGCTGCGACTTCCCACGTAGGGCGCGCATTTGCTCTAATCGTTTGGCGATTTGCTGGTTATCAGGCTCAACCCTGTGGGCAAACTCCAGATTCTTGACGGTATACTCGTGGCCGCAGTAAAGCAGCGTCGAGTCTGGCAGGGTCGCTAACCTTTGCAGCGACTCATGCATCTGCTCGGCGCTGCCCTCAAACAGCCGGCCACAGCCGCCGGCGAACAGGGCATCGCCGCTAAACAGGCAGCCGTCGACGTAATAAGCAACATGGCCCTTGGTGTGGCCAGGGACAGGTATCACATCAATACCCGGAAAGCCGTCAAGGGTGATCTGCTCACCGCCATGTAGGGGATGATTGACCCCCCTGATGCCCTCTGCGCCGGGTCCGTATATCGGTGTTCGGCCAGTACCGGCGAGCTCTACGGCAGCCGCGGTGTGATCAGGATGGTGGTGGGTCAGCAGCAGTGCTGATATGGTTGCACCATGCTTGTTCAGCCACTCATTGACCGGCTGCGCTTCGCCAGGGTCTACTACCAATACCCGAGACTGATCGCCATCGCCTGAGACGATCCAGATATAGTTATCATTTAGTGCGCTTACTGACTCTACTCTCAGCATATTTCCGGATTCTACATAAGTCAAATGGATGGCGTAAAGCTTTAATGACGCGTATAAAATTTAGTGGAATAGGATTTCTTTTTCCTCACCTTTGTTGAGCGAACAATGCTAGCAAACGGCAAATCCATGCACATGCTACGGCAGTGGTATCAGACTCCCCTCGGCTGTCGGGTGGCTGAAGCCGAACGAGCTGCCCTGAGTGCTGAGTTATCAGCACTGCGCATCGGTTATGCGGTTTGTATTGGGGATCTGAATGATGGCCTTAGTGTGGCGCCTACACTGCGCCAGTGGCAGGGTGGCGAAGCTGGTGACCTGATATTCGACCCTAGTCGACTGCCATTTCAGGCGCAATCACTCGATTGCCTGATCCTTAGGCATGTGCTGGAGCTCGTCGAAGAGCCGCAAGCAGTGCTGCATGAGGCGCATCAAGTTCTGCGTCCGGAGGGCAAATTGCTGGTGTTGAGCTTCAATCCGCTGGGACCGTGGGGGGTGGCGCGGTTGATCGGCCACTGGCGAGGTGCAGAGCCACCGTGGTGCGGGCGGCAGTGGTTGGCTACGGCCATCGCTATGCGCCTGCGTCAAATCGGTTTTGCCGATATTACTGTGCAGTTCATCTGCCACCGTCTGCCTGTGCAGCGCAGCAGCGTTCAGCAACGCTTCGATTGCTGGGAGAGCTGGGTGAGGCGCTTGGGGGCGGGGCGGGCTAACGCGGCGGTCCAAATGGTGGCGGCTCGGCGGCGTACACCGGCGGGGTTGAGCGGTCTGGTGAGTTCGCGACTGGCTCGCGGCAGGCAAGAGCCGGGAGCAGCTCAGCCTGCCTCAGGTCGACAGGGTTGGTTTAATGGGTGAGCAGGAAACAGGAGAGGGCGATATGGTTGAGGCTTTCACGGACGGCGCCTGCCGCGGCAACCCAGGCCCCGGGGGTTGGGGAGTGCTGCTGCGCTATAAGGGGTATGAGCGCGAACTGTGGGGTGGTGAACGGCAGACTACTAATAACCGCATGGAGCTGACCGCGGCAATCCGGGCCTTAGAAGAGCTCAGCAGGCCGTGTCAGGTGGTGTTGACCACCGACTCGGAGTACGTCCGTAAGGGCATAACCGAGTGGATGGCGGGCTGGAAGCGGCGCGGCTGGGTTACTTCCGCGCGCAAACCGGTCAAGAATAAGGATCTATGGCAGCGTCTCGATGAGCTGGCCGATTACCATAAAGTCGAGTGGCGCTGGGTTAGGGGCCACTCTGGGCATGAGGAGAATGAGAGGGTTGATGAACTTGCTAATCGCGGAGCGGATGAGGTGCAGAACTAACAGCCCACTTTGCCTGCTAGCGGCGTTTGCGCTATGCATTGTGGCGTTAACGGGCTGTTCTGAGCCAGATGTTGACGGCTTGGCGCAGGAGTACTGCGATTATTTTGAGAGCGCCGCAGATATGGATTTTGAGCAAAAGCAGGAGACCATAACCGCGCTCGATCGCCGCCTGATAGAGAAGAATGTCCGTCAGGGGCGGATGCGCACTGCCCTGCGGCAGACCTGCCCGGATGTTATTGCGCGTTCGGATGTCGAGATGATGGGGATCATGGGTCAGGATCTGCTCGAGATGCAAGAGCAGTTGCGTGAGTTGAGGTAACTGCTATGTTCCATGGTTGTGCGCACCATAACTGTGCACCAAAACGGGGAGAGTGGCGAGCTGCTGCACAAAATGCGTGCATAAGCGATAAATCTCAAGGTTAGTAAGGCAGGGGAGGGAAGTCTTTAACAAAGCCTTCGAGCCGATTGGCGCCCCTAACCAAGCCTGCGTGCAGTTTTGGCACGGCCCTTGCTTTATTACAGGGCGACCCCCCTAAGAGCGGGGACACGAAATTACCCAATCGGAGGCAGCACTATGGCTAAAAGCGCACAAGAAGTAATGAAGATGATCAAGGACGAGGGCGTGAAGTTTGTCGACCTGCGCTTCACTGATACCCGCGGTAAGGAGATGCACGTCTCTCTGCCGACAGGTCAGGTCGAGGAGGATCTTTTTGAAGACGGCAAGATGTTCGACGGCTCATCCATCCAGGGCTGGAAGGGGATCCAAGAGTCGGATATGATTATGCTGCCCGACCCGGAATCGGCTGTGCTCGACCCGTTTACCGATGAGCCGACCCTCAACCTCGTCTGTGACATCCTGGAGCCGAGCACCCTTCAGGGTTATGGGCGCGATCCGCGCTCGGCGGCCAAGCGCGCCGAGGCCTATCTGGCCTCAACCGGCATTGGCGATACCGCGCTGTTCGGCCCCGAACCAGAATTCTTTGTGCTCGACGATGTACGCTGGGGCTCTAGCATGGGCGGGGCTTTCTACGAGGTAGATTCGGCTGAGGCGGGGTGGAATTCCGAGCGGGTCTACAAAGACGGCAACATCGGTCACCGCCCCGGAGTGAAGGGTGGTTACTTTCCAGTCCCGCCGGTCGATTCGCTGCACAATATCCGCAGTGCCATGTGCCTGGCTATGGAGGAGATGGGGCTGGTTACCGAGGTCCACCACCACGAGGTGGCCACCGGCGGGCAGTGTGAGATCGGTACCGGTGCCAACACCCTGGTCAAGCGCGCCGATGACCTGCAGACCTTGAAATACTGCGTCAAGAATGTCGCGCACGCCTACGGCAAGACCGCAACCTTTATGCCCAAGCCGCTGGTCGGCGATAACGGTAACGGCATGCACGTCCACCAGTCGATCGCCAAGGGCGGCAACAACGTATTCAGCGGCGACGGCTACGCTGGGCTCTCCGAGGAGGCGCTATTCTATATCGGCGGCATCCTCAAGCACGCCAAGGCGATCAACGCCTTCGCCAACGCCTCGACCAACAGCTATAAGCGCCTGGTGCCAGGCTTTGAGGCCCCGGTGCTGCTCGCCTACTCGGCCCGTAACCGCTCGGCATCAATCCGGGTGCCGTACGTCGCTAACCCCAAAGGGCGGCGGATTGAGGTGCGCTTCCCCGACTCAACCGGCAATCCTTACTTCGCCTTTACCGCGATGTTAATGGCCGGCCTCGACGGCATCCGCAACAAGATCCACCCTGGTGAGGCGATGGACAAAGACCTCTACGACCTGCCACCTGAGGAGGAGAAGGAGATTCCCAAGGTCGCCTTCCAACTCGATGAGGCCCTCGAGGGGCTGGATAACGACCGCGAGTTCCTCAAGCAGGGCGGGGTGATGTCGGATGATCTGATCGACGCCTACATCGAACTCAAGATGGAAGAGGTAACTCAGCTGCGCATGACAACTCACCCGGTTGAGTTCGATATGTACTACAGCGTCTAAGGCAGATAAAGCAGGGAGGGAATTTCCCTCCAAAATGTGTTATATCTGGTAAGGCTAGGCCCCTGAGTGGGTCTAGCCTTTTCTGTTCATATTGGGCTGGATAAGAGGCTTGGCGCATGGTGACTTCACCCGCCTACAAGCAGCGTGGACTCACCCTCATTGAACTGATCATGGTAATGGTAGTCATTGGGGTGCTTGCAGCCATCTCTGTTCCGTTCATGGCGGGCATCTTCGGCAAGGATAGCGATATTCAGGCAGAGCAGGAGCGGGACAGGCTCATTAGCCATCTGCGTATAGCAAGGAGCCATGCTTTGGCTCAGACTGGCGGCGATGCTGGGGCTTTGTTTGTGTTCACCGGCTGTAATGGAAACGAGTGCAGTGGGTGGGAGGCTCAAAACGCAAACGATGGTTCACGAAATATCGCCAAGCACCAGCTTGAAGGACTTAGAGTGCAAGTGCCTAGCAGTGCGCAGGAGATAACTTTTGATTATCCCGATGGGAGCCTCTCCGGAGAGTCAGAAGACAATTATGAATTCTCAATAAAAGATAGGCCTGTTTGCGTCTACTCTTCAACCGGGTTGATTCGGAGGGGGCCATGCAACTGAGCGGAACATATAACTCTCCCAGGAGCCAGTTAATAGCCCCGGTATGGAGGACGCCGTAAATCCATCCCTGGAGGTTTCTTGGCATCATGTCTGGCGCCAAGAACCTCACGCCGAGTCAGTTGAGTGGCTCCGGTTGAGAGCTTTAGAGGTTCTCTAGGGGGGGCAGCATAAAGGAGATGCCATGGCAAATTTTTACCGTATAGGCGCTCAAAGGAAGTACGGCTTCACGTTGATTGAATTGATTGTCACTCTGGTAGTGATATCCATAACGGTATTGGCTTTCGGAACTAGTATGCGGATTCTGCTATCCATGGATGGGATTGGTGGCGCGCAAGACCATCTAGACCGGCATAGCTGCGCTGAGGCTATTATTGCGAAGTATGACTACGACGACGACGACGAGGAGGAGGGGGAGATAACAAGAGAAAATTGCGGCGATGATGCATGTGACATAGATCAGTGTGATGGCACTTATAATCAAGTAAGCTGTAAAGCAAGTCTCATTTATCTATTACCTGAGAGTGATGAGAGTGATGAACTGCCTGTGTGCAAATTTACAATTGGCGGGGAGAGTAGAATAGTAATTCATGTTCCTATAAGTGATGACGAAGAATAATGTAATTTTTTGAGGTGGCTCCTGTGAGCAAGAGACGGCAAAAGTGGAGCGGTTTTACACTTATTGAGATGGTGCTAGTGCTGATTATTCTCGGCATAGTCTCGGCTGCTGCTGCCCGCCCCTTAGGCCAGATGATCAGCACATGGTTTGATACTCGCGAAGCATATGGCGACGAAGCAGATATGGTCTTTGCCCTGAGTCGGATAGCCAGGGAAGTAAGGCAGCACGGTATAAGTTGTGATAACGGCGATAGCGTTACTGATAACGGTGATAGCGTTAAACTGGGAGAAGACAAAAATATAACAATTAACGATGGGGCGCTTAGATTGGACGACGATCCCATTTTCTGGCCGGAGAGTGGTAGCCCTGTGTTTGAATGTATAAGTAGTGAAGCTGACCCTAGCAGACTCTTCAGGATTCGGATAAGTATCGATCGAACGGATTCTGAAGATAGAGAGGTGACAACCTATGTTTATTCGCGCTGATAGTGAGTCAAAATCATGGGATAACCCCTTGAGTGGCAGGCAGTCAGGAGGCGTGCTGTTGGTTGCCCTGGCAGGGTTGGTTGTTGCCTCGGTAGCAGCCGTTGGGGTTGCCCACATTGCCTCATCAACATCACTAGTCTCTAGCACTGACAGTCACTCTGACCGTGCCTTATATGCTACGGAGAGTGCTCGACTTTTGATAAAAAGCGATATTAGTGAGAGCGAATTAGACAGACTGGATGAAAGACATAACCGTGCAGAAAACAACGTAGATATTGAGGGCATCAAAGTTGGCTACAGAGACGAGCAAGGGACATGGGGTTTCGGTAGGGAAAAAGATCCCCGTGAGGGTTACTCAGAGGTATGGGTTGGCTGGTCAGGTGGGGCTCGGCCTAGTGAGGCAGCGGCTGTGCATAAGATAGGGCGGCCAATCAGTGAGGCCGGCAAATTAGAAAACTTAAGACAAGATTCAAAATGTGAGACAAAAAACGACAAAATAGGCCCTAGCCAGCGAGGTGATATTGATGATTGTTGGTTAGATCCTGATGATGAACTGACGTTGCAGGGAGCTCCAGCAAGTAATGTAGGCGGAAAGATTTGTGTTGTAGGTGATGTCTCGATAAAAGGTGCTGGAGCTATAACCCCAGCAGATTTTTTTGTTGACGGTAGCGTTATCACGGGTGACTTACACGTATCGGGCCGTTATGGCGCTGAAGACTTTACAATCATATCTAATATAGAGGGCAATTATTGGGAAAATTCGGAGTGGTTAGACTGTGTAGAAGCCATGATGGAAAATGGTGACAGTCAATCCCAATGGCAATATGTAAGACGCTAAACTATCGTGCCAGGCTAGCTGGTGGCCCCCATAACCGCCGCTACGGGCATACATCAATACTAGCTCAAAGATCGTGGCGCCAGGGAAGGCGCCACAACAGTCTAAGAGTACATCTGTACGACATCTATCCGGATGAGCTAGCGCAGCTCAGTGGTTACCAGTACGCAGCCCACGCCGCGACGCTCGATCAGTGTGAATGCTGGTTGAGTCGCAAGGTTCAGGAACAACAGCTGGCGGCAAGAAGTTGAAGGGATGGGTAGAGCCGCTCTCGCGCGCGGCTTGACGCGGCTATATGGTGAGGCCACTCAGTAATTGGGCACCTTCGCAATCTGTGTGGGTGACACCCCCATCTACTCACGCAACCGCCGATCTACATATTGTGCCATAGGGTGAGGCAGGCAGATGGGTGAGCTTGCCAGCGATCAGGTAGCAGATGGAGATCAGATTCTTCGTGGTGCGAAATCCTCGTGCACGGCCCTTGGCAACTTGAATCTGACCGTTCATGCTTTCGACGGGGCCGTTTGATAAGCGAGAGTCAAAGGCGTTGAGGATGCCCTGCCAGTGAGCCTTGAGCGTTAACGCTAGGCGCTTGAACGGCTCCAGCCGGCAGCGCCGAGCCCAACTGTACCAGGCGTTGAGGTTTTGCTCAGCCTCTCTGCGAGCACCACTGCCGGTCAGTATTTCGCGCAGTGCCTCCTTGAGCCGCCAGGCGCGGGCTGTTTTCAGCCTCGTCCGTGACAGGTAATGCAGTTCGGTGAGCTGCTTGAGCGTGTGCCGCGAGGCATCCTTAAGCCAGACCCAGCGAGTGCGCTTGAGCGCAGGCTCCAGGCGCACCTCGGCGCGGCGGACCTCGTCGACTGCCTGATTAGCCAGCTGCACCACATGGAAGGCGTCGAAGGTAATCGCTGCCTCGGGTAGATACCGCTGCACGCCGGCGATGTAGGCCTTGCTCATATCGATGCATACCGCCTCGACAGAGTCCCTATCGCCGCCGTGATCGTGTAGATCCGCCACAAACGCCCCAATGGTCGACTGGTTCCGCCCTTCGCAGGCAAAGAGTAGGCGTCGGTCATCAAGGTCCTGGAAGACAGTGATATAGTTATGCCCGCGCCGCGAGGCCGTCTCGTCGATGCCGACAGCGCGAACGTTGCTGAAGTCCTCCTGAGCACGGGCTGCTTCCACGTAGTGGTTGAGGATTCGCCAAATTGGGTCATCACCAACACCCAGGTAGTTAGCGACCTTCTGGACCGACATCTGCTGGCAGAGGGTAATGACCATCGCCTCGAACAACTGCGAGAACCCGCTGCCTGGACGCGCCCAAGGCACCTCGACCTGAGTGGTCTTCCCGCAGTCCTGACATCGCACCCTGGGCACGGCGGCATGGATATAGGCCTGGTGCTCGAAGAAATGCAGGTGCTGCCAGGAACGCTGACGGGTGTCATGAACTGCTTGAGCCTCGGCGCCACAGGCCGGGCAGGCGAAGCGGCTGCCGCTGGTGAAGGTGATATCGAAGTCGATGCGCTTGGCCTGCGCATCAAAGCGGATGTCACTGACTTTCCAGGGTGCACTCAACCCAAGCGCGGCGGTGAACAGGGCGTGCTCAGTAGCCATGGCAACTCCTCGCAAAAATGGTGTGGCGAGGCACAACATATAGGATCACACCCAGCGTTGACTACCTCGTCTTAAGCTGCTGTCACCCACACAATTCGCGAAGGGACCAGTAATTGGTTGAAGTGACTGCTCCCCGCCCTAAGCGCTCAAGCGCCACGGGCGAGGCTTCCAACTTCTCAGGCAGCGGCGAGTGCGTGACTCGTCTTACGCTTGCCTCCATTGGCAGAGACCGACAGTCCTGCGGCCTTTAATTTCAAAATACCTTGTGCCTTGATATTCAAGGCTGCATCGATGTCTCGATCATGCCTGACTGAACAAGCTGGACACTGCCATTCACGGACTTTCAGCGACAACTCTTCCAGCTTGTGTCCACAGCAAGAACAGGTCTTGGAGCTGGCAAGCCACTGATCAATTTTGATCAGATGCTTACCTTGCGCTTTGGCTTTGTACTCCAGCTTTTCGATTACGCCTGACCAACTGGCATCGGCAATGTGCTTGGACAATTTCTTGTTCTTCAGCATGTTTTTGACTTTCAGTGTCTCGACAATCACCGCTTGGTTTTCGTCAATAAGTTGTCGAGATAGCTTGTGCTGGAAATCAGCACGAGCATTTGCCAGACGCTGATGCGCCTTAGCGAGCTTAAGTCGGGCTTTTGCCCGCCTTTTACTGCCTTTTTTGCAGCGTGATACAGCTTTTTGCTTACGGCGCAGATTGGCACTGGCTTTCTTTAAAAAGCGTGGATTCGGCTCTTTCGTTCCGCTTGAATCAATGGCTAGGTGTGTTAAACCCATATCCAATCCGAGCACTTTATCTTCATTCAGGCTTTGGATGGGTGTAGGGGCTTCTTGCCCATCGTCATGCAGCAGTGAGGCATAGTATTCGCCTGTTACGGGATAGGGTGATGCTTTTCAGCTTGCCTTCAAGCTTGCGATGAATCCGCGCTTTGATTGGCTCTAGCTTGGGTACTTTGATCCAGTCATCACCACAGCCAACACTCATGCAGTGATAGCTCGATTGCTTGCCTTGTTTACGTTTGAACTTGGGACAACGGGAGGCAAGCTTCGGATCGAAAAAACGCTGAAAAGCCTGATAAAGATTGATACAGGCTTGCTGGAGTGCAATTGAATCAAAATCATTGAGCCAATGATACTTGCGGGACTTTTTCGCCACAGCCAGCAAGGGCTTGAGCTCTTTCTTGGCATTCAATTTCAGGCCATGACGCTTGTACTGGCTACTGATGATATGCAGAGCCTTGTTGTACGCAAAGCGCACAGCACCGAACTGGCGGTTTAAAAACTCCGCCTGCTCAGGTGTTGGATAAATGCGTACTTTCGTAGCCTTTAACATTTCAGTGCTCATTGATATAATTCAATAATTATAAGCCATCAAGGTCATATTTCAAGTAAGTGCATATCATAAAGAGTTGCTATCAGATTACCTCCGAAAACGCCACAGCGTCACCAAGCTGGTTGTACATCTGGTCTTTACCACCAAGTATACCGGCGAAAACTGTTCGATGGTTATATGATTGAGCAGCTGAGCGAAGCGTTTGAGTCTGCTTGTGAAAAACTGGAATGTAACTTGCTGGAAATGGACGGTGAAGCGGATCATGTTCATCTGTTGATAGCCTATCCAGCGAAACTGGCGGTAAGCATCATGGTAAACAACCTGAAGTCAGTCTCATCACGCCGGATACGCATACTCAATACCCATATACCCCGCCAAAGCAAAAGTGCAGCAATCTGGTCGCGCTCCTACTTTGCCTGTAGCGCAGGCGGGGCAACGATTGAGACTTTGCGTGAGTATGTGCAGAGCCAAGCCACCCCTGAATAGAACCGCTGCGCGGTTCCCGCTTATATCCCCGCCCGATTGGGCGAGGGTTTACGCGGATTTTGCTAAGGAGCAACTTTCCTCGAAAAGCACGCAAGTATCGAACCACAGCCGCAAATCAGAACATAGAGGAGCCAAGATAATTGATAGGCCGAGGCCAGCTAGGAGGCGCTGTCAAAAAACACCTTAAACCCCTTTTGGGATTGGGAGCAGCTACTGTTCTCGTCGTTGCCGCTGGTGGTGTTGGCTCCTACCTCTACTCCGACTCCCGAGAAAAAGATGAGCGACTATGGAATCAGGCGCTTGAGGTGGACAGTATCGAGGCCTATGAGGAATACCTGTCTGACTGCGAAGAGCGTTGGATCTGCGGGTACGAGGCGGATGCCCGGCAAGCAGTTGGGGAACTGGAGGAGATAGAGCTAGCGGCTGCCGAGGACGAACGGCTGTGGTCCGAGGCGCAGGAAGTAGACACTCAAGAGGCTTACGCAGACTACCTTGAGGGATGCCAGGATCGGTTGGTTTGCGAGCATATGGCGGATGCCAAAGAGGCGCTGGCACTCTTGCATGACCGGAAAGAGGCCCTGACTGAGGATGAGCGCCTTTGGTCCAAGGCGCAGGAGAAAGGGAGCCTTGAGGCTTATGAGGACTACCTTGCAGGATGCGAGGAGCGACCGGTCTGCCAGCATGAGGCAGATGCCCGGGAAGCGATTGGGGAGCTCGAAACAGAACAGTATGCAGCCGAGGACGAGCGTTTATGGTTCGAGGCGCAAGAGGCGGATAGCCTCGAGGCTTATCAAGACTACCTAGCAGGCTGCAACAGGCGGCCGTCATGCCAGTATGAGGCTCAGGCCCGAGAAGCCATCGAAGAGCTGGAAGAAGAGCTTTCTGCAGCAGAGGATGAGCGGTTGTGGTCAGAGGCGCAGGAGGAGGACAGCCTCGAGGCCTATAAAGACTACCTAGCAGGCTGTGATCAGCGACTGGTCTGTCAATATGAGGCGGATGCCCGGGAGGCGATTGAAGAGCTCGAGGAGGAACTGTCTGCAGTCGAGGACGAGCGTTTGTGGGCCGAGGCTCAGGAAGTGGATAGCCTCGAGTCTTATGAAGACTACTTAGCAGGCTGCGAGGAGCGGCTGGTTTGCCAGTATGAGGCGGAGGCCCAGGAAGCGATTGAAGAGTTGGAAGAGGAGTTGGCAGCGGCCAAAAAGGAGGATGAGCGCCTTTGGTCCGAGGCGCAGGAGGCCGATAACCTCGAGGCTTATGAGGGCTATCTAGCAGACTGCGATGAACGGTTGGTTTGCCAGTATAAGCAAGATGCGCAAAAAGCGATTGATTCATTTATAGGCCACGGTAACCGGTATCGCGACAACCGCGACGGCACGGTTACTGATATAGAGACCGGACTGATGTGGATGCGTTGCTCTTTGGGGCAGAAATGGCGTGATGGGGCCTGTGAGCAAGAGGCAGAAATTTACACCTGGCATGAGGCCAGGGGCGAGGAGGGATATAGTTTTGCCGGCTACGATGATTGGCGCCTACCTGAGATCGAAGAGTTGAAAGAAATTGTCTTCTGTCCCTCCGGTGAGCCCAGTTACAGGGGATTGATCCATCGCCCGGATGCGGGCTTCTTTGACCGGGAGACGTGTGAGGGTGATGACGATCAGCCGGCTATTGACGAGAACGCGTTTCCCGATACGCCTTCGTCCAATTTTTGGTCATCTTCGCCCTATGCCGATAATTCCAGCCGCGCGTGGTATATCGACTTCTATCATGGCTTCGACAACTGGCTCGATAAGGGTAGCTACGGCAGGGTAAGGTTGGTGCGCAGCGACAGTGGTCGAAGAGACGAGTAGCCGGAGCGCTTGACCTCAACAATGTGCAGGGAATAGCCTTTAAAGGGGGAAGAGGCAGAGAAGTGCTGGATCTGCCGCTGCGATATCTACGACAATTGATCGTCGGTGCGGTAGCCGACCTCGCCAAGCATTTAAACATGGAGGTGGTGGCCGAGGGCATTGAAGATGAGTCAACCCTTAACATGGTTAGGGAGCTGGGTTGCGACGTCGCCCAAGGCTACTTTATTGGCAGGCCGCAGCCTTTGCAGGGCTGGGATTTGCAGCGCGGTGTTAAGCAGGTCAATACCCGGCAATGAAAGAATTACTGATCATCCGTCACGCCAAGTCGAGTTGGTACAATCCCCACCTCAATGACAAAGAGCGACCGCTAGCCCCCCGCGGCGAGAAGGCTGCTCCGATGATGGCCCAGCGGCTAGTCCAGCGCGGCGCTATTCCGCAACTTATAGTTACCTCGGAGGCGGTTAGGGCTCAGCAGACCGCGCGTTTAATGGCAGCAGCTATGGGCTTAGATGATCAGCTAATTGTGCTTGATAAGAGGCTATACAACGCCGGACCAGCCGAGTGGCTGGAGATTATTCGAGATCAGCCGGATACCTACCAGAGGATTGCTCTGATCGGCCATAACCCGGCGATAGAAGAGACTGCACGTAGCCTTTTTTCTCTCCAAGTAGCCAAGGTGCCCACAGCGGCGGTTATTACAGTGCGGTTTGGGTGTGATCGCTGGGTGCAGGTAGATCCAAAGTGGTCAGAGGTGGTGGGTTTTGATTATCCGAAGAGGCGGGGTTAGGTGAAGGAGGGGGGCGTCCAACTACTTCCCCGTAGCCATTATCTGCCCCGCTGTGGAGGACGCCGTGAATCCATCCCTGGAGGCTTCATGGCGCCATCCTTGGCGCCAAGACCTCCACATCGGGGCAGATAATGGCTACGGGGAAGTTTTAGGCCCCCTTCAGGGTTATGCCAAGTTCTATTTTTCCGTGCCAGAATGTTAATATCTCTGGGCAGAAGGCATGGTTACCTACAAAAAGATCACGAGGGTGCCATAATGGTTTTTATTGCCTAATTAGTGGTTTGGTCTCATCAGCTTAATAATCACCTTGCAAGGAACCATAAAAACGCACCTCTTTGTACGCATCGCTAATCAAGTTTGTCAACTCAGCATTTGTTGTTACAATATTATTTTGAAGGCAGTAGTCAAATATATCAAATAAGATCTGTCCATACAGAAGGCCTGCATCTGCCAAATCTACTGCCTTTTCAGGGGTATGTATCCATTCTTCAGTTGTATATGTTTTTTCTCCTTTGTTTTGGTATGCTTCTGGGTTGTTTAATTAATGTTTGCTGTATGTTTACTTTTTACTCTTGAGGATCTGTGTAACGCTGGATTTAGATAGCTAACGCACGAGCGCAAAATCAAGCAGAGAGAATAATTTATTAAAGCAATTTAAGATAGCAGAATCAAGGAGAAGGTTGAGTTTAATATTTTCGGCGGAGCTGGTCAGAATTTCGCTAAATAGCCAAATGATGAATCAAGAATGTTTGCACAATCGATGCTTAAAGGTTGTCTAAGTTTTAAAAAATCTTCTGTTTGGGTTAATCAGGACTGTGCAGATTTTAAACAAACAATTCCCCCGAGGATACCCCCCAGGGGATATAGGTATAAAGTGACTGTCCGTTAGTTGTACCCGATATAGCAGGTTCTGGTTCCTGTTTCAGGATCACCAGTTGAGTCGAACCATGTAACAGTAAATCTAGCGCTAGCTTCGTTGAAAGAGCTATTTCCAATGCTAAAATTGCTTAAATAATCAGGAGCTGAACCGTCTTCCTCTAGAAAAAGGTCTTCAAGATCGTCTTTCCCTAATGCTGTAACAACGTCACAATCGTCAGCAGCGTTCATGAAACTTTCGTTGTTTACGCGTGCTCGGGTATACCCTTCAGTAGCCAGTGAAGATAATGAAGCTGCTAACCCGCTTGCCCTCGCCTGATCCTGTAGACCCGTGAACTGCGGTACAGCCAGAGACGCCAGTACACCAAGAATCACCAACACAATCACCAGCTCAATCAACGAGAAGTTGCCATTTCGGGATAAGCCGCGTCATATCAGGGTTTAGACGGCAGCGTGCGTTTCGAGTGCGACATTACTTATCATATACATATTTTTTGAGTCAGATAACAGGATATATTCGGTTTTAATTCTAAATCGAGTATATCCTAGGAAATCCTCAGATCGCGCCAATTTTTCGCTAGCAAAATAAAACCAAAGTTAGGCGCGATCAACCTATCCTATGCTTAACAAAAAAATTCAAATTCTATTTTCTTTTAAACATACCTCCTCTTGCAGTTATTGGCTCCCCTTTTTCGTATCGTTCTTTTAAGTATTCTAAAGCCGCAAGGTTTATTTTAATATAAAAACCTTCATTTTTGTTTAAAACCAACTCTACGCCGATATTGTTAAAATAGGTTTTTAATCTAACCACAGTTCGGTGCTGGGGAGAGGTTTCCAATCGCTCCAGACGGTTCAATGTAGGAACCGAGATACCGCTACCATTGCTTACGTCTTTTTGACTTAATCCCAGGAAAGCTCGGGCTGCACGAAGACCTGCTACGAGGGCCAAAACCTCTAAATCTATCTCAAACACCTTGTGTGATGTCTCAGACATCAGTAAAATATCCTCAGACTTATCTCGCGAATAGTGAGATAAGGTATAACAGAGGTGAAAAAATGGCAACAAAACTCACTGAGGCAAATATCCGCAAGGTATTCAAAAAAGCTAAAGAAAAGAACCAGACACAAAGGCTGTCAGACACAAAGGTTTCTGGGCTTCTCCTGGAGGCTAGGGCGACTGGCACCGGAACATATTACTATCGATACAGGGATGAAGACAATAAAATCCGTCATCTGAAAGTCGGTAAGTACAACGAAGTTAAAATAAATGATGCTCGGAGTATCGCACAGGACATAGCGTCAAGAGTTCGTAAAGGAGAGGATCCGCAGCAAGAGCGATCAACACAAAGATCGAGCTACACGTTTGAGGAATATTTTTACGAGCAATATCTTTCGCATTCAAGAAAAAACAAGAAGAGCTGGGCAACAGAGGAGAAATTACTAAAGGGGCACGTTGTTCCGCGAATCGGGAGTAAGAAGATGGCGATCATTCGTAAAAATGATATTCAAGATATCATCGATTACATGAGGAGTGAAGAGTACCAGGAATCATCAATTAAAAGAACAATTGCAATTGTTTCTAACGTCTTTACAAAGGCCATAGAGGATCAAGTGCCTGGAGTTACCCAAAACCCGGTGCGCGATGTCAAAAAACCGAAAGATGACAACAAAAAAGAGAGGCTTCTCTCAAAAGAGGAAATAGAAAAACTTTTAAGGGCTGCAAGAAAGGCACCTTCGCAATCTGTGTGGGTGACACCCCCATCTACTCACGCAACCGCCGATCTACATATTGTGCCATAGGGTGAGGCAGGCAGATGGGTGAGCTTGCCAGCGATCAGGTAGCAGATGGAGATCAGATTCTTCGTGGTGCGAAATCCTCGTGCACGGCCCTTGGCAACTTGAATCTGACCGTTCATGCTTTCGACGGGGCCGTTTGATAAGCGAGAGTCAAAGGCGTTGAGGATGCCCTGCCAGTGAGCCTTGAGCGTTAACGCTAGGCGCTTGAACGGCTCCAGCCGGCAGCGCCGAGCCCAACTGTACCAGGCGTTGAGGTTTTGCTCAGCCTCTCTGCGAGCACCACTGCCGGTCAGTATTTCGCGCAGTGCCTCCTTGAGCCGCCAGGCGCGGGCTGTTTTCAGCCTCGTCCGTGACAGGTAATGCAGTTCGGTGAGCTGCTTGAGCGTGTGCCGCGAGGCATCCTTAAGCCAGACCCAGCGAGTGCGCTTGAGCGCAGGCTCCAGGCGCACCTCGGCGCGGCGGACCTCGTCGACTGCCTGATTAGCCAGCTGCACCACATGGAAGGCGTCGAAGGTAATCGCTGCCTCGGGTAGATACCGCTGCACGCCGGCGATGTAGGCCTTGCTCATATCGATGCATACCGCCTCGACAGAGTCCCTATCGCCGCCGTGATCGTGTAGATCCGCCACAAACGCCCCAATGGTCGACTGGTTCCGCCCTTCGCAGGCAAAGAGTAGGCGTCGGTCATCAAGGTCCTGGAAGACAGTGATATAGTTATGCCCGCGCCGCGAGGCCGTCTCGTCGATGCCGACAGCGCGAACGTTGCTGAAGTCCTCCTGAGCACGGGCTGCTTCCACGTAGTGGTTGAGGATTCGCCAAATTGGGTCATCACCAACACCCAGGTAGTTAGCGACCTTCTGGACCGACATCTGCTGGCAGAGGGTAATGACCATCGCCTCGAACAACTGCGAGAACCCGCTGCCTGGACGCGCCCAAGGCACCTCGACCTGAGTGGTCTTCCCGCAGTCCTGACATCGCACCCTGGGCACGGCGGCATGGATATAGGCCTGGTGCTCGAAGAAATGCAGGTGCTGCCAGGAACGCTGACGGGTGTCATGAACTGCTTGAGCCTCGGCGCCACAGGCCGGGCAGGCGAAGCGGCTGCCGCTGGTGAAGGTGATATCGAAGTCGATGCGCTTGGCCTGCGCATCAAAGCGGATGTCACTGACTTTCCAGGGTGCACTCAACCCAAGCGCGGCGGTGAACAGGGCGTGCTCAGTAGCCATGGCAACTCCTCGCAAAAATGGTGTGGCGAGGCACAACATATAGGATCACACCCAGCGTTGACTACCTCGTCTTAAGCTGCTGTCACCCACACAATTCGCGAAGGGACCGCAAGAAATCATTGCCATCCGCACCTATACAATATTTTAAGGCTACTCATATTAACTGGAGCTAGACGCGGGGAGGTTTTGAATGCCAGATTCAAAGATTTCGATCTTGAGCACAAAATATGGTATTTGCCAGATGGTAAGACAGGTGCGAGACAGATCGTGTTATCAGATAATGCGGCTTGCCTTGTGAGCAATTTACCAAGACACAGCGGAACAGATCTCCTTTTCCCGCAGCCAGGGACAAACAAACCATATAGCTGCATCAATAACCCTTTCAAACGGGTTCTTGGGAAAGCTGAACTAGATAAAAGCATTCGTGTCCATGACTTGAGGCATAGTTTTGCTTCTCATGCGCTAAAAAACGGTGCCAAGCTTCCCGAGCTTCAGAGAATGTTGGGCCACACACAAATTACAACTACTATGCGTTATATTCATCTTCAAGATGATGATGTAAGGGATAGGTGCAATGCTGTCGCATCACATCTCGACGTCTAAGAGGCCACTAAAAGAAACCCCTCATCTTCTAATAAGCCAAGATGAGGGGTTTGATATGTTTGGCGAACCGCTTACCACAACCTTTGCATTGAAGGCTCACACACAACCTAGCATCTCACCCTCATCATCTACTCAGAAGCTCTGTGCGGCTCTCTGTGGCTTCATTGTTGGGGAGGCAGTGCACCCCTACCGACCCCTCTGCTAAACACAGCTCTTGTCTTCTCTATCCATTCCCTACGAAAAAATAGAAGTCGTCCCTGACTTCATCACATCCAGAGAGTCATATCAGTTTGTTATACCTCCCATCAAGATTCATCAAATCGAAGGCGAAAACCTCCGATCCAACAGAACCAAGTTGTTTCGTTAAGTACTGGTAAAGAGCCTCGTCATTGTATATATGCTGGAAGCTTGATTCAAAAGAGTGGAAGTCTGGTTTCCCTGTTCTTTGATCAACATTGTTCCAAGTCTTTTCTAATATATATTTGAACAACTCTTCATTCCCGCATCTCCTTATTTGGCTATCCGTAGATAATTTTTCAAAGAAATCCCCAATTATCAAATGAACATGGTAACCATGATATTGTGACTTCTCTATAAAAACCAACCATTGAAGACTTTTCTTAGATCTTTTGCCGAAGATTTCATTGTTGAGGTTCTTCAGGAATTTGCTAACAACATTCTTGGACTCTTCGTAGGATGTAATCTCATTCCTGAAAGTTAATGTTACGAAGTATTCCCATTTTATGTTGTTGAGGTTAGAGACCGTAGTTAACCAATTTCTTACCTCTGATCTTGCAAATTGTTTCTTGTTAGCTTGAACAAGCTCCTGGTTAGGTAAGATCTCTGTGAAATCTTTTTTATTAACGATTCCATTGAATGCTTTATGTTGGCAGTGTTTTTTATTTTTTAGAAGGCTATATTGATGTGATTGCTGATGTATCATTTTTTATTCTCCCTTTTTTGTTATTTCTTCTTGGTTATCAATGATCTAGACACTATTAAACCAAGGAAAGCTCTCAGGTAGCTTTCGCGGTTTCATTCGTTGTTGAGGCCCAGCTAACGTCAACAACCAATCGCCTATAGCGTTAGAGGTTGCTCAACTTGTTAATAACATCGTTCAAAATCAAACACAGGGAAGGTAAGCAAGACAGCAAAGAGGAAGGGAGCATCTATAAAATTATCTGGCTTGCTAAAAGAAAGTGATATCTAAATGGCCTTAAAAGACAGTAGGCGCCTATCTGTCATAAATATTTATAGCAAAAAGAAAATATACGAAATGAGCAAAGAAAATTTTTATATCATCATCGCTGGTGAAGAGATCGGGGCAGACGAGCTTGTAAACGGTCAAATGGCTGCAAAGATAACAGGCTTATCTGTCCGTCAGCTTCAGAGGCTTCGTCTTGAAGGGCGCCTTCCTTACTACCAGTACTCAGACAACTGTATTCGCTACCTTGTGCGAGACATCGTTGAGTTCTCTGAATACTCAAGGCATGAGAAAAACTAACGATAATAAACTTCTATCATGGCTACATGCAGCAACTCATGCAAAGTATGGTTGGATAGCTCTATATCTTCGTGAAAGCAATAGTACGATATATCAATAAAAGTTTGTTCCGGTGTAAGACCGTGGTGCAATAAATCAACAAATTTCATATAAACAAACGCCCAGTCTTCAAATTTTTCTTTCATTGTTCCTCCTTTTGTAGTGCGTGTTCCAAAAAATTTATATTAATGTTATTCTGCTCCTTTTCCGCTCTAGAGATTCCAAGTATAATTGGTTCAGATTCTCGGTCAAGAGACGCAAGAGAAATTGACCAGGAAGGAATTTTGTTATAAAGATTTTCTGAACAAAAAGGGGAAGGTTTATATTAATACTATTGTTGGCCGCTTATGTTCTGGAATTTGGTGATAGGTCCTTGGTGTTCCCTCAATGGAAGGAGGTTTTATAGTAATAATTTCGGGTTCAGGTTGTCATCAAGATGTTTGTACGAACCAGAGATAGCAGAGCAGGGCGAAAAAGGAGAGAATGGATTAATTATTTTATCGTAGAGGGGAGGGATAATAGAAATGATCGGATGTGGCGATGGTGAGATCTTAAAAGAACGAATTTGAGATCAAGAAACGAAAGGCCTACGATACTCCTGAAAACAATAAAGCACGGCAGCAAGAAGCAATGTGGCAGCAATGAGTTCTATGGATTCTTCTACGAGGCCATCCATGAACTGAAAAGAAGAGATAGAGGTGTCAGTTGTAGACCTCATCACTCCAGCGTAGAGATATTGCGCGGCCTTCTATTAGGCGTTCTTGGAGTTCATGGGTTCATGAGCCAAAGAATCTGCACCAGTCGCTAAGGTTCCGTGTGGCTGATGCAATGGCTTTTTACACCGCAGAGAAAGAGACTAGGCGATCAGTAGAGGCCTTTGCTGGGATGAGAGGGCGTTTCTGCGCGCCGACGAAAAGATAGGGCCAAGAGCAGGAAAGAGGGTACAAGGGATAATACTCTTGATTCTTCTACGGCTCAGGAAGACAGAGAGCCCGGTTCATGGCTTCTCATGGCTTCATTGCGGCAGTTGTAGAGGGCTATAACTGAGGGCACCCTTTGTGGTTGCTGATGCCCTTGAGGATAGCCGAATCGTTGCACCGAGATTGCCATGATTGTTTGCTTACCGCTTGATTAGCCAAGCATTTTTTAAGCGTATCTTGAGGTTTTTAATTAAAAAACGGTGCCAAGAAAATTTAATATAAAAATTATAGGCCGACCTGGACCGGCTGTCGTCCTCCATCGAGCCCATCGTGATCAGCATTATCGGCGTGCTGGTGTTGGTCCTGGCGCTGGGGATCTTCCTGCCAATGTGGCAGTTGGGGCAGGCGGCGATGTAGTTGGTGACATTAGAAAAGGCCCCCATAAGGGGACCTTTATACTTACTATGAAGTATCAATTAATCATCACTACTTTTGTACACAGCGGTAAGTGGTCCCTCCAGTTAAATTACCATCATCAGTGTCTACTTCAGGAAAAGAAAACTCGGCCTCAACATCGTTGCTGCCATCACACTCGCTCCCGTCTACTGAGAATCCCTGATCATCCAATGGAGTTCCATCGAGGTAATTATCCCAATCATCTGGCTCTGACCATTCGTTGCCTTGTGCGGCAGCCTTAGTTGCCTCAGCGGTCGCCGCAGAACTTAGTGAACTTGCCAAGCCTGAAGCGCGGGCTTGATCTTGAATACCTGTGAACTGCGGAATGGCAATTGAGGCCAGGATGCCGAGCACCACCAGCACAATGACCAGCTCAATCAACGTGAACCCCTCTTCAAGCTGACGTCTCCGGCGCTTGGCACTGCTATTGCGGTGGACAAAGTTCTTAGCTAGCTCAACGAGCCCGACTCTACCTGTAGCCTGCTCGGGGCTCGAACTGCAACTATTTTCATCTAGATGGATTTGCTCTTTCATCTCTTTTCCTCTCTTCGGCCGTGCTGCCAAAGTAGATTGGCAAGCCATTAATCAAAACAATTAGCATGTAAGCATAACTGTAACTATTAGATTATACCCCAAAACACACAAGTAAACTGTTTACCTCCATGAAATCTCCAATCATCAACCATCACATCGCCGCTGTTCCCAACTGCCACATCGGCAGAAAGACCCCGAGTGCAAGTACCAAGATCAGCACCGCTATGAACGAAATCACAATGGGCTCGATGGAAGAGGAGAGCTTCTCCAGATCGACCTCAACCTCGCGCTCATAGAACTCAGCGACCTGATCCATCATGTCCGAAATCTGCCCAGTCTCTTCACCGACCGCAAGCATCTGCAACACCAGCGGTGTAAACAGCCCGCTGCGCTCGCTGACCGCATAGAGACCCTCGCCGCGCTCGATGCCATCGCGTAAACCGTTGATGCCTTGACTAATGTAGGCGTTATCGGTCGATTCGGCGACCGAACTCATGGCGCTGAGGATCGGTACCCCTGAGCGCAACGCCATAGAAAAGGTACGAGCGAAGCGGGCGAGTAGAGCGCGCAGTAGGATGTTGCCGACTACCGGGATGCGCAGCTTAAGACGGTCCCACAGCAGGCGACCGTTAACGGTATTGATGTAGGCGCGCACACCGAAAAATACCCCGGCTAAGCCGGCGAAAATATACAGCCAATAGTTAGTAAAAAACTCCGAGGAATTGATAAGGATAACCGTGGTTAACGGTAGGTCGGCATCCATTTGGGCGAAGATATCTGAAAAGGCCGGGATAACAAACAGATTGATAATAACCAGCGCAGCAAGAATCGCTACCAAGACAAAACTCGGGTAGCGCAGCGCCTGCTTAACCCGATCGCGGGTAGTGCGCTCCTGATCGAGACTGGCAGCCATCCTTTGCAGTGATTCCTCAAGGCGGCCCGAGTCCTCGCCGACGCGGATC
Source organism: Halorhodospira halochloris (assembly GCF_002356555.2). Lineage (NCBI taxonomy): Bacteria > Pseudomonadati > Pseudomonadota > Gammaproteobacteria > Chromatiales > Ectothiorhodospiraceae > Halorhodospira > Halorhodospira halochloris. Next base: position 703,269 of record NZ_AP017372.2, read on the forward strand.
ATGGCCAGCAGCAGGGTAGGGAAGACCTTGGGGTGCTCACGCATCGCCTCAGTTAGCGACTGACCGCTCTCCAAGCCGCTGGCCACCTCGCGCAGGGTGCGCTTTAGCTTAGGGTTGGAGGAGTTGTCTGCAAGCCCGCGCAAGGCACGGATGATCGGTACACCGGCGTGGATCAAGGCGTGGAGCTGACGCACGAAGGTAACCAGATCCTCCAGCGAAACCGATTTTTCTGTCCAACTTCTCAGCAGGGCGTTGAGGTCGGTGTGGGCGACACTCTCCGGCGGTTTTTCCTTGATGTCGATAGGGGTTATATCGAGTGCCACTATCTCATTGATGGCGGCGTCTAGCGAGGGTGCCTCGACGCTGCCGCGTATCGACTTGCCATCTCGGCTGCGGCCTTGATAGATAAACTCAGCCATGCCTATCCTTGCGGTCGATTGGCGCATTGAGGGCGTCGAGTAGCGAGCGGTTATCTATCGGTGCTCGGTCCTCTGCTGGCGGGGATTGGTCGCTGCGCTCCTCACTATTAACTGCTGGACCACTCCCATCAGCGGCTCCTTGCTCGGCTGCCGGATCAGGCTGTGCCACTTCCGGTTGATCTCCGGCCTCATGGTCAAGTTGCTGTTCAGCCGCCTGGCTATCCAACTCGGCGATCAGCGAGTCGATCTTGGTCTGGTGCAGACGCAGTTCGCTCTCATCGATCTCGCCGAGCACGCGGAAGACCTCCTCAAGGGTAGTTAGCCCCTTGCTGGCATAGGCCAGGGCGACATTGCTCATCGGTTGATAGTTGGGGTCGGCAGCGCAGGCGGCGGCAAATCCAGCCTGATCATTGTGGCGGAGGGCGTTGATCATATCCGGGGTCAGTTCAAGCAGCTCGAAGACGCCGACCCGGCCGCTGTAACCGGTATTGCTGCAGGCATTGCAACCCTTGCCGACATAGAGCTGATAGTCACTGGTGCCGAATGCCGCCTCCAGCCAGAGCTGTTCCAGTTCAGAGGGGGTGTAAGGCTCGCGACACTGGGTACAAATGCGGCGCAGCAGGCGCTGCGCAAGTATGGCGCGCAGAGCCGAAACCAGCATATACGGCTCAATACCCATATCCAGCAGGCGGTTGGCGGTGGCGACAGCATCGTTGGTATGCAGGGTAGAGAAGACCAGGTGCCCGGTGATCGCCGCGCGCATGCCGATCTCGGCAGTCTCCTCATCGCGCATCTCGCCAACCATGAGGATATCCGGATCTTGGCGCAGGCAGGTACGTAGGACTCGGGAAAAGGTTAGCCCGATCTTCTCGTTGACCTGCACCTGATTGATGCGCGAGAGGCGGTACTCGACAGGGTCCTCGACGGTAATAATCTTCACCCCAGACTTGTTGAGCTCCTGCAAGGCGCCGTAGAGGGTCGTCGATTTACCCGATCCGGTCGGGCCTGTTACCAGAATCATGCCGTAGGGCATGTGGATCAATCGGCGAAGCCGACGCAGCATATCCTCCGGGATGCCGGTCTTCTCCAGCGAGGCCAGTCCGCCGCTGAGATCGAGCAGGCGCATTACTACCCCCTCGCCGTGCTGCAAAGGCAGTGTCGAGAGGCGGACATCGACGCTGCGGCCGTGGACCCGGATATGGAAACGGCCGTCCTGCGGTAGGCGTCGCTCGGTGATGTCCAGACCGCTCATGATCTTGAGCAGCGAAACCATGGCGGAGTGGATATTACGCTGGCGGAAGATCTGCTCTTGGAGGACACCGTCGCGGCGCATGCGGATGCGCAGGGCGTTTTCATCCGGTTCGATATGCAGGTCAGAGGCGCCGATTTGCAAGGCGTCCTCGAATAGCGATTGGAGTAAGCGAACAACCGGGGCACTGGCCGCGCTCTCGCCGATATTGAGGGTGGCCAGATCTATGTCATCGCCCTTGTTAAGCTCACTGGCGAGCTCCTCGGCGATGTTGCTGATCTCTTCGGTGCGCCGGTAGACGAGGTTAATCAGATCGTTGATGGCCGATTCGCGCGCTACCCCGATGCGCGGCGGCTTTTTGAGGACACGGTTGATCTCGTCAATGGCGATAAGATCGCTTGGATCGGCCATAGCAACAAGAAAATCACTCCCCGTCTCCTCCAGAACCAGGGCGGTGAAGCGGCGGGCATAGCTCTCTGGCAAGTTGGCGGCGGTCTCCGGGTCTATCCAGTAGTTGTTGGGGTTGACGCGGGGGACTTGGAGCTGTTGGGAGAGTAGGTCAAGGATCTGATCCTCGGTTACGTAGCCGAGTTCGATAAGCTGGTGGCCGAGCTTGTTGCCGGTCTGCTTTTGGACGCGCAGGGCCTGTTGCATATTCTCTTCGGTGATGAGCCCCTCTTGGATCAGCAGATCACCGATTCGTATCTTCTTGCGCAGCATTGCCTCAGTCCCTTAACTGCTCAATTCTGGATTCGGCATAGCTGGCGATCTCGGCGCTCAGTCCTAGCTCCACTGCCCTTTGCCAGGCCCGCAGGGCGGACTCCTTATCGCCCATCGCTTCGGCCGCCAATGCTTGACCAGCCGGCCAGATCCCGTTATCCGGTTCGTGGCGGGCAAGGCGCGAGTAGTACATCAGCGCCTGGTCGTGCTGGCCGATCTGACGGTGGAGAGCGGCGAGGTGCGCCTCGATGGCCCCAGCTTCGCTGTCATTGCGTGCGCTAAACCTTTTCAAGATGCTTATCGCCTCGTCTTGCTCGCCGGCCTGTTCTGCCAAGTGAGCGTAAAAGCGGGCGCTAAACTCGCTGTTATCGCCCTCCTCAATGCCTTCGCGTAAGACCTGGCGAGCACGTTCACTGCGGTTGCTCATCATCAGGATGCGGGCGTAGCCTTGCCGTGCGCTGCTCAGGGCAGGCTGGAGTTCGAGGGCACGCTGATAGGCGCGCGCGGCACTCAGCTCATCACCCGCCTGGGCATGGGCCTCGGCATTTTCGACCAGCTGTTGGGCGCGTATTTCAGGGTCGGGATCGCTCGGGTTACGCTCGAAATGGCCTGCCTCTTGCGCTGAGGAATCCTCTGCCTGCCCCGAGTTGTCGGCTGTCGCCACGCTGCCCACTCCAATCGCGAACCCAGCCAGACAAAACACCTTCACCAAAAGTGTTAGCGAATATTTTGCCATCAGCGTCTCCCCGGGGTTGTCCCGTACATCCCCCGAATCCTCTCGGAGTGGGCATCGATTTCGCTGCGCCAGGTATCTTCGTTGACTATGCGTGGGCGCAGCAGGATGACCAGTTCATACTTCTGCGACTCAACTCGCTCATACGAAAAGAGGCGACCGAGCAGGGGCAGGTTGCCGAGCAATGGGACTTGTCCGGTGATGTTTTTATCGCGTTCCTCAATGAGCCCACCGATGATGATCATCTCGCCATCCTGGGCGCGGACGATGGAGTCTGATTGGCGCACATCGCTCCGGGCCAGATTAAACTCGGTGGTATCACCGCCTGATTCGAGCTGGCGGGGTTCTTCTTGGACCTCGGTCACGGAGGGCTGGACGTGCATGGTTATCCAGCCATTAGCGTCGATCGCCGGGGTGACATCCAAGGCGATGCCGGAGAAGAACGGCTCGAAGGTCGGGTCGAGTTCGGTGACGATAGTGTTATCAATCACCCTTTGGTTTAGATCGATGCCGGTTTGGTAAAACTCATCGGTGCCGACCTTTATGACCGCCTTCTGATGGTTGAGGGTTGAAACCCGTGGCGCGGAGAGCACCTGGACGTCACCTTGACGTTGCAGGGCGCTGATAGTTGCCGAGAAAGATCCCTCGCGGTCAATTCCTAGACCAAAGGTTCCTGAGGGTTCTATACCAACGTCCGCTCCAGTGCTAAGGCTCCCGCTAAGTGGACTTCCTAAGGTCTCCCATTCGATGCCCATGCGGTGCTGGTCACTGAGCTCAACTTCAAGGATACGGGCCTCAAGAACCACTTGTCGGGTGATTGTGCCTTGCAGATTCTCAATAAACTGCTCAACCTGGCGGAGGGTGGCAGGTGTGGCGCGCACGGCTACCGTGCTAGCCTCAGGGCTTACTACCGCGCTGGCGTTGTCACGGTCATGCGCAATAATGCCCTCAATAACCTCCTTAACGTCCTGCCACATCTTTGATTCGGACTCTGTCCTGACACTGCTCCCGGCTAGGGAGTCGCCATCATCACCATCCTGGAGTTCACCTGCTGTGATTCTAGAGCCCGACTCACCGCTGCGCAGGACATTCAAGTAATCGAGTTGGAAGAGGCGCGATTCAAGCCTTGGCGGCAGGACGAGATAGGCCACATCGGTTTGACGGTACTCATAGCCATAAACCTCGCGGGCCAATTCCATGACCTCGGGCACGGAGACATCGCGTAGGGTCATCGACAGGGTCCCTTCGACATCGGGGTGGACAATGATGTTGTAGGGGGTATCTTCAACCAGGCCCTGGAAGAATGGCACAGCGGGGACGTCTTGGGCTTTGATGTCGAACCTTGGCTCTTCGGTCCTGAGCTCGAAGGGGTCGAGCAGAGGTGGGCCGGCAAGCTGCTCTTCCAGCTCGCGCGGAATATCTGGGAGCTGTGCAGGTCCACTGCTAGCCTCCGGTGTCAGCCGTTCCTCAGCCTGTTGTGCCCGCTGTTCAGGGGTTTTGCCCATGCCGGCGCAGCCGGATAGTAAAGTGCCCCCAAGGAGTGTTGTTACTACCAGCGTGAGCACAGCAATATTCGGCTTTGCGGGGGGCAAGGCGAGCGCTACGCTTGGGCCATTTAAGTTGTCTGATCTTTTTATTTGTGTGCACTGCTGTGCATGGATGGATCTCATTGCCCTTTTGCTCCCGGCATTTTATCTGGCTGCAGCCTCTTTTTACCTACTCCGTGCCCGCTGACCGGCAGAAAAAAATCCTCGCCTCTGGCTGTTACCTTTACCCCGTTGGATTCGATGGCTTCGATGCGGAATCCCGCCACTGTCTCACCTTCGCCCTTCCACTGGCCGCCGATATAGGCACTGCTCTTGCCGGCTCTTTGCATCACCATCTGCACCTGGGGCAGCGATCTCTCGACCTGCTCTCTGCTGGGGGCAGACGGGGCTGGGCTAGGACTGGTGCCGGGCCCTGAACCCGGTGGCGCAGTTGGGTCAGAGCGCTGCTGGGCGGGGAGATTTGTGGTCAGGCTGAAGATGGTCAAGCAAACGGCCAATACTGCCAGATACCGCAGTATTCTTTTACTGGAGCTGCCATAATCCATCATAGTCACCTTACAGGCCCAGCCACTGGCGGTGGCCACTGAGGGTGTGCAAGCGTAGTTTTACCCTAGCCCGCGGATGGTCGATCACCTGGTAATCGATCATCTCCCATGCAAATTGCCAGGGCAGATCCTCAAGCTCTTCCAGGTAGTCTATTGTAGACATGAAGTCGGCCTCAATGACCAGTTCTATGCGGTGCCGGAAGACCTCCGGGGTTGCCGAGTCGTTCTCCTCGTCGGGCTTAATGGCGAGTTCGGGGGGCATCCGCTGGAGGCTAACAAGATCCGCTCCGGATCTTTCGGCGAGGATCTCCTCGAGTACTCGGCGCATCATCTGCGGTTGAATAAAGCTGGGTATATCGGCCGCAGCGCTGTCATGCAGCTCCTCCAACTCATCTTCTAGTTCAGCTATCTCAGCACGGAGCTGATCGTCAGGATCTTCTATCGGGTCCTCTTCCAGGCTCTGTTTTTCACTGCGTAATTCTTCGACTTGCGATTTTACCTCAGTGAGTTGGGTTTGCGCCGTGTTGATCCGTTGCTGTGTCGGCTGATAAGAGCCGTAATACCACAAGGCCCCAACAAGGGCGATTGCGGCGCCGAGTAGGAGGACTCGCTCGCGGGTAGTTCTTTGCTCAATGGCGTCTACCACAGGCTGCAAGAGGGTCTTGATCTTGGTGCGGGGCGCTGCCATTACTCTATTCGCTCGGGTCAGTAGTTATGGTTGAGGCGCGAAACTCCAACGCGCCCGGGAAGCTGTTTTCCTGTTCAGGACGGTAAATGGAAAGATCATCAAAGTAGCGCCCTCTGAAGGTTTCCTCATTGGCGAGTCGGTTTACTAGATCAGCGACGTTACGGGGGGTTAGGGTTCCTCCAGTGAGGGATATGTCATTCCCTGCAATGGTTATGCGGGTCAGCCACAAACCCGTGACGCGCTGGTTGGCTAGGGTGTTCAAAGTCTGCGAGAAACCGCCGAGGGCTTCTTGTTCGATGCCGTGGATTTGTTCAAGGAATTTTGTGCGCAGTTCCCTTTCCCGTTCAAGCTCGTCGCGTTTGGCGATGAGATCGGAGTCCGGTTCGCCCGTGCCGCGTTCATCTTTGATTGTGGCTATAGCAGCGGTGAGCTCTTGGCGCTGCTCCTCGCCAGTAGCTAACTGAGCTTCTAGTGCCGCTGCGCGCCATACCATGACGATGGAAAATAGAGCCAACAAGACGATGCTGCCGAGAAGATATGCGCCCAGCGCTCTAGCCCCCAGGGGGTTAATGCGTTTGCGCTCCGGAGCATACATCGAGGCGCTGGCAAGCTCCGGATGGGGTAGGGCGGCAGCGAGGGCGAGCAGGCAGTGGCCTTGGGTGGCCGGTTCCGATGTAGGAGCTCCCCGGCCTTCTTCTCCGGCAGCCAGCGTTGGCTGCTGGAGCAGGTCGTAGGGGTTTAGCCTGTCAGACTTTATCGGTAATGCCTGATCGAGGTGGTCGATCAGGCGATCTCTGCCGCTGCCGTTGAGCGGCGGCACCACGCAGAGGCTGGTCGGGGAGGATGAGAGCTGGCCGTCATGGTAGTCGAGAGAGTATTGCAGTTCGGTGGCAATGGACTGGAGTGGTTGATCATTGCCATGGGCGGCGGCGATCTGCTCTGTGCCAGTGTTATGGCGTCGGGCGAGCCCCAGCCTGGAGCCGCGACAGATGGCAATAACCCCATCATTATCGCCAACATAGACTATAGCGACACCACCTTCGGCTGCCGGCATTTTGGCCGCCAAGTTACTTAGGGCGGTCTCGCGCATGAGAACGGCCTGCAGTTCGAGGTCCGCCCCGTGGACCGTTCGCGCTATTGCGGCTATGCGTTCTTGCCGTGCAATGCCGGCTAGGGCAATTTGGTGGTCGGCTTGGCGGCGGTCGCTGTATTGCAGCTGCGCCGCTACTGCCATCTGCTCAAATGGGATCTCCACCATGTCCTTGAGCCGAAAGCGCAGGGCTGAGGCAATCTCAGCCGGCGGCACTTGAGGTGCATCGATATGGCGTATCTCGTAATCGCTGCCATCAAGTACCACATAGGCCGGCGAGCCAGCGCAGTCATTGCGCTCGACCAATTCAGCGAGGGCCTTTTCCTGGGTCTGGGGAGTAGATTTGAGATAATCGGAGCTGATCAGCTCACTACCATCCGCCGAGACTATAGTGATGGCCACAAACCGTGGTGCCAGATGTACGCCCACGCGCATCTGCGCACTCTCCTGTTGCCACCACTCCTTTAGCTTGTCGTAATACATGTCGGCATCCACCTAGGGGGGCAAGGTGCTGCGCATTTCAGGTTTAATTCCTCCTCTTGAGAGCCTCTATAGATAGTTACGTATGGCTATTCGACTCCTGCGATAAAGGTGTCCGTAAACCGGTAGGTTTTGCAGCGCATAAAAACCCACATACATTAAGGTAATATCTTTTTTTGAATTAAGCAAATCTTATTGCGCTCCGCTCGATGCTATTTGCAGAGCCTCGCGGATGTGGCCTTGAAGCCCGACAAAGTCGCTGTTTGCCAGTGCCTTTTCGGCCTCTATAAGGTGTTTGTTGAGCCTGTGTAGGATAGCCTTTTGCTCGCCGAGAGCGTTGCGACTGGGTTGCCTTTGAGCCTGTTCCGGCTCATAGCGCGGCAGTTGGCGATAGAGTCTTTGTAGTGCTATGCGGGCATGTGCAGAATCTATATCCTCGCCGCGCAGGCCATCTAAGTTGCGTCGGGCGGCGGCTATCCTTTGGCTAGTTGGTTCGCCCCGCTGCGGATTAAATTCCTTAGTCAACTTCTCCAGCTCACGACGCGCTCGGCTTGCTTCGCTGTTGGTGCTGACAGTTTTGGTCAGTGCTCTTATATTCGCTTGGCGAAAGCGTCGCTGGAGCGCAGCTTCTGGGGGTTGCGGTAGCGCATGCCAGCGGGCAGTTAGGTTACGCCGCCGACTCTGCAGATTAGGCAGGTAGCTAACCGAGGCTAAACCGTGCATAGCGCGGCACAGTGCCTCTGGCATATTGCTAGCCCCGGCTTGGCTGGTCGGTTTGTGGATGTTTTCGGCTGGCTGGGCAATTGGGGCACTACTCTTGAGTGAATCCGGTTGCTGGTGGTAACCCTTGGGCCGGGCTTCGGCAACTGCTGCTTGTGGTGTGGCCGCGACGTCATCATCCGCTGTTGCTGTTGCATCTGTCTCGGTTTCTATCTCTGATTGTGGGCAGTTTGCCGTCGCCCGGTAACCTTCGTCCCCTTTGCTTTGGGCGCGCTGAGCGAGGTCGCTGAGGGTCTTATCGTCTTCGATTAATTGGGCTGCAAGGCAGCGATTGCGCTCTTCGTCGTCGTGCAGAGCTATCTCAGCGAGCAGTGCCGGTTGCTCTATGCGCCGAATGGCGTGGCGGCGCGCTTCGGGGTCGCGCGCTTTCTGGGCGACATAAGCAATTATGGTGGGGTCGTTGCATAGACCAAGTTCGCGATCGAGCGTGGTTGCATCGCAATCCCCGACTAGGAGTTGGCGGTAGCGGACCGAGGCAGCATTGCGTACCCGCGGGTCGGCCTCCCCGTGCAGATATGCTCGGAGTAGGTCGAGGTCGTTCACGCGCTTTATCGCTGCCTCGCGGACTTGGGGGCTGTTGTCCTGTATCAAACGCCCCAGAACCATGCCGCGGTCAGGATTCTGGATGGACAATTTCATTGCCGCCTGGCGGCGCACCTCCGGGTCTGGGCTGAGCCAGCGAGGCTGGAACAAGCTGGTGAAATTCTTCCAATGCGCCATAGGTTTACGTGGTCGGCTTAACGAACGCGGTCAGACCGTCGACACCGAATACCTCAACGTCCTCCCCTGGTTTAAAAGAGTGGTGATCAACACTGCGAGCCTGCCAAATCTCACCTTTGACGCGTACCTGGCCCGGTTTGTTGGGGGTGATTTCCCGCACCACCTCCCCGCGCTCGCCGATCAATGCCTCCTGGCCCATAGGATAGTACAGCCAGGCGGTACGTGCGAATACCGGGTATAAGATTAGGTCCTTTATCAGCCATGCTATGAATATGAGAATCGCAGTGCTGGCACTGACCAGGTTGTGATTAGCTGCAATAGCCGCCAGGATTGCGATAAGCAGCAGTCCTGGCAACTGGATAAGCCAATAGCTTATGGCCGGGTGCGTTCCTTGTTGGGTGCGCTTCAACATAATCTATGCCTTCATCCCAGGCGCCAGCCAAGAGTTAAATTTTGCCCTTCAGGCGCAACAATTTCTGCTCATGACGAAGACCGAGGAAGAGGCTTGCACAGATTAACAGAAGGACTACGGTGAATGGTAAGCCGGCTGTTACTGCCCCGGATTGCAGCGCCTCGAGGGCGGCATCGCCACCGGCGTAGAGCAGTGTGCCGGCGATTAGCCCCTGCAGGATTACCCAATAGATGCGCTGAACCTCGGGGGCATTGGTCTTGCCTCCGGAGGTAATACTGTCGATTACCAGCGAGCCTGAATCTGATGAAGTAACGAAGAAGATCAGTACCAGGAAGACCCCGATGGCTGAGGTCAGCATAGCCAGCGGCAGTTCGTTGAGCATGTGGAACAGGGCCATCGACTCATCGTCGCCTAGTCCCGCGGCAAGGTTACCTATACCTTCACGGGCCTGCTCTACCCCTGTGCCGCCGAAGGCAGCTATCCAGAAGATTGTAACCGCGGTAGGGACGATTAGCACAGCGGTCATGAACTCGCGTACACTGCGTCCGCGCGAGACTCGGGCGATAAACATGCCGACGAACGGCGACCAGGATATCCACCAGGCCCAGTAAAATACTGTCCAGTCATGGAGGAATTTGGTGTCCTCGCGCCCCACCGGGTTGCTCAGCGGTAGGAACGTTTCGAGATAGCCTGTGCCGGTGGTGTAGACGTAGCCGGCAAAGGCGATCGCCCCGGCGTTGACTATGATATAGAGCATCAGCAGTCCGGCGATCGAGATATTGATGTTGCTCAAGATCTTAATGCCTCGATCAATGCCGCGCAGGACTGAGATCAGGGCGATTGAGGTTACTGCCACTATGACCGCGATCTGTGTGGCCAGGGTGTTGGGTACGCCAGTAAATATGTAACTCAACCCGCTCGCTGCCTGTTGCGCACCTAGGCCAAGCGAGGTTGCGAGGCCGAAGACGGTAGCCAGTACGGCCAGTAAGTCGATTATATGCCCTATTGGGCCCCAGGTGCGCTCGCCCAGTAGCGGGTAGAATGCTGAGCGCACGGTCATCGGCAGACCTTTGTTGTAGGCAAAGAAGGCCAAGGCCAGGGCCATGATCCCGTATATAGCCCAGGGGTGCAGTCCCCAGTGATAAATCGTGGCACCGAGGGCGGCACGAGCACCCTGTTCGGTTTCGGCCTCGACGTTAAGCGGGGTGCCCCACCAGTCGGTGTAGAAGGCCACCGGTTCGGCGACGCTCCAGAACATCAGGCCGATACCCATGCCGGCGGCAAAAAGCATTGCAAACCAGGACAGTACTGAGAAATCCGGTTTGGCATCGGGACCGCCGATACGTACCTTGCCGACCGGTAAGACAATGAGCAGCAGGCAGAAGATGACAAAGATGTTGCCGGCGATTAGGAACAGCCAGTCGAAGTTGACGCGGGAGAATTCGAGTGCGGCATCTAGGGCCACTTTGGCCATGCCGCCGTCATCGGCAGCAGGATCGGTGAATATCAACGCTCCAATGACAAAGACTATTATCAGCAGCGAGCTGACTACGAAGACCGGGTTATGTAGTTCCAGCCCAAGTGGCTTTATGTTCTGGTCATCAAGGTGGCTGCGGGTGTCGTACTCGCGCTCTAGGGCGGCTATTTGATCTTGCGCCTGCCCATTCTGGTCCGGTTTTTGGCTGTTGTGATCGCTCACGACTTATCTGACCTTTCAGCAGTTCGTCTAACTCTTAGTTTGCGTAGCGTCGTGCGCTAGTTTAGAGTATATCAGCTAAACATGCGAGGAGAGGTGGCCGAGCGGTCGAAGGCGCACGCCTGGAAAGCGTGTGTACCGTCAAGGTACCGAGGGTTCGAATCCCTCCCTCTCCGCCAGGCGATGGTGGCCGCATTGGTCCCCCCGCGACGACACGCTGCGAACCCCGTCAGGCCCGGAAGGGAGCAGCGGCAGCAGCGCCCGTCGGGCGCCGGGGTGTGGCTGGTGTGGCCGCCTCCATCTTGCTAGTGGAGCCGCTCCAGGCCAATGACCTATCAAGCCCTTGCGCGAAAATGGCGTCCCCGCCGGTTCGAAGATGTGGCGGGTCAAGAGCATATACTGCGCGCCCTGAGTAACGCCCTCGCGGACGGGCGCATCCATCACGCCTATCTGTTCAGCGGTACCCGCGGTATAGGTAAGACCACGGTAGCCCGAATCCTTGCCAAGTGTCTGAATTGTGAAGAGGGCATCACTGCTACTCCGTGTCGGGAGTGTCCAAGCTGTCGCGAGATAGACCAGGGCCGATTCGTCGATTTGATCGAGGTAGATGCCGCCTCGCGCACCCGGGTCGAGGATACTCGCGAGCTGCTCGATAATGTGCAGTATTCACCCAGCCGGGGGCGCTTCAAGGTCTATATCATTGATGAGGTGCACATGCTCTCGGGCAGTAGCTTCAATGCGCTGCTCAAGACCCTTGAAGAGCCGCCTGATCACGTCAAGTTTCTGCTTGCCACTACCGATCCACAGAAATTGCCGGTTACAGTCCTCTCGCGCTGTCTGCAATTTCATCTGCGCCGTTTGCCGAGTGCCCTGATCTGTGAGCGGTTGCTTAAGATTGCCGGCGATGAAGGCGTCGAGGTCGATAGCGGCGCAGCGCTGCGCTTAGCCCGTGCCGCTGATGGCAGCATGCGTGACTCTCTGAGTTTGCTCGATCAGGCCCTCGCCTATGGCGATGGCGCGGCTCGCGAAGACGAAGTGGCCGCCATGCTTGGTTCCCTGGAGGGCAGCCAGGTGCTTGATATCATTGAGGCCCTGGCTGGAGGGGATAGTGATAGGGTGGTCCGCGCAGCGCGCGATCTAGCTGAGCAGGCAGCGGATTTCGATGCCATCCTGAGCGAGGTCGTGGCTACGGTACACACTCTGGCGTTGGCTCAGCAGGCGCCCGGGGTTATAGCTGAGGATGAGCCCGAGCGCGAACGGTTGTTGCGTCTGGCTCAGCAAATCAGTGGCGAGGATCTGCAGCTTTACTATCAGATTGGCATCCATGCCCGCCGCGACCTGCCTTATGCGCCCGATCCGGCAACCGGTTTCGAGATGGCGTTATTGCGGATGCTGGCGTTCCGCCCGGCGCAGATGCCACCTCGCGATGGTCGGGCCCAAGGCAGCGGGTCCCGGGACAGCAGGCCCGAGGATGGCGGACCCGGCAATAGCGGCGGGGGATCGCCGATCTCCTCAGCAGGCGCAGGGCGCACCCTTGCACAGCAGGGCGCAACGCAGCAGCAAGCAGGCAATAAAGTGCAGCAGCATGGCGCCAGTCAGCAGCCAGCGGCCCCAGAGCCAGGTCAGCTCGGCGGGCAGCAGGGTGCTGCATCCGCAGCGGCCGACTACTGGCGTAATGTTGTTGGCCAGCTTGATGGTATGCTGTACGCACTGGCCAGCCATTGCCAATGGGGCGGCAGGGATGGTAACCGTATAACCTTGCATCTTGATCAGGCGCAGCGCTATCTGCTCAATGATGAGCGCCGCCAGAGGTTGTGTGAGGCCTTACAGAGTAGTTTTGGCGAGGGGCAGCTTGAGTTGCGTATTGAGGTGATGGATACTCAGCTTACCCCAGCACAACAGGAGCAGCAGCGTCAGCAGGAGTTGCAGCAGCAGGCTGAAGAGAGCCTGCGCCAAGATCCGGGCCTGCAAGGGTTGCAGGATGCTTTCGATGCGCAGGTGCAAGGTGTACGGCCGATAGATGATTTACAGCAGAAACAGAGGTAGGCAGTCGTGATGAAAGGTGGACTTGGCAACATTATGAAGCAGGCGCAGAAGATGCAGGAAGATATGCAGAAGGCGCAGGAAGAGATAGCAGCTATGGAGATAACCGGCGAGGCCGGTGCCGGCATGGTTAAGGTCTTAATGACCGGCAAACAAGAGGTGCGCAAGGTAGATATAGATCCCTCGCTGTTCGAGGATGACCGGGAGATGGTTGAGGACCTGGTCGCTGCGGCGTTCAACGATGCGGTGCAGAAGGTCCAGCGCGAAAGCCAGGAGAGAATGTCCGGCATGGCCGAAAGCATGGGGTTGCCGCCCGGGATGAAGATGCCGTTTTGATCTTTTCTGACTGCTGTTTAGGTATTTCCCGGTAGTGCTCACAGGGATTTGATGGGGCCAATTAAAGCCCATGGGTAGCGCTTTTTCACCAGGATTGACTGAGCTTATCGACTCGTTGCGCCGGCTGCCTGGTGTTGGTGCCCGGACCGCGCAGCGGATGGCGTTGCATCTAATGCAGCGCGATCGTGATGGGGCTCGGCGGCTTGCAGCGGCCCTGAGCAACGCTGCAGACAGGGTCGGCGAGTGCCGTGATTGCGGTATTCTCACCGAGCAGCAGCTGTGCAGTATTTGCTCTAGCCCCAAGCGCGACCGTTCCCTGTTGTGCATCGTTGAGAGTAGCGCCGATGTTATCGCCCTGGAGCAGGCTACTGATTTTAGCGGCGTCTACTTGGTGCTCGGAGGCCAATTATCCCCGTTGGATGGTATCGGGCCCGAGGAGTTAGGGTTGGATCGCCTCGAGCAACGCCTTGCAGCTGGGCAGATAAGCGAGATAATCCTCGCCACCAGCCCTACGGTTGAAGGCGAGGCCACCGCTCATTATGTTCGCGAAATGGCTTGCGAGTATGCCGTGCGCACTACCCGTATAGCCCACGGGGTTCCCATGGGCGGTGCACTTGAGCAAGTCGATCAGGGGACACTTTCTCACGCCTTCCTGGGTAGGCAAGAATATGGTGGTAGCTCACAATAGGGGACTATCCCTGGGCCACTTAACCGCTCCGGAGTGGAGGACGCCGTAAATCCGTCCCTGGAGGGTGCCTCTAAAACTTCGCCGGCGCCACTCATCCGCCCCGGTGTGGAGGTCTTGGCGCCAGGGATGGCGCCATGAAGCCTCCAGGGATGGATTCACGGCGTCCTCCACAACGGGGCGGATGGTGGCGCCGGCGAAGTTTTTAGAGGTTCCCTGGAGCGGTTGAGTGGCCCCGGGGGATTTAATGGTTCCGAATATAGTCCACTGTTCATATTCAGCTTGAGGATGCAGGATGTCAGTTGAGGAAATCTTCGCGCAGATTGCACGTGGCGAGGGTGACGCCGATGTCGTTTATGAGTCGGAGCAGGTGGTAGCCTTTCGCGACATCAACCCGCAGGCCCCGGTACACGTGCTGGTCATTCCGCGTCGCCAGATCCAGACCCTGGAAGAGCTAACCCCCGAGGATGGTGATCTGTTGGGGGAGATGTTCACTGCGGCGCGTGAAGTAGCCCGCCGTGAGGGCATAGCCCAGAGCGGTTATCGGACTGTATTTAACTGCGGCCCGGATGGTGGCCAGGAAGTCTATCATCTTCATCTGCACGTAATCGGCGGCCGCCCGTTAAAGTGGCCTCCAGGCTGAAAGAATGGGCGCTGAAAGCTTAGCGTTCTCCGAGAAAAACTTCGCCGGCGCCACCATCTGCCCCGGTGTGGAGGTCTTGGCGCCAGGGATGGCGCCATGAAGCCTCCAGGGATGGATCCACGGCGTCCTCCACACCGGGGCATATGATGGCGCCGGCGAAGTTTTAGAGGTTCCCCGAGGCTGACTTGCCGCCTTGGAGAGGGTTATTTGCTGAGCTCTTTCAGGCGCACGCTGGCGAGTGCACAGAGTCGGCGAAACCTCTTGAAGCTCGTCTCGTCGAGGCGGTTGTCAACTCTGTGCCGGTCGGCGTAAAAAATGCCGCGCGGCACTTCACCGACATAGAGCGAGGCTAGGAAAAACGAACGCCCTGCAGCTATCCCTATCAAGGGGGCTGGGGCCCGGCCGCGCATGCGGTCAAAGCGATTGGGCTGCAGCCATACTGCCGCCGGTTTTGCCATGAGATCCTGGATAAGCGAAGGGCGCGATATGTCGACGCGGAAGCGGTGAAAGAGAGGATCACCTGTAGCGCCCAATACGAACTTTGCGGCTAGGGTCTCACGATCGGGCCTCAGTTCGGCATAAAGGACCCTGCTCAACCCCAAGCCATCGTATAGTCCGCTCATAGCCAAGTTCAGCACTGCGTCGTCCTGCTTGGCAGGCTCATTGCGTATCTTCAGTTTTTCTATTGAACGGGAATAGTCGCGCCGCTCAAGTTCGTTGCGGACTCGATTAAAGATATTCAGTCGTGGTGCCAAGCAGACACCGCCCTTCGCTTGACCATGGGAGAGGTACGGATTGGGGGCGGCGTCGACAGAGCCCTCTTCGCCCTCGCCAAGGAGCAATGGGGCGAAGGTTACCGGTTTCCAGGGCAATAGCGAGCTGGCATCGCGCGCTCCGGCTGTTATCTCCTCCTGGATACTATCTTCGCTAATCTCCAGTAGCTCACTAATCGCTTCAATTAGCGGCTTCATCTCGGGGTGCTCCCAACCCTGACGGGCTAGTGCGGCTAAACGCGCCGCTAGCCCAACCGCCCAGCTGCGCGGTGAGCGGGTGTCGGCGGCCATTGAGTGGCTTGATTCGGCGACTAGATTGGGTAACTTCCAGGCCTGCGCCAGGGCTTGATTCAGCTCTCCTAAGGAAAAGCCGAGAGTGACGTACTCTGCTTCAGAGGCGTATGTTGGCTCTGGGGCCATTTCATGGATGGCGCGCATTACCGCGCCGTGATCATGGATCCACATGGCCAGCTCAGCACTATGGCGCAGCATGGCGGCAGTGAATACCTCATTGGGCAACATATCGGCCAATTTGAATGCCCAGCGCCGTGCCTGACAGGCGGCGTGTATTGCCCGCTCACAGGTGAATAGATAGCCGCGGTAGTTGTCAGCATTGAGAGTATCCTGTGCCCCCGTCATGCTAGCGATGACCTTCTGCAGGCCGCCGGTACCGCGCATTAAGACGGCCTCTTCCATGCTGTGTATGCCGCCTTCAAAATGTCGCGGGGCAATGGCGTTAACGTCTCTGATCAAGTTCAAGACCAGCGCTGGGTCCCCATATACTTGTTCGGCCAAATCTCTGGGAGAGAGATCGAAATCGATGCTATGGGTGGGGATCCGCGGCAGCCGTGTCTCAGATAAGATGGCAACCCAGTCTGTAATTCTTTGCGTATAATGCTGAGCCATAGAGATCCTGTTATTGTATGGGAGCATTCGACTATTTCATTGGGGGGTGCTCTACCCAAACAGCTTTCGTAGCCCCCGTGCCAGGGGGTTAAGGGTAACAGAATACTAGTAACGCCTGAGTTTATAAATCAAACATCAAGCCCCGAGCCTTATTAGCGCACATAGGTTACACTGTGCGACGGCGATTTGCTTAGGTGCGAGGGTAGGATAAGCAGACCATGATAGTACTAATCGGCGCCGCTATCGCGTTCTTCTCGGTTATAGTTGGCTATGCAGCGCACGGCGGCCACCTGACCATCCTGTGGCAGCCTTATGAGTTTTTGATCATCTTCGGTGCGGCGATTGGCGGCTTTTTGATCGCCAATCCTATGAAGATCATCCGCCAAGTTATATCGACCGTGCCGAAGATACCTGGTGGTGCGCCCTATTCGCGCGAACATTATATGGACTTGCTGGCGCTGCTCTACGAGATATTTCAGCGTGCTCAGAAGGATGGGCTGCTTTCGATCGAGGATGATGTAGATAACCCGCACGAGAGCGAACTCTTTCAGTCATATCCGCGGATCCTAAATGATCATGTGGCGCTGGAATTTCTCTGTGATTATCTGCGCCTCATGGTGGGTGGCAATATGAACCCCTTTGAGATGGAAAATCTCATGGATGTCGAGATAGAGACCCACCATAAAGAGGCCGAAAGACCAGCGGCAGCAGTCAATAAAGTAGCTGACGCTATGCCAGGGTTCGGTATTGTGGCAGCGCTTTTGGGCGTAGTTATTGCGTTGGGTTCACTCGACGCTGATGTTATGACAATCGGTGGACTGGTGGCCTCTGCGCTGATAGGTACGTTTACCGGTATTTTTGCCGGCTATGCCTTTATTGGTCCGGTCGGGCAGGCGATGGAGCATCGAGTCACTGAACAGACCAAATTCCTTGAGACAATTAAGGTGACATTGCTGGCTGTGCTCAACGGATATAAGCCGGTTGTGGCTGTGGAGTTTGGCCGTAAGGCGATGTTCGAGGCCGAGCGCCCGACCTTCTTTGAGCTGGAAGAGCATGTGAAGATGATGGCCGCCAAGAAGCAGGAAGGATAGGGCGGATCGATACCCATGGTCGATGAGAATAAGACCCGCCCGATAGTAGTAAAACGGGTTAAGAAGGCAGAGCACGGCCATCACGGAGGGTCGTGGAAGATAGCCTTTGCCGACTTCATGACGGCGATGTTTGCTATCTTTCTGGTGCTTTGGTTGTTGTTGGCGCTGGATGATGATCAGCGCCGGGGGATTGGTCAGTATTTCCAAGATCCGACGGCATTTAAGGATCCGGCGAGTCGTGAGGTGATTGATTTTGAGGGCGAGCGGCAGGCTCCAATCGACCTAGAAGGTATGCCTATTGGTCGGGATTGGTTGGAGACCGAAGAGATGCGCGAACTCGCCGAAGACTTCCATGAGAGGGTCATGGGGATTCCCGAGCTGGAAGATTATCACGACCAAATCCTCATGGATCTGACAGAAGATGGGCTCCGTATTCAGCTAGTCGATGAAGAAGGGCGGCCCATGTATGAGTCGGGTAGTGCTCAGCCTGAACCGCACACCCAAAGGATACTCCGTGCTCTGGCCGAGGCCTTCGAGGGAATCCCTAATCCGATATCCATTTCCGGACACACTGATGCCCGTCCCTTTGTGCGCGATGACTACGATAATTGGTTCCTTTCGGCAGATCGGGCCAATGAGGCACGGGTGATTCTGCGTGACGCCGGTTTAGGCAGCGATCGCGTGGCTCAGGTCTCGGGCTATGCTGATACTATTCCCTTTGATAGAGAAGATCCTCGTTCGCCGGTAAACAGGCGTATATCTCTTACCCTGCTTAGCCCCGATGCGATATCAAGAATTGCCGAGCGGGAGGGATCGGTAGGTGAGTCGTTGGATATGGGACAGCTAGAAGAGGGTGGTCCAGTTGACCTGCTGACCCCGGAGGAGCGCCGCGAACGTGATGAGGGGGCGCAGTTAAGGCGTGAGCAGCCGCCTGACGTTGAAGACCCGGAACCGGAGCAAGAGGCTGAGGACCCGGAACCGGAGCGAGAGGCTGAAGAGCCGGAGGGCGAGCCTGATGGAGAGGATGCGGAAGGGGAGCCGCGTGATCTGTTAACCCCGGAGGAGAGAAGGCGGCCTGAGCCGGAGACTTGGTGATGTCAGTGGGCCGTTTTTGTCGTTAGTCGAGCATTATTTGGAGATTATATGGGCCTTTCGAAATGGAACTTGATTTGGATCGACCTTGAGATGACCGGGCTCGATCCGAGTCAGGATCGCATAATCGAGATGGCGGCAATTGTTACAGATAGCAACCTGGATGTTATTGCTGAAAGCCCAATTCTGGTGATCAATCAATCTCAGCAAGTGCTGCAGAACATGGATGAATGGAATACCAAGCAGCATAATCAGTCGGGTTTGATAGAGAGGGTTCGCTCTAGCACTATGGATGAGGTTCAAGCCGAGGATGAGATGCTGCGGTTCCTCGGTCAGTATGTGCCGGCAGGTGTCTCACCTATGTGCGGGAATAGTATATGTCAGGATCGGCGCTTTATGGCGCGCTGGATGCCGCGCTTGGAGGCTTATTTCCATTACCGCCACATAGATGTTAGCACCCTTAAAGAGCTGGCACGGCGTTGGGCTCCAGGCGTTGCTCAGGGAGTCTCCAAAAGTGGTTCCCATTTGGCGCTCGACGATGTGCGCGACTCAATCGCAGAGTTACGTCACTATAGGCGCGAGTTTATGCGCTTGCCCGTCTAAGGTAGGCCAGGTTTTCGCTCAGGAAGAAAGATCACCCTATGCTTTTATCTCCCCAACAGCTGAATGATCGACTCGGATCCGCGGGTGTGCTAGTCGTCGATGTCGGCGACCGCTCACGTTATCAAAAGACGCACATACCGGGGGCTGTTCAGCTCGACTATGAAGTCCTTGTTAAACGCGAGCCGCCGGCGATGGGCTTGGCCCCGGAGCCTGATTGTTTGGCTCGGGATTTGGCGGCTGTCGGGATAAGTGACGACATTGAGGTCGTGGCCTACGACTCGGACGGTTGTGGCAAGGCCAGCCGCCTTGCCTGGAGCCTGGATTGGCTTGGCCATCCGCGTCATTTCATTCTAGATGGCGGATTGCAGGGGTGGTTGGAAAGTGATCTGCCGGTTGGCAGAGAGCCGACTCAACCTAAACCGGCCTATCTGGATGAACAGGCGCGCGCACCTCATTGCTTGGTTGATTCGCAGTGGGTGTTACAGCGGCTGAATGATCCTGAGGTAGTGTTGCTCGACTGCCGTACCCGTGAGGAGTACACCGGGGAGCAATCCTTAGCTGAACGCGGCGGGCATATACCTGGGGCTGTCCACTTGGACTGGGCTGATCTTAAGGATCCCGAGGCAGCCCCAGCCTTGCGCAGCGAGGCTGAGCTGCGTGCCATGCTGGCCGAGCGGGGAGTGACAGCGGAGCAAGATATAGTGGTCTACTGTCAAAGCCACCACCGTTCGTCGTTGATGTACGTCGTCTTGCGCACCCTCGGCTTTGCTGGCGTGCGGGCCTATGCGGGGTCTTGGTCGGAGTGGGGTAATAATCCGGATCTGCCGGTTGCGGTGACAGAATAACGGCGGCCAATTAGGGAAACTCTAAAACTCCCCGTGGGGAGATTTTAGATGTCCCCATCAGTAGGGCTAGTCATAGCTAAAATAAGCCCCCGCCCAAGTTAGGGCGGGGACGGCGGCTTTGGCTGGCTCCTTTGGCTTACTCCTGGCCAGCTAGATAGAGCCACGTCTCAACCACCGAGTCGGGGTTTAACGAGACGCTCTCAATCCCCTGTTCCATCAGCCAGCGGGCCAGATCTGGATGGTCCGAGGGGCCTTGGCCGCAAATACCGACGTATTTGCTGTGCCGGTTACAGGCTTGGATGGCCATCGATAGCATGCGTTTGACAGCCTCATCGCGCTCATCGAATAGGTGAGCGATTGTTCCCGAGTCGCGGTCAAGGCCCAGGGTAAGCTGGGTAAGGTCGTTCGAGCCAATGGAGAAACCGTCGAACATCTCCAGAAACTCGTCGGCGAGTACCGCGTTCGATGGCAGCTCGCACATCATCATGACCTTCAAGCCATTCTTGCCTCGTTCCAGACCGTTTTCGGCCAGCAGGCTGATGGCGCGCTCGCCTTCGCTGAGCGTGCGTACGAACGGCACCATGATCCAGACGTTATCCAGGGCCATATCATCGCGCACCTTGCGTAAGGCCCGGCACTCAAGCTTGAAGCAGTCCTGGAAATGCGGTGCTATGTAGCGCGAGGCGCCGCGGAAACCGATCATCGGGTTCTCTTCGTGCGGCTCGTACTTCTCACCGCCGATCAGGTTGGCGTACTCGTTAGACTTGAAGTCCGAGAGGCGCACTATGACCGGCTTGGGATAGAACGCTGCACCGAGCATTGAGATGCCCTCGGCGAGCTTATCTACGTAGAACTCTTCGGGGTTTATGTAGCCGGCGGTCTGTGAATCTATGACCCGCTTAACCGATGGTTCCTGCTGATCGTACTCGAGAAGAGCTTTGGGGTGAATGCCGATCATGCGGTTGATGATGAACTCTACCCGGGCCAGTCCGACTCCCTCATTAGGCAGGAAGCTAAAATCGAAGGCCCGGTCGGGGTTGCCGACGTTCATCATAATCTTGAACGGGATTTCGGGCATATCCTTCAAAGAGACCTCGCGGACCTCAAAGTCCTGCAGGCCTTCGTAGATAAAGCCGGTGTCACCTTCAGCGCAGGAGGCTGTAACCTCGACGCTATCGGGGATCTTCTCGGTGGCATCGCCGCAGCCGACAATGGCCGGAATGCCTAGCTCCCGGGCAATTATGGCAGCGTGGCAAGTGCGCCCGCCGCGATTGGTGACAATAGCCGCGGCGCGCTTCATGATCGGCTCCCAGTCGGGGTCGGTCATGTCGGTTACGAGCACATCACCGGGTTGGACACGGTTGATTTCATCAATGCTGGCCACCACCCGTGACGGCCCGGCGCCGATGCGCTGGCCGATGGAGCGCCCTTCGGCGAGAACTTCACCGCGGTTTTTGAGGTGGTAGCGCTCGAGGACTTGGCCACCATCGCGGCTTTTGACAGTTTCAGGGCGAGCTTGGAGGATATATATACGCCCATCGTTGCCGTCTTTGCCCCACTCGATATCCATCGGCCGGCCGTAGTGCTGCTCGATTGTTACCGCCTGCCGGGCAAGGCTATTAATGTCCTCGTCGGTCAAGCAAAACCGCATCCGGTCTTGTTCAGGAACATCCACGGTTTCGACCGTCTTGCCATGGCCGGTTTCGCCCGAGTAGACCATCTTGATGGCCTTACCGCCGAGGCTGCGGCGTAAAATGGCGGGGCGTCCGGCCTCCAGGTTGGGCTTGTAGACGTAGAACTCGTCGGGGTTTACTGCTCCCTGCACGACGGTCTCGCCCAATCCCCAGGCGGCGGTGATGAAGACTGCCTGGTCGAAGCCAGATTCAGTGTCTATGGTGAACATTACGCCTGAGGCGCCGATATCGGAGCGCACCATGCGCTGGATGCCGGCGGACAATGCGACCTGCTCGTGATCAAAACCGTGATGAACCCGGTAGGATATGGCCCGATCGGTGAACAGCGAGGCGAAGACGTGATGGATTGCTTCGCGGATGCCGTCGAGTCCGCGCACGTTGAGGAAGGTCTCCTGCTGGCCGGCGAATGAGGCGTCAGGCAGGTCTTCTGCGGTAGCAGATGAGCGCACTGCGAAAGATGCCTCGCCCGGTGTTTGGGCCTCAAGCTTCTCGTAGCTCTGGCGAATGGCAGCATCGAGGCTTTCCGGCAGCGGGGCATCAAGGATCATCTTACGGATGCGCGCGCCGGTGTTGGCTAGCTGCTCCACATCGTCGACATCCAGGCCGGATAGGGCCTCGCGGATTGCCTCGCGCAG
Source organism: Halorhodospira halochloris (assembly GCF_002356555.2). NCBI lineage: Bacteria > Pseudomonadati > Pseudomonadota > Gammaproteobacteria > Chromatiales > Ectothiorhodospiraceae > Halorhodospira > Halorhodospira halochloris. The sequence continues at coordinate 725,694 of NZ_AP017372.2, forward strand.
GCCGTTGGCGTCGAGAAATGCCCAGTAAGCGGCTGATGTCGTTGCAAAGCCGCCAGGCACTTGGACACCGGCGCTACTAAGATTGCTGATCATTTCACCGAGAGATGCGTTCTTGCCACCGACTCGATCCACGTCGCCCATTCCTAGGGCGTCTAACTCTACTACATATTCTTGCAAGGCTTTGCTCCCCTGAAGCTTCACTTTCGTGTGTCTGCGATCCACTGTGTCGTAACCGACTCTATGGTCTAATATGACCAGCCGGCTTAAGCGATACTAGGAACGCTACCGATGAGTGACGTGCGCAGGGTGTTTTTTGTTTCAGATCGAACCGGGATAACTGCCGAGGCTCTCGGGCACTCGTTGTTGACCCAGTTCGATGTGGTTACCGAACAAGCAACCATCCCGTTTATCGATTCGGTGGAAAAGTCTCGCGGGGCGCTAAAACGCATCAGAGCAGCCTCTGCTCGTGACCTTAACCGCCCCATCGTCTTCTCTACCATCATCGATCAAGATGTCTTGGCCGTCCTGCGCGACAGCAAGGACATCGTCTTATACGACTTTTTCGACACCTTTATAAAATCGCTAGAGAGCGAGTTGAAGGTGCCGCCACAGCAAATCATCGGCCGTTCCCACGGCATGGCAGATGATAGCATGTACGACATAAGAATTGAGGCCATGAATTTTGCACTGCATCACGATGATGGTGCAACTCTCCGTCACTATGGCCGCTCCGACATAATCCTCGTGGGAGTATCGCGTAGCGGTAAGACCCCGGCAGCGCTCTATTTAGCGCTGCAATACGGTATATACGCAGCTAACTATCCGCTGACCGCTGACGATCTGGTGGATAATCGCTTTGGCTCGGGTTTGCCGCAAGGCCTGCGCCACCAGAAAGACAAATTGTTCGGTTTGACCATCGATCCTGATAGGCTTCATCAGATCCGTCAGGAGAGGCGACCTAATAGTCGCTACGCCGAGTTGCGTCAGTGTGAGTACGAAGTGGCCCGAGCCGAGGCCATGTTTCGCCGCGAGCGGGTTCCTTATCTTGATATAACGACTATGTCCATCGAGGAGATCGCCTCGACCCTCATCCATCAACGCGGTCTTAGTCGGCGAGTTTAGTAGCTGGCATGGTCGATGAAGGAGCCGTTCCCTTTAGGGCGCCTCTAATAACTCCCCTCAGAGCCACTTGGTTGCCCCGCTGTGGAGGCAGCCGTAAATCCATCCCTGGAGGCTTCATGTGGTCACCCCTGGCGCCAAGACCTCCACAGCGGGGCAACCAAGTGGCTCTGAGGGGGAGGTTTAGGAGTTTCGTACAGGTTACTAGTTGAGACTAGTTAAGAGTGGTTGAGAAGTTGTCCCCTTTTTCTTAAGAGCATGTTATTCTCCCGCGCATGATGGAGATCACCTTACCGCCCAAGGGTTCTTTAGAGGCGCCGCCATGTAGCTTTGCGGCGCTTATGGAACTCTGTGAAATCAACTATATCTATATGCGCCGCCTGGCTCCTGACTTGAGAACCGGGTTTAACTCGGGGGGCAAAGTCTCTGTCTCCCGCCATGGGGTAGAGCTCTGCCTAGAGGTTCTTGAGTGCAGCCGCTACACTACCACTACTTTGTTAACTCATCGCTTTCAAGGCGCTGACGGTAACCGTGAGGCCATCCCGGACCTAACAGTGCGCGTATATCATGATGCCCGGGTGGCAGAGGTAATAGAGATGGGCGGGGGCGGCGCACGCTATGCGTCGCTGAGCTTGGCTAAGCGTTGGGCTGAGAACCGATTTTTAAATCGTTGGTTGCTTTTTAGCCTCGGTGAAGGGCACTCTTTTGATCTTGGGTAGTTAGCCTGAATTTGCAGCATTTTTCGAGGGGTTGACTTAGCACGGCTGTTGGGATAGATATGAAGTGTATATTTCCCTCCACCGCTGAAGGTCATGAGCTATGAGATTATCTACAAGAGGTCGCTATGCAGTATCCGCAATGGTCGAGCTGACCCGGAATGTCGGCAAACGTCCGGTAACGCTGGCTGAGATATCTGCAAGCCAGGGTATATCGCTCTCCTATTTGGAGCAGCTGTTTGCGCCGATGCGGCGCGAGAATCTGGTCTACGGAGTGCGAGGTCCAGGAGGTGGATACCGCTTGGCAAAGTCAGCCGACCAGATTACCGTAGCGCAGATCATAATGGCCGTTGATGGCTACGTAGGCGCGCGTACTGAACAAGATACAGGTCAGCCAGCAGCAAGTAGCGAGGAGCAAAAGCAGGCTGTATGGGCGGACTTGAGCAAGCAGGTTTATGAGTTGCTCAACCGCATAACGTTGCAGCAAATGGCTGATGGGTCAGGAGAGATTGCCGCAGTAAGGGGCGATCAAGCGGCAGAGGGGATTGATGAAACCCGAGATCGAGAAGCGTCTCGAACGGGCACAGAGCCTGCCCACAATACCTGGCGTCGCACAGCGAATCGTTGAGCTTGGCCAACAAGCTGAGGTAGATACAACCGAGGTAAGTGAAGTACTGTCACGTGATCCTGCTCTGACCGCTAAGATATTACGTGCAGCCAATTCGCCTATTTTTGCCCACCGACGCAAAGCGAGCAGCTTGCGTGAGGCAATAATGGCCCTGGGGCTAGAGGCTACCTTGACTCTGGCCCTGGGGTTTGTGCTTGTGCGCAACCTGAACTCAGTTTCGGGACGTCTCGACTACCACGCCTTTTGGCGGCGGGCCATGGTCAGTGGCGCTGCTGCTCAGTCCATATCCGAACGTATTGGCAGGTTAAACTCCGAAGAGGTGTTGCTTGCCGGGATGCTACAGGATATCGGCATGCTCGTTTTCGATGCTCTGATGCCGCGGGAGTACGGTCGCTTGGCGGCAGAGGCGGAAGATCATGAGTCTTTACGCCTGGCTGAAAAAAATATCCTTGAGGTCGACCACGCCGAGCTCGGCCTCTGGCTTATGCAGCGCTGGAATTTGCCTGAGTATTTGCAATGTGCAGCATTCGCAAGCCATGAACCAGAGCTTATGGATCTGCCCGAGAATGAGGGTAACCTGTGCCAGCAAAAAGAGTTAGGCAAGATAGTCGCTTTATCGAGTCGGATGGCCGATATCTGGGTCACCCGAGATAGCGATAGTGCCACTATGCAGGCGGCTTCTTTGGCTTATGAGTTCTATGGATGGGATCAAGAAGCGTTTGGAGAAGTGCTGAGTAAAGTGGCTGAACTGGTCAGGCATCTCACTGATGTCTACGAAATTGAGAATACCTCAGTGGAAGATCTGGCTGCCATCTCTGATCAGGCGCGTGAGACTTTGACGCTGCGCAGCCTGCATATGATTCATGAGGCAGCTCAGGAGAGGCGCAGAAACCAAGAGCTCGAGGCTCAGAATAGTATCCTTAAGGATCAGGCGGAAAAAGATGCCCTAACCGAGTTATACAATCGCCGGCACTTAGAGAAACGACTCAAGCAGGCATTTGCCCAGGCGCGCAAGCACAATAAGACTATGGCCTTAGCCTTGATCGACCTCGATTACTTTAAACGGGTAAATGATGAGCTGGGCCATCAGGCTGGCGATGCTGTCCTTTACGGCGTAGCACAAGTGTTACGTCAACAAGTGCGTGATGACGACATCCTGGCGCGTTATGGCGGTGAAGAGTTTTTGCTGGCTCTGCCGGATGTCGGAGAGTTGGCGGCTAAAGGCATAATGCAGCGAATACGCAAGGCTATCGCTGAGACAGAATACTCCCCTGGTGCAGGTGCCCCTGCAAGGCGGATTACTACCTCGATTGGTTATGCGATCAGCGATGGTTCGGATAGTAGGTTGGATAGTGTAGAAGCACTCATTGAGGCTGCCGACAAGGCGCTGTATAGGGCTAAAGTTGGCGGGCGGAATAGGGTCGAGTTGTTTGGGCCAGAAGTTCATTGATTTGTTTATCTTTGCGGCTATGCTAAGAGCAGTGGAGTGAGGTGTGGGAGCTGATTTCGGTGAGCAGGTAGTAGCCGCGGTAGATCTCGGCTCGAATAGCTTTCACATGATCGTTGCCGGGTTGTCCCCCGAGACTGGTACCCTGCGGGTGATAGATCGGCTGCGTGAGACGGTGCGCCTGGCTGAGGGGCTGACCGACCAGGAGAAGAATCTCAATTGCCAGGCCCGCGAGCGGGCCCTGGCCTGCTTGCAGCGTTTCGGCGAGCGCCTGCGCCATTTCGATCCGGGCAACGTTCGGGTTGTCGGCACCAACACCTTGCGCCGTGCCCGTGACGCGGATCAACTCATGAGAGAGGCAGAGCAGGTGCTAGGCCACCCGATTGAGGTTGTCTCGGGCTACGAAGAGGCCCGACTGGTCTACCTAGGTGTAGCCCATAGTCTCGGTTTTGATAGTAGTCGGCGCTTGGTTGTCGACATAGGTGGTGGCAGTACGGAGATTATCATCGGTGAAGGTGAGTCGCCACTGCAGATGGAGAGCATGCATTTAGGGTGTGTGCGGCTAAATAACGAATTTTTCGGCGATGGCAGGATAACCGCTCAGCGAATGGAGCAGGCTGTTCTGCAAGGGAGGCTGGAGCTGGAGCCGGTAGAGGGTAAGTTCCGTGCCTCCGGCTGGCAGAGTGCTGTCGGGGCCTCAGGGACTGTGCGGGCCGTTGCTCATTTTTGCACTCATATGTACGCGACCCCGCCCGGGGTTATTACCGCCGATGCCCTGCTGCGGCTGCGTAAGGCTTTGGTTGAAGATGGCAGCTGTAAGAAGTTGGCCGCCCAAGTTGGCTTGTCTGCAGATCGACAGATAGTCTTCCCGCCAGGAGTTGCGGCGTTGAGCGCCGTCTTCGAGGCCTTGGATATCGATCGCATGGAGGTCTCGGATGGCGCCATGCGCGAGGGCCTACTCTACGATCTCGGCGGTCGGGCTGGTCTGGTTGCGGGGGCCGAGGACGCTCGCGATGCCAGTGTGGCTGCCCTGCGGCGGCGTTATTCGGTAGACGCTGAGCAGGCTGACCGGGTCAGTAGGACAGCCATGCGCTTGCATAGCCAGGTGGCCTCTACCTGGGGGGTAGCCGATCAATTTTGCTGCGATATCCTCGATTGGGCGGCACAACTCCATGAGGTCGGTTTGGATATCTCCCACGCCCAGTATCACAAGCACGGCGCTTACATCCTCAATAACGCCGATATGGCCGGTTTCTCGCGGCAGGAACAGCAGTTGCTGGCTTTCCTGGTGCGAGTGCATAGGCGTAAGCTGGCGCGCAGCCAAATCAGTGCGCTGCCGCAGCGCTGGACGCAGATCGGTACCAGGCTGGCACTGCTATTGCGGCAAGCGGTCCTTTTGCACCGCAGTCGCAGTGAGGAGGATATTGCTGAACCGCGTATCCAGCCCCTTGAGGACGGCTTAAGGGTTTCCTTTGCAGGGAGTGCTTTGGAGGACAATCCTCTGCTGCGCGCTGATCTTGAGCAGGAGCAGCGCTATTTAAGTAAGGCCGGCTGGCGACTTGAGTTTGTTCCATAGGGAGCCGCTATAAACTCCCCACTGAGCCTGGCTGCCTCGATGTGGAGGTCTTGGCGCCAAGGATGGCGCCATGAAGCCTCCAAGGAAGGATTCACGGCGTCCTCCACATCGAGGCAGCCAGGCTCAGTGGGGAGTTTATAGTGGTTTTTATTAACTATCTTCGCTGAGCGTCTCCAGCAACACCTGCTGGGCGTTAAAGGGCTCCTCTTCTAAGTCTGGTTGTGAGCGGGTGTAAGTGCCGTCGCTACCCAGGAGCCAGGCTTGGCGGTTGTCCCGAAGATAGCAGTTTAAGTCATCAACAATCCTTTGCCGGGTCTGCGGGTCTATAACCGGGAAGGCCGATTCGACGCGGCGAAAGAAGTTCCGATCCATCCAGTCGGCGCTGGAGCAGAATATGTCCGGGTTACCATCGTTGCCAAAGTAGAAGACCCGGGTGTGCTCCAGGAATCGACCGACTATCGAGCGCACCCGGATGTTATCTGAGACTCCTTCAATTCCAGGGCGCAGAACACATATACCGCGGACGATTAAGTCTATCTCGGCTCCGGCCTGGGAGGCGCGATAGAGGGCTTGGATGGTGCGTGGTTCAGTTAAGGCGTTGACCTTGGCTATAACTCTGCCCGTTTTGCCCGCTTCGGCCAGCTCCGCCTCACGGTTTATGCGAGTGATTACCTGCTCATGGAGGGTAAAAGGGGCCTGTAGTAGCCGATGCAAGTCTTTAAAGCGTCCGAGGCTAGTCAGCTGCAAGAAGATCCGATGGACATCTTCGGCTACGGACTTTTCCGCGGTGAGTAGGCCGTAATCGGTATATAGCCGTGCGGTTCTGGAGTGGTAGTTGCCTGTGCCGAGGTGGACGTAGTTGCGGAGCTTGGCGCCTTCGCGGCGGACAACTAGCAGCATCTTGCAGTGGGTTTTATAGCCAACCACACCATATACGACATGAGCACCGGCCTCTTGCAGGCGATTGGCGAGGACGATGTTCTCGCGCTCGTCGAAGCGGGCGAGTAGTTCAATGACAACTGTGACCTCTTTGCCAGCCTGGGCGGCCTTAACCAGGTTTTCGACAATCGCCGAGTCAGGGCCGGTGCGATACAGGGTTTGCTTGATGGCTAGGACATTTTGATCCTCGGCGGCCTGGCGAACGAGTTCTATTACCGGCAAAAAGGATTGGAAAGGGTGGTGGAGGAGGATATCTCTCTTATGTATAGCTTTGAATATGTCTGCTCCGCTGCTTAGCGCGGTGGGCAGTGCCGGGGTGAAAGAGGGGTACTTAAGGTCAGTGCGTTCTACCAGGTCGTATACTGCCATTAAGCGGTTGAGGTTTACGGGTCCATCTACCTGATAGAGGTCGTCGCGGCTCAACTCGAACTCGTTGAGCAGTAAGTCGGCCATATCATCGGGGCAGTTGGCAGCGACCTCTAGGCGCACTGCTTGGCCGTAGCGGCGCTGAGGCAGTTCGCCTTCCAGGGCGCGCATGAGATCGTCGACCTCTTCTTCGTCGATGAAAAGGTCACTGTTGCGGGTAACCCGGAATTGGTAGCAGTCGCGAACCGTCATGCCGGGGAAGAGGTCGTTGACAAAGGCGTGGATTACTGAGGAGAGGAAGACGAAATCGTGCGGGCCGCCGCCCGCAATCTCCTCTTCGGGTAGCTGGATGACGCGCGGCAGCGAGCGGGGTGCCTGGACTATGGCGAAGCCGGAGTTGCGTCCGAAGGCGTCTTTGCCTTCCAGCGATAAGATGAAGTTAAGGCTCTTATTTAGCACTTTGGGGAACGGGTGGGCGGGATCCAGGCCGAGGGGGCTGAGCACCGGTAGCAGTTGTTCTTCGAAATAGCAGCGTAACCAATCTCGCTGGGCCTGGCTCCAGTGGTTGCGACGGACGAAGTGGATCGAGTTCTCGGCCAGTGCCGGTATCACTTGCTCGTTGAGGACCTGATACTGTTCATGGACGATCTCGTGGGCCAGTGTGCCGGTGGAGCGCAAAACCTCTTGCGGGCTGCGGCCATCAATATCGGTCTGTACCGAGCCGAGCTCTGCTTTCTGCTTTATCCCCGAGAGGCGAATCTCGAAAAACTCATCCATGTTGGTGCTCAGGATGCACAGGAACTTGAGCCGCTCCAGCAAAGGCACCTCAGGATCCTTGGCCTGTTCTAGAACACGGCGGTTGAATTCAAGCAGGCTTATTAGGCGGTTGGTATAGAGTTCGGGGCTTTTGAGATCGATGTTTGATGGTTGCTGCATTTATCCAGTCCGTTTATGTGACTCATGAGCAGGGTTAGTGGTTCCATTAGGGAACCTCTAAAACTTCGCCGGCGCCACCATCCGCCCCGGTGTGGAGGACGCCGTGAATCCATCCCTGGAGGCTTCATGGCGCCATCCCTGGCGACAAGACCTCTACTGCGAGGCAGTTGGGCTCAGTGGGGAGTTCTTAGAGGCGCCCATGCTGCTAATAACCTATCAGTATCTGCTATTTGCGTCATGACAGTTTTATGACATTATGTGAATATTATCTGGTCGTTTGGTAAGGAGCGGCGATGAGTGAAGAGAGCGAGTCTCAGGATCCAAGTGAGCAGCGGCGGCTACAGCGCAAGCTCGATCAGGCCCTCGAGGGGCTAGTCTTATATGAGCGCAAATGGTGTCCATTCTGTATGCGGGTTAACCTGTCAATGCGTAGCCTCGGTATAGACCTTGAGCGCGTCGATATAGGCGAGGACCCCGAGGCAGCCAAGCGCTTGGAGCAGGAGGGCGGCAAGCGCATGGTGCCATGCCTGTTTATCCCCGACGGTCAGTCGGGTCAGTGGCTGTATGAGTCGGCCGATATCGTTGACTACCTGCGCGCCTTGGTTGAGGAGATGGCCCCGCGTGAATAGCCAGGAGTACTGCGCTCTGCCGGCGAATACCTGATTAATGCCGCTGTGTGGCTAGCGGAGAAACTAGGCTTCGCCGGTCTCCTCGCGCAGGCGCTCGTAGATGTCGCGGTCCGGAAAACCATCAGCAGGTATGCCGTTCTCCTGTTGGAAGCTGCGTGTTGCCCGGCGGGTTTTGGGGCCGAGCAAGCCGTCTGGGTTACCGGCATCGTGACCTAGCTCGTTGAGCATTTGCTGTACTGCACGCATCTGCTCAAAGTCGAGCAGCTGATCGGAATCAGGGTTTTGTGACCGCAGCTCAGGTGCGCCATCAATCAGATCGGCCAGATAGCCGACGGCCAGGGCAAAAGATTGCGACGGGTTCCAGCGCAGTATTTTTCTAAAGTTCTCATAGACTAGAAATGCCGGCCCGTTGCGTCCCATAGGCAAGAGCAAGGATGCCTCTATCTCACTATCTGGCAGATAGGAACCGTCGGCGCGGCGAATGCCCAGTTCGCTCCACTCGTTAACCGTGAGTTTTTCGTTTAGCCCTAAGTGCTGAAACTCGAAGTTATCGCTAAGGCTTACCTCGCGGCCCCAGCGTTCACCGCTACGCCAGCCTATTTCGTTAAGAAAGTTGGCAGCTGAGGCCAGGGCGTCGGGGACGCTATCACGCAGGTCTATGCTGCCTGAACCGTCGTAATCGATGGCATGAGCGCGCATGGTGCTGGGCATAAACTGGGTGTGGCCCATTGCCCCTGCCCATGAGCCGTAGAGTTGATCCGTCTGGAGTTTGCCCTTTTCGAGCAGCGCTATGATGTCGGCAAGTTCGCCGCGAAAGAACTGCGGCCGACGCTCGTCGCAAGACAGGGTGACTATGGCATCGACTATCGGTACCTGACCAAAGTAGGCACCGTAGTGGGTCTCCATCCCCCACAGGGCGACCAGATAGCGAGGGCTAATGCCGAAATCATCATGTATCTTCCAGAGTAAATCGGCATAGACATCATATATCAACCGGCCCCGCTCTATGCGCTGTTCGGTAACCCGGTTGTCTAGGTATTCACTGAAGTGCTGTAATGTTTCTGGTTGCGAGCGGTCGAGTTCGACGATGCGCTCTCGTCTTTCAACGTCAGCGAGTGTCTTATCTACCAGCGATGGGCTGAAGCCGGCCTCTTGCAGTTCATCGCCAAGTTCTTGCACGCACTGAGCGAACTGTTCATCGGCACTCTTTTCTGCTTTCGCCGCAGGGTTGGTGGTGAAAGCGAAGAGCATTAGTATAATCGCGACGGCTGTGAGGATATTGCGCTGAGGTTTTGCGGTCGACCGCTGATTTCGTGTCATGATTGGTATGGCTACCATAAGTTACCTGTTCACTCGTTACTAGCAGTTTAGGATACCGTAACCTTGTGGTCGAGAGTTATACTTGCGAATAATTACGTGCAGATGATCCGTGTCATAACTGAGGAGAGGGAATGTTCTACTCGCTGCTTCGTCCGTTGTTGTTTCAGTTTGATCCGGAGAGGGCGCACGGCTTGGCGCTCGATATGGCTCGGGTCGGTACGCACTTTGGCCTGGCGCGTGGGGCACGCCGGTTGCGGGTGGTGCCAAGGCGGATAATGGGGGTGGAGTTCCCTAACCCGGTGGGGTTGGCGGCTGGCTTTGATAAGGACGGGCGCTATTTGAACGTAATTGGCCGTCTCGGCTTCGGTTTTGTTGAACTCGGCACGGTTACTCCTCGTCCGCAGCAAGGTAATCCGCCACCGCGCCTGTTTCGTTTGCCGCATCAGGAGGCCCTTATCAATAGGATGGGCTTTAACAATGGCGGAGCTAACGCCCTGGTGCGGAATATCCAAAAGTCCAATTTTGATGGGGTAATCGGCATTAACATCGGCAAGAACAAAGAGACCCCGCCGCAGCGGGCAGCCGATGATTACGCTAGTGCCTTGGGGAGTGTCTATGCGGTTGCTGACTATGTGGCGATCAATATCTCTTCCCCGAATACTCCAGGCCTGCGGGCGCTGCAACGTGAGGAGGGAGTGCTGCGCAGTATTCTCTATAGGTTGCGTAATGAGCGACAGCGTTTGGCTCTAGTGCACCAGAAGCATGTGCCGCTGGTGGTAAAATTGGCCCCTGACTGGGATCAAGGTGAGTTGGAGCGCACCCTTGATATCTTGCTGGAGTTCGGTGTTGACGGCATTGTTGCTACCAACACCACGGTTGATCGCGAAGGCATTGCCCTTGAGTCGGCGGCCCGTGAGCAAGGCGGTCTAAGCGGTAGACCGCTGCATGATAAGGCTGAGCACGTGCTTGAACGTATTGCCGATCACATCGACGGTCAGATGACCTTGATCGGGGTGGGTGGTATCTTTTCCGGTAAGGACGTCATCAGCCGTTTCCATGCAGGCGCCGACCTGGTTCAATTGTATACCGGCTTGGTCTATCGAGGTCCGGGCTTGATTGCCGAATCTATTAAAGCAGCAAATGAGGTGCGCCAAAAGGTTGTATATCGGCGCCGACATGCGCAGAATATGCACCCGGCGGCTTAGTTTAGAAGCTGTGCAGTGCTGCAGCGCTAGAGAAATCTTCAGGAGAGGTGGCTGAGTGGTCGAAAGCACCCGACTTGAAATCGGGTGAGGGCATGCGCCCTCCGGGGGTTCGAATCCCTCCCTCTCCGCCAAACACAGCAACTTATCCGGCAAGGCCTAGGCATTGCTCTACGGAATAACCATCCTGCTCAGCTTTCAGTTGCTCGGTGAACTGCTCTCCCGCCTACTCGGTCTGCCTCTGCCTGGGCCGGTTATTGGTCTAGCCCTGCTCTTTGCGGTATTGATCGCTTTTGGGAGGGTGCCAGCAGGACTGCGCACTGCAGCTGAAGGGCTGTTGCGCTATCTGGCCCTGCTCTTTGTGCCGGCAGGTGTCGGTTTGATGGTTCACTATCAGCGCCTCGAGGCCGATGCTGTTGCTATAGCCGCTGCCCTGGTGGTTAGCACTGCACTAGCCTTGGCGTTGACCGGGCTGGTTTTTCAGTGGCGGCGCCTGCATCCTCGACGCAATGTAGATGAAGAAGATGGCTGAGGATTTCGAAGATATCTGGGCATATCTAGCCGAAAGTCCGCTGCTCGGTTTAACCGCGACCTTGTTTGCCTTTCTGGTAGCGCAGTTGCTGTGGGAGAGGATAGGCCGACCGCCCATACTGCATCCTGTCCTTATGGCCATGGCGCTGTTAATGGCCTTCCTGGTAATGGCTGATATCGACTACGATACCTATTTTGAGGGTGCTCAATTCATCCACTTTCTCCTCGGCCCGGCGACTGTAGCCTTGGCTATACCGCTATTCGATCAACTGCACAGGATCCGCCGCCTACTATTGCCGATCAGCGTTGCTGTAGTGGTCGGCAGCCTTAGCGCTGCGCTGTCGGCTATCTTGGTTGGTGCAGCCTTGGGTGCCTCCTATGAGACGCTGCTGTCGCTAGCTCCTAAATCGGTTACCTCGCCGATAGCGATGGGGATCACCGAACGCTTGGGTGGGTTGCCGTCTTTGACCGCTGGATTGGTCTTAGTGACTGGCGCTTTGGGGTGCCTGATGGCGCCGCTGATCTTTCGGCTACTGGGGATTCGCGATGAGACAGCGCAGGGCTTTGCTCTCGGCCTGGCGGCACATGGTTTCGGCACGGCGCAGGCGTTTGGTATTGGTGCAGCGGCAGGTGCGTTCGCCGGCTTGGCATTGGGTTTAGGGGGGTTGGTAACAGCTGTCTTTGTGCCGTTGCTGTTGCCGATTATGGAGTTTTTATTTGTCTAGTCGAGAACCTCTAAAAACCTCCCCCGGCGCCATAATCTGCCCCGGTGTGGAGGACGCCGTGAATCCTTCCCTGGAGGCTTCATGGCGCCTACGGCAACTTTTTAATAACAAAAAATGGTAACCTATACGGGGAGTCCAAAAAGCCTGCCTTTTGGTCTCGGGCAAGCCAGTGATGGATTCGTGGCGTTATCCACACCGGGGTACCTAGACGCAGGGGGAGTCTTGGTTCCTTTATGTGATTGTTTCTGCATGTAACATTTATTACTAGATAGAGATTGCCTGATGACAGAGAAAGACCCGAACAAAGGCTACGTAGCGATCCTCGGCTGGAGCATAAACTGTATAGATGCCCTGGAGCGGTTTGACCGCCGCTATGTGGTCGTAGCGCCGTACTGGGCGGAGGAGTATGCCAAGGAGCATAACATCCCATACATACCGTGGGACTTTGAGCGGCTCAACGACCGTTCTATGGAGATCGCCGAGAGGCTTAAGGAGGAGGGGGTTGACGTAGCTATTCCTCTATTCGAAGAGACGGTTGAGTGGGCGGGGGCAATCAACGCCGTGTTGATGAGCAATCCGCGCTTGCACGGACAGGCGGTGCTGTTTCGCGATAAAGCACTGATGAAACGGCGCGCGCAGCTCGGCGGCATTCGGGTCGGAATATTTGAAGAGGCACATGATCGTGAGGATGTCGTTCGCTTCCTCAAGCGGGTTAATCAGACCCTGCTCAAGTTGGATGGCGATCCCGACGATCCGATCCACCTCAAGGCCTTTGATAAGGCAGGCTGTTTGGGGCACCGGGTTATCCGTGCTCCGGATGAGATCGATCAGATCCCCGATGATGAGTTCCCGGTCTTGATGGAGAGCCATCTCGACGGCTGGGAGTTTGCGGTTGAGGCCTGGATCTATAATGGCAAGATCCGCTTCCTGAATATCTCCGAATATGTAACGTTGGGCTATTCGGTCTTTGTGCCGGCGACACCTGAACTGGAGAGCTGGCGTAATCTGATCACCAAAGAAATTGAGAAGCTGATCAAGACCTTTGATATAGAGTTCGGCTTTATCCACCCAGAGTATTTTGTCACCAGTGACGGTACTATGTACTTTGGTGAAGTTGCATACCGCCCACCCGGTTTCAAGGTCTTTGAGTTGCTCGAGCGAGCCTACGGCTTTAATGCCTACCAAGGCATGGTGCTCTGCTTCGATCCGAAGACCACCGAAGAAGAGCTCGATGCCTTCTTCCCGCGGGAAGTCGTGGATGCCAAGGGCCATGCCGGTTGCTTCGGGGTATATCCGCGGCGTCGGGTTGTATCAAAGCTGGAGATGCCCGAAGAGACGGTCAATCATGAATACTATGAGTACCATGAGTTGACTCCGCCCATTGAGGAAACGGTGACTAAGCGGACTGCTTTCGGCACCCACTGGGGACTGGTCTACTTCTTCGGCGACAATCCGCACCAACTGCGCGATCTGCTGCGCCATCAGGAAGAGCTGGATTTCTACGTTTAATCTGACTGGAAATCAAGCAGACTAACGCCCGGCTCCCCAACTTCCCTCTACCATGGCCCGGATACGGGCCATGGCATCGTCTGCGACGACAATTCCCGGCGCCTCATCACGCGGGTCAAAGTGGAATATATAAAGCCTAGAGACAAACTCCTCGAAGGGTAGCGACGACTCGCCGTGGTACTCGCCGCAGCCTTCGGTGGAAACCAAGACCCCGTTGCCCCAATCCTGGGTGCTGTCGTTGTTCGGATTGAAGAAATAGACCCGAGTCACCCCTTCTGGGTCGAGGCTGACCCTCTCAATAGAGATTGCGTGCCAGCCCACGAAGCGTCCAGAGGCGTCAGTAACTGCTATTCCTGCTGGTTGGGAGTGGATGACCGGGTTGTTGCCGTTGTAGAGGGGGTGATAACAGGCGTAGAAGCGCCTCACGAATCCTTCAAGATCGTGCAGGTTACCACTTGCCACATCGACGGCAATGGCAAAGCCACGGCCAACCCACCAGCCATGGAACTCCATATTAACCCAGCGGTGGGGGTCTTCGCCGCGCCCGATACAGCGTCTGCCCATCTCCATATAGATTACATCAAGATGAGGCACGGCCACCGCTGAAACCGGATCTACGTCGGTCAGCTCATCAGGCTGATGGGCCTCAAGCAGTTTAGCAGAGGAGAGTTCGCGCCCCTCGAAATGCGAGATAACGTCGTTATCCCTTGCCGCCCAGGCGATCACTTGGAGCAGATAATCCGGATCGTTAGTCGACCACATGGAAAGTGCTCGGGCTGATTGGCAGGTGGGGTTATTGCCTTGGCCAACCCCGAGTGGGTGACCGAGGATGTTGATGACCCCAGCGAGCAAGCGAACCCGTGCGGTGGGCCCTGTTGCATCATCGGCTAGGGGGTTAGCGAGCTGGTTAAGGCGCTGCTGGGCAGCTGGGCAGAGCTCAAGATGGATTTGCCGCCACAGCGATGGTGGCACGGGGGAGTTGTAGAGGACGCCGCGTTCGATCAGGCCAGCTAGGCCGAGAATGGACTGGGCGGTTTGGGGCCAAACGGCCTCACGAATCAGGCGGTGGATCAGCTCGCTGAAGCAGCCGAGCACCTCGACACCGGTGCTGCTTAGGCCTAAAGTGGCTGGGATTAGGTCGGGGTAGTGATCGGTTATATAGCGTAAAAAGATCGCGTGGTAGGGTGAGACCAGTCCGGTATCGTGCATGGAGCGCCCAAAACCCAGGGCTTCGTTACGCAGGGTCTGCTCATCCATGCTGGTGATCCGCTCAGCGAAGACATCCAGGCCGGGGTCTTCGTGGCAGCCGCGGGTGGGGCCATAAAGGGCGCTTATCAAGCGCTCAGCGCCGCGGGTGCTGGCAATCGGCACTCCGGGGTGGTCGCTGTTGAGGTAGACAGCGACGTTGGTGATCATCAGCTTGACATGTTCGATCTGGATGGGGCGCTGTTGCAGTATGCGCCAAATCTCGGTGATTAGCTCTTCGACAACGGCATCAAAGCCGACCCGTTCAAGGATAAAGCTTTGATGCTGGCGAACCAGCTCAATATTACGGCCCAGCCTGACTCGCTCTGCTTCACCAGTTTCGCCAAAGATCAGATGAATATTCAGGGCTAGTACTCGAGCCAGGAAATTCTTCGCCTCCTGCACAGAGATTCTTTCAGCCGGCAGTTCACCCTCAAGAATGGCCAGCAGCCGCAACTCGCTCAGGCACTCGAGGATAAGCGTGTGGTCACTACTCAATTTAAGGGTGTTAGCAGCCATCTCCGGTTGGAGTATTTCCGGGGTCTCCCAGTCACTCCCGGAGAATATGCCAGCATCCGTCAGTTCGCCTATGCGTTGATAGACAGCAGCCGCGCCTCCTGGGTCGTTGAGCGCCCGACGTGCTGCCTCGATAACTTCTGAGCTGTGGGTGAATTTGGCGAAAGAAGAGGTCTGGGCGAGGCGGTGGCAGGCTTGGTCAAGACGCTCCAGGCGGAGCTTGAGTTTTTGCTGTTCATCAATACTGTCAGTCATGCAATTTTCCCTGGGGCGCGGGTAACTTCCCAATCTCTGCATATTGGCCTGTCGCGGCTTATGTGTCTACCTTTAATCTAGGGGGACAGGCACTCTTCCAGCTCTCCCAAAGTGCCTGTCCCCCTATGGCCCCGTATTGGGCACCTGTCCCCCTGTGGTGTGGTGCCTCTTCTAGAGAGTGCCTTTAAGAACTCCCTGCGGTGCCATTAGCTGCCCTGGTGTGGAGGTCTTGGCGCCAGGGATGGCGCCATGAAGCCTCCAGGGATGGATTCACGGCGTCCTCCACACCAGGGCATCTAATGGCACCGCAGGGAGTTTTTAAAGGCGTCTGAAAGTGCCTGTCCCTCTAACCGTTGAAGAGGGCGGCGTGTGTTAATATACCGGCAGTTTTTGGTAACCGCGGA
The DNA here is from genome assembly GCF_002356555.2 of Halorhodospira halochloris. Lineage (NCBI taxonomy): Bacteria > Pseudomonadati > Pseudomonadota > Gammaproteobacteria > Chromatiales > Ectothiorhodospiraceae > Halorhodospira > Halorhodospira halochloris. Next base: position 741,757 of record NZ_AP017372.2, read on the forward strand.
TTGGATTGGGAAGGGAATAGTATGAGCAAGACTGACTCAAGTGAATTGCCAGAAGAGTTGGTTGTCCAGGGCGAATGGGTAAGGACTCCAGCTAATGCATTCAGGGTTGCCAACATAAAGGCAGTCGAGGTTGATGAGGACAAATTCCATATCTTTGAATACAAAGATGGGTATAGAAAAGTAGCCCTCTATATAATCTTGATTCTAATATTCATTGCCTCACCAGCCTCGGTAGTAGTTTTTGTCGATACCCCGCTACTGGCGATATTCTCTGGTGTCTTTATCCTTGTTGCAGGGCTTGCCCTGTTGGTCAGCTTTCGCTTTATGCCCCGTCACTGCAGAGTCCTAGAGGTGCGGACTAAAATTGGTTTGATTGATCGTTCGGTCTGGCGCCAGGGCAAGGCAAAGCGGGGCAAACCGGATGTTATTCGTAACGCTGAGCAGTATTTAAGAAAGCTGGCTGAGCAAAGCGAGAAAGAGGCAAGCGATTAACAAAGAAGGGGCAGAATGGGGATGGCGCCCCAGTTTCTGCCCCTTTTCTCGTCCTTGTCGGGTGGAGTAAGTCTGCTTGGCAGGCCGTGTAAGGCGCCTCTAAAAACTTCCGGGGCCATCATCTGCCCCAGTAATGAGGTCTTGGCGCCATGAAGCCTCCAAGGACGGATTCACGGCGCCCCCCACACCGGGGCAGATGATGGCCCCGGGGAGGTTTTAGAGGTTCCCTTTAGCAGGCCTCGCAACCCGCTATTAAGCGGCGCGGCGCAGTGCCTCGATGCGCTCCTCAAGCGGCGGATGGGACATGAACAGCCTGCCGAATGAGCTCCCGCCGCTGCGGATGCCGAAGGCGCGCATCGAAGATGGCATATCCTCGGGGGCATCCTGCATGGCCTTTAGACGGCCCAAGGCGTTGGCCATTGCTTCCCGGCTGGTCAGTGCGGCACCGCCGCTGTCGGCGCGGAACTCGCGCTGGCGTGAGAACCACATGACTATGGTTGAAGCCAGGATAGCGAAGATTATCTCGGCGATGATGGAGGTTACAAAGTAGCCAACACCGTAGCCATCTTCATTACCGAATACATGGCGATCAACCATGACGCCTACTACTCTGGCTAAGGCAATAACGAAGGTGTTAACTACGCCTTGAATAAGCGCCAGCGTCACCATGTCACCGTTGGCAACGTGGCTGACTTCGTGGCCTAGTACCGCATCGACCTCATCATCGCTCATGTTCTGCAGCAGGCCGGTGCTTACTGCAACCAGTGACTTGTCGCGACGTGCACCGGTGGCAAAGGCGTTCGGGGTGGGCGAGTCGAAAACGCCTATCTCCGGTTCGCCGATACCCTTGCGTTTGGCTTGTTGCTTGACGGTTTGCACAACCCGCTGCAGTTTTGGGTCAAGTGATGCGGTGTTTACCCCGCCGTCGGGGGTGCTGATTATCTGAACCCCCATGGACTTTTTAGCAATGAACTTCGACATTGCCAGGGATATGAAGGATCCCCCGAAACCGAACAGCGCGGCAAACAGCATCAATCCGGCGATGTTGATTTGTCCTTGTGCATCAAGGATGCCCGGTATGCCCAGGAATACGAACAGTATGTTCAAGACTATCCCGAGCACGACGATTACAGCCAGGTTTGTTGCTAGAAACAGAAACACCCGCTTCATACTGAAGGCTCTCCTCTAATGTCCAACCTACTCTCTCCTGACAGTATATGGATGCTATTTTCTCCGTTTTAAAGCCTTGAACCTGACCGAGCCCTATTCGAAAAGCGATACTGAGTCGAGCACATTTATCTGTGCCCCTTCCAGGGTGGTAATGGCACCGTCGGTATCGTTGAAGCGCATTATCATGATCGCCTTGCCGCTAGGTCCGGAGGTAAAGGCGTACATGTACTCTATGTTATGACCGCCGCTCTCGAGAGTGCCTAGCACCTTGGCTAGGCCACCAACCTCATCGTTGATCTCCAGTGCTACTACCTCATCGACCCGTACCGCGCAGCCGGCCTCTTCAAGCACCTGTTTTGCCTGCTGCCACTGCGGCACGATCAGGCGGAGGATGCCGAACTGCTCGGAGTCGGCCAGCGAGAGGGTCCGAATATTTATCCCGGCTGCTGCTAGGGCATCACACGGATGCTTTAAATGGGCCGGTTGGTTCTCCAGGAACAGAGAAAGTTGCTGAATCTTCATATGTGCACCTCTTTAATCCACGATACTCGCGAGCCCTGCAAACCACTCAAGTCCTTTACCAAGGTTTACTGCTCGCGCCGATCGATTACCCTCTTAGCCTTGCCTTCGCTGCGGGGCAAGGTCTGCGGCTCGACCAGCCTCACTGTGGCACGAACTCCGATGATTCGCTCAATGGCTTGGGCAATGCGCTGGTGCAACTCCTCCATGCCGCGTACTGTGTCACTGAGGATATCCTGATTGACCTCTACGGCAACCTCCAGTTGGTCCAGGCCCTGTTCGCGGCTGAGTTCGATCTGATAGTGGGGCATTGTGCCTTCAACTTGCAGCAAAGCCGTCTCGATCTGTGACGGGAAGACATTGACCCCGCGGATTATGAGCATGTCGTCACTGCGCCGGCCAATCCTCTTGATGCGTCGGACAGTTCTACCGCAAGCGCAAGTAGCTGTGTGAATTGAGGTGATATCCCTAGTCCGATAGCGGATCATAGGCATAGCCTGCTTGGTTAGGGTGGTCAGCACCAGCTCACCCTCCTCGCCGTCGGCGAGCACTTCGCCGCTCTCTGGGTCGATAACTTCAGGATAGAAATGGTCCTCGAAGATGTGTGGTCCGTCTTGTTCGGTGCACTCGACACCAACCCCGGGGCCAATGATCTCGGAGAGCCCATAGATATCGAAAGCGCGGATGCCGCTTTGCTGTTCGATGCGTTGGCGCATATTATCGGTCCAGGGCTCAGCACCGAAGATGCCTACGCGCAGGGGCAGATTTTGCCAGTCGACCTCCAAATCATCGGCGCGTTCGAGCAGGTGCAGGAAGTAACTCGGGGTACAGCATAAGGCAGTTACGCCAAAATCGCGCATGACCATGATTTGCCGGTCACTTTGACCGCCAGATATAGGGATAACCGTGGCGCCCAGGGCTTCGGCGCCATAGTGAGCACCGAGGCCACCGGTAAATAGACCGTAGCCATAGGCGTTCTGGACGATATCGCCGGGGTGTACCCCACAGGCTGCGAATGAGCGCTCCATGACGTGAGCCCAGAGCGCGATGTCGGATTCCGTATAAGCAACCACTATGGGTTTGCCGGTGGTGCCGCTGGAGGCGTGCAACCGGACAATCTCTTCCATGGGGCTGGCAAAGAGACCGTAGGGGTAGGTTTCGCGCAGGTCGTTTTTGACCGTAAACGGTAGGTGTCTGATGTCTTCGAGCTGCCGTATGTCATCAGGCTTGATGCCGCGTTCATCGCAACGCTGCCTAAACAGTGAGACTCGCTCATAAGTGCGCTTGACTATTGCCCGCAGGCGATCAAGCTGGAGGGCCCGGAGTTGGGGCAGGGGGAGGTAGTCGGGTGCGCTGGCTACATTGAAAGCCTGTTTGGTGGAGTTATCCATACGTCGCTCAAGCATGTCTGGCTCCCCGGTTACTGTGGATGTGGGTGTTTTATGTTGGGTAATGAGTAATCTATGTCACCCGTTAGGCAACACCTTCGGTCGAATTCAGGCCGTTGATTATCTGCTCAATCCTGCGTGCATGGAGGAATACGCGACAGTTCATATCGTGCAGATGCGGTGAAAGCGCTGCACGTATTGCCTCCAGCCAGACCTCCTCCTCAATCGGCAAGTGGGCGCTGAGCACCCCGAGCAGGGCGACGTTGATCATGCGGGCTGCGTAAGCAGCGCTTTTGGGGTCGTCATCCTGGAAGAGAAAGGGGACATCATCAGGGGTTATCATGCGCCCCTTGGGATGCAGGCGGTGGCGGTTGGGCTCGATCTGGGTGCTCTCGGTGATAACCAAAAAGTCGGCGCTTGCCGCTGGCACCATCGGGCTGTTGACCCGCCTACCGAAGCGGATATCGCTGCATACCGACCCGCCGCGCTGGCTCATGCCGTGTATTTCGCTCTTTTTAACATCGTAGCCGGCTTTGAACAGCGCTCCTGAGAGGATGTCTGAACCGGTTACTATGCCTTGCCCGCCGAGTCCGGCTATAACTATGTTGGTTACCTGATTGGGCACAGTCATTTCTGCTCTGATCCGTCGCTAGGAGAGGCTTGATTGAGCTTGGCCAGCCCTTTCAGGGCTAGTGGGCATGGCTTACGAGCAACGATGATAGATAACTCTTCTGCCGCGAGTCGATCTTGGAGAAGGCGCTCGAATTCACCGCTGCCATCGGTTGGATCGACTACGTGGACATTAGTGACTCCCAGTGCCAGGGCAATGGCCTCGTAGTTGAGTTTGTTCGCTGCCGGTAAATGGTTGAGTTGCCGCCCGGTTCCGGGGTGCTCTTGCTTGCCGGTCATGGCGGTGGTGTCGTTATCGACAATGATAACGACGTGACCGGTCGGCGGGGGGTTGTAGGCCATCTCCGCAATACCCGGCAGACCGGTGTGTACAAACGTGCTATCGCCGATGACGCTTACCACACGGCGGGCTTGATCCTTGGCTAGTACATGGCGCAGGCCGAGGCCGATGGTGATCCCTGCCCCCATACAGGCGCAGGTGTCCATGGCCTCGAAGGGTGGCATTACACCGAGGGTATAACAGCCGATATCCCCGGCAACGATGCACTCATGCTTGGACAGGATCTGGAAGACTTGGCGGTGTGGGCAGTCATGGCAAAGTCGTGGCGGCTTGGGAGGTGCAGCTGGCTCGGGGTCGGGGGAGTGGTCGTTAGTGAGTATCTTGGCTACCCGATCGACGGTCAGCTCACCGAAGCGAAATGGTTCGGCCTTGCCTTCAACATCTATACCGGCTGCCCGCAGCGCTGTGTAGAGCACCGGGTCGCCTTCTTCAACTACTACACAGCGCTTGACCTGGGCAGCAAATTTGCGCATCGCTTCGATCGGTAGCGGATAGGTTAAGCCGGGCTTGAGAATACGTGCCTCAGGTGCCGCCTCACGTGCATGCACCGCAGCGATGCCGTTGGCGATGATGCCTAGTTCGCTACTCTCACCTTCCTCGACGAGGAATTGGCCGGGTTGATCTGAATTCGCTAACGCCTTTAAACGCTCGCGCAGGCGGACATGGGCAGGGCGGGCATAGCCGGGGATCATGACTCGGCTGGGTATGTCGCGCTCATAGTGAGGCGCTGGCGCTGGCATTAGCTGGTCGCGGGTGCGGACCCGGGTTTTGGAGTGACACACCCGGGTTGTTAGACGCAGTATCACCGGGAGTTGGTAGCGACGGGAAACATCTAATGCCGCCAGGGTGTAGTCGTACGCCTCCTGAGAGTCTCCCGGCTCGAGCATGGGGGCGCCGGCTGCCTCGGCGTAACGGCGCGTATCCTGTTCGTTCTGGCTTGAGTGCATGCCTGGATCGTCGGCAACAGCAATAACCAAACCCTCGGTAACGCCGGTATAGGTGGCGCTGAACAGTGGATCTGCGGCGACGTTAAGCCCGACGTGCTTCATGGTTACAAGGGCTCGGGCATGGGCGTAGGCGACACCTAGCCCTACTTCCAGGGCTACCTTTTCATTAGGGGCCCACTGAGCGCGGCCACCGAGGGCGCCGAAACGCTCAAGGATCTCTGTTGAAGGGGTGCCGGGGTAGCCGGTACCGAGTGCAACAGCACCATCTAGTGCTGCCTGCGCTACCGCCTCGTTGCCGGTTAGAAGCTGATCGGGCATGGGTGGTTATGCTCCTTATGCTGACAGATAGGCCGTCTGCGATAATTGGTCTGAAATTTGCAGCTCTGCTTACGGCGGGAGTGACGACCGGTTCATAAGCGCCGCGCGCGCGATGAGCATAGTTTAGCAGGGGGTGTTAATCAAGGTGAGGGGGCAGCCTCTCTAGTAGGCGCCCTTAGGACGTCCCCTGAGCCAATTGGTTGCCCCGGCGTGGAGGACGCCGTGACTCCATCCCTGGAGGCTTCATGGCGCCATCCCTGGCGCCAAGACCTCCACACTCGGGGCAGCCAATTGGCCTCAGGGGAAGGTTTCAGGGGCTCCTTGGTCTATCCCAATTTGGGTATAAAGATATGCTTTTCCTAGAGTGAATATTAGGCTAAAGTGCTATCAGGGAGTGTTTTAATGATAAATATCAATAATACAGGAGGGGAGTGGCGTTTATGTTTAATAAGTTGCGATTTGGCTTAAGTTTAGGAGCAGCCGGTGGGGCAGCAGTGCTGCTCGCCTGGAGTGCAGTAGGCGCGGCCGAGTCAGGGCAGGCTGATCAAGGTGGTGAGATTACGCGAGCGCAGATGATCGCCTATAGCTGTTTTTCTTGCCACGATCGCACCGGTGAGGGGATAAAAAGCATGCCTCCGATCAGCGGTTTTAGTGAGGAGCAGATGGCCGCCATGCTCAAGGATTTTAAAGACAATGGCGACGGAGTTACGGTCATGGACCGCCATGCGACTGGCTATAGCGATGAGGACATCCGTGAGGTGGCCGCATATTTAGCGAACATGGAGTGGCCAGGGGAGGTCGATGATGAGTAATCGTGCGCTTTCCCGCCGTGATTTTATTAAGCTGGCCGGCGCCGGGGGGATAACGGCTGCTGCGGGCATGGCTGGTTGTGCTGCGCCTAAACCTAGCAGGAGTGGTGACGCCGCGCGCGTTGTAGTTGTTGGCGGTGGCCCGGGGGGTGCTTCGGCAGCAAAATACCTCAAGCTCTATGAGCCCAACCTGGAGGTTACCCTAATTGAACCGAAGCGGGCCTACTATACTTGCTTCGGGGGAAATTGGTATCTGGGCGGTTTCCGTGATCTTGAAACCCTGCGTCACGACTACCGCGCCTTGGAGTACCGCCACGGCGTGCAGGTCATCCACGATAAGGCAATCGATCTCGATGCCCCTGGGTATCAGGTAAAAACAGAGAACAGCGGCGATATTTCCTACGATAAATTGGTTGTCGCTCCAGGCATTGACTTCGATTATGGCGATATTGAAGGCCTTAGTTCTGCTGACGTAGAGGCTATCCCGCACGCCTGGGAAGGCGGTAAGCAGTACGCTGTTTTGCGCTCGCAGTTACTGGAGATGGAGGATGGCGGGACATTCATTCTATGCGCGCCGCCCGATCCATTCCGTTGCCCTCCCGGTCCCTACGAGCGGGCTAGCCTAGTAGCCCATTACCTTAAGGAGAACAAACCTAAATCGAAAATCTTGGTCCTTGATGAAAAGGATTCCTTCTCTAAGCAGGGTCTGTTCGAAGAGGCCTGGAAGGAGCTATATGGCGATATGATCGAATGGGTACCGGCTGAAGAGGGAGGGTCCTTGTCCCGTGTCTCTGTGAGTGAGCGCAAGGTCTTCACTGATGGCGGTGAACAGGAGCATAAGGGTGATGTAATCAATGTTGTGCCGCCGCAGAAGGCCGGTCGCATAGCTCAGCAGATGGGCCTGACAGATGCAGATGGCTGGTGCCCTATTGATCAAGTCACCTTTGAGTCGAAGATCCATGACGATGTCTATGTTATAGGTGATGCTTGTGTCGCCGACCCGATGCCTAAGTCCGGCCACGTAGCCAATAACCATGCCAAAGTTGTGGCGGTGTCGATTATCAATTCGCTCATGGGTCGTGAACAGATGGAGCCGACGACGGTAAACACCTGTTACAGCCTTGCAGCACCCGATTGGGGCTTCACTGTGGCCCATGTCTTTGAGCACAGGGATGGCGAGATACATTCTGTGGAAGGGGCTGGCGGACTAAGTCCTGCTGACGAGTCGCGTGGCTTCCGTGCCCGTGAGGCTGATTTCGCTCCAGCCTGGTATGCGGCTATAACGAAAGATATCTTCCGTTAGAGGCGCCGCTTAGGAGCCTCTGCAATGTGCTCCCCGCTGGGGGGCTCTGGCTGCCGCGAAGTGGACGGCGCCGTGAATTCAACCCTTGAGGTTTCATGGCGCCGTCCCTGGCGATAAGACCTCCGCACCGAGGCGGCTAGGCTTAGTGGGGATCTTCTAGAGGTTCCTTATCGTTGCTCTTTCCCGATCTCGTGATTCTTGCTAACTTGATACAGCACTACACGGTGCAGCCTAAACTGACAACGGGAGAGCCATATGTTCGTCTTCACCTTGGCCATTATCATCATGGCTGCGCTGGCCCTGCTTAGCGGCATAGCTATTTTGTTTTACTCACGCTCGGGCAACTCCACCTCCTCTGGCCGCGAGTTCTCGATGGCGGTTTTCTTTGTTAGCGCGCTTAACTTCGTCTCCAATAGCCTGGTTTTTGGGGTTGTTCTTGGGGTCAACGCCATGGTTGGCTTTTACTAGGCAAATATAGAGACCGCATGGCATAGCCAACTTGAGTTGACTAGTAGAGTGGGCCGCCCTTCTCTGAGTAGGCCTGGAGGAGACGAGCGGCTTCGCTACGCAGCACTTCCCCGCGTACTTCTATGCCTCGAGTCGCTAGGGCTTCTTTCCAGTGATCGGGCTTGGTGCCTTCGTCGAACCCGATCTCGCGCACATCAGCATCCAGGGCCCCAAAGACGACCCGCGAGACCCCTGACCAGGGGATGGCCCCTAAGCACATGGCGCATGGCTCGGCAGAGGTCACTAGAGTGTGGTGTGATCTGCCGGCATCGCTTAGGTCGTGGCTGCCGATGCGCTGCTGAGCTAGTGCCAGGGCAATTATTTCGGCGTGCAGGATGGAGCAGTGCAGGCTAGTAACCAGGTTCAGTCCCGGCGCCAACAGATTACCCGATGAGTCAAAAACCGCGGCAGCAAACGGGCCACCGCTTTCTTGGCGGATGTTCTCTATTGCTAGTGAAATCACAAAGCGCATCTGCGCCTCATCTCCTGGCAGCTGCTGCAGCTCGCCGCTGAGCATTTCATGAAGCCAGCCTGGCAGGGTAATGTTGAACTCTGGAATGTACATAACAACATCCTGATTGGTTATGGGGATCCCTGATAGGCGATTATAGTGCGGTACTGGGCGCCTATAAAAACTTCCCGCTATTGTGGGCGTCGCCAGATTATCTAGAAAAAGTGGTCGGTTGAGGAGCAGTGATGGAAAGCTTGCCAGCCTATTTTCGCTACTGGGCCAAGATCCCGAAAGAGAGGGGCTTTGGCTGGGATGCCTGCCATCTTCTGCCTTATCACGCCCTCGATGTTGCGGCAACAGGTAAGTACCTGCTGGATTCGGATGAAGAGCTGCTGGAGAGATTCTCCGCCGCAGTTCAAATGGCCCCCGATGTCTTCCGGCGTCTCTTAGTCTTCTCTCTCGCGTTGCACGATCTTGGCAAGTTCGCTCGCTCCTTTCAGAGCCTCGCAGCGATTGATGGAGTCGATCTGGTCGAGCCGGACCCGCGTTATGTCTACAGGAGCCGCCATGATGCGTTGGCGCTCGCGTACTGGAAACACTATGGGCAGGAATGTCTGCGTAATCCCGAAACCGGAAACGAATGGCTGGATGCTCCCTCTGAACTTACCGGGCGCCAATCGCTCGCCTTCTGGCTCAGCGTGGCCTTCGGCCACCACGGTAAACCGGTCGACATGGAGAAGGCGGCGCTTGATTTAGCGTTCAGCCCGGAGGATAAGGCGGCCGCGTGGGGTTTCGTGGAAGATGCTGCCGCATTGCTGGAGCCTTCGTTCCCGCATGCGCAGCTCAGCGACAAGCATTGGCGGGATCATGTGCTGAAACCTGCAAGCTGGGAGCTGGCGGGTTTCGGGGTCCTGGCGGACTGGTTGGGGTCCGATCAGAGCGTGTTCGGGCACCGCGCCGAGTCGATGCCGCTGGCAACCTACTGGCATGAGTATGCGCTCCCGGGTGCAGAGCAAGTCGTTGAACGCAGTGGCTTGCGGGGGCATAAGGAGATGGTCGCGTTCCCGGGCTTTTCGCAGATGTTCGGATTTGAACCGGCTCCACTGCAATCCTGGGCGGAGAGCGTCCCGTTGGCGGATGGACCGCAACTCTTCCTACTGGAAGACATTACCGGTGCAGGGAAGACCGAGGCCGCGCTGACGCTCGCCCATCGTCTGCTGGCGGCGGGGCATAGGAATGGCGTCTATTTCGCCTTGCCCACGCAGGCGACTTCCAACGCCATGTACACGAGAGTAGGGGCGGTATACCGCGACTTTTATTCCCGCGACAGCCAACCCTCGCTCGTTCTGGCGCATGGCGCGCGGCAGCTTCGCGACGATTTTACGCGCTCCATTCTTCCGGAAATGGCCCCCGATACGCCCTACACGCCGGATGATGAAGGAGGCCTTGCCCAGTGCAGCCAGTGGTTGGCGGACAGCCGCAAGAAGGCCCTGCTGGCCGATGTGGGCGTAGGCACCGTGGATCAGGCCCTGCTCGGGGTGCTGCCCCGACGACACCAGTCCCTCAGATTGCTGGGTCTCGCCCGCAAGGTGCTGGTGGTTGATGAAGTACACGCCTACGACACCTACACGGGAACGCTGCTGGAGCGGTTGCTGGAGGCCCATGCCCGCCATGGCGGGAGCGCCATCTTGTTGTCGGCCACCATTCCGCAGTCGATGCGAAGGAGGTTTCTGGAAGCCTGGCAGCGAGGGCGAGAAGGCGGACAGGCACTGCAACCGGCGTCGGAGGCCTTCCCGCTGGCGACCCACCTGTATTCCGAAGGATTGGACGAGACGCCGGTTGCGGCACGCACCTCCAGCGAACGTGATCTTCCCGTAGACTTCGTTCACAGCGAGGAGGAGGCTCTGAGCCGGGTGGTCGAAGCGGCGCGCTCGGGACGTTGTGCCTGCTGGATACGCAACACCGTTGATGACGCCATCGGGGCCTACCAAGCGCTGCGGGAGTCCCTCCCCGAGCCCGACAAGGCGCTGCTATTTCACGCGCGCTTCACCATGGGTGATCGCCAGCGCATCGAGAACGACGCCCTGCGCCTGTTCGGCAAGGAGTCGGGGAATGCGGAGCGGGCCGGTCGTGTGCTCATTGCGACTCAGGTCGTCGAGCAGAGCCTGGATCTGGACTTCGATGTCCTGGTGAGTGACCTCGCTCCGGTCGAACTGCTGATCCAGCGTGCCGGGCGCCTTTATCGACATGCGCGGACACCTGATGGTGACTTGCTGCTGAGTGGAACAGATCAACGGGAATCCCCTGTCTTCCATGTTCATGCCCCGGAGTGGAATGACGAGCCCGATGCTGAGTGGGTGCGCCGGGCGTTGATCGGAACGAGCTACGTCTACCCTGATTTCGGCATGCTGTGGCTGACCATGAGGGTTCTGCGTGAGCGCGGGGCCATTCGTCTGCCCGCCGAGGCGCGCTTGCTGCTGGAGGCGGTCTACGCCCCTGAGGTCGACGTGCCTGAGGGCCTGCAGAGGGCCAGCGATGAGGCCCTTGCCGAACAGTTGAGCCACCGCTCGATGGCGGGCTTCAACGTGCTGGATCTGAGCAAAGGGTACTCCGGCAAGAGCGTGGAGGGTGGTTGGAGCGATGACGAGGAGATCGGCACCCGCCTGTCCGACGAACCATCGGTTCAGGTCGTGCTGGTCCGGGTGGATGAGAACCAGCGCGTGAAGCCTTGGAACAGCGACACCGCGCATCCGTGGGCCATGAGCACGGTGCAGCTGCGCAAGAGCCAAGCGGATCGACTGCCCTCACTACCGGAGGAGTTGGGCCACGAGATTGAACTCCTTCGGGAGGAAGTACGTTCATTGAGGTACGCACGCTTCTGGCTGCCCGCAGATGAAAGGGCGGCCAATCATGCAGCGTACGATAGCTTGCTGGGCGCAGTGATTCCCCGCAAAGGCGGGGAACAAGAAGCATCAACCGTTGGCACGGTACCGCACAGCGGTTCATCCTCGAATGAGAACGAGGAACACTAAGGAGCCGTCATTCTATCAAAAATTGAAAGCGCAGTTTTTTGCACAGTACCACACAGCATTGACTTGTTTCGCTCAAGGTACTACCTTACCTCGTAGGCCGGTGCAGTAGTCCGCCGGAAGCAACCCAAAGCTAGTAGGTTTTAACGCATGAATAGCAGGACTCGAAGTGATTGTACGGTAGAAACGCTGCTCAGGAAGATGGAGCGAGAGAAGGGTTTGCCCAAAGGGTCGGTCAAGGTAGTCAACCCAAATGGCAGGTCTGCAAGGGCTGACAAGACAATAGGAGCCCTGAGGCGGGACTATGGAGGTCTGGAATGAATCTGATCGACGAACCGTGGCTTCCGTTCCGCTTGCGGAGCGGGGCCATCGAATACGGCCCTCCCTGCGAGTTGGCCAGGGAGGATGTAGTGGATTTGGCACCACCTCGAGCCGACTTCCACGGGGCGGCATGGCAGTTCCTGATCGGGCTTCTCCAGACCACGTGCCCACCGGATGATCTCGAGGAGTGGCAGGCGTGGTGGGCCGATCCGCCCACTGCCGAGCAGCTGCAGGAGCATTTCGCCCGGGTGCGGCATGCCTTCAACGCCTTCGGTGATGCCCCCCTGTTTATGCAGGAACTGGATCCCATGGAAGATGCCCGGTCCGCTTCAGTGGCCAGCCTGCTGATCGAGGCCCCCGGCGATCAGGGGATCAAGTTCAACACGGACCATTTCATCAAGCGTGGTTTTGGTGAAGCGATGTGCCCGCGTTGTGCTTCCCTTGCCTTGTTCACCATGCAGGTCAATGCGCCTGCAGGGGGATCCGGCTATCGCACGGGGCTGCGGGGCGGAGGTCCGCTGACGACCCTCGTGCTGCCGGATGATTCCCAAGCTCCACTTTGGCAGAAGCTCTGGCTGAATGTCCTGAACGCCGACGATCTGGGTGGGGGGGAGCCTGATTTTACCGATGGCAGCGTCTTTCCGTGGCTGGCCGCGACGCGGGTGAGCAAGCAGGCCGGCACCGAGATTACCCCGGAAGAGGTCCATCCCCTCCACGCCTATTGGGCCATGCCGCGTCGCTTCCGTATGCATAAAGAAGAGGCGGAGTGTCGTTGTCAGGTCTGCGGTGCCGAGACCACGGAGGTGGTCCGGGAGGTGCGCGCCAAGAACTACGGACACAACTACGGTGGGGCCTGGGTCCACCCCTTGACCCCTTACCGTCAGGATCCCAAGAAGCCTGACGAGCCTCCGCTCTCCACCAAGGGACAGCAAGGTGGATTGGGTTATCGCCACTGGGAAGCGCTGGTCCTTGAGGATACCCGGAACCATCAGAATCTCCCGGCCCGCGTTGTGCTCGACTACCAGGAAAAAGCGGAGGCACTTCGGGACTTCGGTAGCGTGAGCCAACACGCCCGGCTCTGGGTTTTTGGGTACGACATGGACAACATGAAGGCCCGTGGCTGGTACGCCACCTATATGCCGCTGTTGGCCATCCCGAAAGAGCAGGGGCTGCGTGACCGTTTCCTGGAATGGATCGACGCCATGGTGCAGGCGGCCAGTGATGCAGCTTGGTTGCTGCGCAGCACGGTCAAATCGGCGTGGTACAGCCGACCCAAGGACGCTTCCGGCGATTTCTCTTTCATCGACCAGCGGTTCTGGGAAGGTACCGAGTCGGCTTTCTACAGCCACCTCCACCAGCTGGCGGAGCGACTTCCCGAACAGGATGGCGCGTTCATGCCCGAGGACGTGGCACGTCGGTGGCACATGACTCTCTATGAGACAGCTTTGGAGCTCTTTGATGAGTTGTCATTGGCTGGGGACGCCGAGGCCCTCGACATGAAGCGGATCGTGGCGGCTCGTAACGAACTGGGGAAGAGGCTTTGGAGGAACAAGACCATGAAGACTCTTCGTACCTGGGCCGGGATGGAGGAAGGCGTGGGCAAGAGTAAGGACAAAGCAGCGAAGGAGGAGGCATGAGCAGATCGAACATCAACTATCAAGTGCTGAGGGAGGCAGAGGCACGATCCTCGGTCTATCAATGGTGGCAGCGGGTTTCACGGGCCGTTGAGGCGGATGGAGAAGGTGGCCTTCCGGCGTTCTCCACGGCGGTACGCCCGGCCCTGCGCCGTGCCAAGACCCCGGATGACGCGCTGCTGACAGAGGGGTTCCGTCTGCTCTGGTTTGCGGTGCCGGATAACTTGAAGGCCCCTCGAAACATGCCCGCCTTGGGCTGTGTCGCGGCGGTGCTGGCCGAAGTCCGGGAGATGGATCAACAGAAGTCCTTTGCTGCCGCCATGGGCTCCCAGGTGGAGAAGACCGGGAAACCTCGTGTCAGCGAATTGCGCTTCCAGCAGCTGCAACAGAGCCACGATCTCGAGGAGTTGCAGCGTCGCTTGCGCCGCGCCGTAGCTCTGCTCGGTAAAAAGGTTCACGTTCTCTCCCTGGCGGACAACATCATGCAATGGCACCGGGAGAAGAGTGGTCATCCCGACTACCGACCCGACAGACGGCTACCGGTTCGCTGGGCCACGGACTATTTCACTGAACTGGCGAGCTACCAGAAAGCCGCCGCTACGAATTGAATGCGCTGATACAAGGAGAAATACCATGAGCACTTTCATCCAGCTGCACTTGCTGACTTCTTATCCCCCGGCCAACCTGAACCGGGATGATCTCGGCCGTCCGAAGACCGCCCGCATGGGGGGCGTCGATCGCCTGCGAGTCTCTTCCCAGAGCCTCAAACGGACGTGGCGAACATCGGAGCTGTTCGAGGATGCCTTGGTCGGTCATGTCGGAACGCGAACCAAGCGGCTTGGCACCGAAGTGTACGAGGCACTCACCGGAGCCGGCATCGCGGAGAAGAAGTCCCTGGAATGGGCGCGGGCCATCGCCAACGTCTTCGGGAAGATCCAGAAGTCTGGCACCGAAATTGAGCAGCTGGCCCACCTCAGCCCCGAAGAGCGTCAGGGTGTCGATGAACTGGTGGCGACCCTGATCCAGGAGCAGCGCGCACCGACCGAAGATGAGTTGAAGTTGTTGCGCAAGAACCCTCACGCGGCGGATATCGGCCTGTTTGGCCGCATGTTGGCCGCTCACCCTGCCTTCAATGTCGAAGCCGCTTGTCAGGTGGCCCACGCTATCACCGTCCATCCGGTGGCGGTGGAGGATGACTATTTCACGGCCGTAGACGACCTGAACTTTGGTGAGGAGGACATGGGCGCGGGGCATATAGGTGAGACCGGTTTCGCTGCGGGGCTTTTCTACAGCTATGTCTGCATCAACCGCGACCAGCTCATCGACAACCTGAGTGGTGACGTCGAGCTCGCTGATAAGGCCATCGCCGCCTTGACCGAGGCTGCCGTAAAGGTCTCGCCCAAGGGTAAGCAGAACAGCTTTGGGTCGCGGGCCTACGCCTCATATGTGTTGGTCGAAAAGGGCCGCCAGCAGCCACGCTCGTTGTCCGTCGCCTTCCTCAAGCCCGTTTACGGCCAGGATCAGGCGGGTACCGCCATCAAGGCGCTGGAAGGGCAAAGGGAGTCGTTCGAGAAGGTCTATGGGCCGTGTGCCGAGGGGCACTATGTCCTGAATGCGGTGGCGGGCGAAGGCAGCCTGGATGAACTGAAGGCATTCCTGGTGCAGAACTAGGAGGTTGGCCATGAATTATCTGGTTTTCAGGCTTTACGGCCCTCTGGCGAGCTGGGGGGAAGCCGCTGTGGGGCCGACCCGTCCCTCAGCATCCTACCCGGGCCGTTCGGCCATTCTGGGTCTCCTCGCCGCCGCACTGGGTATCCGGCGAGAGGAAGAGGCGACGTTGGCACAATTGCGTGACAATGTGACGTTGGCGGTCAAGCAGTGCAGTGCGGGGACGCTCCTTCGTGACTATCACACAGCCCAGGTCCCAAGTCATGACAAAAAGGCGGTCTGGTTGACCCGCCGCGACGAGCTGGGGGTGGCCAAGGATAAACTGAACACGATCCTTTCGGCTCGCGAGTACCGCAGCGATGGGTATTGGGTGGTGGCTATTCGGCTGTCCGATGAGGCGCCGTGGACACTGGATGAGATGGCCGAGGCCCTGCGCCACCCTCGTTTTATGCTCTATCTCGGCCGCAAATCCTGCCCCTTGGCGGCACCATTGCACCCCCGTGTCGTTAGTGCCGGAGGCGTGCGTGAAGCGCTCTCGGAAGAATTCCCCGGGTTCACTGGATCCAAGATGGAGGATGACGAGAAGCGTCGGTTGGGAATTGACGCGGAGGTCAGCTTTGCGTGGGAAGGTGATGCCGGGGATATTCTGCCGCAGGAGACCCGCTATCCCTATGACGAGCCATTGCATCGAGGCCGATGGCAGTTTGCCTCACGCTCGGAGCATTGGCACCAGACGAGGGAGGAGTCGTGATGTTTCTCTCGCGTGTCCATATCAATCCCCAAGCGCTGACACCTAAGAACCTGATGCCGGTGCTGGAGGGTGACAGTTATCGTAATCATCAATTGCTGTGGCGACTTTTCACTGAAGAAGATGAGCGCCCCTTCCTGTTCCGCCAGGAGTTTGAGCATTCCTTTGACTCATCGTCGGGCAAACCGCGAGGTCTGCCGCTTTTCTACGTCCTTTCTCGGGTGGAGCCGCAGGCCGATTCAGAGCTGTTCAGCTGTGAGGTGAAGTCGTTCGAGCCCAAACTGTCTGCGGGGCAGCAGCTGGCTTTCAAGCTGCGAGCCAATCCGGTGGTGGCGAAACGGGAAGAGGGCCGCAAGAACTCCCGCCACCATGACGTGCTGATGGATGCGAAGCGGGCCGCCAAGGATAACGGTGTGACCGACAAGGTGGCCATTCGGTGCTACATGGACGAAGCGGCCCAGAGCTGGCTAGCCAACAAGGGCAGGTCCGAAAAGGCGGGTTACACACTCCAGAGCGCCCCCGAAGTCAGCGGCTATCAGCAGCATGTCCACCGGCGCAAGGGGCGTGACATCCGTTTCAGCAGCGTCGATTTCCAGGGTATACTGACAGTGAACGATCCTGAGCGCTTCGCGCAATCCCTGGCAGAAGGTATTGGCCGTAGTCGCGCCTTTGGTTGCGGGATGTGGATGGTAAGGCGGGTATGAGCCAATGACGACCGAGTTTGTTCCACTCAAACCTATCCCCATCAAGGATCGTGTTTCCATGATCTTTGTAGGACGCGGTCAGCTGGATGTTCGTGATGGCGCCTTCGTCGTCGTCGACGAGGTCAATGGCGAGCGGATGCACATCCCAGTGGGTTCGGTGGCCTGCCTGCTCCTTGAGCCGGGCGCTCGTATATCCCACGCGGCAGTCAAGCTCGCCGCAACAGTGGGAACCCTGCTAATCTGGGTTGGCGAGGCCGGGGTGCGTCTCTATTCAGCAGGTCAGCCAGGTGGAGCGCGTTCGGACAAGTTGCTGTACCAGGCCAGGTTGGCCCTAGACGAGAAGCTCCGGCTGAAGGTTGTGCGTCGGATGTATGCGTTGCGGTTTCAGGAAGAGCCGCCGGAACGTCGTTCGGTGGAACAGTTGCGTGGTATCGAGGGCGCGCGAGTCCGCAAGATGTATAAGGTGCTCGCGCAGAAGTATGGGGTGGAGTGGAAAGGGCGGAGCTATGACCCGAACGAGTGGGATAACGCCGATCCCGTCAACAAGTGTTTGTCGGCCGCCACATCGTGCCTTTACGGAGTTTGTGAAGCCGCCATCCTGGCAGCGGGTTATGCGCCAGCTATCGGGTTTCTGCACACCGGCAAGCCACAGAGCTTTGTCTATGATGTCGCCGACATCGTGAAATTCGAGACCGTCGTGCCTGCGGCTTTTCGGGTTGCAGCGCAGAATCCGGCTCAGCCCGATCGGGCTGTACGCATCGCTTGTCGCGATTCCTTTCGGGATACCCATGTGCTGCAAAGGCTTATCCCCTTGATTGAAGATTTACTGGAGGCCGGCGGTATCGACCCGCCGCCACCAGCCCCCGAGGCTCAACCCCCGGCTATTCCTGAGCCAAAATCCATCGGTGACCACGGCCACAGGAGCAAGTAACATTGGCTATGCTGGTAGTTGTAACGGAAGCGGTGCCTCCTCGATTGAGGGGGCGTCTGGCCATCTGGCTGCTGGAGGTGCGGGCCGGCGTCTATGTCGGTGATGTGAATCGACGTGTGAGAGAAATGATCTGGGAGCAGGTCAACGCCCTGGTGGAAGATGGGAATGTTGTCATGGCGTGGTCGAGTCGCCATGAATCCGGATTCGAGTTCCAGACGTGCGGGAAAAACCGAAGAGTACCAGTCGATTACGAGGGGCTACGTTTGGTGCGCTTTGCTCCAGATCCGGAGGCGGAAGGGTAACATTTTGATTTTTCATGGTTCTTTAAAAATCTGGCATTTTTGTCGAAGGCTGATTTTCTTGGTGCGAACGAGAGTTTTCGTTTTGGCCTTTTAAATCATCTTGTTATAGGAAGTGCGTTCCCCGCGCCTGCGGGGATGAACCGCAGCGACAATTAACCGGCATTCCTGGCAAAATGCGTTCCCCGCGCCTGCGGGGATGAACCGCTCCGACGCTGCTCTCCTCAGCTTCGGCTTGGGCGTTCCCCGCGCCTGCGGGGATGAACCGGTAAGTACCCCGACGCGGAGCCGTCGCACTACGCGTTCCCCGCGCCTGCGGGGATGAACCGCGCGCTAATGCACTGCTGGATTTGCAAACTGAGCGTTCCCCGCGCCTGCGGGGATGAACCGGAGCTTAGACGATGTGATGCGCGCTAATGCGCGCGTTCCCCGCGCCTGCGGGGATGAACCGCGCGTCTTTAGCCGCCGCCTCTGCGCCTTCTTGCGTTCCCCGCGCCTGCGGGGATGAACCGTCTCGGCTAACGTTTTCCTCATGCCTCGATCGGCGTTCCCCGCGCCTGCGGGGATGAACCGAGCGGCACGTTTACCATGCCCGAAGATGAAATGCGTTCCCCGCGCCTGCGGGGATGAACCGCAATCTTAGCACTGTCAAGATCGACGGACTGGGCGTTCCCCGCGCCTGCGGGGATGAACCGTTGTGCCGAACCACCCGCCGAAGCGAGGGGCCGTGTTCTGGTCAAATGATTTCGGACACCAATTTTAGCAGCGTACCTCAGCATACTTCCGCCGGGGCCAAGCCCTCCAAGCTGGTATGGCCGCGGCCAGCGTTGTATTCCCATTCAATAAATTGAGCTATGTCTTTGCTGGCATCATGAAATCCCTGGTAACGACAATGATCGGTCCATTCACTTTTGAGACTGCCGAAGAAACGCTCCATAACCGCGTTATCCCAGCAGTTGCCCTTGCGGCTCATAGAGGCAATCATTCCTTCTTGTCGTAACCTATCTTGATAAATGGTGGATGCATATTGACTGCCGCGATCTGAATGATGCACCAGTCCGGGTTCCGGATTACAGCGTTCTATTGCCATTTCAAGAGCATCTAGAGTTAATTCTACACGCATATTATTGGCTATAGCCCAGCCGACAATTTGGCGATTGTAAAGGTCCATAACTGCAGCCAAGTATATCCATCCACTAAGGGTCCAAATTGCAGTTATATCAGCAACCCAAACGCAATTTGGCTCCCTGGTTTCAAACTGTTGCTGCAATAGGTTTGGCGCACATTTATAGCCATGCTTACTATCCGTTGTTACCTTAACTCGTCTTCTTTGGCGGCACTCTACGCCCGCTTCACGCATTAATCTGCGAGCCTTGTATCGCCCAACTTGGTAGCCGCGTTTGCATAGCTCCTGGGACATCCGCCGACTCCCGAGCCGCTGACGCTTCTTCTCATGCAAATCTTTGACTAGCTCGATTAGCTCATGGCGGTAAGCGTCAAATTTGTCTTTCTTTAGCCAATCGTAATAACCGCTCCTCGAAGCTTTTAAAACTCGGCACATCAAGGAAATCGAGTGGTTTGCCTTCTCCGCCTCTATAAACTGATACTTCAGTTCTGCTCGTTGGCGAAGAAGGCTGCCGCCTTTTTTAATATCGCCCTTTCTTCTTGCAGCTTACGGTTTTCTTCCCGCAGCCGACGGTTTTCCTCTTCAAGCTCTGCAGAGGGTTTTCGGGCTTGCCCGTGGTTTGTTGAGTTATTCTGAAACTCTTCAGGATATAACTCCCTCTCCCATCGATAAATCATGCCGCGAGTAAGATCTAAACGACGAGCTACCTCTGTCTTGGTATAGCCCTGTTCGCGATGCATGTTAACTGCCATTGTCTTGTACTGCTGGCTATACTTTTTGGGTGACTTGCTTTTCATCTTTGAACACCTCCTCTCCAAGATTAGCGTATCTCATTGGAGGTGTCCGTTACCATTGGACCACAACACCGCGTTCCCCGCGCCTGCGGGGATGAACCTCGGACTCGACCTCCTCCATCGAGCCGTAACTCGCGTTCCCCGCGCCTGCGGGGATGAACCGGTATGAGCGACAGCAATCTTAGCACTGTCAAAGCGTTCCCCGCGCCTGCGGGGATGAACCGGCACAGACGACTACTGAATCTTACGGTTTCCAGCGTTCCCCGCGCCTGCGGGGATGAACCGATAATGCAAGACATGCTAACCGATGCAAATCCGCGTTCCTCGCGCCTGCGGGGATGAACCGATATCCTTAACGCCCTCCGAGACTACTAACCAGCGTTCCCCGCGCCTGCGGGGATGAACCGGTCGGGGCTGTCTTAGTGAGGCCCGACCGGACGCGTTCCCCGCGCCTGCGGGGATGAACCGTACCCTCATCTTCCGATGAGACTAACATATCCGCGTTCCCCGCGCCTGCGGGGATGAACCGGACGACGAAACCATTCGCGCTAGCGAAGAATAGCGTTCCCCGCGCCTGCGGGGATGAACCGAGTTGGGTGCTGAGCTTGTCCCTGCAATGCTTGCGTTCCCCGCGCCTGCGGGGATGAACCGCGTTCAGCTGCTCGCGGACACGCTCTTCGTCAGCGTTCCCCGCGCCTGCGGGGATGAACCGCTGCCCATGGAATATGAGCCGGATCGCCATTGGCGTTCCCCGCGCCTGCGGGGATGAACCATCCCGCGTCTATACCGACAAGAGTTTGGGCGCGCGTTCCCCGCGCCTGCGGGGATGAACCGTTTGCCGCGGAACACCCTGAAGCCACGCCAGAGCGTTCCCCGCGCCTGCGGGGATGAACCGATAACCGGCGGCGGTGAGCCGTCAGATGAGTGGCGTTCCCCGCGCCTGCGGGGATGAACCGAGTTTAGACCCGAGCGAGTACGGACAGCAGGCGCGTTCCCCGCGCCTGCGGGGATGAACCGGTTGAGTTGCAAACCACCGACCTGCCTACAGAGCGTTCCCCGCGCCTGCGGGGATGAACCGTTCGCCGGTAGAAAGCTGATTTTCAAGCGCGACGCGTTCCCCGCGCCTGCGGGGATGAACCGTATCACTGGTTGTACGGCGCACCGCTGCTTGCGCGTTCCCCGCGCCTGCGGGGATGAACCGATTACGGCACGGGGCGATCAGGGAAACGGGTCGCGTTCCCCGCGCCTGCGGGGATGAACCGGCGCAACAGTTCATCACCGTATGACGTGTACGGCGTTCCCCGCGCCTGCGGGGATGAACCGCCCTGGCGCCCGGACGATGCCCGTGTCTATCAGCGTTCCCCGCGCCTGCGGGGATGAACCGATGAACCGATCACCAGCCTTGTCCCACGGCAAGCGTTCCCCGCGCCTGCGGGGATGAACCGTCCTTGAGTCTTTGTGGAGATACACTAATGGAGCGTTCCCCGCGCCTGCGGGGATGAACCGGCGATGGAGCTGTTTGGCGCGCGCTACTTTAGGCGTTCCCCGCGCCTGCGGGGATGAACCGGGCCGATGGCAAGTGCGGATAGAGGATTTGAGGCGTTCCCCGCGCCTGCGGGGATGAACCGAAAGGCTGGTTAGGTGGCATCAGAGCCATTAAGCGTTCCCCGCGCCTGCGGGGATGAACCGTCCGGTAGGGGCATAGGACGTAAAGCGAACCCGCGTTCCCCGCGCCTGCGGGGATGAACCGTGTTCAGCACAGCCTTGTTGCTTGAACTCTCGGCGTTCCCCGCGCCTGCGGGGATGAACCGTCATCGGTAGTCATTAAATCTGCTACTCGTATGCGTTCCCCGCGCCTGCGGGGATGAACCGATTGATATACAGTAAACCCGCCTGGTTCTCCGGCGTTCCCTGGATTGGCGCGGTGCCAACGGACGGCTCTGCGATGTCAGCTGCCGGGTCGCGATGCTGCGACTGCACGAGCAGGGGAAGATCACCCTACCTCCATCCCGGCTGCGCAAGCGCCGTCGGCGCGCCACGTTTCCCCCGACGCCGGCAACCGACCCCCAGCCGCTTCTCAATACGCCGGTCAACATGATGCCAAAACCGACCTTTCATATCGTCCAGGGCAATGCGGCGCAATCACGGTGCTGGAATGAGTACATAGCCCGCTATCACTACCTAGGCTACACGCCATTAGACGGTCACCAGATCCGCTATAACGTCTACGCTGGAGAACAACTCGTCGCGCTGCTCGGCTTCGGAGCCAGCGCCTGGAAGCTCGCCGACCGTGAGCGGTTTATCGGCTGGAGCAGCGAGCAACGCGAGCGCAATCTATCCCTTGTGGTCAACAATACACGCTTTTTGATCCTGCCCTGGGTGCAGGTGCGTGGGCTTGCCTCAAAAATCCTGGGGCTTGCAGCGCGGCAATTGCCGCTAGATTGGCAGCAGCGTTACGGCTTTCAACCGGTGCTGCTTGAGACCTTTGTCGAATGGCCCCGCCACACCGGGACCTGCTACAAGGCGGCCAACTGGCAGTGGGTGGGTCGCACAACCGGGCGGGGCAAGAAGAGCACAAGCCACAAGCAAAGGCTGCCGACCAAGGACATCTGGCTCTACCCGCTCAGGCGTGACTTCGCTAATCGGCTTTGTAGCTGAGATAGTTACCTGCTCACCGAAACTTTACGAACTCCGGTGACAAGGCCTAGGCAAGCTCGCCAACCCATTGTACATTGTTCGTATGGACATCGTCGCTGACACTAATATCTTCCTCGCGGTTGCACTGAATGAACCAGACAGAGACCGCATCATCACGCTGACGGCCGACGCGTCAGCGTTAGCACCTGAAATTTTGCCCTATGAGATCGGCAACGCCCTTTCTGCGATGGTGAAGCGGCGTCAACTTTCGTATTCAGAGGCTCTGGAGGCCGAGAAGTCAGTCCGACGGATTCCGGTGCGGTTAGTGTCCACGGATATACGTAGCTCGCTGCAGCTTGCTCTGGATCAAGATATTTACGCCTATGACGCATATTTCCTGCAATGCGCTCAGGCACTATCGTGCCCGTTATTGACCCTTGATCGTCGTATGAGGCAGGTGGCGAGAGAACTTGGGATCAGGGTACTGGAGTAAACGTGATGAAGGTATTTACATACTCTGAAGCTCGGCAGAACTTGTCGAAATTGCTGGTCCTGGCCCAGCGCGAAGAGGTAGAAATCAGGAGAAAGGACGGTAGCACGTTTTCTCTCCGTGCGAAGCCCAGGGAATCGAAGTCGCCGTTTGACGTGCCTGGAGTAAGTACAACCGCCACAACGTCAGACATACTTGAGGCAGTCCGGGAATCCCGGGAGAGCTAACAAGGCCATTCAGCCGACGCTCGTTCCTCGCGCGGCTGATTTGCGACGTTAGAACGATATGGTAGATAACAATCACCAGAGAGTCGGCGCAGGCCGCGGTCCTCGCAGTGCCGGGCCCAGGCATATACATCGATCAGCCCAAGGGGTGTGCCCTCGGTGCTGAAGGCCATGGTGTCGTGGACAATCAGCCCCTGCGCCCCGTCGGCTCGGCTGCCGATCGGCCCGAGGCCCTCGGTGATCGTCGGAGCCGAGTAGTTGAGCGTGGTGGTGTCCTGCACGGCCAGCACGACGTCGTGGTGCCGGCAGCGCCCGGCGCTGGCCTGCGCGTGCGAACGGATCAGCTGCTGCATGCTCGCCCTCGGATTCGCCAGAAACCGATAGGCTGCCTTCGTGCGCGCTCGTGTGCCACAGGCCTCGGGTGTATCGGCTTGGCTGTGCGCGGCGAAGTCACGGGCGACGGTGATCAGCCGCTCCTGCAGGCGCCGGTCGCCGCAGCGGGCGTGGGCGAACTCGTGACGGGCCCAATCGTCGATGGGCAGCTCGGCTGTTGTTGGCTGCCAAAATCCGTACATATTTGGCGGAGGATTCAAGAACACGCATATCTACTGGGTAGCTAAAAGCTAAGACTAGCTATCACGCACTGTGTGGATTTATGGTCGCTGCTCAGGTGGCAGCTTTCGTCTGGAATCAGTGGCAGGCTTCGTATGTAATGGGTGGCAGCGGATAGGTGCCTTAGCCTTACGCAGGACTATGACGACCTCGTTGACGAACATGAGCGGCTCCGGCGCACCTACCAAAACCTATCCGATTGAGTTGCATATGCGGACTCTTTGGACGAGGCTCGGGACTGTGCACTGTAGCGCGCTGACCATTAGCTGGAGCTGACCGGGTAACGCCGCCTGGCGGCGCCTTCACCCGGTGGTTCAGCTCAGCCGTTAAGAGCCCAGATCAAAAAAAGGAGACGAGATGCCACGTTATTGGGTGATTGCCCCCATAGATTCTCAGCCGGCTGACTTCTTCGAGAAGGTGTGGCGCTTTGATATCGAAAAGGAGGTCATTTCAATTGGCTGGTCTCAGTTCGGTGATGTGTCCGGCATGAGTCGTGACGAGCTGGCAAAAGTCGTGGCCCACCACTACCCTGAGAAGCCACAACAGACCAAAGGCTTGATCACTAATATGGTGTGGTCATTTTGCCACAAGATAGAGCCTGGCGATGTCGTTATAGCGCGGCGTGGAAGAAAGATACTCGCAGCCGTTGGTACAGTCAGAGAAAAAGCATTCTACAAGGCTGGGAAAAATCCTGATGTAGATCACCGTCTTTTCCTTCCTGTGACATGGCACCAAGAACCCAGAGACAAGGACTTTGGTGCGGTAGTGTTTCCCATGCCTACCTTGGCAGAAATTGATGAAACGCAATACCAGAGCCTTGTCGAGGGGTCGGGGCTAGAAGTTGCCAAGAGCGAGGATGGGGAGACTTACGAGAATCAAGCAGAGTTTGTTCTGGAGAAGTACCTCGAGGAATTTATCGTCTCCAACTTCTCCGGAATATTTAAGGGTGAACTCGAGGTATATGTCGACGAGGACGGTAATACTGGGCAGCAGTACACCACGGACATTGGTTCTATTGATATTCTTGCGGAAGATCGCCGCAATAATTCGCTTGTCGTTATTGAGCTAAAAAAGGGCCGCCCTTCGGACCAAGTGGTAGGGCAAATCATGCGATACATGGGATGGGTCAAAAAAAACCTTGCGCTAGAAGACCAGAAGGTACGAGGTCTTGTGATTTGCCGCGGGGAAGATCAGAGGCTCAGCTATGCGCTAGAAATGGTCGATCATGTTGATATCCGGTACTACAAAGTTTCGTTTTCCCTTACGGAGCGCCCTTAACAAAACGCTCAACCGGGCGCTCGTACCTCGCGCCGGTTAGCTCGGCGTAGCTTGCGGGGTAGAAGTCCCTGTCGGGCAAGGGTTCGCTAGATCAGATCAAGGTGAGTTTGGATACCACGGCGGATGGCGCCTCTCAGGTGGCGGTGGCTAGCGAGGAAGTTGCAAGGCTTGCTTCGTCTTTGCAAGATCGGGTTCGGAGCTTTCGGGTATTGCGGTTTTTGGCAGACGGTTGCGATCTAGGGTATGGTGGAATTGTGCGCCCTCGTCGATGGCGTAGACCACCGTGGTCTCGCAAACCACGTGCAACACACTCACTGATAATTGATTGACAGAACAATGAGCATAATGACAATCCGGAAATCATGATAAGCGCGTGGAATATCTGGTTAGCTTCGGCCATTGGCCTGTTGTTAGTGGACCTTCTGCTCTTCGGTGGGGCAAGCGGAGTGCTGCTGGCAATGGCCGGAATGGCTCTGTTCGGCATGGGCGCGGCCTTGTTAGGTTTGTCATGGGAATTCCAGATCCTTAGTGCCGCCCTTTCAGGCGTTCTGTTGATCCCCCTGGCACTAAAAGCATTGAAGAAGCTAACCCCGGGGGAGCTATCTCAAAGCCTTGATGATCCGCGCCTTCGAGGGCAGCAATTCAAAGTTTATACCGACAGTGGTGGCCAGGCGCGTGTTACTGTTTTCGGCGATGAGTTTATGGCTCGCCCATCAAGCATTGATCAATCATTAAAAGATGGCAGTCTAGTGCGTATTGTTCGTTTTGAAGGCAATACGGCAATAGTAACCCCCAATGATTAGGTAGTGAGAATCATTTCATGAACAGTGATGTCCCAATACCCGAGATCACCACGCTGCTGATTGTTCTGTTAGCAGTCCTGCTTATCATTATAATAATCAAAGGGCTGGTTATAGTGCCTCAGCGACATGCCATGGTGATTGAACGCTTGGGCCGTTATCATCGCACCCTTAACGCTGGCTTGAATCTAATCATCCCGATCCTTGACCAACCACGACCGATAACCATCGTCCGCTACCGGGATAACCAGAAGACAATCAACACAGAAAAAAAGATCGATCTGCGCGAGGTGGTGCTTGATTTCCCCAAGCAGGAAGTTATCACCAAGGATAATGTCGGTGTACGTATAGACGGCGTGCTCTATTACCAGATAATGGACGCCCAAGCGGCTATTTACGGGGCAGAAAATCTAGTTTTAGCTGTACAGACCTTAGCTCAAACATCGCTACGTTCAGAAATCGGCCGCATGGAACTCGATCAGATATTCGAGTCGCGTCAAGAGATAAATGCTCGTCTGCAGAACACCATGGATGATGCAGGCAACAAATGGGGGGTAAAAGTAAACCGCGTGGAGATCCGGGATATCGATATTCCTGACGATATCCGCGAGGCCATGAATAAGCAAATGGCTGCCGAGCGCGCCCGAAGAGCTGAAGTCAGGGAGGCAGAGGGATATAAGCAAGCGGAGATTCTCAAGGCAGAAGGTGATAAGGAGGCGGCGGTACAGCGTGCGGAAGGTGAAAAGCGCGCTATACAACAGATTCTGGAAGCCGCCGCGGGTACAGAAGGATTAGAGGCGCGTGATGCCATGCGCTATCTTATTGCCCAGGAGTACATGGAGACATTGCCAAAAGTGGCTCAAGAAGGTGAGCGTGTCTTTATTCCGCTGGAGGCTACCAGCCTCATGGGATCTGTCGGTGGTATTAGAGAGTTGCTTGGCCCCACGACTGGTGCGGCTGCCGCATCGAGTTCTTCCTCATCGGGAGCAGGCAGTGGGGGGAGTGGTGGATAAGTCTTTAAGTTATCTTCCCAAAACCTTACATCAACTAATAGCCGAGGAAGGAAGGAAGAGCGGAAGTCGCAGAGCTGATTGGTAAGATTCGGGGCCTTCCATCAATTGCTCAAGCTCAAAGCGGAAGAAGCTGGTGCTTGGGCGGTGGAGGCCCCGACGCGGCAGATCAAGCCCTCGCAGACCTGCCACGCATGCGGGCAGCAAGAGAAGAAACCGCTCAGTCAACGCTGGCACAGCTGCCCTTGCGGAACGTCCTGTTCACGGGACGAGAACGCCGCTCGGGTGCTGTTGGCTTGGCTGGAGCGGAGTTTATCCGGCCGGGAACCGGCCGATGCGTGGAGGGAGGTCAGACCGGGTCATCCTCTGGATGAATCGGCACTCCCGTCGAAGCGCGAAACTCACGCCGTAGCGTAAGCTTGGCGGGAGTAGTTCATACATAGGCAGCCGACTCATCCCGGTGAAATGCTGGTAGAGGAGTTCCTGCGTCCAATGCAAATTACGCAGCGCGAACTAGCAGATGCCATTCATGTGCCTTATCAGAGGGTTAATGAGCTAGTTAATCAGAAGCGTGGTATTACGCCCAGCACCGCGCTTCGTTTGGCTCGATTCTTTGGTGTTTCGGCTGATTTCTGGTTGAACCTTCAGGTCAGGTGGGATCTTTATAAGACACAACAAGTTGAAAAGGACGAGTTGGCGGAGATTCAAGATGTCACTCATTGGCAAAAGATGGCTTAACAATGCAATGTACGCGACAAACTCGTGATAGCGACGTTATGGGGAAAGGCGCCTCTGTCAGTAGCCTGGTTGTCTTGAGTGGTGGGCAAAAGCGACAACTATCATAGCTTGGTTTCTTTAAAAGCCCGCGTGGCGCGGGCTTGGGGGGAGTTTGTGGCACATCTTGTCACGTTTATTTGGTGGAGGCGGCGGGAATCGAACCCGCGTCCGCAGGAGCTACGCCCTCGGATCTACATGCTTAGCCGGATCTATTCTGTTTAACTACCGGGTGCCCGACCGGCAGGGCGTCCCGATAGCGAGCCCGTTTGGGGTTCGCACCAGAGGACCGGACCTATCCCCTGGCACTAGCCTGTGTCTATGACTGCTCGGCGACCGGCACAGGCACCGACCGTGAGCAGCTAGCGGGTGTTACGCCGCTAGAGCGTAGTTGTCGTCGTTGGCAACTATTTTAAGCTTACAGCCTGTTTTACGAGGTAGACTGTCACCTCGGCATGCACCTCGGGTTTCGCGACCCGCGTCGAAGCCATGTCGCCCCCTCAGCTAAACTCAAATATATAGACAATTGTTCTTGGCTTCAAGTTCAACTTTAGTGCTCTCTCTCGCCTATTAACGTTCTGCCCCTTTTTCAACCCATTTGCTAATCGTGTCTATATCGCTCTGCGGCAGCTCAGGTCCACCAAGTGGCATAAGCGGCTCTTCGCTCCCGTCCAGCATAAGCACTAAGAGGCTTTCTTGTGGCTCTCCCGGTTCTACTACAGCTCCGGAATCCCCGCCCTCCATTAGGGCGTCGTAGGAGCTGAGGTCGAGACCACCGAGATCGTTATGCCGACTGTGACAGTGTACGCACTGGTTCTGCATGATACGGCTTACCTGGGAGTAGGTTACCGCGTCGGGATCTCGGTCTGGATCTTCATCGGCTGCGGTTTCTGCATGTGGTGTGGCTGAGGCGTGGATAAGTTCACCGCCGTAGTAACCAAGCAGGACGATATTTACGAAGCCAGCCAGATAGACGATATGGAGCAAGATCGAGCGGATATTTAGTTTGCTGTGAAGATATACAGCTAAGCCAAGCAGGGGTATGAGGATCAGTGCCAGGGTGATCTTGATTTTAAACAGCGAGCTGAGGTGGCCGCCAAAGTAGTGCACCCAGTCCATCAGCCCAACCAGCATGGTGGGTACGGCTGAAATGAAGGCGAAAGTCACGCAGTCACGGGCAGTGATAGCGTATCTGTTGTACTGGGGTACCAGGGCAATTAATGCAAAGACCATCGCCGCTACAACTAGGCCGATGGTGATATGCACGAATATCGGGTGCACCGGATGGGTGTAGCCGAAGAAGGCGAGAATATCGTAGAACCATGCTACGAATGCTGATGCGACTTCCATCTAAATTCCCCTAGCAGTCAAACCTTATGTTTTAGTAGGCGCTCGCGCTGTCTTTGCCAGTCTTTTTCCTTCTTATCGGCGCGCTTGTCTTGCTTCTGCTTGCCCTTGGCTAGGCCTATCTCCAGCTTTGCCTTGCCCCGTTTCCAGTAGAGTTGTAGTGGGACAACTGTGTATCCAGCGCGATCCACAGAACCAGCCAGCCGACTTATTTCACGCCGGTGCAGCAATAACTTGCGAGTGCGGGTCGGGTCAGGGCGGATATGTGTCGAGGCGGTGCTCAGCGGAGTTATGTTGCACCCGACTAGCCACGCCTCTCCTCGTCGTACTAAAACATAGCTCTCGGTGAGATTAACGCGCTTCTCGCGCATGGACTTGACTTCCCAGCCCTCAAGAGCGAGGCCAGCCTCTAAGCGCTCTTCGATGAAATAGTCAAATCCCGCCTTGCGGTTTACGGCTATAACATTCCCGCCGCCTGCCTTGCTTTTTCCTGCTTTCTTACTCACTGCTGTGATTATACTTTTATTGTGGTTTGCCTGGCTAGCCTAAGTTAGAGAAGGCCACCGCGTCTTAGAGAGCGGTGGCTGGATTAACTACTTAGCGTTCGTAGTAGGCTGTATCTGCCGTGGATTCCTCTGTCTCGCCGTCTTCGCGACACTCAGCGCACAATCCGTAGAGGATTAGCGAGTGTCCGGTCATGCGAAAGTCACACCCATTTGCTGTCTCGCGTTGACGCTTTTCGATGGTATCATCAACGAACTCCTCAACCCGGCCACAATTGGTACAGACAATGTGGTCGTGATGGTTGATGTCGTTCAGTTCAAAGACCGAATGGTTCCCTTGGAAATTATGTCGAACGACGATGCCGACATTTTCAAACTGAGTAAGCACCCTATAAACGGTTGCTAGGCCTATGTCTTCCCCTGCATCCAATAGTGAGCGATAGACGTCCTCGGCTGAGACGTGGCGTTGCCTACTTTGCTCGAGGATCTCAAGTATTTTCATCCGCGGCAAAGTTACCTTCAAACCCGCTTTGCGTAATCCTGATGCGTCCACAGCGCCCCCTTTAATCACTGTCTATACCCAACCTGTATAGGATATCATAGGCACTATGAAAAACATAGCCAAATGCAAATTGTTCTTATTATGCTTAGTCGCAGGGGTGTCTCTAGCGGCATGTGGTGGCGGTTTCCCTTTTGCCCAGCCTCTCGAGATAGAGCAGGGCAATATGCTGGAGCGCGAGGACATCGACCGAATTGAGACTGGGATGAGTCAAGCCCAGGTTGAGCAGATACTAGGGCGTCCAGTCCTTGAGCATCCTTTCGCTGAGGAGCGGTGGGACTACATATACAGGTATAGCGGTGCCGACCGTGAGGATGAGGCAAACAAAAGACTAACTATTTTCTTCGAGCAAGGTCAGGTAGCCGAGATAGAGGATCACTGGCCCGAGGATGATTGACCTGATGCCCGCTGGCGGCGCGCCTCTTTGGGGTCGATAAGCAGAGGGCGGTAGATCTCGACACGATCACCGTCACGCAGGGCAGTTTGGGGTTTGGTAACTTGACCGTGGACTCCCACCGCTTGTTCGGCTAGATCTATCTGCGGGTGGTGCTCAAGTATCCCGGATGCCTGGATGGCGTCGTTTACAGTGCTGCCAGTGGGCAGTCTGACGTCTAGCACTGTCTGTTGATGCGGGAGAGCGTAAGCCACCTCGACCTGGATAGTTGGAGCGGTTGTGTCCTTGTTCTCTCCTGCCCCTTGGTCTAGGTTGGGGAATGATTTACCTGCGCTGCCCTCATTAGCCATGCCGCTTTCCGTATATCTCTTGCGCCCTCTGGACAAAGGCGTCTACAAGCCTGCCGGATAGCTGAGTGAAGAATTTCCCGAAGGCATAGGCGACTAATCTGTTAGAGAACTCGAAATCCATCTCTAGAGTCACTTTGGAGTTACCATCGCCAAGGTCGTAGAAGCGCCAATGGCCCCTGAGATGCCGAAAAGGGCCATCAACCAGTCTCAGGTCAATGCTCTTACCGCGCTCGTGGGTGTTTTCGGTTACCAGTGATTTCTCTACGCCGCTCTTAGCAAAGGTCATCCGAGCCCGGGTCGAGTGCTCGCTGGTGGATATGATCTCACAGCGCTTGCACCACGGAATGAACTCGGGGTAGCTGGCCACATCGTTGACTAGATCGTAGATCTCTTCGGTAGTGTAGGGCACTACTGCGCTGCGGCTGATTGTCGGCATAAAGCTCCTCTTTTGTTAGCTTTCACCTGATATATGCTAACACACCCCTAACTTGAACATCTTCAGCAGCCCCTATCAGGCGCCTTTAAGATTTCCCCTGAGCCAATTGGCGGCCCCAGGGGTGGAGGTCTTGGCGCCAGGGATGGCGCCATGAAGCCTCCAGGGATGGATTCACGGCGTCCTCCACCCCTGGGGCCGCCAATTGGCTCAGGGGAAATCTTAAAGGCGCCTATCGGTTCCGCGCTGTAGCATTTCCCGTGCTGCTCCCCGCTCATGATCGCTGATTTGCAAGCCGCCAAGCATACGAGCCAGTTCTTCGATGCGCCCATCATCATCAAGCTGGGTTACCGAGGCGCTTGTCGCTTGTCCATCCTGGGCCTTTGCGACGTTAAAGTGATGGCTTGCCTGGGAGGCAACCTGCGGCAGATGAGTTACGCAGAGGACCTGGTAGCGCTGCCCCAGAGTCCGCAGCAGGCGGCCAACAACCTCTGCTACGGCTCCACCGATGCCGGTATCAGCCTCATCGAAGATTAGCGTCGGCACAGAGGACGAACCGGAGACTGTGGCCACTTGGAGCGCTAGTCCCAAGCGGGATAGTTCGCCCCCTGATGCCACCTTGGCCAACGGGCCTGGGGGGTGGCCTGGGTTGGTGCGGACCTTGAGCTCTACATGGTCAAGCCCGTGGGCAGTTGGATATCCTTCAGGGTTGTGCTCAACCGCCACGATCAATTCAGCCCCAGCCATGCCTAATTCACCGAGTAATTCACCGACTTCTGCAGCGAGGGTCGTGGCGTAATGCTGGCGCAGCGCTGATAGCTCGGCTGCTGCCTGACGGTAATTCTCAAGCACCTCATCGCGTTGCTGGCGCAGTTCTGCTATACGCTGCTCAGCGTTTTCCAGTTGGTAGAGGTCGTTTTGGAGTCTGCTGAGTGTCTCGGGCAACTCATCGACTTCGACCCGGTGCTTACGGGCCAAGTCGCGTAGGTCGCTTATCTTTTGATCAAGTTCAGACAAGCGCTGTGGGTCGGGTTCCAGTGTATCAGTAAAACTGCGCAGAGCCTGGCAGCCTTCCTGCAGGTAGGTCAGGGCTGTTTCGAATAACTCACAAGCTTCGTTGAGCGAGGGGTCTATTCCCCGCTGCTCCTCAAGCTCGCGCAGGGCACGACCTATGAGTGCTTGTGCGGATTGCTCATCGTCACCAAGATTATCCAGCTGGCTGTGGGCTTGGCGTAGCAACTCCTCTGCATGGGCAAGACGTCGATGTTCGTTCTCCACCTCGGCTATGCCTTGCTCGCCGGGAACCACACTGTCCAGCTCTTCAACCTGATAGCGCAGGAGTGCCAGGCGATCTTCATAATTCTGTTCGCTGCTGCTTAACTCATCTAGTTCACGATCGATTGCTTTCAATTGCCGGTATAGCTCAGCGATTTGATCGACCGGCAGCCGCTGATGGGTGTTGGCAAAGCCATCCAGCAGGGCGCGTTGGGCGTTGGCACGCAGAAGTGACTGGTGGGCATGCTGGCCATGGATGTCGATTAGATGTTCGCCAAGTGAGCGAAGCATCTGCAGGCCCACCGGGACGCCGTTTATATACCCACGCGAGCGGCCGCTTTTTTGGATTACCCGCCGGATAATGAGTTCGTCTTCGGCTGTTAGCTCTTGTTCGGTAAGCCATGCGCTAAGTCCAGAATCGCTCGGCGGATCGAATATGGCTGTGATTTCAGCCTTCTCGCTGCCGGGGCGGATGACGTCTGCCGTCGCCCTGTCACCTAGGCATAGGCCAATAGCGTCGAGGAGTATCGATTTCCCTGCCCCTGTCTCGCCGGTGAGGACGTTCATCCCTGCACCGAGTTCAAGATCTAGTTCCTCGACTATTGTAAAGTTACGGATGTGTATTTCTCTCAGCATGGCGCCCCTACTTAAGCGCTGGCATGTAGCTCTCGTGGGGGTCCTCCCCAGCCTAGCTTAGCCCTTAACAGGTTGAAGTAACTATATCCGGGGGGGTGAATCATGCTCAGCGGAGTTGGATGAGCCCTGACTATAATTCTGCTCCCCGGGCTTAAAGCAAGATCCTGCTGGCTATCACAGCTTACCCTGACCCGATCGATAAACTCTGCATGGACCTCAATCTCCACTTGACTTCTGCTGTCTATGACCAGCGGCCGATTGCTTAATGAGTGCGGGTTGACCGGCACCATGACCATAGCATGCAAATTCGGGTGTACAATCGGACCGCCGCCGGCTAGAGCATAAGCGGTTGAGCCGGTGGGGGTGGAGACAATAAGGCCGTCTGCCCTATGATCGCTTAGTGGCTCGCCGTCGACCCAAGTGGAGAGCTCGATCATCCGGGATGTGTTCCAACGGTGAATGGAGACCTCGTTTACGGCTACTGCGCTGTCAGGTTGGGTGGTTTTGTGCGCCCCGTTATGGTGAACTTGGGCGGTCAGCAGGAAGCGTTCGTCGATCACGTAGTTGCCGGTTAGGACTTGCTCCACCTCTCTGAGGTTATCTGGGTGGACGTCGACGAGAAAGCCGAGCCTGCCGCGGTTGATACCCATGAGGGCAATGTTGGGTCTGCCAGCAAGGGCGCGGGCGACATGGATCAGGGTGCCATCACCGCCGATGGCGATAATCAACTCGCAGCTATCCAGCAGTTCAGCAAAAGGTACTCGCAAATTCTCGCAGTAGCCGTTGTTGGTTACCGATGAGGCGTCGATGTATGCCCTACAGCCATGTTCCTTAAGGATTGGCAGTAGCTGTTCGAGTAGCTGGCATACTGCGGGGTCGCCAGGTTTGCCGATGATGCCGACGGATTTAAATGTGCAAAAGCTCTCTGTCATGGCGGGAAGGTTAGCATGGCCTTAGCTGGTGGCCAATTGACGGCTGCATCGGTGGTTGCTAAATTGCCTGATTCCTTTCGCAGAAAGGTTGCTATGGCCAATCAGCCAGGAAGCATAACCCCATGAGCCCGCCGCATGATCAAGAGCTTAACAAACGTGCGCGGACTCTCTTGCGAGCCTTGGTGCATCGCTATATCCGCGATGGTAAGCCAGTGGGTTCGCGTATCCTTGCTCGAGAGGCGCAGCTACCTTTAAGCCCCGCGACAGTGCGGAATGTCATGGCTGATCTTGAGGAGCAGGGTTACATTACGGCTCCTTATACATCGGCGGGACGTATCCCCACAGAGCGCGGGTTGCGGTTCTACGTTGACTGCCTGCTCCAGATCCAGCCCATGGCTGACGATACTGTTGAAAGGCTGCGCCGTCGCCTGAGCCGGGACCGGCAGGAGGGTAGCGAGGGGTTGGTCGATTCCGCCTCCAATCTGCTGTCGCGGTTTACCCAGCTGGCCGGGGTGGTAACCTTGCCACGGCGCGAGTGGGCGGTTTTGCGCCATGTCGAGTTCCTGCCCCTCTCCGGTAAGCGGGTCTTGGCGATCCTGGTGATCAATGAGAGTGAGGTGCAAAACCGGGTAATCAAGGTCGATCGTGAGCATAGTGATTCTGAGCTGCAGCAGATCGCCAACTTTCTGAATGAGGAGTTTGCCGGCCTGGAAATCGCTGCTATCCGCGAACGCCTGATTGATGAGATGCGCGCCGACCAGTTCCGCCTCGATGAATTGATGAGCAAGGCTGCGGAGGTAGGAGGCAAGGCCTTTGCTCCAGAGCTGGATGAGGAAGGTTACGTCGTTGCCGGGCAGACCAATTTGATGGAGCTTGAGGAGCTCTCGAATGTCGAACGGTTACGACAACTCTTTGACGCGCTTTCCCGCAAGCGGGACATACTTCACCTGTTAGACCGCTGCGCCTGTGCCGAGGGGGTTCAGATATATATCGGCAATGAAGCTGGCTACGATCTGTTTGATGGCTTGTCTTTGGTGACGACGCGTTATGCCGTGGAAGGCGAGCCTGCCGGTGTTCTTGGAGTTATTGGGCCTACCCGGATGCCTTACGACAGGGTTGTGCCGATCGTCGATGTTACTGCCAGATTGTTGGGCGCGGCCTTGAATCCTAGTCGCTGAACCCCCAAAAAGCAGCCAGAAGGAAGTGCAACCATATAGCTAATGGCCTCGCTGGCTCTGTGCCGGCGAGTTATGCCGTACGAATACACCACGCAAGGGCTCAATTCAGCGGAGCATGCTATGAGCGATAAACATCGAGATAGCCCTCATGAGGCGAACAAAGAAGAGCAACAGGTAGCTGGTGGAAATGATCATCATCGACAGGAGCAGACCGGATCGGCTGATAAGTCTGCGCACGGCTCGCACGGTGGGTCAGATTCGGCCGCCACAGAGAATCAGCGAGATGGCAGTGCCGGATCTAGTCCTGATACTGCAATAGAAGGTGATTTTATCGGCGCAGCCGAAGCGCAGGAAAGTAGTGCAGAGGCTAGCGCAGACAGTGCTGCTTCTGGGGAGGTTGCCGCGGATTCCCCCGAGGTTGATGGCGCGACCACTACACAACAGGGGGGGGTGCAAGGTAGCGAAGATGATCTGGCTGATTCCGAGCAGCCTGAAGCTGAGCAGCAGGGCGGCAATGCCGAGGAGCAGGACCCTGCCCAGTTGCAAGCGCGTATAGAGCAGCTCGAAGCGGAACTGGCTGAGGCCCGCCAGCAGGTTGAAACCCACCGTGATCAAGCATTGCGCATCCGCGCTGAGATGGAGAATATGCAGCGCCGGGCGCAGAAAGACGTCGAGCAGGCCAAGCGTCAGGGGCTGGAAAAGGTTGCCTCCGAGTTGCTGCAGGTTAAAGACAGCTTGGAGATGGGAGTGCAGGCTGCCGAGGATGAGGAGGCTGACCGGGCGAAGCTCCTTGAGGGATCGCAGCTCACCCTCAAGATGCTTAACCAGGTCTTCGAGCGCTCGCAGATTGAGGAGATTAATCCGCAAGGTGAGCGCTTCAATCCTGATTATCATGAGGCGATGGCGGCTCAGCCGAGCAATGATCAGGAGCCCAATACTGTGCTTCATGTGGTGCAGAAGGGCTATCGACTAGAGGAGAGACTGCTGCGCCCGGCTTTGGTGGTTGTCGCCAAGAAGGCTGACGATGCACCTGGAGGGCAAAGTGGTGGTTCGGTCGATGAGAGCGTTTGATGACGGTTAGCCATACTGCGCGGTGAAAAAAATTTCCTTTAGGGCTTGAAAAGCACAACTTCACCCCGCAATTAGGGCTCAGAGAGGATTATAGGCCCGAATTCAACGAACAATTAGCAGGAGCCAACTATGGGTAAGATAATCGGCATCGACCTGGGCACGACAAACTCGTGTGTAGCGGTCATGGAAGGTAACAAAACCCGCGTTATTGAGAACGCGGAAGGTGATCGTACTACCCCTTCGGTGGTTGCCTTCACCGACGATGGTGAGGTTCTAACCGGAGCGCCGGCTAAGCGGCAGTCGGTAACCAACCCGCAAAACACCATCCATGCAGTCAAGCGCCTTGTCGGTCGGCGTTTCGATGAAGATGTCGTACAGCGCGATATCAAAGAGATGCCGTACAAGATCGTCAAGGCGGATAACGGCGACGCGTGGGTTGAGGCGCAGGGTAAGAAAATGGCCCCGCCGGAGGTTTCGGCGCGTACCCTGCAAAAGATGAAGAGCACCGCCGAAGATTATCTCGGTGAGGAGGTTACCGAGGCGGTAATCACTGTGCCGGCCTACTTCAACGATTCGCAGCGTCAGGCCACCAAGGATGCGGGTAAAATCGCCGGTCTTGAGGTCAAGCGGATAATCAATGAGCCGACCGCCGCATCACTGGCCTATGGCCTGGATAAGGAAGGTGGCGATAAGAAGGTAGCGGTATTCGACCTGGGTGGCGGTACCTTCGACGTCTCTATCATCGAGCTCGCCGAGGTGGACGGCGAGAAGCAGTTCGAGGTCATGTCCACCTCTGGTGACACGTTCCTCGGCGGCGAGGACTTCGACAACCGGATCATTCAGTATTTGGTGCAAGAGTTTAAGAAGGATCAAGGAATTGATCTGAGTCAGGATCACCTTGCTCAACAGCGCCTGCGCGAGGCGGCAGAGAAGGCGAAGATTGAGCTTACCTCAAGCCAGCAGACTGAGATTAACCTGCCGTATATTACCGCTGACCAGAGCGGTCCTAAGCACCTGGCTATCAAGCTTACGCGCGCAAAGCTTGAGTCGCTGGTTGAGGACTTGGTTGATCGAACCATCGAACCGTGCAAGACCGCCCTTAAAGATGCCGGTCTGTCGGCGTCTGATGTCGACGAAGTGATTCTTGTCGGTGGTCAGACGCGGATGCCCAAGGTGCAGGAGAAGGTAAAACAGTTCTTCGGCAGAGAGCCGCGCAAGGACGTCAATCCGGATGAGGCAGTGGCAGTTGGTGCAGCCATTCAGGCCGGGGTGCTAGGTGGTGACGTCAAAGACGTCCTGTTGCTAGATGTGACCCCGCTGTCGCTCGGCATTGAGACCCTTGGTGGGGTGATGACCAAGCTCATAGAGAAGAACACCACCATCCCGACCAAGGCGCAGCAGACCTTCTCAACGGCCGAGGATAATCAGACTGCCGTTACGGTGCACGTGCTGCAAGGTGAACGTGAGATGGCCAAGGACAACAAGTCACTCGGCCGCTTCGATTTGACTGATATACCGCCGTCACCGCGCGGAGTACCGCAGATCGAGGTCA
Organism: Halorhodospira halochloris; assembly: GCF_002356555.2. NCBI lineage: Bacteria > Pseudomonadati > Pseudomonadota > Gammaproteobacteria > Chromatiales > Ectothiorhodospiraceae > Halorhodospira > Halorhodospira halochloris. Next base: position 779,940 of record NZ_AP017372.2, read on the forward strand.
CCTTTGATATCGATGCCAATGGTATCCTGCATGTCTCTGCTAAGGATAAGGCCACAGGTCGGGAGACCGGCATAGAGATTAAAGCCTCTTCGGGACTGAGCGACGATGAGATCGATCGTATGGTCAAAGAGGCTGAACAGTATGCCGAAGAGGATCAACGTCAGCGTGAGCTTGTAGAGGCCCGCAACCAAGCGGATAGCATGATCCATGCTACTCGCAAATCGCTCTCCGAGCTGGGCGAGCAAGTCAGTGAGAGCGAGAAACAGGATATTGAATCGGCTATAAGCGATCTCGAAAAGGCCGTGGAGGGCGAAGACAAAGAGGAAATTGAGCAGAAGACCCAGGCCTTGGCGGAAAAATCGGGCAAGCTTGCTGAGAAGGCCTATCAGCAACAATCGTCAGAGGCTGGTGCTGATGCTGCCGCCAGCGGGGCTGGAGACTTCAGCAGCGCTGGTGAAGGAGGCGAATCATCCGCTAGGTCACGTGGTGGCAATGAGGATGTAGTCGATGCTGAATTTGAGGAAGTAAAAGACGACGATTCATCCACCAAGAAGTAAGCCTAGCGGACGGCTCGGGCTGTCGCCCTGCGGTGAATTGCCTCGAGTCGTATGAGCGCAGGCGCAGGGCGGATTATCCTCCTGCGCCTTTCTTGTTGCTGGGTGTGGAAATGCGGAGCAGCCTATGGCGAAGCGTGATTACTATGAGGCATTAGGGGTTTCCAAGAACGCCTCGGATGCTGAGATTAAAAAGGCCTACCGGCGCATGGCCCAGAAATACCACCCGGATCGCAACCCGGGTGATGAAGATGCGGCTGAGCGTTTTAAGGAGGCTAAAGAAGCATATGAGGTCTTGTCTGACGCTCAGAAACGGGCCGCTTACGATCAGTTTGGTCACGCTGGGGTAGATCAATCTGCAGGCGGCGGTTACGGGCCTGGTGGCCCTTCACCGCACGATTTTCAGGACATCTTCTCTGATGTGTTTGGCGATATATTCGGTGCCAATGTCAGGGGAGGGGGGCGCAACAGGGCCTACCGAGGCCACGATTTGCGCTATACCCTTGAGCTGACCTTAGAAGAGTCGGTAAAGGGAACTGAGCAGCAAATACAAATACCCACGCACGTCGAGTGTGATGCTTGTAAGGGCACCGGCTCGCGCGGTGCAACTAAGCCGCAGACGTGTCCTACCTGTAATGGTCATGGAGATGTTCGGGTCCAGCAAGGCTTCTTTTCTCTGCAGCAGACATGTCCGCGCTGTAGCGGAACGGGCTCATTAATTACCGATCCATGTCCGAAATGTCGCGGTCGAGGCCGGGTAGAGGATCGCAAGACGCTAAATGTACGCATTCCTGCCGGTGTCGATACCGGTGACCGGATTCGCCTCGCTGGTGAAGGGGAGCCCGGTGAAAAGGGCGGCCCACCGGGCGATCTCTATGTTCAAGTGGCGGTCAAAGAGCATGAGTTCTTCGAGCGCGAAGGTGCAGATCTTTTCTGCCAAGTGCCGATTGATATTGTTAGTGCTGCCCTCGGTGGTGAGGTAGAAGTACCAACCCTGGAAGGGCGGGTAAACCTGCGCATCCCGGCTGGTACGCAGTCAGGACAAACATTCCGCCTGCGGGGCAAGGGGGTAAAGCCGGTGCGCAGTAACCGCCAGGGCGACATGCTATGCCGGATCCATGTCGAGACCCCGGTACACCTGACCAAAAAGCAAAAAGAGTTGCTTGAGCAGTTCCGCGAGACCTTGCACGACACCGGCGGCAAGCATCAACCGCAGACCTCGTCGTGGCTAGATAGGGCCAAACAGTTCTTTGAGGAGTGGCGCTCATGAGCACGGCTGTCGCGGTTGTAGGTGCCGGCGGGCGGATGGGGCGAATGCTCGTCGACACTATACTGCGCGATGAAGAGGCCTATCTTGTAGCTGCGGCCGATCGCGGTGAGCAGCTCCTCGGCCAGGACGCCGGAGAACTGGCCGGGATAGGCGCTCTGGGGGTGGAGATTAGCGCGAACCTTGAGGCGGTTGTTGCGGCCGCAGATGTAGTAATAGATTTTTCTTTACCACAGGCAACCGTCGAGGTTGCCGCGGCCTGTCGCCAGCATAAATGTCCACTAGTGTTGGGGACAACCGGTCTGGCGGCGGGGCAGAGTGAAGCCGTAGCTGAGCTATCGCAGCATAATGCGGTGGTGCATGCAGCCAACTACTCTACGGGAATAACACTGCTTACTGCTCTAGTAGAGCAAGCTGCGCAAGCGGTAGGGGCGCAAAGCGATATTGAGATAATCGAGGCGCATCACCGGCATAAGGTTGATGCTCCATCGGGTACTGCGCTGCGTCTCGGTGAGGCGGTGGCTAAGGAGTTAGGCCGCGATCTTGGGCAGTGCGCTGTATATGGGCGTGAGGGCCATACGGGTGAGCGCGATAGTAAGACTATCGGGTTCGAAACAATCCGTGCCGGGGATATCGTTGGTGAGCATACAGTGATGTTTGCCGGGCAAGGCGAGCGCATTGAGTTGACTCACAAGGCCTCTAGTAGAAGCACTTTTGCCGTCGGTGCGCTGCGCGCTGCGCACTGGGTCATCGGCCAACCGGCGGGACTTTACGACATGCGTGATGTGCTCGGCCTGTCCTGCTAGGACCAGCCGTGGTTTAATTGTGCTTGGTCAGGGTGATCTCCAAAACTCCCCCGGAGTCACTCAACTGTCACTCAACCGTCCCGGAGGAGGACGCCGTGAATCCATCCTTGGAGGTTTCGAGGTGCCATCCCTGGCGCCAAGACCTCCACATCGCCACACCGGGGCGGTTGAGTGACAGCTGAGTGATTCCAGGGAGGTTAGAGGCTCCTTCAGGCAGCTATATCCTGTTTGCGTAACAGGTGTTCATATTGCTGCAGAAAATAATCTATGGTCTCGGTGCGGATCTGGATTGATCCCGCTGGGCGGTTTTCGTCTAGGTCCTTAAAGCAGAAGTAGGGCGTTCCCGAGGACTCGATTATCTCCTCTACTACCCCGTAGACAGGTGCGTCGTGCCCGCATTTGAAGCTGGACAGCTCTACTGCTACCAGGTTTGGATGGCGGGAGATAAACTTAGCCGCCCAGAGTTTGCGCGATGTGTGTTCGGAAAAATCATTCTTCCATACGTCCTCAATAGAGAGCGGCGAACTTATTTCGCCGTTGCGCAGCTGTTCGCCAAAAAGCCTTTCAAGAAGATCGCTGTCGGTGGGTAAGGCATCTTGCCAGAATATGGGGTAGCCCTTGCGTTGTAGCTCATCGAGTATGCCGTGGTTGATGCCCGGATCATTGTGATAAGGCCTGCCCAGAACCCCGATTCCTACCCTGCCTTCACGCTCTAGCATATCCAAGGCTTTGCGCTGCTGAACTTGGAGCCTATACTGATGGTTAGCTAGTGCCTGCAGGCCTTGTTCTACCGCTAGATATGATTCGCGTAGGGTTAAATCGAGTTCGTTGCGCCAATCATCGTATAGCTGTCTGGCACAGAGCATAGGATCATGGAGATTCAAAAAGGTTTTCTTGAAGTTTATGCCCTGCTCTTGGAATAGGTCACCTTCGCGGACGAAAGCTGCATGGGTAGATTCAGCGCTTGCTACCACTGTTGGACAGGCCATGGAGTCCATGGTGTTGTCGAGGCCTTGCGGTAAGCTGTGAATCATGGGGAAGAATATGTGCGTTAGGGCGCGCCGTTTGTGCTTGGAAAAAATCAGGTTATGCACGTGGGGAATGCCCAGTTTGCTCGGGAAGCACGGGTCTATGCTGCCGCGTTTAGCGCCCTGGCGGTAAAGATCATTATCGGTGTAAGCGGAAAAGACGATATTGCGTGGCGGTACTCCGAGGGCCGTGAAATAGCCGAGGAAAAAGGGCGCACAGGCATACATGTTCAATACTCGGGGTATGCCGATCCGCGCCTCGTTGCGTTTCTCCGCAGCATTACGGCGGCGAAAGGCCGTGTGGGGCTGAATAACCGCCTGTAAAAGTGTGGGATTAGGTTCGGCTACTGAGTCAACCTCAGGTTGCTGGAATATAGTTTGGGCGGCACGGTCGATAAAGTTCGGATTACGCTCGACCAGCTGATCGAGATTGGTCTTTATCTTGCGCATCGCAGCGACGTCTTCAACTTCGCCCTTTTCGCAGGTGGCAACTATGACTCGCTTGTAGCCCTCCGGGATAGGGATTCTGGGCAGCTTGCGAGAACCGCGCTCGCTATCAATATGCTCTACAGGCTGCGGCTCTTCTGGCGGGTCACCATCCCCAGTGTAAACATCAATGAAGGTGCGTAGACAGAGGTTTTTGCAAAAATAGCAACGGGTCTGCTCATTGCGTACGGTGCGGTGGCGTACCCGGCGAGCCCTGTCTATGCCGATAAACTCGCTACTTTGACCGCCCTTGTGAAGGCGGCGGGCTTCGAGGGCAGCGCCTATAGCGCCTGATTCACCACAATGGCGGTGGACCCGGATATCGCATTCACTGCCGGTGCGAGCGAAGCGTTGGCGCAGATCATCGACTTGCGCTTTTACTGCGGCCAGGTTGCGCTGCGCACCACCCTGGAGCACAAAGCGGCTACCCAAGTCGGCAGGATTGGCTATCTGAGCCACATAGAGCCAAACATTTTTGGGTAGTACCGCCGCTAGTCCGGCGAGGATCTCGTTTGGCTGCCAACCTTTGCGCTGGAAGTCGACGATATCGGATTGCAGGAAAACGGCACAGCCGTGGTTAAAATCGGGCATGGCTTCGGCGCTGAAGGCCAGCTCAGCGTAGTCTTCGACAGCATAGCCGAAGGCTTGGGCAGTGGCTTGGAGGAAGTAGCCATTGCCAGCCGAACACTGGGTGTTGAGGCGAAAGTCACGAACCCTGCCATCCTTGAGGAACATAAGCTTTATGTCTTGCCCACCAACATCAACTATGACGTCTGTACCAGGGTAGAAGTGTTGACAGGCGTGGCTATGGGCTACTGTCTCGACAAGAGCTGTATCGGCCTTGAGAACGTCGCGGATGATATCCTTGGCATAACCGGTGGTGCCAACGCCGAGCACTTCTAATTGTGCTCCTTGAGCAGTTACTTGGCCGTGCAGTTCGGCGAGTATAGCGGTCGCGTCTTCAATCGGGTTGCCCTGGGAGAGCCGATAGGCCTTGGCCAACACCTCTCCTTCGGGGCTAATCAGTACCCCTTTGGTGGAGGTAGAACCGGCATCAATACCAATGAATGCCTTTACCAGCTCGCCGTTGCGGAACTGCGCTGGGTGCCACGGGGGTGGGCGATAGGTCTCAAGGAAGGCATCCAGCTCGGCCTTGCTTTTGACCAGTGGTTCGGTGTAGCTGGCTGAGCGAGCGTTGCGCCGGCCCTGCTCGATAAACCAATCCAGCTTGGCAATCCCGGGAAAGCAGGCCAGATCGGGGTTATCTTCCAACTCCTGGCGGCCGAGTTCGGCAGCACCTAAAGCGGCAAAATACTGAGCGCGCTCGGGTACTATTATGTATTCAGCCGGATCTTTGACTGGCGAGGCTTTAGTCGGCGAGCCATGGGTAGATCCATGGGTAGATCCATGGGTAGGGCGATTGACGTTGGCTGGCTCTCCAGCCGGCAATTCTACCCCGCGCTCCTGCCAGATATCTGTTATGTGATGGCGCCAGCACTCCTGAAGGCCGCGTATATAGGTGTTGGGGCCGCCGAGCAATAAGACATAAGGTCTAAGGGTATGGCCACGGGTCAGTACTGAGATATTCTGCTGAACGATTGATTCGAACAGCGAAGCCATTAACTCATCAGAGCTTACCCCCTGCTTTTGCAGGGAATTGATGTCTGTTTCAGCAAAGACACCACACTTGCCGGCTACTGGATGAATGGTTAGGCCTTTATAGCCCATATCGCCGAGCTTGTCCGCAGGAATGCTGAGCTTGGCGCCTATCTTGTCAATGACCGCTCCGGTACCACCGGCGCACTTGTCGTTCATTGAGGGGATTTTTTTCTTCCCGCGTGTCCCCGTGTCTTTAAATATTATTATCTTGGCGTCTTGGCCGCCGAGTTCGACCACACTGCCAACCTCCGGATATAGCTTCTCAACGGCCAGTGATACCGCATGGACCTCCTGGACAAAGCGAGCGTTGAGAGACTCGGCGAGGGCACTGCCCCCCGATCCGGTTATGAATACTCTGAGCTGTTCGGCTGAATAATCCGGGAAGGCGTCTTGAATAGCGCGGAGAAAGTCACGGGCGGTTTCGGCCTGGCGCGTCTCATGGCGGCGATAATCCTGCCAAACTACCTGCTCGCTAGCAGGTTCAATGACCACCGCTTTGACTGTAGTAGAGCCAACATCCAGTCCTACTAAAAGATAGTCTTTGCGGTGGTCGCTGTGGTTCTCCTGAGCCATTATGCTTAACTAGCCTCCGCCTGGTTCTCGGCCTTCGCTGAATTACCGGCTTTTTCTCGCCAGTCCGGGTCATTGGCCATCAGGTCTGCTACGTGGTGGACAAAGCAGGCTCCACGACTTATTGCCTGGGGGTGGTCGGGGATCGTCTGTAGGGGGTTTGTTAGCCCCGGGTTGTGCGCCACATAGGAGTTTATTGAATCTGCGCTAAGGCCGCGCTCTGCTAGGGCCTGCTTGAATTCTTCACGGGCCCTAGCTTTAGCTTCGCTGAGAGCCATTTGGGCCCTTGAGTATGCGTTTATCTCGCCTTCACCAGCGGTTTCCAGGGCCAAGAAATTGATTTGTGGATAGTCGGCTAGCACAGCAGCCTGCGCTCCATCGGATTGAGTTGAAGGCATGCAGCCGAATGGTTTGAGTGAAATGGTTAGGTGGGCTAGGTTGTATTTATAGGCGTAGATGTTCTTGGCTATCTCAAGATGCCCCTCACCGCCGGTAACCCGCACGTTGTAGTAGGGCTGGCCGAGTTTCTCAAGGATCTGCTGATCAGCAAGCTGTGGGGTAGGACCGCCAAGGGCACTGCGCAGCCTATTGTATTCGCGCTTCAGCAGCCACCCGGAAAAGCCGAGCAATAGCCTCTTTATGTTGTGGCTAAGTCGGGCTCGCAGCCACCGACCTGGTTGTATCTTGGGGAATCGAGCTGCATCTTCAGCCGATTTGCGCCGGTCCTCAAGCTTCCAGTGCAAGCTATGGCGCATATAATCGATCCATGTGGCCACTGGCTCAACATGGACCTCTGCTCCTTCCCCTTCGAGGAAGCTGAACATCCGGAAATTGCCTTCGCCTTCAGTGGTCTGGGCCCAGAATTCACCAGTAATGCGGACCACCGGTTTAGCGCTTAGCCAGTCGACAGAGATGTTCTCGGCTATTACACGCCGGCACCTATCTAGGGCTTGAGTATAGTCCGGATCTTTTATTTGGGCGAGTATGCGGGCTACATCCTCGGTCTTCTTGAGCGGGGTCAAGGGATGGATAAGCCTCGCCGCAAGTCCTACGTTAATCTGCTCGTGGTCTTTGTCGCGTAGAGCGTCCTGGCAGATGGCAATGCACTGTTCAAATGTCTGCTCAAGCGCTTTTATATCACTAGCGTAAGGGCGTATGCGGTAGAAAAAGCCGTTTATTATGTCGCCCAGAAATATGGTATTAATAAGCGCTAGATAGAGCTTAAGGTCGAACTGTATTCCATCGCCTACGCTGCCGCCTCGGTGGCCGTCTCCGCCGGCCTTTTTGTCGAAAGCAATAACCCTAAAACCAGGATAGCCGGCCTTTTCAAAGGCTCTCCGATACTCAGCCTCATACATGCCGAAGCGGCACGGACCGCACGAACCTGGAGTGATGAATATGTATTGGTCGGCAATTTGCTGGCGCGATAAACCTTGGGTGCGCCGAATCTGCTCAAGGTAATTGATTACTGAACCGCTAACGAAGTATAAGGGGTTGCACTGTCCCGGATTACAGTTCTCCCTGCCGGCGTGGAAATCTTGTTTGTCAGGCATGGGGATACGTTCGGCCTTATACCCCAAGCCATGCAAAGAGGCCTCAATAAGTCGGTCATGAGCGATGCTCAAGCCGCCGAAGAGGAGGGTTACGTGCTCCTTTTCGGCGCTGGTAAAGGGCCGCTCAGCAGGCCTTTTGTAATGGTGCTCCGCTCTACCATTTGATACCTGATTACTGCGGCGCCGGCTAACAGTATCTATCTCTTCTGCCATGTGATCGTCTTTGGCCCAATTGTCATGACTAATCTAACCACCCCAGCGATGCCAGTGTAAACTGCTTAGCCGAACAGTCGCGTAAGAGTCTCCTCGTATATATTAGAAAGCTTATCTAAATCTGCTATAGCAATGTTTTCATTAGTTTTATGAATCGTCTCGTTGAGTAGCCCCAGCTCAATCACCTGGGCCCCAGTCGGTGCAACAAAACGGCCGTCAGAGGTGCCGCCACTAGTCGACCTAAGCGGCATCTTGCCGGTGAATTGCTCGGTTGCAGCCTCAACAGCCTTGAGCAGCTCGCCTTCGCTGGTTTGAAAGGGCTCTCCGGAGTGCCGCCAATCGATAGAGAAGTCGAGTTCATGGCGTTTTAGCAGCCGTTCAACAGAGGCAATTATCTCATCCCAAGCAAGCATTGGTGAGTAGCGGAAATTAAACGAGATTTCCAGCTCGCCCGGGATGACATTATCTGCACCGGTCCCAGCGCGAATGTTAGAGACCTGAAAGCTGGTGGGCGGGAAGTACTGATTGCCCTCGTCCCAGTGGGTTTCGATTAGCTCCTTAATTGCAGATACCGCCATGTGTAGCGGATTGCGAGCGTATTGGGGATAGGCAACGTGGCCCTGTTCACCCTTAATACGCAATTTACCGGTTAACGATCCGCGTCTGCCTACTTTTATCTCGTCAGCTAATTGGTTCTGGCTACTCGGTTCGCCAACTAGGCAGTAATCGATTTTCTCGCCGCGTTCCTCCAGGGCAGCAATAACCCTTTTGGTCCCATCGACAGCGTCACCTTCTTCGTCGCTGGTCAGCAGTACTGCTATAGATCCTGAATGGTCGGGAGTTTTGTCGATAAAGTTTTCCAGGGCGCTTATAAATGCTGCTACACCGCCTTTCATATCGGCGGCACCGCGACCATAGAGGAGGCCATCCTCGATGGTCGGTTGAAATGGCGGATAGCCCCATGCTGATTCCGAACCGGCAGGTACCACATCGGTATGGCCGAGGAAACAGAACAGTGGGCTTTCATTGCCGCGGCGGGCCCATAGATTGGTGACCTCGCCGTAGGGTTGCCATTCTATAGTAAACCCTAGTGCCTCAAGGTGTTCAGCTATAACAGCCTGGCAACCGGCGTCGGCTGGCGTTATAGATGGCCTCTTGATTAGCTCTCGGGCTAGTTCGACTGGCTGGATCATGGTCGCAATAGTTCGTTGATTCCCACTTTGGCGCGGGTTTTCTCGTCGGCGTATTTAATTATGACTGCGCAATAGAGGCTATGGCTGCCGTCCGCAGCCGGTAGATTGCCGGGCACGACGACGGCACCAGGCGGGACCTGGCCATACATGATTTCGCCACTTGTGCGGTCGTATATCTTGGTGCTTTGGCCAAGGTATACCCCCATCGATATTACGGCTCCACGGCCTACGATAACCCCTTCGACAACCTCGGAGCGGGCGCCTATGAAACATTCATCTTCTATTATGGTCGGATTTGCTTGCAGGGGTTCGAGGACCCCGCCAATTCCAACTCCGCCAGAGAGGTGGACGTTCTTGCCGATCTGGGCACAGGAGCCGACAGTAGCCCAGGTATCGACCATGGTGCCGCTATCTACGTAGGCACCAATGTTGACGTAAGAGGGCATGAGTACTGCCCCTGAACCGATGTAACTACCTCGTCGTGCCATTGCCGGGGGAACTACGCGGACTCCGGAGTCGCGTAGATCCTGATCTTGCCAATTGGCAAACTTAAGCGGCACCTTATCAAAGAATCGGGTGACACCACCCTGCATAAGCTGGTTATCAGTCAGGCGAAAAGAGAGGAGGACGGCCTTTTTTAGCCATTGGTTAACTTGCCAGCCGGAAGATGTAGGTTCGGCTACTCGTTGGCGTCCTGAGTCCAATTCGCTCAGGGCGGTGTCTACGGCGTCCCGGACCTCCCCGCTGACATTGTCAGGGGTTATTTCGCTGCGTCTTTCGAATGCATCTTCTATGATTTGTTGTATCTCGCCGCTCATTTATTAACTCCGCTATTCAAGAAATTCTGAGTTTGTTAGGGGTGCCTCTAGGCACCTCTAAAGCTCCCCCGGGGCCACTCAACTTCCCCGGTGTGGAGGACGCCGTGAATCCATCCCTGGAGGCTTCATGGCGCCATCCCTGGCGCCAAGACCTCCACACCGGGGAAGTTGAGTGGCCCCGGGGGAGCTTTAGAGGTTCCTTGCATCTCTATATGCCGTTATCAACAAAGCGCTTTATTCGTTCTGCAGCGTCAATGCAGGTATCAAAATCGGGCACAAGTGCCATACGTATCCGATTAAGCCCAGGGTTATCCCCCTCATTAGTGCGCGAGAGAAAGCTCCCCGGCAGTACGGTTACCTGTTCCTGTTCCCAGAGTTTGCGGGTGAACTCTTGATCGTCAATCGGTGTGCGTGGCCACAGGTAGAAGGTGGCAGAAGGGGTCTGAATGTCATCGAGAACCTCGCTGAGGATTGCTGTTACTGCCTGCAACCTCTCAACATAACGCTGGCGAGTGGCCCGCACATGGGCCTCATCTTGCCAGGCCAGGCTGCTGGCTTTCTGGACATGCAACGGTAGGGCGCAGCCCTGGTAGGTTCGATAGCGCAGAAAGGCGTATATCAACCCTGGATCGCCGGCCACAAAACCTGATCTTAGCCCCGGTACGCTCGAGCGCTTGGAGAGGCTGTGAAAGACCATGCACCTTTCAAAATCATGTCGTCCGGCATCAATACAGGCACTAAGCAGGCTGATTGGGGGGGCGTCGGCATAGGTATATATCTCGCTGTAACATTCATCCGCGGCAATTATAAAGCCATGCCTTTCACTTAATTCCAGAAGACGTTGCAGGTATTGGGCATCAGCTATGGCACCAGTTGGGTTGGCTGGGTTGGTAATGTAGAGCAGCTGGACTCTATTCCAAACGCTTTTATCCAGGCTATCCGGATCAGGCAGGCCGATTTGAGGGTCAACTCGCAAATAGCGAGGTTTGGCGCCGCTAAGCAGTGCCGCACCTTCATATATCTGGTAGAAGGGGTTTGGCAGCGCGACGTAGGGACGGCCCCGGCCAATCACCGTCTGGGCTATGGCAAACAAGGCTTCGCGGGTGCCGGCTACGGGGAGGACGTGCTCACCAGCATTGATGGCATGCTGCGGTAGCGCGAAGCGGCTTATTAACCATTCGCTGATACTCTGGCGCAGTTGTTCAGTGCCCCGAGTAGCCGGGTACTGGCCAATATCCTCGATGTTGCTGCGCAATGCTTGGGTGATGAACTCAGGCACCGGCTCCTGTGGCTCACCGATGCCCAGGTTTATGTGGGCCGCGCTGCTTTGCGGACGTGCCCCGGCTTTGAGCCGTTCCATACGCTCAAAAGGATATGGTTGGAGGAAAGGTAGTCCGCGATTCATGAATGGCCTTGCTCCTCATCGACATACTGGCATAGCTTGCTGCGCACACAGCTGAATTGCTCTGCGCTGCGCAAGGGCTCACCTTGGCTGTCGGTGATAAAGAAAATGTCTTCAGCACGCTCGCCCATAGTAGCAATCTTTGCGTTCTTTACCCTAACGCCACAGCTAGAAAAAGCTACGCCTACCCGGGCAAGGAGTCCCGGGCGATCGGCGGTAGTAAGCTCAACTATGGTGCGCTGATTCGCCGAATCATCATTGAAATTGATTTGGGTTTGGGTGTGGAAGTGCTTCAGTTGGCGAGGAACTTTGCGGCTGCTTGGCGCTGGTGGAGCTGCGTTACTCAGGGCAGCAGCACGCATGGCCTGGCAGATTTCCTCGCCGCGTCGGCGGTCGAACGGCCCGCTCGGGTTGCGCTCAAGCACTAGGTAACTATCGAGAGTATAGCCGTATTCTGTAGTAATTACCCGTGCTTCATAGATATCTAGCCCAAGTTTATCCAGCGCCGATGTGCAGCGGGCGAATAGATCGGTGCTGTCAAGAGCATAGATAAAGATGCAGATGCCGCCACCGGTCTCTTTTTGCTCGGCTAGCACGAGTGGGATGTCATCCTCACCGGCGTTAAGCATGGCCTCGGTGTGCCAAGCTATCTCGTCGGCATTATGGCGCAGGAAGTACTCTTCGGGGAGGTGATCGCGCCAGAAAGCACGAACGTGGCCGGGCAGAAAACCGCGGTGGCGCAAGATGCGTCGGGCATCGCGCTGGGCATCACGGATAAGTTCGCGTTTGTCGATGGGGTTACTTAGGCCGCGGCGAATTGCTTTGCGGGTTAATGTGTAGAGTTCCTGGAGTAGGGCGGCGCGCCAAGTATTCCAAAGCGCCGGATTAGTGGCCCTGATATCAGCTATCGTCAACAGATATAGGCAGTCGAGGTGGGTCTGGTCGCCAACTGTGTGGGCCATCTCAATTATGACAGCGGGGTCGGAGATGTCCCGTCGCTGTGCGGTGGTTGATAGTGTTAGGTGGTGTTGCACCAGCCACGCTACTAGTCTGGCATCGTAGGCGCCAATGCCGTGTTTGATGCAGAAGTTATAGGCATCCTTGGCACCCAGTTCGGAATGATCGCCGCCTCGGCCTTTGGCTATGTCGTGGAATAGGCCGGCGATGTAGAGTAGCTCGGGTTTGGGTACTTGGAGCATCACCTCATGGGCGTGGGGTAGCTCATTGCGATGCTTCGGAATGGCCATTCGGCGAAGGTTGCGGACGACAAAGAGGGCGTGTGAGTCAACCGTGTAGGCGTGGAACAGGTCATACTGCATGCGCCCGGCGATGCGCGAAAACTCGGGTATATAACGACCAAGCACACCATATCGGTGCATGCGGCGCAGGGCGTGAGTGATGCCTTGCGGCTGGCGCATTATTTCTAAAAACAGGCTACGACAGCGCAGGTCACGGCGAAATTTATCGTCGATCAGTGTGCGGTGCTGGCGGATTAGCCGGATTGTTGAAGCTCTAACCCCTTTCAGGTCGGGGTTTTGTTCCAGAATTAGAAAGACCTCTAGCAGCGCAAACGGATAGCGGCTAAATACCTTCGGGTCCGTCACCTCAAGAAAGCCTAGGCGAGATTGGAAGCGGCTGTTTATGCGTTGTGGATGGGGGTTTTGGTGTCGGTAAATTATCTCCTCTTGGAAGTGTTGGAGGAGCATTTCGTTCAATCGCGCAACCTTCATGGCGGTGCGAAAGTAGCGCTGCATAAACTTTTCAACGGCTAGGTTGCAATCATCATCTGAGTAGCCAAAGAACTTGGCTAAGGCGATTTGGTGATCGAAAAGCATACGGTCTTCGCGCCGTCCGGCTATCATGTGGAGGGCGAAGCGGACATCCCAGAGATAGCACTGCGCCGCGTAAAGTGTCTGGTACTCTGCCTCGGTGAGGAAGCCAACCTCAACAAGATCGTGGAGTTTTTCGCTGCCAAAATGGCGTTTCGCAACCCAGCCGATCATCTGAATATCGCGCAAACCGCCGGGGCTAGACTTAATGTTAGGTTCGAGGTTGTAGGCGGTATCGTGGAATTTGCCATAGCGTTCTTCTTGTTCGTCCAGTTTGGCTGCAAAGAAGCGCTCACTCGGCCATATCTTTTGGGAGTCGAGTTCAGCGCGGGCGATGTTGAGTAGCTCGTTATTTCCAGCTATCCAGCGTGACTCAAGGAGGGTGGTAGCGATTAGTTGATCAGCTGCTGCTGCCTGGAGTGATTCGTCAATGGTTCTTACGCTATGACCGATTTCCAGGCCAAGATCCCACAAGCCGGCAATGAACTGCTCGATTAGGGCGTTGGGTATCTCCGCTCGTGATGGATCATGCAGTAACAAAACATCTATGTCTGAACCGGGGTGCAGTTCACCGCGCCCGTAGCCGCCAACCGCAAGGAGTGAACAGCCGCAGGAGTTGGCCTGCTTGCCCAGGGTACCCTTCCATAGTTTGCTGATTATAGCGTCGACATAACAAGCCCGCTCTGGCGCTAGGATCGCCGCCGAAGTGCCGGCGCGAAAGCGCGAGATGAGGCCTTCGTCAAATTTTTTGAGGGCATCGCGCAGGGCACCGACCAGTTCGTTGCCCAGGGGGGCGGCGGTGGTGGCGTCGCCAACCAAGTTTTGGTCAGCTAGATCGCCACCGTCAGAGTGTTTGGGTCTAGCGCCTGGTTCCGCCATGTTGTCCATAGTCGTGCGTGATAATTCCGCCGATCGGTTATAGCCTAGGGGTCAGTGTGGTACCTATTCAGCTTCGGGTAAGCTTCCTTCGGGCAGGGTAAGCACTTCGTAGCCGTTTGCGGTAACTAGGAGTGTGTGTTCCCACTGGGCAGAGAGACTGCGATCCTTGGTCACTACAGTCCAGCCATCACGGAGCAGGCGGGTCTCTGGGCGCCCGGCGTTTACCATCGGCTCGATAGTAAAAGTCATTCCCTCCTCCAGTACCGTGCCGGTTCCCGGAGTCCCATAGTGGAGCACCTGGGGGTCTTCGTGAAATCTCTCACCTATTCCATGGCCGCAATACTCGCGAACTACCGAGTAGTTATGGGCCTCGGCATGGCTCTGGACGGCATGTCCGATGTCGCCCAATTTAGCCCCTGGGCGGACCTGCTCAATGCCCTGCCAGAGGCACTCATAGGCAACGTCGACTAGCCGCCGGGCGCGAATACTGGGCTCCCCGACACAAAACATGCGGCTGGTATCGCCATGCCAACCGTCTTTTATAACGGTGATATCCACGTTGACGATATCCCCCTTTTTGAGCTTCTTCGGCCCAGGTATGCCATGACAAACGACATGGTTAACTGAGGTGCATGTAGCCTTGGGGAAGCCGCGGTAGTTGAGCGGAGCAGGAGTGGCGTTGAGCTGTTCGGTGATGTAGTTATGGCATAGCGAGTCAAGATACTCGGTGGTAACGCCTGGCCTTACGTACGGGGTTACCATGTCGAGTACCGCTGCGGCCATTCTGCCTGCTCGGCGCATGCCGTCTATGTCTTCTGGAGTTTTGATTGGTATGGACATGTGGGCGATTTTATCACGATAGCAGCGTGGAGGGGATGGAGTAGGTGGATTATCCACAGCGAGAGGAAGCTCAAAAATTTACCCCCGGAGCCACTCAGTTGCTCGGTGTGGAGGACGCCGTGAATCCATCCCTAGGTGCATAGTTCAATTAAGACTGTTTGGTATCTCCGGCACAACTTGTGCCAAACCCCAATCAGTGGTATAAAGCCACGCGCTAACCGACGTTAGCGTCAATCAAAAACTTCACACATACACCGACACATACGATCGGGTGCCCGGGGTTGCATGCACGGGTTTTCGTATGAGGGGTGTATGGAGGCGTAACCCGTTACAGGAGAAACACTTATGGCAGACGTTTCCATGCGCAAGATGCTGGAGGCCGGCGTCCACTTTGGCCACCAGACGCGCTTCTGGCATCCGAAGATGGGTCCCTATATCTTCGGTGAACGAAACAAAATCCACATTATTAACCTTGAAAAGACCCTGCCTCTTTACAAAGATGCCCTTAATTTTGCCGGGCAGCTAGCTGCTAAGGGCGGTAAGATACTGTTCGTGGGGACCAAGCGCTCGGCACGCGAGATTGTTCGCGAGCAAGCAATGCGTTGCGGCCAGCCCTATGTTGATCACCGCTGGTTGGGTGGCATGCTGACCAACTTCCGGACAGTCAAACACTCAATCTCCCGCCTCAAGGAGCTGGAGACCCAGTCGCAAGACGGCACCTTCGATAAGGTGACCAAGCGCGAGGCACTTTCGCTGCGCCGGGAGATGGAAAAGCTAAATCGGAGCCTATCGGGCATCAAGAACATGGAGCGCCTTCCTGATGCTATGTTTGTGGTCGATGTTGGCTATGAGCACATCGCTGTAGCCGAGGCCAGGAAGCTCGGTATCCCGGTGATTGGCGTGGTAGATACAAATTGCTCGCCGCGTGAAATTGACTATGTCATCCCGGGCAACGATGACGCCATTCGCGCGATAGATCTTTATGTTTCAGGTATTGCTGATGCAGTGCTCGAGGCTAAGCAGGCTTCTAGCCAGGCTGCGGCCGCGGGCAAAGACGATTTTGTCGAGGTAAACGACACCGCTGCATCCTGAGAGAGAGGGTTAAGGTTAAATGAGTGTATCTGCGAGTTTAGTTAAACAACTGCGGGAGCGTACCGGCTCCGGCATGATGGAGTGTAAGAACGCATTGGTTGAAGCGGACGGTGATATAGATGCGGCCGCCGAGTTGATGCGTAAGAAGGGTCTGGCTAAAGCAGATAAAAAGGCTGGTCGGGTCACAGCTGAAGGGCGGATCGTCGCCGCCTGTGCCGCAGATCGGAGTAGCGGTGTGCTGGTGGAGATCAACAGCGAGACCGACTTTGTCGCTAATGGTGACGAGTTTAGGGAGTTTGCTGAAGCTGTAGCGCAGCGGGCTCTGGAGGATGGGCCTGACGACCTGGATGGATTGCTCGGTTGCCAGATAGATGGCAAGCCGGTTGAGACTCTCCGCCAAGAGATGGTGGCACAGCTTGGTGAGAACATTGAGATCCGCCGTTTTGTCCGCTACTCTGGCGCGTCCCAAGTGGCGCAGTATCTGCATGGGGCACGTATTGGCGTTCTCGTCGAATATGAAGGCGGTGATGAGCAGCTGGGTAAGGATTTGGCCATGCATGTGGCTGCCTCTTCGCCGATTTGCGTCTCTACAGAAGACGTGCCGCAGCAGCAGCTTGAGTCAGAGCGCGAGATTCTGATGGCCCAGGCGCGTGAGAGCGGTAAGCCTGAGGAGATTATCCAGAAGATGGTTGAGGGCAGGCTAAACAAGCACCTTAGTGAAATAACTTTGCTGGGGCAGCCTTTTGTGAAAGATCCGGATCAATCTGTGGCAGACCTACTCAAAGACAAGGGCGCCAAAGTAGTTCGCTTTGCCCGTTTTGAAGTAGGTGAGGGCAAAGAGAAGAAGGAAGAGAACTTCGCCGATGAGGTGATGGCCCAGGTTCGCGACTCCTGAGCCTGAGCGGCGGATATCACCTAGCGGTGCCTGCCTGCTGGCAGGTACCGTAACCCGCTCACAAAGGAGGCCAGGAGCAATGACGGTGCCGCACTATCGCCGGATCCTTGTCAAGCTCAGCGGTGAGGCCCTGCTGGGTGAGAGCGACTATGGTATATGCCCCACAACCCTAACGCGCATAGCCGATGAGCTAGCCGAGGTTAATACCCTTGGTGTGGAAGTTGCGGTAGTAATCGGTGGCGGTAATATATTTCGTGGGGCGGGCCTGGCCGCTGCAGGAATGGATCGGATTACAGCCGATCACATGGGCATGCTAGCTACGGTTATGAATGCCCTGGCGCTGCAGGATGCACTGGAGCGGCGTGGGGTATTTAGCCGGGTTATGTCGGCAATCAAGATCAATCAAGTCTGTGAAGATTACATCCGCCGTAGGGCCGTTCGACACCTAGAAAAGGGTAGAGTGGTCATCTTTGCGGCCGGCACTGGTAACCCTTTCTTTACTACTGATTCGGCAGCTAGTTTGCGGGCCGTTGAGATCGGGGCCGAGCTGTTGCTCAAGGGCACGAAAGTCGACGGCGTCTATACCTCGGATCCAGTCAACGACCCAAGTGCAAGACGCTATGAGCGATTAACTTACGATGATGTTCTTAGCCAGAAGCTTGAGGTGATGGACGCGACTGCAATAGTTTTATGTCGGGATCAGGGTATGCGCATAATGGTGTTTGATATGACCCGGGCCGGTAACGTAGTCCAGGCGGCGCAGGGGGCTTCTGTAGGTACAGTTGTTGACCCTGGGTAGAACAAGGGTGCCGAGGAGGAATAGCCGTGATTGATGATATCAAAGAAGATGCAGAAAAGCGCATGGCCAAGGCGGTTGATAGCCTCAACCACGATTTGGCTAGGTTGCGCACAGGCAGAGCTCATACCAGCCTTCTCGATCAGGTCATGGTCGACTACTATGGCACTCAGGTGCCAGTTAAGCAGGCCGCTAACGTCAGCGTCGAGGATGCCAGGACTTTGTCCGTGACGCCATGGGAGAAGAGCATGGTGCCGGTCATCGAGAAGGCTATAATGGCTTCTAATCTAGGTTTGAGTCCGGTTACCTCAGGGCAGACAATCCGGGTGCCGTTGCCATCTTTAACCGAAGAGAGGCGTAAAGAGATGGTGCGGCTGGTCAAAAACGAAGCTGAACAAGCGCGTGTGGCGATTCGTAATGTTCGGCGGGATGCCAATTCTGATTTGAAAGATCTTGCCAAGAACAAGGATATAACCGAAGACGATGAGCGCTCCGGCCAGGAAGCTATCCAGAAGCTTACCGACAAGTACGTTAGCAAAGTAGACAGCGTTCTGGAGGAGAAAGAGCGCGAGCTCATGGAGATTTAAGCGAGCCCTGACATGGATCATGACGAGGTTGATGTAGAGCGGATCGTCCAGCGGCTCGACGGGGTCAGGTTACCCTGCCATGTAGCTGTGGTTATGGACGGCAACGGTCGTTGGGCTCAGCAGCGCGGTCAACCTCGCCACTCCGGGCATCGGGCTGGAGTGCGCAGTGTAAGAGGTATAGTTGAAGCATGCGCTAGGCTGCGTATTAAGGCGCTGACTCTGTACGCCTTCAGTAGTGAGAATTGGCGCCGACCGGTAGGTGAGATAAGGGTCCTCATGGAGCTCTTTCGTAACGCCTTGGATCGGGAACTGGATAAACTCACCCAGAACAATATCCGCCTGCGCTTTGTCGGTGAGAGGGAGCGCCTGGAACGCCCATTGCAGAGGCGCCTGGCAAATGCAGAGGAACTCACCGCCGATAATGATGGCATGCATTTGGTTATAGCGACTAGCTATGGCGGGCGCTGGGAGATAACCGAGGCTGCCAAGCGTTTAGCTAAAGAATCAGCTAGTGGTGCAATCGACGCCGCTGAGATAGATGAGAACAGCTTGCATAAAGCTCTTGAAGCCCCTGATCTACCTGATCCTGATCTCTTCATTCGCACTGGTGGCGAGCGCCGCCTGTCGAATTTCCTGCTCTGGCAGTTAGCGTACACAGAGCTTTATTTCACCGATACTTTGTGGCCGGATTTTGGCCCAGAAGATCTGGCACGCGCTGTGGAGGATTTCGCCGACCGGGAGCGGAGATTCGGCGATGTCCGTGAAGGCGGCGGAGCGGAGCTGAACAAAGATGTTTAGGGCTCGCTTGATAACAGCCCTAGTGCTAGGGCCTTTGCTTATTGCTGCTATTTGGCTTTTACCCACCCCTGCTATAGCGGTGCTAGTAGCGGCTGTATCAGGTCTTGCGGCGTGGGAATGGACCCACCTGATGGGGGTTGAAGATACCAAGGCGAGAGCCGGACTGGTTGCCGCATTCATGGCTACATTGCCGCCTGGGTATTTGCTCTTGGACGTCACCTGGGCTGCAGAGTTTATTTTTTATGGAGCGGTCCTGTTGTGGGGATGCGCCCTGCTGTGGCTGCTGATTTTCTCTCAACGTAATATACCGGCACCGGCGCCAGCAATCGCCGCGGTTATAGGCTGGCTGTTGCTGTGGCCGTGCTGGTTAGCCCTAGTTTATGTCCACGGCCATACCAATTGGGGCCCGTTTTGGCATACCTTTTTGCTGGTCTTGGTATGGGTTGCTGATACTGGTGCGTTCTTTGCCGGTAAAGCTTGGGGAAAGCATCGCTTGGCTCCCTCAATCAGCCCGGGGAAGAGCTGGGAAGGTGCTATTGTTGGCGGGGTTGCTGGGGTGATAGCGGGATTTGGGCTGATCTGGGCTTTACAACCGCAGATTCCACCGCTGGTGCTCGTGCTCGCATGGAGTGCGGTGATTGTGGCAGTATCCGTCATCGGCGATTTGTTTGAGAGCATGCTGAAGCGCCAGCGTGGCGTTAAGGATAGCGGGGGTTTACTGCCAGGACATGGTGGAATACTCGACCGCATAGACAGTATTACGGCGGCTGCGCCGTTTTTGGCAGCGGGGTTGGCGTGGTGGCAGAGCGGAATGTAATGCAGCTTGCAGTATTGGGAGCTACTGGTTCGATTGGTCAAAGCACCCTGGATGTGGTTGCCCGCCACCCTGAGAGATTGCGGGTGGTTGCGGTAGCTGCAGGTAGAGATGTAGAGGGTTTGGTCGAGATATGTCGCCAGCATCGGCCGGCTTACGCCGCTCTGGACGATCCACAAGCAGCCCGGGAGTTTGAGCAGCGCTTACGCCAAGAAGGCTTAGGCGGCATTACCGTTGGTTCGGGTGAGCAGGGGGTTGCCGAGCTAGCGGAGTTGGCTGAAGTCGATGCTGTAGTAACTGCAGTGGTTGGTGCCGCGGGACTTGCCTCATCAATGGCGGCGTGCCGGGCAGGCAAGAGGATTCTGCTGGCTAACAAGGAAACACTGGTGGTTGCCGGTGAGCTCTTCATGAGCACTGCCGCTGCTAGCGGTGCCGAAATAGTGCCGGTAGATAGCGAGCACAATGCCGTTTTTCAGGCCCTGCCTGCAGATAAACGCATCGATGGCAATGGGGTGGAGAGGATTGTGCTTACTGCCTCTGGTGGGCCGTTCCGTGATCGGGATCCGGATACGCTAGCAGCAATAACCCCTGAGCAGGCTTGTGCACACCCGAATTGGTCGATGGGCCGGAAGATATCTGTTGATTCGGCCACCATGATGAACAAGGGACTTGAAGTAATAGAGGCCTGTCATCTGTTCGATTTAAGTCCTGGACGGGTGGATGTTGTTATCCACCGGCAGAGCCTGATCCACGCCTTGGTCGGGTACAAAGACGGCTCTTATCTAGCCCAAATCGGCTCGCCGGATATGCGCGTGCCCATAGCCTATGCACTCGGATTTCCTCAGCGCGTCGAATCGGGTGTCGAATTGCTCGATCTGGTAGCTGCCGGCAGGCTTGATCTGGAGGCTGTAAATGAACGCCGCTTCCCCTGTCTAAGTTTGGCATATCAGGCTTTGCGTAGCGGCGGAGGAGCGTGTGCAGTGCTCAATGCTGCCAATGAGATCGCTGTTGATGCTTTTCTTAACAGTAGATTGCGTTACGATCTCATCGCCCCAGTTATAGAAGAGACTCTGGCTGAGCAGGGTATAGTGGCAACCCCGACTGACCTTGAATCTGCTCGAGAAGTTGATGCACAAGCACGGCTGACAGCTGAGAGGGCTGTCATCCGCCAAGCAGAATAAAACTAGAGAGATCCCATTTATGACCCTAATCTGGAGCATACTAGCTTTCTTGGTCGCGATTACCATACTGGTTGGGATCCACGAGGCGGGGCACTTCCTCGTCGCGCGGCGACTGGGGGTGAAGGTGCGGCGCTTCTCGATTGGCTTCGGTCGCCCATTGTTGCGCTGGCAAGGGCGAGCTCCAGATCACACCGAATATGTTTTGGCCATGATACCTCTCGGTGGCTATGTCCAAATGTTGGAGGGGCGTGAGCCAGGCCTTTCTGAAGAGGATAAGGCGCGCTCCTTGAATAGCCGCCCGGTAGGTCAGCGCGCGGCTGTTGTGATTGCAGGACCTGCGGCTAATTTCCTGTTTGCTATCTTGGTCTACTGGGCAGTGGCGGTTATTGGTGACGAGGAGCACCGCCCAATCATCGATCAGCCACCAGAAAATACCGTGGCCTACGAGGCAGGCCTTGAACGTGGTCACGAGATAATCAGCATAGATGGCCGTGAGACACCGACGTGGCAGAGTGCCGTGATGACTCTGCTCGATGTCGGATTTCGCCACGAGGCATTGCCGGTTGTAGCTAAAAGTGAAGAGGGTAGGGAGCAGGAGTACTATCTAAACCTAGCGGCAGAGCAGGAGTTGCGGGATACCGTAGATATTCTCGGAACCATCGGTTTGTATGCCTATATGCCGATTCTTGATCCGCAGCTGGGCCATGTGCAGGAGGATGGCCCGGCGGGCAAGGCCGGCATGAGCGCTGGAGACAAGATAATCAAGGTTGCCGATCAACCTGTCGAAACATGGCGAGAGCTAACCGAGCGCCTGGAAGGATTGGCCGGGGAAGAGGTTGAGATAGTCTTTGAACGCGAAGGTGTCGAGCAGAGTAGCCTGGTTACCCTGGGGAAAATGGAGAGAGGCGGGCGTGAGGTTGGCCGCCTAGGAGTAGGTCCACAGATCCCCGAAAGCTACCGGGAGCGAATGGTCCGTGAAGTACAGTATGGGCCGGTTGAGGGCTTTTTCGTTGGGGTTGAGCGCACTTGGGACACTACCAAGCTAACTGCAAAGATGCTCGGACGGATGATAATCGGCGAGGCTAGCCTGCAGAATATCGGCGGTCCGGTTACTATTGGTGAGTTTGCCGGCGAGAGTGCGGCCATAGGCATAACGGCATTCCTCTTCTTCCTCGGATTGATTAGCGTAACCCTGGGCATAGTTAACCTGTTGCCCATCCCCATACTGGATGGTGGCCATTTAATGTATCTAGGCTATGAGGCAGTCACCGGTCGGGCGGTGTCCGATTATGCGATGGCTATCGGTCAGCGAATTGGTATTTTGGCCATCATCGCCATAATGACTCTAGCCTTGTACAACGACTTTACCCGGATATTTGGATGAGTTTGGGGCTGATTGATTCTTTATGGTTTATGCGTATGGTTATGGACAGGGAGCAGGTAAGTCCACCGCGGGATGGGTCGCCTTGAGACATAGATGCGCAGTGCCGCGGAACTCATGGAGTCACGCCTTAGTCTCTCGACTTCTCTGGCGCCATGGCAGAATCCGTCATATAGCCCCTCGCTCTGTCATGCTGAGCCTGGCGACGCTGCTGCTCGTTGCCGTTAGCACAGGGGCTAGTGCCAATCAGTTCGTGGTTGATGATATACGGGTGGAGGGCAATGAACGGGTAGCCGAAGGGGCAGTGTTCAACTATCTGCCCATAGAGCCGGGTGATGAGATAAGCTCAGCCGATGTGGCGAGTGCGATAAGGGAACTATACCGTTCTGGTTTTTTCCGTGACGTTGAGCTGCTGCGTGATAACGACACATTGATAGTCCAAGTCCAGGAGCGGCCTTCCATTGCCCGTTTGGAGATCGAAGGGAATGAGCAGATACGCGACGATGATCTGCTTGATGCTCTGCGTGCAGCTGGTCTAGCTGAGGGTCAGGTCTTCAATCGCGCTCAGCTCGCCGAAATAGAGCGAGAGCTCGTGCAGCAGTATTTTGCCCAGGGCAAGTACGATGTCTCGGTAGAGAGCACTGTCTCGCCATTGGAGCGGAATAGAGTTGCAGTACGCATTGATATCGACGAAGGCCCAGTAGCTGAGATTCGTAGTATTAATTTTGTCGGTAACAGCGCCTTTACTGACCAGCAGTTGCGTTCAGTCTTTGAGCTTAGACCGCGGCGGTGGTGGGCACCTTGGTCACAGCGCCATCGTTATGCTAGAGGTATGTTGGCTAACGATTTGGAGTCGCTGCGCAGGTACTATCAGGACCGCGGTTACATCCAATACTCCATAACATCTACTCAGGTCTCGATTAGTACTGATCGACGGGACGTATTCATCACCATCAACATGGATGAGGGTGAGCAATTTGAGGTCGGTGATGTGCAGGTGCGTGGCCACTTGGTGGTCCCCCCTGAAGAACTCTATGAAAGGCTTGCTATATCCGCTGGTGATATTTATTCGCGTAGTAAAGTCGATGAGGGTGTTCAAGGCATTCGGGAACGGCTTGCTAAAGATGGCTACGCCTTCTCTGAGGTTAATGTCAGACCGGTCATAGATGAGGAGGAGAGGACGGTAGATCTGGTCTACTTCGTTGATCCGGGTGCCAGGGTCTATGTCCGCAATATTAATATTACCGGCAACCAAAGGACTCAGGATGAGGTTATCCGGCGTGAGATGCGTCAACTCGAAGGGGGTCCCTTGTCCAGTGAGGCCCTCGATAGGTCGCGGACCCGCCTGAACAGGCTCGGCTTCTTTAGCTTTGTGAATATGGATACGCCACGGGTGCCGGGGACCGACGATCGCGTCGATGTCGACGTTACTGTTGAGGAGAGGATGACCGGCCAGCTTCAGGCAGGGATTGGCTACGGCGATATCCAGGGCTTGCTAGTTAACTTCTCTGTCTCTCAGGATAACTTCGCCGGCACGGGAGACCGGATGAGCGTAACCGTCAATAGCTCCGAGGTCTCTAATGTCTATGATCTAACATATACAGACCGATTCCACACCGTTGAAGGCGTATCGCGGACCCTTTCGGCGGGTTACCGGGAAACGCGGGCGAGACGTGCCGATTTGGCTGACTACGATTTGACCTCAGGGCACAGCTCGGTTGAGTACGGCTTGCCGGTCAGCGAGGTGGACAGGCTATCGGCTAGGCTGCGTTATGAGCATATCGGCATAGATGTTCGTGGTGACACCCCTGATTGGATAACGGAGTATCTCGACGATGAGGGTGATCGTTTCGATATGATCAAGCCGCGCCTATCCTGGCAGCGTGATACCCGCGATCGTGGTGTCTTCCCGACTAGCGGTGGGCGGCAGCGGTTGTCGTTAGAGGGGACAGTGCCGGGAGCCGATCAGGAGTTCTACAAGCTCAATTACGAGCACCGGCGCTATTGGCCGATGCCGTGGGCAGGTGATGAGGTGACATTCTCTGTCGAGGGCCGCGCCTCTTACGGCGATGGTTATGGCGATTCCGATAGGTTGCCCTTCTTTGAGCACTACTATGCCGGGGGTGTCAGGACCGTACGCGGCTACCGGGGCAACTATCTAGGTCCGCGCAAGGCTGATAATGGTGAGCCGATAGGTGGTAATGCGAGGATTCTTACCAAGGCCCAGGTTATCTTTCCGCCTACTGCGGAGGCGCAGTCTGTGCGTATGGCAGCGTTTGTTGATGCCGGCCAGGTCTTCAATACCCGGCTCGATAGATACTCAGATTTAGAGGATTCTGATAAGGTTAAACCCGAAGGCCTGGATAGTGTAGATCTTGGTGAGCTGCGGGCTGCGGCAGGTATTTCACTGATCTGGATGTCGCCGGTTGGGCCACTTACATTCAGCCTTTCCGAACCTCTCAATCCAAGTGATGAAGATCGTACCGAGACCTTCCAGTTCTCATTGGGTACCGAGTTTTAACGCGAGATCATATGTTAGGCTAACGGCTTAGTTTAAATCGGATTAGGATTGGCAGCAGAAGGAGGGTTATAAGTGAGCAGAGATGCAGATCAGGGAGGTACCAATATAGATGGGATCATGAACCTTCTTCCCCATCGCTATCCGATGCTGCTAATCGACAGGGTGCTTGAGTGTACGCCTTATGAGCATTTAGCAAGCATTAAAAACGTTACTATTAACGAGCCTTTTTTCGTTGGCCATTTTCCCCAGAAACCGGTAATGCCTGGCGTGCTCATCCTCGAGTCACTTGCTCAGGCATGTGGCATGCTCGCCTTCAGAAGCGTTCAGGATACCCTAAGCCCTAACGATGTGATATACCTGGTCGGCATCGATAAGGCGCGCTTCAAGCGCCCCGTGGAGCCGGGGGATCAGTTCAAACATGAGGTGACAGTGCGGCGAGTGACTAGGGGTATATGGATTTTTGAGGCCAAGGGAAGTGTTGATGGCCAACTCGCTGCAGAGTGTGAAGTACGCTGCACGGTGCGTTCAGTTTGACAAAAGTTCATCCACAAGCGTTGGTAGATCCTAAGGCCTCTTTGGCAGAAGACGTCGAGGTGGGGCCGTTTACTGTTATCGGTCCCGGCGTTGAGATCGACTCAGGGACTTGGGTTGGTCCACATGCTGTGCTTCGTGGTCCTCTACAGATAGGCCGAGATAACAGAATCTACCAGTTTGCCGCGCTTGGTGAGGCGCCTCAGCATAAAGGGTACAAGGACGAGCCTACGCTACTGAAAATAGGCCATGGCAACACTATACGTGAATTCGTTACTTGTCACCGCGGTACTGCGCAGGGGCGCGGCGAGACGCGCATTGGCGATAACAACTGGTTAATGGCCTATTGCCATATAGCCCACGATTGCTCGTTGGGTGATAACCTCCTGTTCGCCAACTCAGCCTCTCTAGCTGGACACGTTGATGTTGGTGATAATGCAACCCTAGGCGGTTTTGCCCTTGTTCACCAATTCTGCCGCGTAGGCTCGTATGCCTTTTGTGGCTTTGGTAGTGGCATCAACCGTGATGTGCCGCCGTTCGTTACTGTCTCTGGGCAAATGGCAGTACCGCGGGGAGTCAATTCTGTGGGTTTGCGTCGGCACGGTTTCTCTGCCGAGCGGATTACTGCGATTAAGCGGGCCTATAAGATCCTCTATCGGCGGGGTTTGCGTCTTGAAGACGCAAGAGATGCCCTATCCGATCAACTGTCTGATTCAGCTGATGTGCGGCAGATGGTTGATTTCCTCGATTCGAGCAAACGCGGTTTGCTGCGCTGAGTTATCTATAAGGTGGTCTAATGGCCGGACCGAGGATTGCTTTGTTAGCAGGAGAGCTATCAGGAGATGTCCTTGGTGCAGGCTTGATGCGTGCTCTTGCTGAATATGTACCTGGAGCTGAATATGAAGGAGTGGGCGGGCCAGCCATGGAGGCTGCTGGTCTGCAGCGCCTCGCTCCCATGGAAGGCCTTGCTCTCATGGGGCTGACTGAAGTGGTGGGCCATTTGCCGCGATTGCTTGGCCTACGGCGACAATTAGTCAATCATTGGATAGAAAACCCGCCCGACATATTCATCGGCATTGATTTGCCTGATTTTAACCTCTCTGTGGAGAAACGCTTGCGCTCCGCAGGAATAACAACAGTTCACTATGTGAGCCCCTCAGTCTGGGCGTGGCGACGGGGGAGGATAAAAACCATCCGCCGGGCAGTGGACCGGATGCTGACCCTCTACCCTTTCGAGCAGAGTTTTTATGATCAGAGCGGTGTCGATGCGGTTTGTGTAGGGCATCCAGCCGCAGATCGTTTCCCGTTGCAAGTCGATCGAGTAGTAGCACGTCAGAGCCTCGAACTATCACTGAGTAGTACCGTAGTAGCTATACTCCCGGGGAGTCGGGGTAGCGAAGTGTCGCGGTTGATAAGCGAATTTGCCGCAGCTGCAGCCATTTTGGCTGAAGGGTACGACGACACTCGATTTGTAGTTCCGGTGGCGTCTGAGCATTTACGCGAAGAAATAAGCGCTGAGTTTGAGCGGCATGGACTCGGCGAGCGGTTAACTCTTGTAGCTGGCGATGCGGCGAGAGTAGCAACCTCAGCGGATGTGGCTATAGTTGCTTCGGGTACCGCTACACTGGAGGTTATGCTGGCTAAGTGTCCAATGGTTGTGGCATACAGGGTCTCTTGGCTGACCTACTACTTAGTCAAGGCCATGATTAAGGTGCAGTGGGTCTCCCAGCCCAACCTCTTAGCTCAGGAGTCACTGGTAGTGGAACTCTTTCAGGGGCAAGCATGCGCCAGCAATTTGGCAGCTGAGGCTGGGTACTGGTTAGATAAACCGCATGCTGCTCAGCAGTTGCGTCAGCGCTTTACTACTATCCATGCCGACTTGGCTCGCAATGCTGACCAAAGAGCAGCGCAGGCGGTACTGGAGAAGCTGCAGTGAGCGAGGTACCATTGTCCGCCCCCGTTGCTGGTGTCGATGAGGCGGGTAGAGGCCCTTGGGCGGGGCCGGTAGTTGCTGCAGCGGTTATCCTTGAACATCCGGTTCCCGGTGTGACTGATTCCAAGAGGTTAACAGCTAAGGTGCGCGAACATTTGGCGGGAGTGATTCGTGATAGTGCCTTGGCTTGGGCTCTGGGCCGTGCGGAAGTAGCGGAAGTAGACCAACTAAATGTTCGTCAAGCTACCCTGCTAGCTATGCGCCGGGCTTTGCAAGCCCTGAACCTCTCCCCGGGCGGAGTGTTGATTGATGGTAAAGACTTGCCCGCGGAGCTGAAATGGCCAGCTCGAGCTGTGGTCGGCGGCGATTCCAGCGAGCCAGCTATAGCGGCAGCTTCGATTCTTGCCAAAACGGCGCGTGATCGTGAGATGGTGGATTGGGATAGAGAGTATCCTCAGTACGGCTTTGCCGGCCATAAGGGTTATGGCACTGCTGGCCACCGCAGGGCTTTAGAAAAATGGGGGCCTTCCCCTCTGCATAGACGCAGCTTTGCCCCAGTGCGCAGGCTGCTGGCGGCCACCAAATAATCCGAGGGAGAGCTTAAATGCTTCGCATGAAAGAGGAGAAAACGGTTCAGTTTTGGTCTTCACAGGTGCCGCAGGGATGCTGGAGTCCGGTCCTGAGTGAACCTGCTGAACGGCCACTGTGCACTGATTGCGGGCTTTCGCGAACCTCGAGAGCCAAGCGCTGTGGTCGGGCATGTCAATTTCTGCGTCCCGATTATCCGACCTTGGAAAGACAAGTTCACGGTCGCGAGCGCGACCCACAGCGCGCCGATGAACTGCATTTTGGCCCCTTTACCGATATGTATCAGGCCTCGTTGCGCCAGCCCTTGCCAGATGCGCAGTGGACAGGAATAACCACGCGAGTAGCCGAACGGTTGCTCGAGGAGCGCGAGGTCGATGCTGTGCTGACCGTTACAAGCTCTGCCGGCGATCGGTGGCAGCCGGTGCCGGTTTTGGTAACCGAGCCGGAAGGACTGTCTATCTGCCGGGGGATGCGGATCGGCTTTGCGCCGTTGCTGGCGTTGCTAGATCATGCCCTGCAGAAGGGCTACAAGCGCCTTGCTGTTATCGCCATGCCGTGTCAGGTGCATCCCCTGCGGGTTATCGAGGAGGAACTTGGATTTGAGCGCCTCGACGTTATCGGCACCCCTTGTGCAGATAACACGGACACGCCGAGATTTCATGAGTTTTTAAACTTTTTTGCCGATGATCCAAATCAAGTTACTTATCTTGAGTTCCGCCCAGATCACTACGTAGAGCTGCGCTATGAGGGCGGTCGTAAAGAAGAGATTCCGTTCCTGCAGTTGCCCCTAGCTAAGCTTTCCCCCGATTTTTTTCCGTTGACCTGCCGGACCTGCGTTGATTACACCAATGCTTTGGCTGACTTGGTGATTGGCAGTATGGGCGGCCGTGGCGAACAGTGGGTTATAATTCGCAATCAGCGTGGCCAAGAGCTCATCGATATCCTTGGCGATGAGATCAGGTTGCGTCCTGCCGGTAGCGCTGGCAAGAGAGCTAGTGCTGTGCAAGGGTACCTGAGTAACACCGAGCGTGCCGCAAGCGGTATGCCGGTAAGGCGCATGCCGAACTGGTTGCGGCCTATTATGAGCCGATTGATGCCCTATATGGGGCCGCGCGGGTTGGAGTTTGCTCGTGCCCGGGTAGAGATGAAGGCGGGCGAGACATTGATCCATCTTCGCCAGATGGCGCCTGAGCGGATCAAGTCAATGGTGCCTGAGCATGTCTATGAGTTAGCCAAGCCCTACGATGTGGGGGGCGGAAGCTCGCAATAACCGTGTGCTGGCGATATGGCGAATAGTTGTGGGGATTTCGTCCATCTGCGCGTCCACACTGAGCTCTCCTTAGTCGATGGCGTTGTAAGGATAAAGGAGCTGGTGGCTGCCGCGCGGGATGCCGGCATGCCTGCGGTTGCGGTAACCGATCAGTCGAATCTGTTCGGAATGGTTAAGTTCTACCAGGCTGCCCTCGCCGCAGGTATTAAGCCGATAATTGGTAGCGATGTCTGGCTCGAAGATCCCGCCGCCGAACTGGGCCGCTCGCGACTGACCCTGTTGTGCCGCAACGTGGATGGATATCGCGCCCTGTCGCGCCTGCTGACGCGCGCCTACAGAGAGGGTACTAAGGGCGATACACCGGTCATCTCGCGGGATTGGCTGCAAGCCGATAGTAACGGGCTTATTGCATTATCGGGCGGATCTCACGGCGACGTCGGCCGTGCCCTGCTGCGCGGCGACCAGGAACTCGCATTAGAGTATCTGCGCGAGCATCGCCGGACATTTGGCGCTGACGGTTACTATTTAGAGCTGCACCGCCTCGGTCGCCCTGGGGATGAGCACCATCTTCATGCGGCAGTAGATCTGGCAGCCGCCGAACAGGCTCCGGTTGTAGCGACCAACGACGTTCGCTTCATGCGTGCTGAAGACTACGACGCCCATGAGGTGCGCGTCTGTATCCACCAAGGTCGCACCCTTGACGACCCTCAGCGTCCTCGCCCCTATACCGAGTCGCAGTATTTTGCATCGTCGGCCGAGATGGCGGAGCGCTTTGCCGATATCCCTGAAGCCCTTGAGACAACAGTGCAAATAGCTGCCAAATGCAGTGTCGATGTCGAATTGGGGACCCCCTATCTGCCTGATTTTCCGGTACCTGAGGGGCAGACTGTCGCTTCGCTGTTGCGCCAAGAGGCGCTGGTTGGGCTCGAGCAAAGATTGGCCGAGTACGGCGGTGTCGGCGATGACGCGAATCACGCCTGGTCAGATTATAAACAGCGCCTTGAGCATGAGCTCGATGTTATCGAGCAGATGGGGTTTCCCGGATACTTTTTGATTGTTGCCGACTTTATCCGTTGGGCCCGTGAGAACAATATCCCGGTAGGGCCGGGGAGGGGCTCGGGGGCTGGCTCGCTGGTTGCCTATGCCCTGGGGATAACCAACCTCGATCCGCTGCGTTACGACCTGCTCTTTGAGCGTTTTCTTAATCCCGAGCGGATCTCCATGCCGGATTTCGATATCGATTTTTGCATGGATAGGCGCGATGAGGTGATTGAATACGTCTCGCGTCGCTACGGAGCTGAGAAAGTATCCCAGATAGCAACCCACGGTACTATGGCTGCCCGGGCAGTGGTGCGCGATGTCGGTCGGGTCTATGGTCACCCCTACGGCTATGTTGATCGTATCGCCAAGCTGATTCCTTTCGAGTTGGGAATGACGTTGGATAAGGCCTTAGATCAGGATGAGGATCTGCGTGCCGAGTACGACAACAATGAAGATGTGCGCGAACTGATTGATACTGCGCGCCGCCTTGAGGGGATGGCGCGCAATGTTGGCAAACATGCCGGTGGTGTTGTCATAGCCCCTAGTGATCTGACCGACTTCTCGCCTCTTTATCGCGATCCGGAGGAGCGCTCTGACGCTGAGCCGTGGAAAGTGGCAACCCATTTCGACAAGGATGATGTCGAAGCGGTTGGCTTAGTCAAATTCGATTTCTTGGGGTTGCGGACTCTTACCATAATCGACTGGACGGTGCAGGCGGTCAACCAGATCCGCGAGCAGCGCCAAGAAGAGCAGCTGGATATCGACGCAATACCGCTCGATGACCCGGCAACTTTCGGTCTGCTCAAGCGCTGTGCCACCACCGCGGTATTTCAGCTTGAGTCGCGTGGCATGAAGGAGCTGATCAAGCGCTTGCAGCCCGATCGGTTCGAAGAGATCGTTGCTTTGGTAGCACTGTTTCGTCCCGGTCCGCTGCAATCGGGCATGGCGGATGAGTTTGTCGAGCGCAAACATGGTCGGGTCAATATCGCCGGTTATCCTAACCGCGAGCTACATCATCCCGATCTTGAGCCGGTTCTCGAGACAACCTACGGCGTTATTCTTTATCAGGAGCAGGTGCAGCGTATCGCTCAAGTGCTCGCCGGTTATAGTCTCGGTCAGGCAGATCTACTGCGCCGAGCCATGGGTAAGAAGAAGGCCGAGGAGATGGCCAAGCAGCGGGCTAGCTTTATCGCTGGCGCTCAGGCTAATGGGATAGCTGAGGAAAAGGCTGCCGGTATCTTCGATCTCATGGAAAGCTTTGCTGCCTACGGGTTCAACAAGAGTCACTCGGCCGCCTATGCCTTGCTCTCTTATCAAACCGCCTGGCTCAAGACGCACTATCCGGCGCCTTTTATGGCCTCTGTGCTTTCGTCGGATATGGATAAGACCGATAAGGTTGTTACCTTTCTCGACGAGGCGCGAGCAATGCAGCTTGAGGTGCTGCCTCCCGATGTTAATCGCAGTAACAAGCCATTTCGGGCCGTCGATGAAAATACCATTGTCTATGGTCTAGGCGCGATTAAAGGCGTAGGTGAGTCGGCCCTGGATGCGATTCTCGGTGAGCGTGAGCGCAATGGCCAATTCAGCGATCTTTTCGATTTATGCCGGCGGGTGGATACCAGCAGGGCTAATAAGCGTGTCCTTGAGGCCCTATGTCGCTCTGGTAGCCTTGATTCGTTAGTGCCTAACCGAGCTAGTGCAATGGCCCAAATACCTGCAGCGCTTGCTGCTGCAGAGCAATTTGCCCGTGACCAGGAGGTGGGTCAGAGTGATCTATTTGGCGGGTTGGCGAGCAACCCCTTGGCCGAAGGTTATGGACAAGATGCGCAGGTTGAATGTCCGGAGTGGCCTGAGGATGAGCGCTTGGCTGGAGAAAAAGAGACTCTCGGCCTTTTTCTGACCGGCCACCCGATAGATCGCTACGAACAGGAATTGCCTTACTTGACCACTGACCGGCTCCAACGTCTAGCTGCTGGGGCGTTGAGCAATGGCTCAGGAGGTGCCTCTAGCGCTTCGGGTAGAGGCAAGATGGTTAGCGCCGCCGGCCTGGTGATCGCATTGCGGGTGCGCAACACCGCCAACGGCGGGCGTTTGGCCAGTCTGACCCTGGATGATCGCACGGGCAGGATAGAGGTGGTGCTATTCCACGAGGTATTTGCTCGCTATCGCTCAATAGTAGCTAAAGATGCTTTGCTGATAATCAAGGGCAGTCTTGATTTTGATGATTTCTCGGGTGGTTATAGGATATCCGCAGAGGAGGTTTACAGTCTCGCTCAAGCGCGGGAGCGCAGCCACGCTAGGGTTGTGGTGCCAGTCAGCGCCCAGCGAGCGGCTAACGGATTGGTGCCGCAGCTGCGTGAGACACTCAGCACCTATGCCGATGGTTTAAGTCGGGTTGAGGTAAAGTATACCCATCCGCAGGCTCAAGCGCGCCTGCTTCTCGGCCCCGAATGGACTGTGCTGCCGAGTGATGATCTGCTTGAGCGTTTGCAGAGCCTAGTTGAGGATAAGGTTGAGATTGCCTATCCGCAGGCCAATTAGGTGTGTGCATCGGTTAGCCATGCCAGAGTTACCGGCTCCCCGTCACCACGGTTATCAAGGCTTTCTACCACCCGCCAAGCGTCGCTGAAGTCGTCGTCTTTGGTCCATTCATTGTATGTTATAAGGGTAGGGATCCCGGCTTTATTAGCTGCGGCTAAGCCGTTTACGGAATCCTCCAGGGCCAGGCAATTGTCTGGCGGCAGGCACAGCCTCTCAACTGCAAGTTGGTAAGCCTCTGGATCGGGTTTCTTGGCGCTTACATCTTCGCCGCAAATCAGCAGGGAGAAATAGTGGCGCTGTTTAGCTGGTAGGACGTACTCGAATAAGGCCTCTACACTCTCTCTGGCGCTGGTGGTTACTATGGCCAGAGTGGTGCCGCTCGAGTAAGCCTCTTCAATCAGTCGTGTCACCCCAGGCCGCGGTTTGATCGCGCCGGAGCGCAGGATATCTGTGTAATGGTGCCCTTTCTCCCGGTGGAGCTGTTGTGCATACTCGGCAAGAGTTTGGTTGCAATGCTCAGGTGGTGGGGTGCGCTTAAGCTGCTCTAGGATGCGTTCTCTACCTCCTGGCACTGCGGTAAGCAGGCGGCGGTATTCATCTTTGCTCCAGCGCCAGGGTAGGTTATGGGCGGCAAAGGTTTTGTTGAAGGCGGGCAGATGTCCTTGACCTTCGGTATCGGCGAGAGTGCCATCAACATCGAACAGTAGAGCTTGTGGGTTGTGTAAAATACTCATAAAGTTTGGCGGTCGACTTTTATCTTAAGTACGACGCTATCTCCCTTGTGGGTCAAATTGAGCACAGACTGAGCACAGGTAAAAATTTAGCACTAATGCTAAGGAGCTGGTACCTATGGCGCAAACGGCACAGAAGTACTCTGCGCAATTTAAGGAGAAGTTGGTTGAGATGGTTCGCGCAGGCCATAGTCCGAGTGATTTGGCCCAAAAATATACGCCATCTGCGAAGACCATCCAGCGCTGGTACCAGCAGGCGGTAGGCTCCGGGGAGCTGGATAGTGGGCAACCGGAGAAGCAGGATAAACAGGGGCAACATACGGACCAGATACCGCCACCTAATGAGGCTCGGGTACCAAATGGCGGGCAAGTAACTAAAGATGGCCAGGCACCAGAGAAGGTAACCAAAGATGGCCCTAAAGAGGGTCCTAGAGAGGGCCAGACACCCACAAAGACACCAGCAGCAAATAGTCGGGCTCCTGCAAAAGGCCGGAAAGCTACAAAGGGCCAGGCAACGACGAGGGATGGGTCCGCCAAAAAAGGGCCCACGCCCAAGAATGACTCGGCATCAGCGGAGGTTCTCAAAGAGCAGGGCTCAGCCAATCCCGTGGGTCAGCCAGAGAGCCAGAAGTCTGATAATGGGGCAGCTGCACAACAGCAATCCGCCACTGCTCAACCAGCCGCGCTTGCTCAGTCATCCACCCAAACTGATGAACCTCAGCAGGGGGCACCAAAAAAGGCCGGCAATGCTGATAAGGATAGATTAAAGCGTGGCCGGAAATGGCTCCGTAAGGGGGATGAAGTACGCCGGCGGCGTGGTGCAGAGGCGGCTCTACCTGCTTACACTGAGGCTATTGAGCTGCTGGAGATGGCTGCCCGCGACAGTGATGATAAAGCGACTCGGCGTGAGTGGGGGATAGCCCTGGAGAGGCTCGGCGATGCGGTATTTGCTACCGAGGGGCCGGGAGCAGCTCTGACCTACTATGAGCAGTGGCATGAGGTCGCCGAAGCATTGGTTGCCGAGCACGGCGGCATACAGGCGCGGCAGGACTGGAGTACTGCTTTACAACGGCTGGCGCGGGCTATTGAGATAAGCGATTCGCCCGAGCGCGCCTTGACCTATTATCGCCAGGCAGCAGAGCTATGCGAAGAGCTGGCTAATGAGCAGCATGATACCGGGCAGCAGGATGCCAAGGACGCCCGCCTGAGTTGGGCGCAGGCCCTGGATAGGCTGGCCGTGAATGTTGAGCGAGTAGCAGGCACCGAGTCAGCCCTGCCTCACTTTAGACGGGCCCTTAGTCTGCGCGAGGAGTTATGTGGTAGTAGTACCACTTTGCCAGCGCAGATACCCCAGAATCTGGCGCAACAGCTAGCGCGCGAGGCAGCGGCCCACTTTGCGCAGATGCATCAAGGCATGTTCGAGCATACCACTACCGGATATGCCCCCCGCCCGGCACTATCTTATGGGCAAACCAGCCCAGAAGAAGGCTATCTTGCTCAGCATAAAAGGCATACTGGTGAGAGCGGTGCAGCTCCTGCACATGCCCAAGTGGGCAGCCATGCAGATAGCGGGGCTTATAGTAGCGGTTCGGCTACCGGCGGTCGGCACCGAGTGGAGGCCTTTGATGCCGCAGAAGACCCGGGTCAACCGCTCGTTGATAGGGGGTTAGAGCATGCCCGCCGGGGCGATCAGCTCTACGAGCATTCTGGCCCTGGTGCGGCTATACCAGCCTATCGGCGAGCTATCGAGTTGCTTGAGGAGGCGGCTAGGACAACCGAAGAGGCCGAGACGTGTCGGGAATGGGGGGTAACATTAGAGCGTCTCGGTGATGCTTTGCTTGAGGAAGAAGGCCCGGATGAGGCCCTACCTTACTATCAGCACTGGTGTGAAATCGCTGAGACCCTCGCTGCAGAACAAAACAGCGTCCGTGCCTATCGCGATTACAGCGTGGCACTGAGCCGGGTGGGCTATGCCTTGCACTCATCGGAGGCCCCCCAAGCGGCCATGAGCTACTATCAAAAGGCTCTCGAGTTGCGCGAGGAGCTGGCCGCCGAACAGGGTACTACCGAAGCTAAAAAGGACTGGGCGTTGGCCCTGGAGCGCTTCGGCAGTGTCATAGAAGAGGTTGATGGGGCCCAGGCAGCGCTGCCGCGTTATATGCAAGCCCTGGAGTTGCGTCGTGAGGTCGCGGAGCGCCAGCCTCAAGATATCGCGGCGCGCCGGGCCTATGGTTTGGCTAATGAGCGGGCCGGTATGGCAGTTCTGACGGCGAACGGCCCTGAAGAGGCATTGCCTTACTTTCAGGCGCTCGCCGATGTCTTCACCCAGCTGGAGGAAGAGCTGGGCACCAGAGAGGCTGCCGAAGAGCGTGAGAAAGCGGATACCATGCTCGGCAAGATACAGATGGCTGTGATGTAGCCTGAGTTAAGCGCTTACTATGCGGTTGGCTATTTCGCCAAGGCCCTCTATATAGCACCTAGTTATATCTCCGGGTTGCAGGTATTCAGGTGGCTGGCGTGCGAAGCCGACTCCGGAGGGGGTTCCGGTGGCTATTATATCCCCTGCTTGCAGAGTCATGACATTGGCTAGGGTGGCAATTATCTCTGGTATGCGAAAGACCATATCTCGGGTGTTGCCGTCCTGCTTTAATTGATCATTGACGTAACTGCGGACGGTTAGGTTGTGAGGGTCATGTAACTGGTCAGCTGTTGTGATCCAGGGTCCCATGGGGCAGCTGCCGTCCATCGACTTGCCAAGGAAGAACTGCTTGTGACGGAACTGAAGATCGCGCGCTGATAGGTCATTGACTACTGTATAGCCAAATATGTGGTCAAAGGCGCGTTCTTTAGCAATATATCTGCCACCCTTGCCTATGATCAGAGCAAGTTCGACCTCCCAGTCAAGCTGTTGGGTCACTTGCTCGTCCAATACGATATCGCTGTATGGACCGATAACAGCGGTAGTTGCCTTAGTAAATAGCACTGGATACTCAGGCAGTTCCAGCTCTCTGCCCTTTGCCCGTAGCGACTCCTCAGCGTGTTCGGCATAGTTCATGCCAAGGCAGATGATGTTGCGGCGCGGGTAAGGTATTGGGGCCAGAAATGCCAATTCATCCAGCCCCGCTCTGGACCAACTATCTGATTGCTCGAGAAGTGTTTCAACCTCTCCTGTAGCGAGGGCGTCGCCCAGATTGGCCGGTTGCGGCGAGACAGCCCAGCAGCTGTCACTCTCTTGAATTGCAATGTGGTGCTTGTTTCGGTAGCTGACTGTAGTAATACGCATGGATTCCACCTGGCAAAAAAACCTACTTGTTTGCGGCACCCTTATCTGGAAACCACAGGATCCTTACTCCCGGCCGTGAACTGTACCTGTTATCGCAGCCAAAACCTGCCACGGCAACCGGCTTGCCATCAATATAAATCAGTGGCTTAGAGCTGCGCTCCCAGGGCGGTACGGCGAGGCTCTGGTAGAGGCGTTTGCGTCTTCTAGTGTCTCTTTTGCTGTCTTCATCTGCCAGCTGGGCAGGCAGATGGGCTGCGCTGTTTGGTGGCCAGCGTACTTCGAGGTTGCTGCGCAGGTATCTGGGGTCAAGGCCGCGAGCAGGGGAGAGTCGAGCCTCAAGGGTGCCGCCTGGCAGTTCCAGTGGTTCTTGAGGCTGCCACTGCCATCTGTTGCTAAGTGCCCCGGACTGCCCCGCTTGCATCGATTGGCCAGGGTGGGGAGAAGGCCTGGCGTCACCGGATAAGACGTTATGGTGCTCGTTGCTGCGAGGATCAAGGCAGAGGTATAGGTGGTCACGGAAGCGGCGCACCACCGCATCGGCCCAGGTCAGCACTGGGTTGGCGTCAGCTGCAGCATAAATCAAGCTATGCAAGCCGCTAATCAGATGCTCGCGCGGGGGTGGACGGACGCCGGAACACTCTAGCCAGCGCCTGACTATTGCTAGTCGGCGCTGTTCGTTGAGTTCGGCTAAGCGGCAGACACTTGGGTATCCGCGGGGGGCACGGACATAACGTAGGTCAGCGTCGAGGTAATGGTTAAGTAGCTGACGGTCACGGTTAATCGAGGCTGCACTGGAGTTGAGCCGCTTAGCGGCATCTGGCCAGCGTCGCTTGAGTTGCGGTATTACGCTCTGGCGTATATAAACCCGGTCGAAGGATGACTCGGAGTTGGCTGGGTCGTCGATCCAGGGCAGGTGGTTGCTATGGACATACTCATCAATGTCTTCAGCCCTTACCCCTAGTAATGGTCGGGCGATAGTTGATTTTGCCAAAGGTCGGTGGGGGGGGATGGCGCTTAGCGTGTTGAGGCCGCCACCGCGTAAGGCGCGGAGCAGAAATGTCTCAGCTTGATCGTCGGCATGGTGGGCTAGGATCAAGCAGTTGCCCGGCTCAAGGGCTTCGGTGTATGCAGCGTAACGTGCTCGTCGGGCGGCTGCCTCAAGGCCATCATGACTGTTCTGATCTACCTGCACCGCGGAGACAACCAAGGGTATTCCAAGATCGCTGCAGAACCTTTGGCAGTGTTGGGCCCAATTTGCCGATTCTGCGTGCAAGCCATGATCAACATGGATGGCGCTAAGCTCAGCGCTAAGCTGGCGCCGCTGGCGGGCTAAACAGTGCAGCAAGGCAGTGGAGTCGCGCCCGCCACTGAACCCTACTCGCAAGCCTGTAGCGTGTGGTGCTAATCGATTTAGCTGTGCGGCTAGTCGAGCTGGTTCAAGCACGTCCGCTCCGCCTACTCCTTGGGTTGGCCTATCTGCGCTAGGCGCTGATGGCGGTCGGTTACGAGCTGCTCAGGGGTCATAGTCAATAGCCGCTCCAGTTCCTCGCGCAGTATCTCCCGCATGGTGTTGGCCATGGATTCATAATCACGGTGAGCTCCGCCTAGTGGCTCAGGAATGACCCTGTCGATAATGCCTAAGTCATGGAGCCGGTCGGCCACCATCTGCATCGCCTCGGCCGCCTCCGATGCGCGCTCGGAACTCTTCCACAGGATAGAGGCGCAACCCTCGGGAGAGATTACCGAGTAGACCGAATAGCGCAGCATGAGCAGCCGGTTGCCAACACTTATAGCCAATGCTCCACCAGAACCGCCTTCTCCGGTTACTATGCAGATTATCGGCACCCGCAATTGGGCCATCTCTGCTAGGTTGCGGGCTATTGCTTCACTCTGGCCGCGCTCCTCAGCGCCCACCCCAGGGTAGGCCCCGGGTGTATCGATGAAAGTGATAATAGGTAGGCTGAACCTCTCAGCCATGTGCATCAGCCGGAGAGCCTTGCGGTATCCCTCAGGGCGCGGCATGCCAAAATTGCGCGCTACCTTTTCACGCGTGTCGCGTCCCTTTTGTTGGCCGATGACCATGACCGGTCGCCCCTCAAAGCGGCCAAGCCCGCCGGCGATGGCTCCATCATCAGCAAAAGCGCGGTCGCCATGCAGCTCTTGGAAGTCGGTAAACAGGTGCTCGACATAATCGAAAAAATGCGGGCGCTCAGGATGGCGCGCAAGCTGAACTATTTGCCATGCGCTCAGAGATGAAAATATCTTCTCGGTAAGGGCCTGGCTCTTCTCTTCCAAGCGCTGGATTTCCTCGTTGATATTTATCTCGCTATCCTGGCCGACATTGCGCAGCTCTTCAATCTTGGCTTCAAGCTCCGCTATAGGCTGCTCAAAATCGAGAAAATTCTTGCTCATCAGCACTCCACAGGCAGCATTGATATCCTTACCGCCCAATGATAGCACCCGCAGGAAGCGTTTCGAAGCTGCCGTTTGCTAATCGGCCAATTGGTTGCCCCGGTTTGGAAGAGGCAGTGAATCAATCCCCGGAGGCTTCATGGCGTCATCCCTGGCGCCATGATCTTAACCACCGGGGCATCCAATGGGCTCCGGGGAGTTTTATAGCAGCTAATTACCCAAGGCGGCGCCGGTAAGCCGCGAAGATTTCTGTTGGACCTGGATCTTTGCGGGTTTTCACGATTAGCGTCTGGCGTTCGCTGCGGTGAGCACCAGTCTCTTGCACTATTGTCTCATAGAGTGCTTGCGCGGCACTTGGAGCGGCTGTGTGAGCTTGGGTATTAAGCAGAGACTGAGGGTCGATCTCTATCTCGATTGGACAGCCGTCGGTCGTGGTTAGAGCCATTGTCCAGTTGTATTCGCCTGGTTGCGGAGGGCGTAAAGCAACCCCGTCAGCCTCGGCATCAGCGGGGGCGAAGAGGGGCTCAGCGAACGCTGCGGCCATTGCTCGCAGCGACTCTATTACCGGTCGGTATAGCTCGTAATCACTGTCGCTAGTCATCGGTCAATTCCAGCTTGAGGCGTAATGCGTGCTGCTCGGCCTGCTCATAAAGGCCGGTTTCAGGGCGTCCATTGAATCCGACATAGCTGTGCCGACCGAAGCGTTCCAGCCTTTGCAGAACTGCTTGGGCTGACTGCGCAGAATCTGCGCTTAGTGCCAGAATCGGTTCGCCGTAGCCGCCGGTGGTGCTCCATGCTACAGTCTCTCCAGCAACCGGTGGCGAGCGACGGAAGATGCAGGCTTGGGCGTCCTCTAAGGCTTGCTCGATATCTGCCTCGCTACCCACTATCAATTTTGCTCTCCCTTCGGCCTCGTTAAGTTCGCGCACGTCGACTTCGCCTTTGAACACCTGTCTGGCTACGCTGGGCAACCCCTCGGCCGATCCTTCGCTGGCTTTAACAAGCGATACTTGTTCAGCAAGTTGTATCTCGCGCAAGGTGTTTACCCGTTCACCCCGAGCAAGTTGGCGGTAGGCGTGGTGGTCTGGATCTATCTCAAGCTTTTCAGGTCGCTCCTCCAGGTTAATAGTGGCGCTCTTTGTTTGTCCCGGCTGAAGAGCTATTTCGTGCTGGTGGCGGGCCTCCGCGCCATGGATAACTATTGGTACTAAGCTAGGGTAAGCATGCTCCGGCCAGTGGAGTTCGAGCTCTACTGCGTAGCCTTGATCAAGGCTGTGGGCAGTGGCGCTTGTGAGTCTTAGCTCTGGGGTCTGCTCGGTAGTTAGAAACCAAAAGAAAAGATCATTGACCTGTTCTGCATCTTTGCCGCTGCGCCTAGCTGTCTCGGCAAATGTGTGGCGCAGATCGTGCCAGCCGGCCCACTGATGGCGGTGCGTTTGATAAAAATCGCGAACTGCCTCGGTAAATACCTCGTCACCGAATTGTCTTTTCAGGGTGTGGAAGAGAAAGGCGCCGCGTTGATAGCCAACGATGTCATCTATTCTCGATTGCTTGTGGCGAAAGTTTACCAACGGGTAATTCATGTCCTCTGGCAAAGCGGCCTGATCGCGGAGCCAATCGCCACGCATGCGTTTCGCCTCTGCCTTGCTGCGCTGCTGGGCTTGGTAATAGTCGCCCATATACTGGGTTAGGGCTTCACTCCAGTTGCCATCACTGTGGTCGGTATAGACGCCCCGTCCCCACCAGTTATGGACAACCTCATGGGCCAAAGAGGTAGTGGGGATGAATGGCAGCTGCAATACCTCCTCACCTATGTAAGTAAACCCCGCAAAGGCTAGGCCTACCGGCAGAGGGGCAGCTACTACCGAATAGCTGCTGTGAGCAGCAGGCCCTATCCATTCGCTGTAGGTGTCGAAATATTCGCCGGTATATTCGAGATAGCGCTCGCTAAGCTGCCCTAGATGCTCAGGAAAGAATGTATAGACACGGCCGTGCTGAGTCTGGCGTGATTCCTTTTGCCAATCTCCACCAACCACGGTTATACCGGCTGCCGGTTCACTGTGATTGAATGTCACCCGGCGCATGCCATTACTGCGGCTCTCCTCGCCCCGGTCGCCTTCGGCAACAACCTGAAGTTGCTCGGGGAGAGTGACGGTAAGCTCATAACCAAAGGGTTGCGGGCTAATCCGCGGGTACCAGCCACTGGCAGGCGTCAACAGTACGCTATCTTGCCGGATATGGGCGGGCAAATTGGCTGCGCTGGCCATAGGGGCCCCACTCCAAGAGATCTTGGCATAAGCTCCCTGCTGCGGCTCTATCGTTATGCCTCGCGCACCAAGCCTTTCTGCTTGGGCATTTTCAGCCTTTGTGCTAGTGATAGTAAAGCCTGGCCCTAGAGCCAGGGTTACCGGCTTGCCGTCTTCCAGCTCGAGCCTCATCGTGCCGCTGAGTTCGTTCCGCTCTAGGTCAATCGATACCTCTATACTCGCTTGTGGGGGGGTGCTGTCACTGTTCTGGGGGCTGCAACCCCACACTCCCAACAGCGCAATGGTTAGGGCTAGAATTCTTATCATCTCTACCGGCCGCCACGACAGCCACAACGGCGCTGCAAGCGGAGTCCACATGACTCTGGGAGAGCAGATTTTGGCAGTGTCCTTATCCATTTTGGTTCCCAACCGGGTTTTGCAGTTGCCCCGTTAAGTCTCCCTAGATTGGCCTGGTTAGGCAAGAGAAACTCGGTAACCAATGGTTGCTGTAAGAGTAGCAGAAAGTTATTAGCAAGGCGTTTAGCCTTGCTATGATATGGCACAGCAAAGCGATTCAGAAAAATTCCGCCAAACCTTTGCCAAGCGTCTACGCCAGGCAATTAATGATTTCGGCTATACTGGACGCGAGCAGAAGGCTCTCGGTGAGTTGTTTGGAGTTACAGGGCAGACGGTGCAGAAATGGCTTGATGGTACCGCTATGCCAACCCGTGACAAAATGCCCAGATTAGCTTCAATCTTGGCGGTGCGGCGTACTTGGTTGGAATATGGCGAGGGGGATAAGAGGCCTAGCTACGCCATAAGTGAGCAGCGCGGTTCAGCCTACAAAGAGGATGACATAATAGAACTCAAGGAGAGCGAGATCAATCTGCTGCTGGCCATCAGAAGGCTGAGCCAGCAAGATCGGGAGGCTCTGGAGCATATCATTATGAGCTGGTCAGGCCTGTCAACCGGCTGAATTGCTGTCGGCAAGTTGCCGCCCTGTAATCCATTTGTTAAGGTTCATGTCTTCCTGATATGGACCTCCCACTTCCCATGACGCGTTATATTTTCATTACAGGCGGCGTAGTTTCCTCTCTTGGCAAAGGCATCTCGGCTGCGTCTTTGGCGGCCGTGCTGCAATCGCGAGGGCTCTCGGTAACGCTTATCAAGCTCGATCCCTATATCAATGTCGATCCGGGGACGATGAGCCCATTTCAGCACGGCGAGGTGTTCGTTACTGATGATGGGGCTGAGACTGATCTTGATTTAGGTCATTACGAGCGTTTCGTTCGTACTCCCGTTACCCGTAACAACAACTATACGACCGGGCGGATCTACGAGAGCGTTATCCGTAAGGAGCGTCGCGGTGACTACCTGGGTGGAACGGTTCAGGTTATCCCCCACGTTACTGATGAGATCAAGAACAGTATCCAGATAGGTGCTGATGATTTCGATGTGGCGCTGGTCGAGATCGGTGGCACTGTCGGCGACATCGAGTCACTGCCTTTCCTCGAAGCTATTCGTCAGATGGGCAGTGAACTAGGTAGAGAGCGATGCCTGTTTATACATCTTACTCTGGTGCCCTTTATAGGCACGGCCGGAGAGATGAAGACTAAGCCCACTCAACACTCAGTCAAAGAGCTGCGCTCCATCGGCATCCAGCCGGATATCCTAGTCTGTCGTGCCAACCGGCCGATCCCCGAGGAGGAGCGGCGCAAGATTGCGCTGTTTACCAATGTCGAGCCGCGCGCAGTCATCACGGCGCAGGATGTCGACAACATCTACCGCATACCTGAGTTGCTTCACCAGCAGGGATTAGATCACATCGTCGCTGAGCGCTGGGGGCTTACGCTTCCGCCAGCCTCCCTGGCCGACTGGCAGCATGTCGTCGATACCATGGCCAACCCCGAGGGCGAGGTCAATATAGCCATGGTCGGCAAGTATGTTGATCTCACCGACGCGTACATGTCGTTAAACGAGGCACTGCGCCACGCTGGGGTGCAGACTAGACAGCGGATAAATATCCGCTATGTCGATTCAGACGGCTTGGAGCGTGAGGGTCAAGCAGCACTTGAGGGCGCAGATGCGGTCCTGGTGCCAGGGGGATTTGGTGAGCGGGGCATAGAAGGCAAGATACTAGCGGCTCGCTATGCTCGCGAGAATAACGTGCCCTATTTGGGTATTTGCTTGGGCATGCAGGTCGCAGTTGTCGAATTTGCCCGCAATGTGGCCCGTTTGGAAGGTGCTCACAGTACAGAGTTTATCCGTCACCCGCATCATCCCGTTATTGGTTTGATTACCGAATGGATGACTGAGGAGGGTGATGTCGAGGTCCGTGATGAGGACGCCGATCGTGGTGGTACCATGCGCTTGGGGGGACAGCCATGCAGATTGGCTGGCGACACTCTGATTAACCAAATATATGGCAAAGATGTGGTCGTCGAACGGCATAGGCATCGCTACGAGTTCAACAACCACTATCGAGATCAGCTCTCTCAAGCCGGCATGACATTCTCAGGTTGGTCGCAGGACGGGAGGCTAGCCGAGGTCGTTGAGATCCCCGACCAC
This sequence comes from Halorhodospira halochloris, assembly GCF_002356555.2. Classification (NCBI taxonomy): domain Bacteria; kingdom Pseudomonadati; phylum Pseudomonadota; class Gammaproteobacteria; order Chromatiales; family Ectothiorhodospiraceae; genus Halorhodospira; species Halorhodospira halochloris. Next base: position 824,246 of record NZ_AP017372.2, read on the forward strand.
CCCTGGTTCATCGGCTGCCAGTTTCATCCTGAGTTCACTTCGACACCGCGCGATGGGCATCCGCTCTTCTCCAGTTTTGTCCGCGCGGCGGTTAATCATCGAGACGGCTCTTAGGTATAGCTTTACGCTCAGGGGTGGCGCTTGAGAAGCTACCTAGTAGAACCGCAAGCAATTTTCGTCATGAGCGAGCGTGAGAAACATGGAACTTTGTGGCCGTAGGGTAGGCTTAAATTACCCGTTTTTTCTTATAGCCGGGCCATGTGTGGTTGAGTCTGAAGAGATGGCCCTGGAGAGCGCCGGCATTTTGCGCGAGATTGCTGATGAACTGGGCATTCTGCTGGTGTATAAATCTTCGTTCGATAAGGCAAATCGTTCCTCACTAAACAGCTATCGGGGGCCGGGGATAGAGGCCGGACTCAGGGTACTGGAGAGGGTGCGCAAGGAGATCGGCGTTGCGGTAATTACAGATGTCCACGAGGATACACCCTTGGCAGAAGTGGCCAGCGTGGTAGATGTACTGCAAACCCCTGCTTTTCTCTGCCGGCAGACCAACTTTATTCAATCAGTCGCCTCTTGTGGTTTGCCGGTAAACATTAAGAAAGGCCAGTTTCTAGCCCCTTGGGATATGAGCAACGTGGTTGAAAAAGCGCGGGCGACTGGCAATCAACAGATTATGGTCTGCGAGCGCGGCGTCTCTTTCGGTTACAATAATCTCGTCTCTGACATGCGCTCCTTGGCTGTGATGAGGGCTAGTCAGGCACCGGTGGTCTTTGATGCCACTCACTCTGTGCAGTTGCCGGGGGGGCAGGGCAATGCCTCGGGTGGGCAGCGCGAGTTTGTCCCGGTTCTAGCTCGCGCAGCGGTAGCTGCAGGAGTTGCTGGGCTGTTTATGGAGACTCATCCGGATCCCGATAAGGCGCTTTCCGATGGGCCCAATGCTTGGCCATTGGAGGGAATGGCGAAGCTACTACAAGCATTAGTCGAACTCGACCAAACAGTGAAAGCACAAGGCTTCATCGAACAACAGGAGAGCTACTGAACATGGCAAATATAGAAAAAATTACCGGCCGCGAGATTCTTGATTCGCGCGGCAATCCGACAGTTGAAGCGGATGCCTATCTTGATGATGGCAGTTTTGGCCGTGCCGCGGTTCCCTCTGGTGCTTCGACCGGTAGCCGTGAGGCGGTGGAGCTGCGTGATGGTGAGGGGCGCTATGCCGGCAAGGGGGTCGGCCGTGCTGCTGATCATGTAACTACCAGCATAAACAAAGCGTTACGGGGTCATGACGCCAATGATCAGCAGGGTCTTGACCAGCTTATGATTGAGCTTGATGGCACCCCTAACAAGAGCAATTTGGGGGCTAACGCCATCCTTGCAGCATCTATGGCAGTTGCCCGAGCTGCTGCAAATAGTCGCGGGATTTTACTGTTTCGCCATCTGCATGAGCAAGGTGTCGAGCCCAAATTACCCGCCCCTATGATGAACATCCTCAACGGCGGTGAGCACGCCGACAATAATGTCGATATCCAAGAATTCATGATCATGCCGCTCGGCTTTGAGCGCTTCAGTGAGGCCCTGCGCTGTGGCGCAGAGATTTTCCATGCCTTGAAGAAGGTTCTCGGTGATCGTGGCCTGGCTACTAGTGTGGGTGATGAAGGCGGCTTTGCCCCCAATCTCGATTCTAATCAGGCGGCGCTAGAAGTGGTAATGGAGGCGATCGACCGAGCTGGGTATCGCGCCGGCGATGATGTGGTGTTGGCGTTAGATGTTGCAAGCTCTGAGATCTATGATAGCGGCGTCTATCGCCTTGCCTCCGAGCAGCGTGATTTCGATGCAGCTGGGTTTGCCGACTATCTGGCTGATTTAGTCGACAGATTCCCCATAGTATCGATCGAGGACGGCATGGATGAGTCTGACTGGGACGGTTGGAAGTTGCTTACTGAGCGTCTCGGCAATAAGGTTCAATTGGTTGGTGACGATCTGTTTGTTACTAATCCAAAGATTCTGCAGAAAGGGATAGATTTAGGTATAGCCAATTCGATCCTCATCAAGCTCAATCAGATTGGCACCGTAACCGAAACCCTTGAAGCGATCCGCATTGCGGATAACGCCGGCTATACCTCTGTTGTTTCTCACCGTTCAGGCGAAACCGAGGATGTTACTATTGCCGATCTGGCGGTAGCTACCCGTGCTACGCAGATTAAAACCGGTTCATTGAGCCGCTCCGACAGGGTGGCAAAGTACAATCAATTGCTGCGCATAGAGGAAGAGCTTGCGTGCGATGCCTGCTACCTTGGTCGTGAGGCGTTAAAGCCGCGCGGCTAAAGTTAGCTTCGGCGGGGAGGATGTGTTGCGCTGGGTTATAGGCGCTCTGGCGTTGTTGTTAGCATTGCTGCAATTTCAGCTATGGTTCGGTCCGGGGAGCGTGCCAACCCTAATCGAATTGCATAGTAGCCTGGATGAGCAACGTCAGGCAAATGAGCGAGCTCAGGCACGCAACGACGCCTTGGCCGCGGAGGTAGAAGATCTGAAAGAGGGTCTTGATGCCTTGGAGGAGCGCGCCCGTTACCAGCTTGGCATGATCCGTGAGGATGAAACTTTTTATCAGGTGATCGAGGAAGATTGACTTGAGATTGTGGGCGGTTATTCCGGCAGCCGGTGTGGGGCGGCGTATGGGCGGCGGTCAACCTAAGCAGTATCGAGAACTGCTAGGTAGGCCTGTGATTGAGTGGGTTATCGAACGGCTATTAGGCCACAGCAGGGTTGCGGGAGCGGTGGTTGCTGTAGCTGCGCACGACCCTTATTGGGATAGGCTTGATTTCGCCACTACAAAGCCCGTAAAGCGCGTTGACGGGGGAGCAGAAAGGCAGGATTCAGTACTGGCTGCCCTAGATCATGTGGTCGAGCTAGGTGGAGATGATGACTGGGCGCTGGTGCATGATGCAGTCAGGCCGTGTCTGAGTGAAGAAGAGCTCGACCGGCTGATCAGCTTGGGCACCAGTAATGACCATGGCGCTCTGTTAGCCAAACCGGTGGCAGATACACTCAAGCGCAGTGAAGGGTCGCAGGTTGCGGCGACTGTACCGCGAGACTCCCTATGGCAGGCCCAGACTCCGCAGCTGTTCCCTGTGGTTTTGCTGCGTGAGGGCCTTGGTGATGCCCGTAGTGCTGGTGTACGCGTCACTGATGAAGCGCAGGCAGTTGAACGCCTGGGAGGTAAGCCTCTGTTGGTTCCTGGGGATCCTGCCAACCTCAAGATAACCCAACCGGAGGATTTCGATCTCGCTGCAGCGATACTTAAATCGCGGCGCGATTCCCACGGGGAAGAATTATAGATATGCGAATTGGTCAAGGATTTGATGTCCACAGCTTTAGCGCCGCTGGCGAGGGGTTTACCCTGGGTGGGGTATGGATCCCCTATGAGCGCTCTCTAGAGGCCCACTCCGATGGTGATGTTCTGCTGCATGCGGTTACCGATGCCCTCTTGGGTGCGGTGGGCTTAGGTGATATAGGGCATCACTTTCCTGATGATGATCCGCGCTGGAAGGGTGCCGATAGCAGTGAGCTACTAGCCAGTACCGTGATGACAGCGCGGGAAGCCGGTTGGCAGCCGGTCAATGTTGATGCAACTGTTATCGCCCAAGCACCAAAATTGGCCTGCTACATTAGCGAGATGCGCCAGAGGACTGCTAAAACCCTGGAGTTACCTGCCGAGGTGGTCAATATCAAGGCAACTACCAGTGAGAGGCTGGGTTTTACCGGTCGCGGTGAGGGTATAGCCGCTCTGGCTGTGATCCTGATGGAGCCAGCTATCAAGGCTCAGCGGTGATACCGGCGTATCCTCCTCTGCCTGGTACGGCAACAGCCCGCACCTATCCGGAAGATTTCATCGTCACCGAGGTCCTGGGGTTCACCCCCTCAGGCGACGGCGAGCATCACCTGCTGCAGCTGCGCAAGCGTGGCTGGACCACAGAGGCGGTTGCTGGCTTGCTGGCTAGGCATTTTGGCCTCGCGCGTTCTGCTGTCTCCTACGCTGGCCGCAAGGATCGCCATGCCGAGACTACGCAATGGTTTAGCCTTCATGCCCCGGGGGATAAGCGGTCAGTCGAGCCGGGCCAGATCGCCGAGGGGGTGGAGGTCATCGCTGCTACTCGTAATGATCGAAAATTACGGATAGGCTCATTGCGAGCCAACAAATTTGTCATCACTTTGCGCAGTGTGGAAGCCCCTCGCGGTGAAATTGACAAGCGTCTGGTGACCTTGGCCCACCATGGTATGCCTAACTACTTTGGCGAGCAGCGTTTTGGCCGCGATGGCGATAATTTTGAGCAGGCCTGTGCTTGGTTGTTGGGCGAGAAGAGGGTACGTAACAGGTCAATGCGCAGTACTCTGCTCTCTGCGGCACGAGCTGAATTGTTCAATAGGGTCTTGGCCGAACGGGTCGGGGAGGGCAGCTGGGATAGGGTGTTGTCTGGTGAGCGGGCGATGCTTGACGCTAGCCATAGCCATTTTGCTGTCGTTGAAGCGGATAAATACCTTGCCAGTCGGGCGCGGCACGGGTTGGTGCATCCCACCGGGCCCCTGCCAGGACAGCACAGAGATGCCCCTGAGGGTGTTGTGGGGCAGTTGGAGGAACGAGTGCTAGCGCCAGCAGCGGAGCTCATAGCGGCCCTGGAGCGCCAAGGGCTAAAGGCGCAACGTCGCGCCTTAAGGGTAATGCCGCGCAATTTGAGGTGGCAATGGCGAACTCCAGACAGGCTAGAGGTATCTTTCCAGTTGCCTGCCGGATCTTATGCTAGCATTTTGGTCCGAGAAATTGTCCGCACCCGGACCTGACTAGCTAAGCGCAATGGCCCTAGGGCTGCTTTCTGAGCAGCACATATACTGCACCTGTGCCGCCATCAAAAGAGGGCGCCGAGGAGAACGCCAGGATATCATCACGTTGACGCAGCCACCTATCTACTGCGGCCTTGAGTACCGGCACCCCGTGGCGAGAGCCGCGGCCTTTACCGTGGACGATCCTGACGCAGCTGATGTCGCGTTGTTTGCAGGAGTTCAGGAAAGATTTCAGTTCTGAGCTGGCATTTCTCAAAGTGCTGCCGTGCAGGTCCAAGTGTGCCTTCGGCTTGAACTGGCCGCGGCGTAGCCTTTGCATTACCCGCCGTTGAACTCCGGGGCGGCAATAGCTTATCTCGTCGCCGACCTCAATACCGGCCCAATCGGTAGGTGAATTGAGTAACTCATCAATCACTTGCTGTTCGTCGGCCTCTAGCTGTAATGGGCGCGGGGCCGGAGGGCGTTTCCGAGTGTCTGCTAGATCGCTATGGAGCGGGCGGGCGTCAGCGACTGCCTGCCGGAACAGGTCCATCTGTTCGTCGTCATCTGGCAACTCGGGGTCTTCGGCTTGCTGCGAATCGTCCATGGCTAACATCTGCGCTGCATGACCGCGGGAACAACCAGTATACTAGCAGCGAACAAGCGAGAATTTACAGGAGACAAGAGGGCGCCTCTAACAATTTGTTGAGCTTCGTAGAATTGCCGCCGGGGAGTCATGGTGCTCTGGGGGGCGGCTGGAAAGCATCCGGTTAAGAGTTGCTGGAGATGGCTCTAGAGTAGGAGTGGCGGGGCTCACAGCGGTTGTTTCAAGAAGCGCCTAGCAGAGCTATGTATATATTGATAAGCAATGATGACGGTTATCAGGCTGAGGGCATACTTGCGCTTGCTGCTCGGCTTGGCAGCGTGGCGCGGGTTACTGTAATTGCCCCTGAACGGGATCGCAGTGGAGCCAGTAACTCTTTAACCCTGGAGGATCCGATTCGGGTCAGCCAGGTTGAGGCAGATCGCTATCGGGTACAGGGAACGCCGACAGATTGTGTCCACGTAGCACTGACGGGGTTCTTGGAGCAGGATCCGGATATGGTCTTTTCGGGCATCAACGCTGGGGCCAACCTTGGCGATGATGTGCTCTATAGTGGCACAGTCGCCGCTGCCATGGAGGGCCGTTATCTTGGCCTGCCGGCTGTGGCGATCTCGCTTGCCGGAGGCCCGCGGCCTATCTATTTTGATTCTGCAGCGCGAGTAGCGCTAAAGTTACTTGAGCAGATTCAGGATGATCCATTGCCGGTTGATACTATCCTCAATGTCAATGTGCCTGACCTGCCCTGGGATGAGATTCAGGGACTGCACGCTACTCGTCTCGGCTCCCGTCACCGGGCCGAGGCGGTTATCAAAGAGCATGATCCGCGCGGTAGGCCGATATACTGGATAGGACCGCCCGGCTCAGAGCAGGATTCCGGTCCCGGGACAGACTTTTACGCTGTGCGTAACGGCTATGTATCGGTAACCCCGATACAAGTAGATCTCACCCGTTACTCGGCCCTGGAGCAGGTCAGCGGATGGCTAGCGGGGATAAAAGTATGATCGGACGCGCTCGGGGTGGTTCAGAGGGTGTTGGCATGACCTCACGGCGGACCCGTGAGCGTTTGGTTGAGGCTATTGCTGCGCAAGGGGTCAATGATGCGCGTGTACTTGATGCGCTACGCGAGGTGCCGCGCCATCTTTTCATCGATGAGGCGTTGCAGAGTAGGGCGTACGATAACACCCCTTTGCCGATAGGGCATGGCCAGACCATATCGCAGCCCTGGGTGGTGGCGCGCATGAGCGAGTTGCTGCTCGAGCCAGGAGTGCCAGAAAGGGTGCTTGAGATCGGTACTGGGTCAGGTTATCAAGCTGCGATACTCGCCCATTTGGTGCCGCAAGTCTATACCGTAGAGCGTATTGGAGCCCTGGTTCCGCAGGCGCGCCAGCGTTTACGCCAGGCCCGTCTGTACAATGTGCATATACGCCATGGCGATGGCTATCAGGGCTGGCCAGAATACTCCCCCTACGACGGCATCATCTTAACTGCCGCACCCCATTCTATCCCTGAGCCGTTACTCGATCAGTTAGCTGTAGGTGGGCGAATGGTTGCACCTATTGGCGGCGCTGGTTACCAGGAGTTGTTGGTTATCGATAAGACCGCCGAGGGGATAGAACAACACCGTGCTGCCGGGGTGACCTTTGTGCCGATGGTGCATGGGCGCGGGTAGATTTGCTGTCTCTTTAAAGAACCTCCGCAAACTCCCAGGGGCCATTTAGTTGCCCCGGTATGGAGGACGCCGTAAATCCATCCCTGGAGGCTTCATGGCGCCATCCTTGGCGCCAAGACCTCCATACCGGGGCAACTAAATGGCCCCTGGGAGTTTTTAGAGATACACCTTAGAGAGCAAGGTACCGCCTGAACCAAATCCATTAGCGCCATGTTAGGTCAGCCATAGAGGAGGACGCTGTGGCTGTGGGTCCCCCTCGACCCGCTGTGCCATGTCCAATCCTGCTGTGGAGGTCTTGGCGCCAGGGATGGCGCCATGAAGCCTCCAGGGATGGATGCACGGCGTCCTCCACAGCAGGTTGGTATGGCACAGCGGTCGGGGCGTGGCTACATCTCGCGCTGGTCTTAAAACAGCAAAAATTAACGCGGCAGGTTAGTCTTCCCTTGCAACCACTTATCGACGGCGTGGGCGCATTGGCGACCTTCGCGGATAGCCCAGACGACTAGCGATTGGCCGCGACGCATATCGCCGGCGGCGAAGACCCCTTCAACATTGGTCTTGTAAGCCTCCTCGCCTTCAGTCGCGCCACTGACGTTGCCACGCTCATCAAACTGCAGACCTGCCTTCTCCTCCAATTCGGCAAGCATGCCGGCTCGCACGGGGTGGACAAAGCCCATAGCGAGGAAGACAAGATCAGCCGGCATCTCGGCTTCAGTTCCTGGTACTTCGCTCATTTGCCAGTTGCCTTGTTCATCCTTGTGCCACTCAACCTTGGCATAGCGGATGGCCCGCACATTACCACTCTCGTCACCAACAAACTCCTTGGTCAGGAAGTTCCACATCCGCTCACATCCTTCCTGGTGTGATGACGAGGTGTTGAGCTTATGCGGCCAGTATGGCCAAGTAAGCTCCTTGTCCTCTTTTTCCGGAGGCTTATTGAGGATCTCAACTTGGGTGACTGAGCGGGCGCCGTGCCGATTAGAGGTGCCGACACAGTCTGATCCGGTATCACCACCGCCGATGACGACTACATGCTTATCATGAGCATCGATGAATTGGTCATCCGGGACGTAGACCCCCTGTACCCGTTTGCTATTGGCGGTCAAAAACTCCATGGCAAAGTGGATGCCGTTGAGCTCGCGACCGGGGACTGGTAGATCTCGCGGTTCTTCGCTGCCACCGGCGAGGACCACAGAATCAAACTGTTTACGCAGTTGCGAGACCGGTATGTCGACCCCGACGTTGGTCAAGGTGTGGAAGTGCACTCCCTCAGTGCGCATCTGTGCGATACGCCGATCGATATGCTTCTTTTCGAGCTTGAAATCGGGAATGCCGTAGCGTAATAGGCCCCCGATGGCATCGGCTTTCTCGTAGACATCGACATTGTGGCCGACCCTAGCCAGCTGCTGAGCACACGCCAAACCGGCAGGGCCGGAACCGACTATAGCGACCCGTTTGCCGGTCCTGCGGCGGGCTACCTGGGGCCTAATGAGGCCGTTCTGCCAAGCCTGATCGACTATGCTGCACTCGATAGTCTTTATAGCTACCGGGTTGTCGTCGAGGTTTAGGGTGCAAGATGCCTCGCACGGTGCCGGGCAAATCCGTCCGGTGAACTCGGGGAAGTTGTTGGTCGAGTGGAGTTCGGTAATGGCTTGTTCCCACTCCCCGCGGTAGACCATGTCGTTCCAGTGTGGAATAAGGTTATCCACCGGGCAGCCTTGGTGGCAGAAGGGGATGCCACAGTCCATGCATCTCGCCCCCTGCTCACCTACCTGCTCCCTGCTCAAGGGTATGAGGAACTCCCCGTAGTGGTAGATGCGCTCGCAGGCAGGTTGATAGCCGTACTCTTGGCGCTCGTATTCCAGGAATCCAGTTTGCTTACCCATTGACTGTGCTCCCCTCCAGAGCTTGATGAAACTTCGGCGGCCTGGTGGGCGCCGGCGGCTGGGCTTGTTGAGCCTCTATCTCGTTAAGTGCGCGACGGAAGTCGAGCGGCATAACCTTGATGAATTTCGGCAAATAATGCTCCCAGTCATCGAGTATCTCGCGGGCCCGTTGGGACCCGGTATAGGACAGATGCCGCTCGATAAGTGTCCGCAGGCGTTTAACATCGTGGCGGCGTGGATCCTCATAGATGTCTATAGGTTCATTGCGCTCTGCTTCCTCGATGCTCTCCAGGTACTCCTGCTCCGGATCAATAGGTTGCAAGTCAACCATGGTCTGGTTGCAACGCTCGGCGAAGCTACCTTCTTCATCAAGGACATAAGCTATGCCTCCGGACATTCCGGCGGCAAAGTTACGGCCGGTTGAACCCAAGCAGATCATGACACCACCGGTCATGTATTCACAGCCGTGGTCGCCAACCCCTTCAACCACCGCGGTTGCCCCGGAGTTACGGACGCAGAATCGCTCGCCGCCGACTCCGCGGAAGAAGCATTCGCCACTGATTGCGCCGTAGAGGACGGTGTTGCCGACTATTATGTTGTGCTCGGCAACCTTGATGCCGGCATTTTCGGGTGGATAGATTATTATCCGACCGCCAGATAGCCCCTTGCCGACATAGTCGTTGGCGTCTCCGGCCAGTTCGATGGTGACACCGCCAGCCAGCCAGGCGCCGAACGACTGGCCGCCGGTGCCCTGTGCCTTAATATAAATGGTGTCGTCGGGCAAGCCCGGGTGGCCGTAACGTTCAGCGATACGCCCGGATAGCATGGTGCCGACGGTGCGGTTGTAGTTGTAGACCGGGGTTTCGATGTGCACCGGAGTCCCATTATCCAGGGCTGGTTGGGACTGCTTGATGAGGAAATGATCAAGGGCTTGTTCCAGACCGTGATCTTGTTCCTCGCAATTATAGACGGCAACACCAGGGACGGCCTCAGGCTTGGCCAGGATGCCGGAGAAGTCGAGGCCGTTCGCCTTCCAATGGTTGATGGCGCTGCGCTTCTCGAGGCGATCAGATTGGCCGATCATCTCGTTGACGGTACGGAAGCCGAGCTTGGCCATTATTTCCCGCACCTCTTCAGCAACGAAGAAGAAGTAATTTATCAGGTGTTCCGGCTTGCCGCGGAACCGGCGCCTTAGCTCCGGGTCCTGGGTAGCCACTCCGACCGGACAGGTGTTCAGGTGGCACTTACGCATCATAATGCAGCCCTGCACTATCAGCGGCGCTGTAGCAAAGCCAAACTCGTCGGCCCCGAGCAAGGCCCCTATGACTACATCCCTGCCGGTACGCAAGCCGCCGTCGACTTGCAGCGAGACACGCCCCCGCAAACGGTTGTGGACCAGCGTTTGGTGGGTTTCGGCAAGGCCAATCTCCCAGGCGCTGCCGGCATGTTTGATCGAGGTCAAGGGGCTGGCGCCGGTGCCGCCATCATAGCCGGCGATAGTGATCTGATCGGCATGGGCTTTGGAAACGCCTGCTGCGACCGTACCTACGCCCACCTCAGAGACCAGTTTGACCGATATCCGCGAGCGTGGCTGAACATTCTTCAGGTCGTGGATCAGCTGCGCGAGATCCTCAATGGAGTAGATGTCGTGGTGGGGCGGTGGCGATATTAGACCGACCCCTGGTGTAGAGTGGCGCACCTTAGCGATATTGCGATCGACCTTGTGGCCGGGCAGCTGGCCGCCTTCGCCCGGCTTGGCGCCTTGGGCGATCTTGATCTGAATATCGTCGGAGTTGGCTAGGTACTCGGCGGTAACTCCGAAGCGCCCGGACGCTACCTGCTTGATGGCCGAACGTTCGGGGTTCATCGAACCGTCTTCGAGTGGCTCGAAGCGTTCCGGCTCCTCACCGCCCTCGCCGGTGTTAGATTTTCCGCCTAAGGCGTTCATTGCCTTGGCCAGCGCTGAGTGGGCTTCGTAGGATATCGCCCCGAATGATATGGCACCAGTAGAGAAGCGTTTCACGATCTCGCTGGCCGGTTCGACTTCTTCAAGGGGGATCTGCTGATCTGCATATTTGAAGTCCATCAGCCCACGCAGAGTGAGTAGCCGCTCGCTTTGATCGTTGATCAGTTGCGTGAATTGGGCGTACGTCTGGGCGTCGTTGGCGCGGGTAGCGTGCTGGAGCTTGGCGATCGCATCCGGGGTCCAGGAGTGATCTTCGCCGCGCAGCCGGAAGGCGTACTCGCCGCCGACATCGAGGTGATCGCGATAGATATCGGCCCCGCCATAGGCACTGCTGTGCCAGCGGACGGCTTCTTCGGCGACCCCCTGGAGGCCAACCCCTTCGATGCGGCTTGGTGTGCCGGTGAAGTACTTGTCGACGAACTCGCTGTTAAGGCCTACAGCATCGAATATCTGTGCCCCGCAGTAGGATTCCAGAGTGGAAATGCCCATTTTTGACATGACTTTCAGCAGTCCCTTGCCAACAGCGTTGATGTAGCGCTGCTGAGCCTGCTCAAAGTTTAGCTGCTCGGGTAGCTGAGGCAGGATCGATTGAATGGTGTCGAAAGCCAGGTAAGGATTAACGGCCTCAGCGCCATAGCCGCACAGGGTGGCGAAGTGGTGAACTTCCAGCGCAGCCCCAGTTTCTACCACTAACCCAGAGCTGGTGCGCAGGCCGTGGCGGGTTAGGTGGTGGTGGACTGCCGAGGTGGCAAGCAGCATGGGGATCGGAATATGATCTAGGTTGGTGTTGCGATCCGAGAGGATGAGGATGTTGTAGCCGTCAAGCACCGCCTGTTCGGCCTTCTGGCAGACATTTTGTAATGCATCATGCATGCCTGCGGCACCCTCGCTGGCCGGGTAGCAGACATCGACCGTGCGGGTACGGAAGGCGCCACCGGAGCTGTATTCGATATGCCTTATGCGCTCCAGGTCTTCATTGGTTAGTACTGGCTGCGAGGTCTCTAGTCGCCAGTTTTGACCAGCCTCATCAATGCCGAGTAGGTTGGGGCGCGGGCCGATCATGCAGACCAGCGACATCACCAACTCTTCGCGAATCGGGTCGATTGCCGGATTGGTTACCTGGGCGAAGTTCTGCTTGAAGTAGCTGGACAGATGTTTGGGCCTGGAGGATAGTACAGCTAAAGGATTGTCAGCTCCCATTGAGCCGACCGCCTCAGCGCCGGAGCTGACCATGGGGTCGAGGAGAAATTTAATATCTTCCTGGGTATAGCCGAAAGCCTGCTGCTTATCGAGCAACGTTGTGGCATCGGGTGCCATGGGGCCAACGCTGGTTGGCAGTTCTTCAAGGCGGATTTGGGTGCGGCGCAGCCAATCGGTATACGGATGTGCCTCAGCAAGTTGCGTTTTGATCTCCTGGTCGCTGATTATCCGCCCCTCTTCCAGGTCGATGAGCAGCATAAGCCCCGGCTGCAGGCGCCATTTCTGGACTATCCGCTCCTCGGGGATGTCCAATACCCCCATCTCGGAGCCTAGGATGACTAAGTCGTCGTCGGTTACCAGGTAGCGCGCCGGACGCAGGCCGTTGCGGTCGAGGGTGGCGCCAATTTGGCGTCCATCGGTGAAGGCAATTGCTGCGGGGCCATCCCACGGCTCCATGAGCGCTTCGTGGTACTCGTAAAATGCGCGGCGCTTATCATCCATGAGGATATTGCCTGACCAGGCCTCGGGGATAAGCAGCATCATGGCGTGGGCGAGTGAGTAGCCGCCCATTACCAGAAGTTCCAGGGCGTTATCGAAGCAGGCAGAGTCAGACTGACCCTCTGGGATAAGTGGCCAGATGGTGTCGAGGTCATCACCGAGGACTTTGGAGCGCATGGTGTGGCGGCGCGCTGCCATCCAGTTGACGTTGCCGCGCAAGGTGTTGATCTCGCCGTTATGGCAGATCATGCGGAATGGTTGCGCTAGGTCCCAGGTCGGGAAGGTGTTGGTGGAAAAGCGCTGGTGGACCAGTGCTAGGGCGCTGACAAAGCGCTCATCCTGCAAGTCGCGGTAGTAGTCGCCGACTTGTCCGGCAAGGAGCATCCCCTTATAGGTTATGGTGCGCGACGACATTGAGGTGACGTAGTAGTCACTGACTTCATAGCCGGCATCCTTGATGGCATTATCCATGCGCTTACGGATAACAAATAGTTTGCGCTCGAAGGATTCCTGATCAGGGCAGTTGTCGCCACGACCGATGAACAGTTGGCGCACTAGCGGCTCGCTGGGCAGAACAGTCTCGCCCAGATCGCTGTTATCCAGCGGCACGTCTCGCCAGCCGAGGACCTTTTGGCCGCCTTCTTGAACGTGGTCCTCAACTGTTTTCTGTAATTTGGCACGCTGTTGTTCATCGCGGCTAAAAAAGACCATTGCCACGCCGTAGTCGCCTACCGCAGGCAACTCAAAATCCACCTCAGCGCGGAAAAAGTCGTCGGGTATTTGAACCAAGATGCCGGCGCCGTCGCCTGCCTTAGGGTCTGCGCCAACTGCTCCACGATGGTGCAGACGTTCAAGAATCTCCAACCCCTGCTCAATGATGCGATGGCTTTTCTGATTGCGTATGTGGCAAACGAATCCGATACCGCAGGAGTCGTGTTCTTGAGCTGGATCGTAGAGACCCTGTTGGTTAGGTAAGGCGTGGAAGCTCATGGTTGACCTCTCTAGCAACTGCCAGCGGATCGACGCTGGCACCGTCTCTGTTGGCTGTGTCCGTTGGTTATGCGCAGCCGCGTTCTGCTCAGCATGTTTTAGCGGGCTTGGGAGGGTAATTGGAAAAGGCTCGTAGCGCCACTCTTTTTTCGCATGAAGAAGGCTGACCTCGCCCAAATTATGCCCTTATTGTACCGCGGCGTATAGTCGCACTCAACGGTTTTGGGTACTTATTGCCCATCGATTTCTTACAACTACTTGACCAGTTGCCTGTTGCAGGGTACGTTTTTCTCGATTATTGTTCACTGCACAATAAATCGGATCGTTCCTCAGGCAGCAAACGGGTGGGTGTACTTTAGTGACTTCGATGAGCCTGCAAATTGCGCTAGCCGGCGGCGTCATGGCCGCCCTGGGCGTATTATTGGCGGCAATTTTGGCAATTGCCAATCGCCGTCTGTACGTCTATGAGGATCCGCGCATTGACGAGCTCGAGGATATGTTACCACGCGCCAACTGCGGTGCTTGTGGGGTTGCAGGCTGTCGGCCATTTGCGGAGGCCCTTGTTGAAGGGCGCTTGGACCCGTCACGCTGCACCGCCAATTCCGAGGAGATGAATCAGGCAATCGCCAGCTTCCTCGGTGTGGATATGGGTAACAGGGAGCGCATTGTGGCTCGTCTGGCCTGTGCCGGTGGCACCCATGTGGCGGCGATGAGGGCCCGTTATCAGGGCTTGAAGTCGTGTCGAGCCGCGGCTCTTGTCGCTGGTGGTGGCAAGGGTTGCTCATGGGGCTGCCTAGGTCTGGGTGATTGCGAAGTCTCCTGCAAGTTTGATGCCATACGCCTTAATCGCTATGGACTGCCAGTGATCGATCCGAGCCGCTGCACGGCGTGCGGTGATTGTGTCGATGTTTGTCCAAAAGATTTACTCAGCCTGCAGCCTGAAAGTCATAGGCTGTGGGTCAACTGCCGCAACCAGGATCCGCAGGATGAGGCCATGGCTCAGTGCGAAGTCGTTTGTACTGGCTGTGGCCGCTGTGCTGCCGACGCCCCAGAAGGGCTTATTCGCATAGAGCGTAACCTCGCGGTTATTGATTACGAGAAAAATGCCCTGGCTTCGCCCGTTGCTATTGAGCGTTGCCCCACAGGAGCCATTGTTTGGCTAGAAGGGGATAAACCACGCAAGGGGGCAGGGGCCCGTAAGATTATCCGCAAGGAGTCGCTGCCACGTATGGAGCCATTGCCCCGCGTTTAACGGGGTCGCGCGCAAGGCGAACACCACCGCCGGCCAACAAGCCGGTGGCAAGGTATGCCTCGCCTTGCTGCACGGGGCTTACTGAATCTGAATTGAAAAACTTTGGACGGCTTTTCGCGGCCGGCATAGAGGGAGGCGACATGCTCTTTAAACGCAAAATCTCGCCAGAGATGATTAAATATCAGGGGCTTCGCGGCGCCATGGATGGGAATACCGCGATTATTCAATGTGAGCGTGAGGCATCAGATGCTGCCGGTGCCTATCCCATTACCCCTTCCACCGACATGGGTGAGATGTGGGCAGAAGAGGTCTCCAAGGGGCACATTAATATTTCCGGGCGGGCGCTAAAATTCATTGAGCCCGAGTCGGAGCACGCGGCAGCTGCGGTAACTGCCGGCTTGGCCATGACCGGCATGCGTGCAATCAACTTTTCCTCAGCGCAGGGCGTGGCGTTTATGCACGAATCGCTCTACGCCGCTGCCGGTAAGCGCCTGCCGTATATCCTCAATATCGGTTGCCGGGCCATAACCAAGGGCGCACTGAACGTCCACGCCGGCCACGACGACTACCACTGTATTGACGATACCGGCTTTTTCCAGCTCTTTGCCAAGAACGCTCAGGAAGTTGCCGACCTCAATATCATTGCTCACAAGATAGCTGAGCTGGCCCTTAACCCGGGTGCGGTTGCCCAGGACGGCTTTCTGACTACCCACCTGATCGATTCTCTGCGCGTGCCGGAGCGTGAGCTCATTGCCGAGTATCTCGGGCGCCCGGATGACTGGATCGAGTGCCCGACCCCAGCACAGCGTATGATCTTCGGCGATAAGCGCCGGCGTATCCCGGCGATTTGGGATGTCGATAACCCGATGCTCTCCGGTTCGGTGCAGAACCAGGACTCCTACATGCAGCAGGTCGCCGGGCAGCGACCCTATTTCTTCGATCACCTCACTGAGATCGCCGATAACTGCATGGAGGAGTTCTTCCTCTTGACCGGCAGGCCGTATCAGCGGGTCTCCGGCTACCGGGTTGATGATGCCGAATATCTGATTATGGGGCAGGGCAGCGTGGTCGCTACTGCCGAGGCCATCGCCGATTATCTGCGCGAGACTCGGGGAATCGCGGTTGGCGTAGTTAACTTAACCATGTTCCGGCCGTTCCCAGGCGCGGAGTTGGCCGAATTGCTGCGCGGTCGTAAAGGGGTAGCGATCCTAGAGCGGGTAGATCAGCCTTTGGCCGAAGACCTGCCACTGGCGCGCGAGACCCGGGCGGCTTTGACAAAGTGCCTGGAGAATCGGGTCGCCGGCAAGGGTAAGCCGTATCCCGACTATCCGGCCTTTAGCGGCGGTGAGATGCCGCGCATCTACTCGGCAGCATTTGGCCTCGGTTCCCGCGACCTGCAGCCGGAGGGGCTGATTGCAGCAGTCGAGAATATGCTCCCCGATGGTGAGCAGCGCACCTTCTTCTATCTGTCGGTCGATTTCGCCCGGCCCAATCCGGCGACGCCGAAGCAGGAACTGCATCAGCAGAATCTGCAAGAGGCCTATCCCGGGATCGAGAAGATGGCCCTGCGCGGCTCGGAAAACCCGAGTCTGCTGCCGGAAGGCTCGATTACTGCCCGGCTCCACTCGGTCGGTGGCTGGGGTGCCATGACCACCGGCAAGAACTTGGCTATGACCTTGTTCGATTTGCTCGACTTCCACATCAAGGCCAACCCCAAGTATGGTTCGGAGAAGAAGGGTCAGCCGACCACCTACTATCTTGCCGCTGCCCCTGAGCCGATCCGGGTCAGCAGCGAGCTCAAAGAGGTTGAGGTGGTACTCTCCCCGGACCCGAACGTCTTCGACCACTCTAATCCATTGGCCGGTCTGGCCAAGGAGGGGGTGTTCATCATCCAGTCCAATCTCGACAGCCCTCAGGCGGTGTGGGAGAGCTTCCCCGCTGCTGCACAGCGCTATATCGTCGAGAACGATATCCGCGTCTTTTATCTCGATGCGTTCCAGATCGCCCGCGATGAGGCCTCGGATGCCGATCTGCAGTTTCGGATGCAGGGCATAGCGTTCCAAGGGGCATTTTTCGCCGCATCGCCACTTATGGAGCGCCGTGGACTGACACGTGAATCACTATTCCGGGCTATTGAGCAGCAGTTGCAAGAGAAGTTCGGCAGCAAAGGGGCTCGCGTGGTGGAGGATAACCTGCGGGTGGTGCGCCGTGGTTTCGATGAGATCCACGAGATTACCGCTAAGCAGTTAGGTGGTGAGGTTATCCCCGCCGGTGAGCAGAACCGCCTGCCGGAAATGCCGGTTATGCTCAAGCGGCTGCCGCAATCGCAGAATGCTAGCTCGGATATCCACCGCTTCTGGGAGCAGACCGGCAGTTTCTATGTCGCCGGGCAGGGTAGCGATAACCTCGTCGATCCGTTCATGGCCCAGTCGCTGATCCCGGCCTCGACCGGCATCTATCGGGACATGACGCAGGTGCGCTTTGAGTATCCGGCCTGGGATCCGAGCAAGTGTACCGCCTGCGGTGACTGCTACGCAGTCTGTCCGGATACCGCCTTGCCGGGTCTGGTAAACACCATCGGCGAAGTCCTCGATACCGCGGTGCGGCGTATCGAGACCGGCGGTCGGCCGACCCGCCATCTGCGCCGCGCGGTTCGCGATCTTGAGAAGCGTTTGCGTAAGGCGTTGCTCGAGGTCGGGGAAGAGGCCGATGTGCGCGCTGAGCTCGATCGCTCGATCGCTGCCCTGCTCAGCGAGAGCGATCTGCAAGAGGGTGATAAGCAGCGCTTAGAGGAGGAGCTGGGCTGGCTGCGCGAGAGCCTCGGCAGTTTCCAGTTCGCGGCTACCAAGCCGTTTTTCACCGCGCAGGAGAAACGTCAGCCAGGCAGTGGCGGGCTCTTTTCGCTGACCGTCAATCCTTATACCTGTAAAGGCTGTATGGAGTGCGTCAGCATCTGCGAAGAGGATGCCCTCGAAGCAGTCACACAGACACCTGAAGATGTCGAACGGATGCGCCAGCAGTGGGATTTCTGGCTCGACCTGCCCACTACCAAGCCGGATTACATCCGCATTGAGGATATTAATGAGGGGATTGGTGCGCTAGAGACGCTTCTGCTCGATAAGAGTGCCTACAATTCGCTCAACTCAGGCGACGGTGCCTGCCTCGGCTGTGGTGAAAAGAGCGCGGTGCATCTGTTTACCGCTACAGTTACAGCCCTGATGCAGCCGCGGGTGAGAGAGCATGTGGCGAAACTCGACGATCTGATTAATCGCCTCGAGCAACATGTTCGCCTCAAGCTCGCCGACGGCATGGATCTGTCTGATTTCGGCGCCGTTAGCGAAGTGGTGGCGACGCACGCCGATAAGGATCTGACCCTCTCGCGGTTGTCGAGTGCACTCGATCAGGGCAGCGGGGCGCAGAATGTCGATCCCGATTGGCTGCGCTGGGTCAGCGGCTTATTGGCCAAGCTTAAGGATCTGCGCTGGCGCTATGTCGAAGGTCCAACGGGGCGCGGTCGCGTTGACATGGGTATTATCAATGCGACTGGTTGTACCTCGGTATGGGGTAGTACCTATCCCTATAACCCCTACCCGTTCCCGTGGACCAGCCACCTGTTCCAGGACAGCCCATCGATGGCCATCGGCATCTTTGAGGGGCATATGCAGAAGATGGCCGAAGGCTTTAAGGCCGTGCGCATGGCTGAGCTGGAGCTATCCGGCAAGTACGATCCGGCGACCCACGATGAGTTCTTCGCTCAGTTCAATTGGGAAATGTTCAGCGACGAGGAGTATGAACTCTGTCCGCCGGTGGTTAGCCTCGGTGGCGACGGGGCGATGTACGACATCGGCTTCCAGAACCTCTCGCGGGCTCTTATGTCAGGGTTGCCGATCAAGGTCCTGGTTCTCGATACGCAGGTCTACTCCAACACCGGCGGCCAGGCCTGTACCTCTGGTTTTATAAGCCAGGTCTCAGATATGGCGCCGTACGGCAAGGCGTGGAAGGGTAAGGATGAGATCCGTAAGGAGATCAGTCTGATCGGCTTAGCGCACCGCACGAGCTACGTGGCGCAAGGGACGATCAGCAACGTTACCCATCTGTTGGAGAGCTTTATTGAGGGTCTGAATACGCGCCGACCGGCGATATTTAACGTCTACGCCGTTTGTCCGCCAGAGCACGGAGTTGGTGATGACGTTGCCTTCTTGCAGTCGAAGATGGCGGTTGAGTCACGCGCTTATCCGCTGTTCCGCTACAACCCGGATCGCGGTACCACCTTCCGTGAATGCAGCGATTTGGAGGGTAACCCGGACATTGAGCAAGATTGGCCAGAGTATACCCTGCGTTACCTCGATGATGATGGCAACGAGCAGAGCATGGAACTACCCATGACCTTTGCCGACTTTGCCCTGACTGAGGGCCGCTTCCGCAAGCACTTCAAGCAGGTACCGCCGGAGAAGTGGAGTGATGAGATGATCCCCTTAGTTGAGCTGCTGGAGCTCTCTGAGGAGGATCGCGAGGGGCTGTTCCCTTACATCTGGGCGGTCGATAAGAATAACCGCCTGGTTAAGGTGATTGTCTCTGAGGAGTTGGTCCTCTCCACCGAGGAGCGGCGTGATTTCTGGTATCAGCTCAAGGGGCTGCTCGGGCTTGATAGGCAGGAGCCGAACGCTGAGCAGATTGCGGCGCAGACCCGCCAAGAGATGGCGCAGCGGATAAGTGCTGCCCTGGTCTCTTTGGCAAGCGGTGAGGGGTCCGCTGATCTAGCCGCCAACTTGGAGCAAGCGCCGGCGCTGCCTAGCTCTGATGGTGGCGGTCAAGCGCAGGGGTCTGGCGGTGATTCTGCCCAGCCGGCTGGTTTGGACTGGGAGTATGAGCCGGTTTGGGTGGAGAGTAACGAGTGCACGGCTTGCGACGATTGTATAGACGTCGCCCCGGGGGTCTTTGCTTACGACGATAACAAGCAGGTTATCGTCAAAAACCCCAAAGGGGCAGCGTTTAAGGACATAGTCAAGGCCGCGGAGAAGTGCTCGTCGTTTGCGATCCATCCGGGGACGCCGTTCGATCCTAACGAGCCGGGCCTCGATAAGCTCATGAAGCGGGCACAGAAGCTTAATTGAAGGCTCAATCTGCTCATGAGAGGGAAACCATGGGGCTTTTATCTTACTTGACAGGTCTTACCTTTCCCCGGGGGGTGCATCCCCCCGGGTTAAAGGATGACACCCGCGAACTGCCCATTAGGCGCATGGCCTTCGCCCCGCGTATGGTGTTGCCTTTGGATCAGCACTTCGGTCCAGCTGCGCGGGCCTTGGTGGCCAAAAACCAAGAGGTGGTGCGTGGCGAACCAATAGCCGAGGCTGTGGATGATGATTCCGTCCCTATTCACTCCCCAGTGACCGGGACGGTTGAGGGCATTGAGCTGATGCCTACTGCCCGCGGACCTAAGGCTGAGGCAATTATCCTGCGTGCTGCACCAGGCGACAGTCAGCACGTGCGGTGGGTAAAGCCGCAGGACCTGGCTAAGTGCAGTGCTCGCGAGCTGATTGAAGCTATTCAGCAAGCAGGCATTGTCGGCCAAGGCGGAGCGGCCTTTCCGACACACCGTAAGCTGCGGGTGCCTGATAAATATCCGGTCGATACGCTAGTGATCAACGGTTGTGAGTGTGAGCCTTATCTAACCGCTGATCACCGCATCATGCTTGAATATGGTCAAGATGTTATTGCTGGCATCCGCTTGGCAATGCGTGCGGTACGGGCTGAGCAGGCCATAATTGGAGTTGAGGATGACAAACCGGAAGCTATTGCAGCGTTGCGCGAGCATATCAAGGCTGACGATGCTATAAGCGTAGTAGAGGTGCGCAGCAAGTATCCGCAGGGCTCGGAAAAGATGCTGATCAAGGCCCTGCTAGACCGGGAGGTCCCCTCGGGGTGCTTTCCCTATCAGATCGGTGTAGTGGTCAATAACATCGGCACCATGGCCCAAATCGGCCAGCTCCTACCTCGCGGTCAAGGGTTGATTGAGCGGGTTATTACGGTCGCCGGGCCAGGCGTGGAAAAGCCTGGCAATTACATTGTTCCTATCGGGACGCCGCTGCGTTATTTACTTGAGAGCGTTGGCTATCCTAAGGATGATCCGAGCCGGATAATCCTTGGCGGGCCGATGATGGGCAGTACTGTTGCAGCCCTTGATGTTCCGGTCACCAAAAGCATTTCGGGAGTTATAGTTCTGCCGGAGGGTAGTGAGCTGGATCCGGCGCCGCGGATCCAGCCGTGTATCCGTTGTGGTGACTGTGTGGACGTGTGTCCTGTGGGCCTTAATCCGGCCGACTTGGCAAGGCTAGCCGCAGCTCGTCAATATGAGGTGATGGAAGAAGAGTACAATCTTAACGATTGCTTTGAGTGTGGCTGTTGCAGCTTCGTCTGTCCGTCGAATATCCCCCTTGTGCAGTACTTCAGAATTGCCAAATCCCTCAATCGGGAGCGAATGTCTTGACTCCACCGCGGATCGAATTAAAAAGCTCGCCGCATATGAAGCAAGCGAGCAGCGTCGAGCAGATTATGCGCAACGTGGTCCTCGCGCTGCTGCCGGTTTGCGGTTTTGCGGTCTATCACTTCGGGATCAGCGCGCTGGCGTTGATGGCGACCACCACCTTGGTCTGTGTGCTGACCGAGCAGCTATTCACTCGCCTCTCGGGTAAGCCTAGTACCATCAGCGACTACAGCGCGGTTATTACCGGGCTACTCCTCGCGTTGACTCTGCCGCCGGCGTTTCCTCTGTGGATGGCAGCTCTATCAGGCTTCTTTGCCATATCCCTAGGCAAAATGCTGTTCGGCGGACTGGGCTTTAACCCGTTTAACCCAGCCCTGATTGGCCGAGCTTTTGCCACGGCTGCCTTCCCTGAGGCCTCGTCGACCTGGACTCAGGCAGGGCTGCCGGAGCGCTTTAGTGAGTTCCTCCCGTCTACGCTCGCGCTGCCCTTTACCACGCCAGCCTCAGTCGATGCCTATACTACGGCAACGCCTCTTGGCGACTGGAAATTCGGGGACGTCCATGCTCCGGCTTGGGATCTTTTTACAGGCATGACGCCGGGGTCATTGGGCGAAACCTCGGCCCTAATCATCCTGCTCGCAGGCCTCTACTTGATAGCCCGGCGGATGCTCGACTGGCGCATCCCGGCTGCTGTCCTGGGAGGGGCATTCGTTACGGCGGCGCTGTTCTATGCCGTTGATCCGGATCACTTCCCAACGCCCTGGTTTGTCTTGCTATCAGGCGGGATGATGTTGGGCGCGGTGTTCATGGCCAGCGATATGTCCTCCTCCCCGGTTACTCCGGCCGGGGTCTGGATTTATGGCCTATTGATAGGTTTTCTGGCGGTAATTATTCGTTTCTTCGGTGGCTTGCCTGAGGGGGTCATGTACGCCATTTTGCTCGGCAACGCGATGGTTCCGCTGATTGAGCGCTATACCCAGCCGCGCACTTACGGTAAGCGGGGCAGGAGGGGTGTATGACTGAGCAGAACGGCACTAATCAGACAACCTCTCAACCAGCGCCGACATCAAGCGCTAAACTTATTGCCACCTTAGGCACTATTGCGTTTTTGTCCGGCCTGCTAGTAGTGACTGTAGTAGAAAGTACTCGCGAAGCGATTGAGGAGAACCACCGCATTGCCCTTGAAAGGGCAGTCTTCGATGTAATTCCCGGGGCGGAAAAACAGCGTACCTTCATTGTCACCGATGATGGTCTGGTCGACGCTGACAAAAACGATGTTGATGGTCAGGAGATATACGCTGGCTATGATGCCGATGGCGTCCTGCAAGGTGTTGCTATTGAGGCCTCAGGTCGCGGCTACGAAGGGGAAATCCGTTTGCTCTACGGCTATCAACGGGAGAAGGAGAAGATTGTCGGTATGACCATCTTGGAGAGTCGCGAAACCCCCGGGCTAGGTGATCGGATTGAGACAGATGAGAGATTTCTCGCTTCTTTCGATGAGTTGCAGGCGGCGCTAGATGATGCCGGCAAGGGTCTGGCGCACGAGATAGTTACGGTCTCCCCAAGTGAGGCTGATCAGCCTGGTGAGATAGACGGAATCACCGGTGCCACGGTCTCTGCGGAGGCGGTAGGCAAGATCATTAATAGCAGCGCCAACGAGCTTCTGCCCTCGATTGCCCCGCATTGGGCGGATATGGAAAGGGAGCAGTGATGGCCTCCAAGAGTGATAAAACGCCGATAACCATGGACACCTTCCTTACTGGCTTATGGAAGGAGAATCCGGTCTTCGTCATGCTCCTTGGCATGTGTCCGGTTCTGGCGGTTACCAACTCCGTGGAGAACGCCCTAGCTATGGGGCTGGCGACTACCTTTGTGTTGCTCTGTTCTACAGGAATGGTGTCGATCCTGCGTAGCTTGATCCCTAAAGAGGTTCGCATAGCCTCTTACATTGTAATTATTGCCACTTTTGTCACGGTAGTAGATTACATTATCCACGCTGTCAGCCTGGAGATATACAATCAGCTAGGGGCCTTCATCCAGCTTATTGTGGTCAACTGCATGATATTGGGGCGGGCAGAGGCCTTTGCTTCCCGCAACCGCCTTAGTAAGACCCTGGTCAATTCGCTTGGCATGGGGGCTGGATTTACTTTTGCCCTGCTTTGTCTGGGCTCGGTAAGAGAGCTGTTAGGGTCTGGTGAGCTTCTCGGCTATCAAGTGTTTGGCGATTCATTCGAGCCGTGGATAATAATGCTTTTGCCTCCGGGTGGGTTTTTTGTGCTGGGTGGCTGGTTGTTGCTCTTTGCCTGGATAAAGGAGCGCCAACAGAACCGCGAGTCCCAAAAACGCGCTGATGAGGAGACTAGCCATGTCCGGTGAGTCGCTACCGTATATTTTTCTCAATGCGGCGATAATAAATAACTTCGTTCTCGCGCTCTTTTTAGGGATATGTCCCATACTCGGTGTATCGGCCAAGCTGAGTACCGCATTCCCGATGGGGGTGGCGACGGCCTTCGTGATGCTTATTGCATCAGTTTCGGCATGGCTCATTAATTTGGTGTTGGGTTATTTTGATCTGATGTTCTTGAGCCTTATTGCCTATATAGCCGTTATAGCCTCGGCCGTACAATTGGTGGAGATGACCGTTAAGAAGTTTTCGCCGGCCCTCTACCAGGCCCTGGGCATCTTCTTGCCGCTAATCACCAGTAACTGTGCCATCCTTGGTGTGGCGCTATTCCAGACCAGCTATGAGTTCGATTTTCTGCAGTCTTTATTTTATAGCCTAGGCGCCGGGGCGGGTTTTATACTGGCCATTGTTCTTATGGCTGGTTTGCGTGAGCGGATCGATTTGGCAGACGTCCCCTCAATAGCCCGAGGGGCGGCAATGAGTTTGATGCTGGCTGGGGTTTTGTCACTGGCATTTATGGGTTTTGCTGGGCTGGGCGGTTAATAGATGGTTAATTATCTGCTTGCAGTGGTGATCATCTTTCTTTTGCTCTGCGTTTGGGTAGCGGTACAACATGCTGCCCGGCGCTTCGCTCAGCGTCATCCTGAGCTAGAGCCGCAGCAGCAGAGCCGTGGAGATTCTCAGTCTGGTTGCGGGCTGTGTAGTCTTGCCCAGATGTGTAGTAACAGTAATAAAGGGCCCTAACTCCCCAGAGGGTGCCTCCAAAACTCCCCAGAGCCATCTAGCTGCCCCGGTATGGTGCCTCGAAAAACTTCGCCGGCGCCACCATCCGCCCCGGTGTGGAGGTCTTGGCGCCATGGATGGCGCCATGAAGCCTCCAGGGATGGATTTACGGCGTCCTCCATACCGGGGCAGCTAGATGGCTCCAGGGAGTTTCTGGAGGTTCCGCACCGGGGTCGGATAAAAAATCTGCCCCATGATTTATTGTGGGTAAAATGTCAAAATATCCAGATGAGGATATTTGGGCCTTTATATCGGTGGACAGTAAAGTGGGCGTCACATCGGCGCGCACCATGGGTGCTCGGCGGTGTGAGCGTTGCCGAGTCATCCGTCTTTCCTATCCCCCCCGATGTGCTATTAGCCCCAATGAGCCTGGCCCGACCGAATCGGGCCCTGCTGTTTGCCCTGATTGCTACCCTAGGCTCGGTAATTGGCGGGCTAGTAGGCTATCTGCTCGGTTATTTCGCTCTCTACCTAGTTGAGCCTTGGATAGAATCAGCCGGTTATGCCGAATCATATTTGCTAGCAGTTGACTGGTTTCAGCAATGGGGCTTTTGGGTTGTGCTAGTGGCCGGGTTTTCGCCTATACCGTATAAGGTATTCACTGTTGCTGCAGGAGCCACAGGGGTTGCTTTGCTGCCCTTTGTGTTAGGCTCATTAATTGGTCGTGGGGCAAGGTTCTTCCTTGTCGCTACGCTAGTTGCTTGGGGTGGGGCGCGCCTTGAGCCATGGCTATTGCGCCATGTCGAGCGCATCGGTTGGATAAGTGTGGTTGCCCTGTTGGTTGCTATGTTGTGGCTGCAGTACGGATAGCTTTACAAGAAGATCCCTAATGAATCGCCTTACTCTGCAGGCAGTAGTTGTCTTAATCCTCGCATCTATCGGCGCTGGTTGCGGGGCATTATGGCAAGGTGATTGGGAGCAAGATGGTGATCGGCGAATCTATTTGTATGAAGTAAAGCCAGGCGATACATTGCGCGGGATTGCTTGGCGACATGGCTTGCAGGTTGATCAGCTAGTCAGTTGGAATGAGATAGAAAATCCTGACCAAATTCAAGTCGGTCGTAAGTTGGTTCTTAATCCGCCTCGGGGCGTTGGGGATGCAGACGAATCGCGCCAAGCTAGGGCCGATGAGCCTACCACTGATCCCCCGCCACCTCCGAAGGATACACCAGAGCAAGAGCTAGACTGGCAGTGGCCGGCAAGTGGCGAGATTATACGTGCTTATGCAACAGATAGCGGTGGTAAAAGCGGGATTCAGATTGGCGGTGAAGAGGGGCAAACAATCCGTGCCGCATCCTCCGGGGAAGTGGTTTATAGCGGCAGCGGTCTGCGCGGATATGGGAATCTTATTATAATAATGCATGACGATAATTATGTGTCGGCATATGGTTATAATCGGGCACTCTTGGTTGGCGAAGGTGATCAAGTCAGCAAAGGTGATAGCATAGCCGAGATGGGTTATGCGAGCGGCGCGGATCGGGCTAGCTTGCATTTTGAGATCAGGATAGATGGTCGGGCTGTAGACCCGGAAGATTATCTACCTGAGCGCTAATGAGCATTGCCTGTGGATATATTTCGCGCGATCATGCTCGCTGTGCGCCTCTAAACAATGCACCGGGGCAAGCTGTTTGATCAGGCGCAGTTTTTAGAGGTTCCACGTGGTGACCCTGCATAATTTCCGGGAGGTTATAAGTGTCCCGTGCTCAAAATTACCAGCCGCATCCCTCCGAGTCTAAGGTAATCCTGGCCCTCGACCAAGGGACAACAAGCTCCCGTGCCATGGTCTTCAATGCCAGTGGCGAGATCGTCGCCGTCTCTCAAGAAGAGTTTACCCAGCTCTATCCGCAGCCAGGTTGGGTAGAGCACGACCCGGAGGAGATCTGGGCTACGCAGAATGCGGTCATGGGGCGAGCGCTGTTACGTGCTGGGTTGGACTGGTCTAAAGTAGCCGCGATCGGTGTTACCAACCAACGTGAAACGACTGTTGTATGGGATAGGGAGACTGGCCAGCCCATTTATCCGGCAATTGTGTGGCAAGATCGGCGTACCGCAGACATCTGCCAGAGATTGCAGGATGAAGGACTTGAGGAACTCTTTCGAAGCCGTTCCGGGTTGCTGCTTGATCCCTACCTCTCGGGGACCAAAATTCGTTGGATACTGGATCAGGTAACAGGGGCGCAGCAGCGCGCGGAGGCTGGTGAACTGGCCTTCGGAACCATAGATTCGTGGCTTATTTGGAAACTTACCGCAGGCCGAGTCCATGCTACGGATGCGACCAATGCCTCACGGACACTGTTGTTCGATATCCACAAAGGCGATTGGGATGATGAGCTTCTCGGCTTGCTTGGTATCCCTAGAGCAGTGTTGCCGGAGGTGCGCGATAGCAGCGGCTTTGCTGCTCCGATAAGCTGCCCCGGAATCCCTTCGGGAGCCGTCATAGCAGGGGTTGCAGGAGATCAGCAAGCCGCGCTGTTTGGCCAGATATGCAACCGTCCCGGTCTGGCTAAGGCTACCTACGGCACTGGTGGCTTTGTTCTGCTCAATACCGGCTCAACTGCTGTCCCGTCTGCAAACGGCCTCCTCACAACCATCGCCTGGCGCAGAGACGGCAAAGATCAGTACGCGCTTGAGGGCAGTGTTTTTATCGCCGGAGCTGTGGTGCAGTGGCTGCGGGATGGTTTGGGTATCATCCGTAAGTCCGCAGAGATAGAAGAGCTTGCTAGCAGTGTTCCCGACTCTGGTGGTGTACACTTGGTGCCGGCGTTCGTAGGATTGGGGGCGCCTTGGTGGGATGCGCAGGCGCGAGGGATCATTACCGGTCTTACTCGAGGTACATCGTCGGCGCATATTGCCCGCGCTGCCCTCGAGGCGATAGCTCTGCAGATATGCGATGTTGCGCAGGCCATGGAGGCTGATGCCGGGATGCAGCTAGAAGAATTGCGGGTTGATGGCGGTGCTGCTGCCAATGACTTGTTGCTACAGACTCAGGCCGACCTGCTCGGGGTGCCTGTGGTGCGTCCCCAGACCTATGAGACAACCGCGTTAGGTGCTGCCTATCTAGCTGGTTTGGCGGTGGGCTTTTGGCGCGATGAGGAGCAAATCGCCGCGCAGTGGCAGATGGAGAGACGTTTCGACCCAGCCATAACCAGAGGGCAAGCACAGCAACGAATAGATGATTGGCACCGGGCAGTTGCGCGGGCCAGGGGCTGACGGGGAGGTGCCATGACAAAAAAGTTGCATGTTTTGGTGGTAGATGATGCGAGCTTTACCCGCGATCTAGTAAAAAAAGGAGTTCGTGCTGGGTACCCGGGGTTTGTCATTCACGAGGCTGCCAATGGTCGTCAAGCCCAAAGTAAGCTCACTAATGGTGGCTATGATTTGGTCCTGTGCGACTGGGAGATGCCAGAGGTAAGTGGCCTAGAGGTGCTGGAGTGGATGCGCCAAGAGCAAGAGCTGGCGAAGATCCCGTTTGTAATGATTACCAGCCGTGGTGATCGTGAACATGTAGTTAAGGCTGTCGAAAAAGGCGCTACAAACTATGTAGTCAAGCCCTTTACTAATGAGAAGCTGCTCGATGCAGTTACTAAGGCATTGACGCGCAATCTCGGCATGTCAGCAAACCAACTGCGCAAGATAGGTGGCCTAGATAATCAGTCGAATGCGGGTGAATCGGCCTCAGTGCTCGCTGGCGGACTCTCGGGAGATCTTAGCATCGCCGAAAACATCAGCGCAGATAATGCGCCTGAGACTAGACGCAAGACGAAGGCGACGCCCCGAGATAAGGTTGTGGGTCAGATCCGCTATTCTGGTGGGGTAGTTGCGTGCCTGATAAAAGAGATTGATTTTTATCAGCTGGTTGGCATCATTAAGAAGCCTGACCAAGTACCTTGTGTACTTGAGCAGGCCGCATTTGATTTTACTACCGAGGATGATGGGCGAACCTCACGCATAAACGCGTATATATATGCTCTACAGGCAGGTGAGAAGCGTCAGGATACCGATTTCATTCGCATGACTTTGCGTTTTGTGGATGATGATGAGGATAAAAAGGATCACTTAGCCCACTATTTCGATATCATTGACGGTTGAGCACCTTAAGCAACCTTTCTAAGCGGGAGTCGCGGATGGATGTAGATACGGCCCAGGCGAACAAGCCAGATCCTGAAGAGATGGGAGCCAAGGCGTCGCAAGCAGCTTCTTTTCTTAAAACCGTGGCAAATGAGCGCAGACTGATGATTCTTTGTCATCTCGTAGATGGGGAACGCTCGGTCAGCGAATTGGAACAATTACTGCGGATGCGCCAGCCGGCTTTATCCCAGCAACTAGCCAGATTACGTGAAGAGGGTGTAGTTGCCACTAGGCGCGAATCGCGAACTATATACTATAGATTGGCAAGCACTGAGACTGAGATCCTGCTTGGCTGCCTGTACCAGCTGTTTTGCCAAAAAAGCGGTTAGGTTGGTGGACATGCGCTTAGATTTACATCCTTCAACATGACTGGCATTAGCTCAGCTGAGGGGGTTCTCCGGTTCGAGCCGGTACAGGCCGCCCGTATCCTGGCGTGGATGCGAGTCTCGGCCATACTCGGCAAATTAATCACCATCCTGTTCGTTCACTTCGGCTTTGGCCTGAGCCTGCCGCTAGGCCCAATGCTTCTGATAATTGCCGGCTTGGCGGCGTGGAATGCGGTAGCATTCATGCGCCTGCACAATTCGCCGGAGCAGATCACCCAATATGAGGTTTTATTCCACCTGCTGATAGACGTAGCGGCTCTGACGGCTTTGCTCGGCCTTGCAGGAGGGCCATCCAATCCCTTTGTCTCTCTCTATCTGGTTCCGGTAACACTAGCCACAGTGGCTATGCCAACTCGCCAGGCTATGGTGATTACGGTCCTTTGTGTGCTCCTCTATGGTCTCTTGCTAGGTATTTTCCTGCCCATGGAGGAACCACATCCGGTCTTGGGAGGTGATTTTAATCTCCACCTGATCGGGATGTGGGTAAACTTCGTCATTGCCGCCTGGATGATTACTGTGTTCGTGCGCTTTATGGCCTCTGTGCTACGCCGCCAGGATCTGCGGTTGTCGCGAGCACGTGAGAGCACACTGCGCAATGAGCAAATTGTGGCTCTTGGCACCGTGGCGGCTGGTGCCGCCCATCAGCTCGGGACACCCCTATCTACGATGTCCATGGTGATTGAAGAGCTACGCAATGAGCGCCGTGATGATGAGACTTTGCAGCAGGATCTGGAATTACTAGGTTCACAGCTTGCGGTTTGCAAGGAAACCTTGGAAGATTTGAAGGACGCTGGCGCTGCCGGAAGCGATCAAGGAGGAAGGACGGTATCACTGCGCCAGCATGTGGCAAGGATAATTGATACCTGGCGTCTCATGCATCCCAAGATACAACCAATGGTTGAGTATGAGGAGCCTTTTATTGATGTCCAGATAAGCCAGGATCCAACCCTGATGCATGCACTCCTTAATCTGCTTAATAATGCAGCGGAGGCATCTGTGGATAATGGCCGAAGTGGTGTTGAAGTAGCCATCACAAGTGATGGTAAGTTATTGACGTTGACTATTGACGACGAAGGAACTGGGCTAGATTCTGACCGCGTACGGCACGCCGGTAGGGTAATTCAGACGACTAAGCCCTCCGGAATGGGTATAGGATTGGTTCTGGCCAATGCGACAGTGGATCGTTTCGGCGGTCGGGTGACATTGATGGATTCACCGGAAGGTGAAGGGGCTAGAACCCGTATCGAATTGCCCTTGGAGAAGCTGGTCGCGGGGAGCGCAGGTACTTCAGGGGCTATGGCTAGATGGTAGAAGGAGGAAGACCATGCTCAATGGCCCATCAATCCTCATAATTGATGATGATACAACCTTTTCAAGCGTATTGGGGCGTTCCTTGTCCCGCCGGGGGTGTCAGATAGAATCTGCGGAAGAGCCGGAAAGCGCGCTGCAAAAGGCGCGAAGCATGCAGCCACAGTACGTCGTTTTGGATCTCAAATTGGGCGAATATTCTGGGCTAACCTTGGTTGAGCCGCTGAAAGAGACCCTCCCCCAACAGTCGCGCATCCTTATCCTTACCGGCTACGCCAGCATCCCTACCGCGGTTGAGGCCATCAAGCTCGGGGCCTTCAATTACTTACCCAAGCCCACCGATGCTGATACTGTGCTGGCTACACTTGAGGGTAAGGCCAGCGCGGAGGCTGAGAAGCCGCCTCAGCGGCCTATGTCCTTGCGTCGTTTGGAGTGGGAGCAAATCCAGCGTGTTCTCAACGAACATGATGGTAATATTTCCGCGGCGGCCCGGGCTTTGGGGATACACAGGCGGACACTACAGCGCAAGCTAAGCAAGAGGCCGGTGAAGCAATAGCCTTAAGGGTTGCCTCAAAAACTCCCTCGGCGCCATTAGTTGCCCCGGTGTGGAGGGGCGCCGTGAGCTCCATCCCTGGAGGCTTCACGGCGTCAACCCTGGCGCTAAGATCTCCACATAGGGGCGGCTAATGGCGCCGGGAAGGGTAGAAGAGCTCTTAACGAAAAGTTGAGGCTGAGGAGTAATATTGGCGTTACACCTTCATCAACTCAAATGTGGCAAAGACAGAGGAGAATCTCTTATGCGTAATTTAAAGGTTTGGGCTTGCACTGCTGCTCTAGCGGCTGTCGGCCTTGGTGGTGTTGCTCAGGCTGATGATAACGACAACAACAATAACAACGGTTTTGGTGGCCCAGATAAGTTGCTCGTTACCGTTACCTCGGACGACACCCATACCCAGGGCATGTCGATGATCCTTGCTACGCAGGCAGCTGAGCGTGGTCAAGAGGTCCGCGTCCTGATTTGCGGTAAAGGTACCGAGATGGCGGTAGGCCGTTACCGAGGGGAGAGCCTTGAACCGGCAGGTGCCAACCCCCAACAGATGCTCAAGCAGTTAATTGAGGAGTATGATGTAACTGCTGAGGTGTGTGGGGTATTTCTGCCTAATACGCGCTACAAGGAAGAAAACCTTATTGACGGGGTTGGAGTCGCTTCCCCCGAGGATATAGGCGAGTATATGGCTGACCCGAAGGTACGCTTCTTTACTCACTGATAGGGTGTTAAGGACTTTAAGTCAGGGAAATCGTGCTAAAAACCCCGCCCCTCATGTGCCTAGGGCGGGGTTTAGATCTGTCCGGGATCTCTAAGAATTGGAGGCAGCGTTGCAAAAGGTGCTCTTGGCAACCGATCTTTCTGCTCATGGCGACCGTGCAGGGCGGCGGGCAGTCCAACTTGTTCGGCGGAGAGAAGTTGAACTGCGTGTGGTACATGTTATTCAGGCAGATTTAGAAGAGGACGCCTTACGGCGGCTATTCGGTGACAGCGTGGCCGTTGAAACATTGCAGGCTGATCTGCTGCAGAGCACTCAAGAGACAATAAGCGAAAGGCTTGCTGGTGAATTGGCAGGAACTTCTGCCGATTATTCGGTCAGCTGCATAATGGGACGTGGCCATCCGGAGATTTCTGCTCAGGCACAAGAGTGGGGAGCAGAACTGGTGGTTATCGGGGCTCATGGTCACCATGGCGTACGTGATTTTTTCCTCGGTACAACTGCAGAGAGCTTGGTTCACGATCTTAAGCAATCAGTCTTGATAGTTAAGTCTAGCTCGGTGGCTGACTATCGGCGGGTTGTTGTGCCGGTTGACTTTTCTCAACGATCCTTGAACGCACTACAATTTGCCCGTATTTTGGCGCCACAGGCGGTTATCGAGGTAGTCCATGTTTTTGATACAACGCCTTTCGAACGCCTCTATAGGTCCAGTTCAGCGGGCAGTCAGATGCGTCAAGTGGTTGAGTTGGGCAAGGAGGAGTCACGCCAAAAACTGGCGCGCTGGATCAGTGATTCGGGCTCAATCGGTCACGAGATTGCTTCGCAGAGCTTGCGTTGTGGATATCCGCCGAAGGAAATTGTGGCTGCCGCAGAGGAGTCGAATGCCGATTTGATAGTCCTTGGGACACGCGGGCTCTCGCATTGGCGAGGAGCGATGGCTGGCAGCGTTGCCAGAAGGGTCCTCCAGCAGGCGGAATGCGATGTCGCCTTGGAGCGATGTGAATGATATTAAAGAGGTAACAAGGGCGCCTCAAAAAACTCTCCACTAAGCCTAGCTGCCCCGGCGTGGATGGCGCCGTGAATCCGTCCCTGGAGGAGGGTTAATGGCGCCAACTCTGGCGCCAAGGCCTCCCCACCGGGGCAGCTAGGCTCGGTGGGTAGTCTTTTAAAGCGCCCCGGTAGTTGTCGAGAGGATCAAGCAAGTATCTGTGAAGGTTACTCGAAAGCTCGTAAAAAGGCCTCGGGAACCCTGGCAGGGCGGCGCGATGAGTAGTCGAAGAAAGTTATACCAGTTATAGCCCTTGCTATCTCTTGTTTGTCCTCGCTGCGATTTACGCGGTAGCCAATCTTAGCCCCTATCTTGTCGATTTGTATGATTCCCGTTTCAATTACTAAAGATTGGCCGTGAAAAGCCTCCGCCTTATAGACGACTTCCAGTTCGGTTACGACAATACCAATGCCGTTGCCGCAGTTGCTTTCGCTAAGATTCTCTGTGCTGAGCAGTCTTACCCGGGCTTCGTGGAGCAGGGTGATAAGCGCGTCGTTGCCTAAATGGCCACCATAGTTTATGTCGCCGATGCGAATATCGATCTGGGTCGTAAAACCCAACTTTCCGGGCAGGTCAATCTTGCGTCTAGCCATAAACTCCTGAAATATCCTTATAAAGCAGTGCGCAGCTCGACACGCCTATTTTTCGCCAGCTCATAGGTGTCTTCTTCCAACTCGTCGCTCTCGAGGAGGCGCGCTTCAATATTTATTCGTCTTTCAGGGATTCCCAAGCGCACTAGCTCATCCCTTACCCTTTGGGCGCGTTCGCGGGCCAGCTGCTCATTGGCCTGTGGTGAGCCACGTGTGTCGGCGTAGCCAATTGATAAAACAACTCCCCAATGGGGATTGTCTTCAAGGTCACGGACGAAGTCTCTTATCTCGTTAATTGCATCACGTGTTAGATCATCGCTTGCCGTAGCAAAGTAAATATCCGCCCTGGGGCCGCGTGGTAGCCGAGGTAGGCTGCCTTCCCAGACACCACCCCCGCTATCAGCCATTGCCTCTCCGGTTCTTCCCGGGATGACAGCCCCCCTCGATGCCGTCCCGGCGTCTACCCGCTCATGTCTGTCTATACACTCAATGTAGTGGCGGTGAGCGTTCTGAAATGCTGCCGGGGTTAGGGCTACCTTAACTTCTTGATCGCTATGAGCGCTTGGGTAGTTGAACTGAGGCTCAAGGCCTTGTCGCAGAGCGTCTAAGAGGCGGTTTGTGGTCCTATTGCTAAAGCGCAAGGTGCGTTGGTGGGGGTGGACCATGAGTCGTTCAATGTGGCTGCGCCTATCGCTTCCCCAGCTCGGTTCGCTAATATACAAATCCCCTTCGTGTTGCGAGCGTGGTGGGGTGCGGGCGAAAAAGCTCAGAAACTGCCGCCCATCTGTGTGGCGATAGCTGATCAGGGCTGTGCCGACACTCGCTATCTCGTGGACCAAGTGGCACCCAGAGCGCCCCTCAAAGGTGTGCCATTGGGCATGATGAGGAGATGCCCGGTGGACCTGGGTTTGTGGTTCTGGTTGCGCGAGTGCCTTGCCGTTGAGCAGCGCGAGGGCGATCAGGCCTATTAGGCTAAGGTGTGTAGTGCGCCCGAGTTCTTTCACCGCACAACATCTCCTTTACGCAGGGTAGTTCAAAACATGGTGCGTGCATCTTGCTCTTATACAGAGTAGTATCGGCGGCTAAGTTAAACACTTAAGGGCTTGCAAAGCCCTTTTAGAGGTGCTCTTTTGAGTAGTGCATGGCGCAAAAACGATTTGCGCCATGCAGAACGCCAGCTGTGCCGGTTGCATCGCGCCATTACCCTGTTAGGAGGTATTTGCGGAGCTCTCGACAGCGTTAGAAGAGATGCTCAACAGGTTTAAAAGGTGCCGTTAAGGGAGTATATTGCTGTGAGCACTGCAATGAGGCGAAAGAGGCTAGGGGGATGCGGTTATACGCCACCACACCACGCCTTCTTTTTACGTTATCTTGCTCTTGCATCGGAAGGTATGGAAGCTGCACTCATGGACCACGTATATAAAGGATTTATCAAGGATTGGCGGTAGGTCCGGGACGTGGGTGCGGTGAATGCTACGGGCTCGGTGCTGGGGACCGGGCTTGGTCCGACTAAGGCAGTCCCACGTGAGCGTGGGGGAATCCCTTACCGCGCAGGGGTAGTGCGCGGGCGCTGGCTGAAACGCTGAACGGAGGACGAAAACTTATGGCTAATGATATAAGGCCACTCAGAGACTTTACTGATGAAGAAGCTCAGGAGTTTCACCAAGCTGCTGTACAGAGCTTCTTCCTCTATGTCGCGGTAGCCTTTGTAGCGCACCTATTGGTTTGGGCGTGGCGGCCTTTCTGGCCACCGGAACAAGGTTACCGTTTGGAGGACTTCGCTCCTGAGGAGATTCGCACGGATTCCTTCTATAGCGACTTCCTCCCGACGACCTCTTGGAATTCCGTGACTGAGGGTGTCAATAGTTTGGCAGCCCAACTGTCCACGGTGGTCCATTACATTGCGCCCTTCGCTGGATGAGGAGAGAGTGAGCTATGTGGAGAATCTGGAAAGTATTTGATCCGCGCCGGATCCTAATCGCAACGGCGCTGTGGCTCATCATCATCTCGTTGACGATCCATGTGATCCTGATGACCACGGAGAGGTTTAATTGGCTTCAAGGGGCGCCGGCTGCAGAATACTACAGTGAGGTGGTCGAGGACGGCGCTGCCTTGTCGCCGCGTCTGGTCTAGTAGACCTCTAGGTCGGATTTGCGAGATCCCTCTCTTAGCTTGTTGGCGTGAGAGGGATGTCGTATTAGGCGGCTTACCGGTAAGCCGGCGGGGTTAAAGCTCCGCCGGTTTTTTTGTGTGCCAAACAGATCGCGTCGCAGTGCTACGCCTATCCGTCTATGGCCGCCCTGCGGCTTAGGTAGTGGTGTAGCGGAGCATCTCCCTACGGTTGAGTAGTGCTGCTGCACTAGCAGTTAAAAGTTACACGAAAAAAAACGGGGTCACCTAGCTCTCGCGGTGGTGCAAAGAGCAGGAGCCCCCGCTTGTTCTACTGAATCTTAGGCTCAGCTGGCCAGGTTACGCAGCACGTAGTGCAGGATGCTGCCGTGACGGTAATACTCCCACTCCTGTGGGGTATCAACCCTAACCTTGGCAGTAAACTTGATCTCTTCGCCACCATCTTTGCAGGCGATAACCTGTACGGACGATGGCTGCTGAGCAATTCCCGCAATAGTGAATGACTCACTGCCGTCAAGTTGCAGGCTTGCGGCGCTGGTTCCCTCTTCAAATTGCAGTGGCAAGACGCCAAACCCGACTAGGTTGGAGCGGTGGATGCGTTCGTAGCTCTCGGCAATAACGGCTTTAATACCCAGCAGTTTGGTGCCTTTGGCTGCCCAGTCCCGCGAGGAACCGGTGCCGTACTCCTTGCCAGCTAGAACAACCAATGGTGTTTGCTCTTGCTGATAGCGCATAGATGCATCGAAGATGGTCATCTGCTCGCCGCTGGGCACATAAGTAGTTAAGCCACCTTCAGTTCCAGGGGCCATTTTATTGCGCAGGCGCACATTAGCGAACGTGCCGCGCATCATCACCTCGTGATTGCCCCGGCGTGAGCCGTAGGAGTTGAAGTCTTTCGGCTCCACGCCTTGCTCGCGCAGGTATTGGCCGGCTGGAGAGTCAGGGTTGATGGCCCCCGCTGGGGAGATGTGGTCGGTAGTGATCGAGTCGCCAACAAAGACCAGACATCTAGCGTTAGTAATATCTTGCAGCGGCTGAGGATCACTCTCCATGCCCTGGAAGTAGGGCGGATTCTTGACGTAAGTTGAAGGCCGCCAGTCGTAACGCTCGTCTTGCGGAGCGTCGATAGAGCGCCAAGCCTCGTCGCCTCGAAAGACATCTGCATACTGTTGTTGGTACATGCCGGCTGAGATGTGGTTGCTTACTAGCTCAGCTACCTCCTGCTGGCTTGGCCAAACGTCCTTAAGATAGACATCATTGCCGTCCTTATCTTTGCCCAGAGGCTCACTGTAAAGGTCCTTGGCCATCGTCCCAGCAAGGGCGTAGGCCACTACCAGCGGTGGAGAGGCTAGGTAGTTGGCGCGAACATCGGGGTGGATGCGCCCCTCGAAGTTGCGATTGCCAGAGAGGACAGATGTCACGCACAGATCTCCCTCCCTGATACCAGCTGCTACTTCCTCAGGTAGGGGGCCTGAGTTGCCTATACAGGTTGTGCAGCCGAAGCCGACAACCGCGAACCCCATCTCTTCCATGTCCTCAAGTAAACCAGCACTTTGCAGATAAGCTGGGACTACTTGAGATCCTGGTGCTAGGCTGGTCTTTACCCAAGGCTTAGGCGCCAAACCACGCTGGCGGGCCTTTTTAGCGAGCAATCCAGCAGCAATCAGCACCGCCGGATTGGAGGTGTTGGTGCAGGAGGTGATGGCTGCTATCACCACATCGCCGTGGCGTAACGTCTCTTTTTTGCCGTTGAGTTCAATCTCCACGGCACCCTTATCGTGGGAGTCCTCGACGCCTGGGGCAGTGTGGCCGCCTTCTTCTTCGAAATTCTGCTCGTCGCTGCTCACCGCTATGGTGTGGTGGGACTCAAGGTGATCGTCCAGGAAGCGCATAAAGCTCGACTTGGCGGCGGTGAGCTGGATGCGGTCTTGAGGGCGTTTGGGGCCTGCCAAGCTTGGTACCACGCTGCCCATGTCGAGCCCAAGGGTCTCTGAGTACTCGGCCTCACGGCCACCGCTCTCGCGCCACATACCCTGCGCGCGGGCGTACTTTTCAGTTAGCTCAATTAGCTCAGGATCGCGGCCGCTGAGCTCCATATAGCGCAGAGTCTCCTGGTCGATCGGGAATATACCGCAGGTGGCGCCGTATTCAGGGGCCATGTTGGCGATAGTCGCCCGATCGGCGAGCGGCAGGTTGTCAAGGCCGTCGCCATAGAATTCAACAAACTTGCCGACGACGCCCTTTTTGCGGAGCATTTCGGTTACTGTCAGAACCAAGTCAGTAGCGGTGGCGCCTTCCGGGAGTTTGCCGCTCAGTTTAAAGCCGACCACCTCGGGGACAAGCATACTGATCGGTTGGCCCAGCATGGCTGCCTCGGCCTCAATGCCACCAACCCCCCAGCCGAGAATACCCAGGCCGTTGATCATAGTGGTGTGAGAGTCGGTGCCCACCAAGGTGTCTGGGTATGCTTGAGGGGTCTCGCCGGTGTCGTTGCGGAATACCACCTGGCCGAGGTATTCAAGATTTACCTGGTGGACTATGCCGGTTCCCGGCGGCACAACGCGGAAGTTTGTAAAGGCCGTCTGACCCCAGCGCAGGAACTCATAGCGCTCGCGGTTGCGTTGGTACTCTATTGCTGTGTTCTGCTTGAGAGCATCACGGTTGCCATAGTGGTCAACCATGACCGAGTGGTCGATAACCAGGTCGGCAGGGGAGAGCGGATTGATCTTTTTGGGGTCACCGCCGAGACTGCTCATTGCATCGCGCATGGCGGCCAGGTCGACAACCGCAGGGACGCCCGTGAAGTCTTGGAGGACTACTCTTGCCGGAGTGAAGGCAATCTGGTTTTGGGGTGTTGCCTGAGGATCCCAGTTCAACACCGCCTCAATGTGTTCGCGAGTTATGTTGATGCCATCTTCGGTGCGCAGAAGATTCTCCAGGAGCACCTTGAGCGAGTATGGCAGGCGGTCCACATCGTAGTCACGGCGCGGTCCGTCGAGGCTAAATATCTCGTAGCTGCGACCAGCGGCCTGCAAAGTGGTGCGCGATTGGAAGCTATCCGGCATATTCCCTCCGAGTGTCAATAAAAAAGGCTTATTTTAGCAGAAAGAGCGGGGTGGCTTGTCATGCCTGCTCGGGTAGCGATTTGAGGATCTCCCGGCTGGCCCGAGCAATATGTTTGCGACTGAATATCAGGGCTATGCGGCCGCCGCCGTTCTCGCGCCAAAGGCTAGCGGCGCGTATGGCACTTAGCAGCAGGGTGCGGATCAAGGCGGCGTTATCACTGTTCTCCAGATGTTCCTGCTCGCCCTGAACCAGGAGTCTGGGGCCCATTTCGCTAATGGTTTGGGAGTATAGTTCGCCCAGTGACTGGATTACATTTATGTGGGTTATATCACCAAAGTAATCCGCCTTTTGGCGCGCCTGCTGCAGCCCTTCGCCTATCTTAGATAGTACCTCTGGCCGCTTCATTAGGCGCTGTTCAAGGTGGAATATGTTCGCGGCATAGCGAGTAGTTTCGGCATCACGCAGGTCTTCGAGTTGCTCAACCACGCGCCGCAGCCCTGGGGCTAGGCCTTCTGAGCCGTAGAGATTATCGGCATCGCCGGTATACTCGCCGAGCAAGCCCTCGATTAAAGGCCGGTATAGTTTGGCTTCGGTTCGGCCTTCGAAGGCTACCTCTTTTACGCAGCGCACTGCCTGCATTAATGCGGCCAAGGTCAGTGCTTGTTGGCGGTACTTCGATTCTTTCAAACTGCCTCCGTGGTCCTTTGGGGGCGTGTTGGTTTCGTCTCTGGATCCCAACGCAAGGTCCCTTTTATGGCAGCGCCGCCGAGGCAGCGCTCGCCTGAGTAAATTACCAAATGCTGTCCCGGTGTTGCTGCTCGCTGGGGGGTCTGAAAATAAAAAGTTACTGACCCGTCGCCGTGATATTCAATCTGGCCGCTTTGGCCCTGCTGGCGATAGCGTATCTGCGCTTCCAGGGTGGTGCCTTGCGGAGGGGGGGAGCTTAACCAAGAGACCGGCTCGCTCACTACCGCCCGGCTGAGTAAGTAGGGGTGATCGTGGCCTTGTACAACAATCAAGGCGTTTTTTGTGCTGTCTTTGGCGGCGACGTACCACGGCGCGCTGGCGTGGCTATCCTGACCACCGATCCCAAGCCCGCGGCGCTGGCCCAAGGTGTAGAAGGCAAGCCCTTGGTGTTCGCCAACATGTTCACCTTCCGCGGTGAGTATGGGTCCGGGGTTGGGTTCAATGTACCTTTGCATGAAAGCGCTGAAGTCGCGCTCACCGATAAAGCAGATGCCCGTGCTGTCTGCCCTCTCTGAGTTGGGCAACCGCGCCTCGCGAGCCTCAGCACGGACCTGCTCTTTGGTGCTGGAGCCTAACGGGAAAAGTGTCTTGGCGAGCGTGTCCGGGTTGATAGCGGCTAGGAAGTAGCTTTGATCCTTGGTTCTATCAATGCCCCGCATTAGCTGTGGCCCGTCTTCCAGCTGTTCCTTTGCCAATCGCGCATAGTGCCCCGTGGCTATGTAGTCGCCACCTATCTCTTCTAGCGCGTGACGTAGGAATAGGTCGAACTTGATGTGGCGGTTGCACAGGATGTCCGGATTGGGGGTTCGACCGTTGCGCAGCTCTGCCAAGGCGTGATTGAAAACTCTAGCTTTGTACTGCGCTGCAAAGTTTACCCTGTACAAAGGTATGCCAAGGTGCTCGGCAACCTCTTGAGCAGCTGCGAGGTCTTCTGCCGCAGAACACCGGAATAGGGTGTCGTCGTCTTCCCAGTTTTTCATGAATAAGCCGGCTACCCGGTACCCGGCGCGGATTAGCCGCAGGGCAGTTACTGCAGAATCCACCCCGCCAGATAAGCCGACAACTACCAGGCTAGACTGTTGGCCATTATGTTTACTGTTCTGCTCGGCCGATGCGCCGCTTGAGCCCATCTCAGTTAGCATATAGGAGCGCACTTTTTATGCAAAGGGGGCGAGTATAACATGATTGGGCTGTCCGAGATGAGTTGGCGGGATGAGTCGCAGGGCAATTAAGAAACCGCGGTTAGCTAAATGGCACTCTCGTTGGGAGAGGGATCTCTAATCCCACCCTCAGGAATCCCGCCCTCAGGGCCTAGCCGCCTCGGTATGGAGGTCTTGGCGCCAGGGAAGGCGCCATGAAGCCTCCAGGGATGGATTCACGGCGTTCTCCACACCGAGGCGGCTAGGCCCTGAGGGGGAGTTTTAAGAGGAGCTCTGAAGGGGTTGTAAGCTTTTGTTTGGTTTATGGCGGGGAATTTGTGGATACTTCGCTATTGCCGGTCACTGGGGACAAAAACGCTTTCCTGCAAGTCATCGGGGACCCCAGATTCCCAGTCGGTTGCTCCGGAGAAGGCCTGCGGGGCCATCAGCTCAAGGAACCTGCGTGCCTGAGGAGAGAGGTAGCGCCCGCGGCGTAACATTACCCCATAGGTCCGCTGGGGAAAGACCTCAGGCAAATCGCGAACCATTAAGTTGTCGGCGCCGGTCAGACAGATCGCGCTGGCGATGCCGATACCAAAGCCGAGCTCAACATAGCGTTTCATGATCTCCCAGCCGCCAACCTCTAGGCGAACCTGATATGGGATACTGTGCTGCTGGAAGACCAGATTGACTAAGCGCCAGGTAGTTAGTTGTCGTGGGGGAAGTATCAGCTCGCCGGAGCCGAGATCCTCCAGGCTGATGTCAGGCTTGGTGCCGAGGGGGTGATCGAGGGGAGTAATCAGCTTTAGTTTATAAGTGTAGATCGCCTTATAAATCACATCCTCAGGTAGGTCGAGGCTCGATCCTACAGCGAAATCAACTTGATCTTGCTGAACCGCCTCGATCTGTTCTTCGCCGATATGGTTGTGCAGGCGAACATGGACCTTGGGGTGGTGCCTCATGAAGGTGCGCAGCAGGTCGGGTAGGACGTATAGTGATGTCGACTCACCCGCAGCTATATCGAGGTGGCCAAGTTGCTGGCGGTGGCTATGGGCCTCGAAGCGTTCCGGTAGGGCATCAATACCTTCTACAAGTGGTGCCGCTATTTCGTAGAGCGACTCACCGTCAGGAGTCAGTTGGATCTTGGGGCCGCGGCGCTCGAACAAAGTTATCCCCAACTCCCGCTCCAGTGCTTGAATCTGTAAGGAGACGGAGGGCTGGCTAAGCTCTAGGCGCTGCGCTGCCCTGGAGATACTTCGCTCCTGAGCTGCATGGCAAAAGGCGCGCAGCTGTTTGAGTCGGTTATGGCGGTGGCGATGCCGGGGGGATACGTCTTCCACCTTACCTCCCATTGAAACTATCAATATTCAATATTGTTTCAAAAGTATTGTCAAATGTTGCGCCGCGCCATAGAATTGGCCGACACCTGAGCAGGATTGCAATGGTCCACGCCTGAGCAGGGCCGACAAGTATTGGAGATGCAAGCTATGCAAAAAGATCAAGCAACGATCGAGCGGGAGTGGGCAGAGAGCCCACGTTGGCAAGGTGTTAAGCGCGGTTATGGCGCCGAAGAGGTTATCAGGCTGCGTGGTACGGTCCATGTAGAGTACTCACTTGCCCGCCAAGGAGCTGAGAAGCTGTGGCGGTATATGCATGAGATGCCGTATGTTAACGCCTTGGGTGCGTTGACCGGCAACCAGGCCCTGCAACAAGTCAAGGCTGGCCTCAACGCGATATATCTGTCCGGTTGGCAGGTGGCGGCTGACGCCAACCTCGGCCAGACCATGTATCCGGACCAGTCACTCTACCCGGCCAACTCGGTACCGGCAGTGGTGGATCGCATAAACAACGCACTGTTGCGTGCCGATGAGATAAACCACGCCGAAGATAATCAGCCGTTTGATTTCATGAAGCCGATCGTGGCTGATGCCGAGGCGGGTTTCGGTGGCGTGTTGAATGCATTTGAGCTGATGAAGGGCATGATCAGGGCAGGTGCGGCCGGAGTCCACTTCGAAGATCAGCTCGCTTCGGTGAAAAAGTGCGGCCACATGGGTGGTAAGGTACTGCTGCCGACCCAAGAGGCGGTACACAAGCTGATCGCTGCTCGCCTCGCAGCTGACACTATGGATGTGCCTACGGTTCTGGTAGCCAGGACCGATGCCGAGGCGGCAGACCTGTTGACCTCTGATGTGGATGATAACGACAAGCCGTTCATTACCGGTGATCGCACGGCGGAGGGCTTCTTCCGTACCAAGCCGGGCATCGATCAGGCCATCAGCCGCGGACTGGCCTATGCGCCTTACGCCGACGTGATTTGGTGTGAGACCGGTAAGCCTGATTTGGGCTTCGCCCGCGACTTTGCCCAGGCCATACATGAGAAGTTCCCGGGCAAGTTGCTCGCCTACAACTGCTCACCATCATTTAACTGGGCTGGCAACCTGGACGATAAGACTATCCGTAAGTTCCAAGATGAGCTCGGGGCAATGGGCTTTAAGTTCCAGTTCATTACGCTGGCCGGCTTCCACTCCCTCAACTACTCGATGTTTGAGTTGGCGCGCGGTTACAAAGAGCGGCAGATGGAGGCCTACTCCGAGCTGCAGCAAGCTGAGTTCGCCGCCGAAAAGTACGGTTACACTGCCACACGTCACCAACGTGAGGTCGGTGCCGGTTACTTTGATGAGGTAACCAACGTAATCCAAGGCGGCCAATCGTCGGTAACTGCACTCAAGGGTTCGACCGAAGAAGAGCAGTTCTAAAGCCTGAGCAGAGCAGCTCTTGTCTTTACAGCCCCGGGACAGGTGGTTACCTCCCGGGGCTTTTTTTGGTAAAAAATTCTCTGCTGC
This sequence comes from Halorhodospira halochloris, assembly GCF_002356555.2. Classification (NCBI taxonomy): domain Bacteria; kingdom Pseudomonadati; phylum Pseudomonadota; class Gammaproteobacteria; order Chromatiales; family Ectothiorhodospiraceae; genus Halorhodospira; species Halorhodospira halochloris. The sequence goes on from NZ_AP017372.2 coordinate 867,447, forward strand.
CCTTGTATTGGCGCTATGCGCCATCACTATATAGAATGGGGATGATGACAGAAGAGCCGCACCAAGATGAACCTCAAGGGCCTGATGTCGAAGCGACCCGACCGCAGGCAAAGAGTCCGCCACTTTACCGGGTGGTATTGTTAAATGACGATTTCACCCCAATGGATTTTGTGGTCGAGGTCTTGCAGCGCTTTTTCCAGATGGACCGCAATCAGGCTACGCAGGTCATGCTGCATGTCCATACCCGTGGTAAGGGGGTATGCGGGGTTTATAGCCGTGATGTGGCAGAGACTAAAGTCTCCCAGGTCAATGATTATGCACGCGAGCATGAACACCCACTACTATGTACTATGGAAGAAGCTTAAAATAGGTAGAATAGAGCTGAGAGCCGACGCAACCTGACCCAGTGCGCATAGGCTAAAATCATATATGTTCGGGTCCGAGGCCCCAGGCGAGGTGGTAGGGCATGTTGAGCAAAGAACTGGAATTTACCCTCAATTTGGCCTTCAAGGATGCACGTGAGAAGCGCCATGAGTTCCTGACCGTGGAGCACTTGTTGCTCGCGCTAACCGATAATCCTGCAGCATCGCAGGTCTTGAAATCCTGTGGCGCCGATCTGGAGCGTCTGCGACGTGATCTGCAGGCCTTCCTGGCGGAGACTACGCCGCTGTTGCCAGTCAATGACGGTCGAGAGACTCAGCCCACTTTGGGGTTTCAGCGCGTGTTGCAGCGAGCCATTCTCCACGTTCAGTCTTCAGGCAAGCGCGAAGTGACCGGGGCCAACGTGCTGGTGGCTATCTTCAGCGAGCAGGAGTCTCAAGCGGTATACTTTCTGCACAAACAAAACATATCGCGCCTCGACGTGGTTAACTATATATCCCATGGCATTTCATCAGTCGGCGGCGAAGAGGATATGGGTAAAGAGGAGAGTGGTCCAACCGAAGAAGAGGGGTCTGCAGAACCTGCCCAGGGCGGCTCACCGCTCGAGCAGTATGCAACTAACCTTAATTCGCGTGCCCGTGATGGTCAGATTGACCCGCTAATTGGTAGGCGCTATGAGGTAGAAAGGACGGTGCAGGTTCTGTGCCGCAGGCGCAAGAACAATCCCCTTTTTGTCGGCGAAGCGGGGGTTGGTAAAACTGCCATAGCCGAGGGTTTAGCCAAGCATATTGTTGAGGGAGAAGTGCCGGATGTACTCAGGGAGAGTACCATCTATGCCCTCGATCTGGGCGCCTTGGTAGCCGGAACCAAGTACCGCGGCGACTTTGAGAAGCGTCTCAAGTCGTTGTTGCATCAACTGAAAAAGGATAAGGGGTCGATCCTCTTTATCGACGAGATACATACCATCATAGGGGCCGGCTCAGCCTCGGGCGGGGTGATGGATGCCTCCAACCTGATTAAGCCTATGCTCGCCTCTGGCGAGTTGCGCTGCATTGGATCAACCACTTATCAGGAGTACCGCTCCATATTTGAAAAAGACCGGGCGCTGGCGCGGCGCTTCCAAAAGATTGATGTCAGTGAGCCGTCAGTAGAGGATACAGTGCAGATACTCAAGGGGTTGAAGAGCCGCTTTGAGGAGCACCATAACGTGCGCTTTACTGAGCCAGCGTTGCAGGCCGCCGCTGAGCTATCGGCGAAATATATCAATGACCGGCGGCTTCCCGATAAAGCCATAGACGTGATTGATGAGGCTGGCGCGCGATTGCGGCTGCGGCCCCGTTCTAAGCGGCGCAAGACCGTGGGCCTGCCGGATATTGAGTCTATAGTGGCCAAGATCGCTAGGATCCCGCCCAAGCGCGTCTCCTCTCAGGATATGAAGGTGCTCGAGAACTTGGAGGGCGAGCTTAAGGGGCTTATCTTCGGTCAGGATGAAGCTATCGATAATTTGGCCTCGACCATCAAGATGTCGCGCGCTGGTTTAGGGACCCCCGATCGGCCGGTTGGTAGTTTCCTCTTTGCTGGTCCAACCGGTGTCGGTAAGACTGAGGTTACTAGGCAGTTGGCGGAGTTGACCGGCGTGCACCTGATCCGCTTCGACATGTCCGAGTACATGGAAAGACACACAGTCTCGCGCCTAATAGGCGCACCGCCGGGTTATGTGGGGTACGACCAAGGTGGCTTATTGACCGAAGAGGTGATAAAGCACCCTCACTCGGTGGTCTTACTCGATGAGATAGAGAAGGCCCACCCGGACGTCTTCAATCTGCTCCTCCAAGTTATGGATCACGGAACGCTGACCGACAATAATGGGCGCGAGGCAGATTTTCGCAACGTCATACTGGTTATGACTACCAACGCTGGCGCAGAGGAGATGAGTAAGCGCGCCATAGGCTTCGCCACTGAAGAACATGTTCAGGACAGCATGGAGGCGATACGGCGTACCTTCACTCCAGAGTTCCGCAATCGAATTGATGCGGTGGTTCAGTTCCAGCCTCTCGATCACGATACTATTCAGCGAGTGGTGGACAAGTTTATCCGCGAACTCTCGGTCCAGCTCGCTGAGAAGCGCGTTACTTTGGTTGTCGATGGCGAGGCTAGAAAGTGGATTGGCGGGAAGGGTTACGACCCGCAAATGGGCGCGCGCCCGATGGCTCGGGTTATCCAGCAGTATATCAAGAAGCCACTCGCCGAGCAGTTGCTCTTTGGTGATCTAACCGGTGGAGGCGAGGTCGAGGTGACCGTGGTCGATGGGGAACTCAGCGTCCACGTGAGCGAGCGCGACACTGAAGGGGCCTAAGCGCGGCGTCGACGTTAGGCCCTGATTTATGCAGATCTTAGCTCAAGCTTTGTTGGGAGAGCTGCTATAGTCGATTGATTTTCAAGCAAGCCCTGCCCTAGATTGAGACATTGATCCTTGCTTGTCCATTTACCCAGCCATTCCCCAAGTAATGTGCCATTACGAGCGAGTGTCGCCTGGGAATACAGATTGCTGGCTGCAGGGGTAGGTCCTGAGCTTTAGCGCTCGCGGTAGACTATACGTCCCTTGTTGAGATCGTAAGGAGTAAGTTCCACTGTAACCTTATCGCCAGTGAGGATGCGGATATAGTGCTTGCGCATCTTGCCGGAGATATGTGCCGTAACAACGTGTCCATTCTCTAGCTCAACACGAAACATAGTGTTGGGAAGAGTATCGAGGATTACTCCCTGCATGCGGATGGAATCTTCTTTCGCCATGCGCCTCTCTGTAATATAGTTGTTGGAAAGTGAATGGATTTGCCTCTTCGGGCCACAGACCATGCTCCCATTAAGCGGCAAACTATACATAGATAGTGGCGCCGGGACAAGGCATGAGCTTGCGAATCTGCTATTAGTTGCTAGCAAAGTTCCAAACTGAAGAAAGATGGGGTTTCTTCATTGCCTTAGTTAGTAGTTTAAGATACTCGCTGCGCGGCACTTCACGTATTCCCATCCGTTCCAGGTGCGGGTTGCTCATCTGGCAGTCAAAAAAATCAAATCCCCAGCGCCATAACTGCGGGCAAAGTTTAGCTAACGCCACTTTAGAGGCATCGCGCGCTCGACTGAACATTGATTCACCGAAGAAGGCCTTATGTAGCGCGACCCCGTAAAGCCCCCCAACTAGCTCGTCCTCTAACCAGACCTCGACTGAATGGGCAAATCCGCTATAGTGAAGCTCAATGTAGGCATTAATCATCTCGTGGGTGATCCATGTGCCCTCATCAGCAGATCTTGGTGCCGCACAACCAGCTATGACTGCCTCGAAGTTATTGTCCAGGGTCACGGTATATGGGGCCTGGTTAAGCCGGCGGCGCAGACTACGACTAATGTGGAGGTCACCAGGGAGAAAGATGCCACGCGGATCAGGGCTCCACCACAGAATCGGTTGACCCTCGCCGTACCAGGGAAAGATACCGTTGCGGTATGCAGAACAAATCCTCTGCACTGACAGGTCGCCGCCTATGGCGAGTAAACCATTGGGCTCCTTCATCGCCTGCTCGGCGTGAGGAAAGGGCTCGTCGGGGCGATTTTCATGAAGCCAGCGTAACTGCCGCATACCGATAATCTTAAAGTCTAAACTAGGCTATATAATAACGCGGTTTGGCTAAGTAAGGGAGTTGCTACTCCCCCTGAAGGGGACCTCTAAAACTTCGCCGGCGCCACCATCTGCCCCGGTGTGGAGGTCTTGGCGCCAGGGATGGCGCCATGAAGCCTCCAGGGATGGATTCACGGCGTCCTCCACACCGGGGCAGATGGTGGCGCCGGCGAAGTTTTAGAGGTGCCCTGAAGGGTGGTGGTGTTACTGAAGACGCCACGTTAAGCCAGCAGCAGCTTAGGCAGCTTGCGGGTGAGTCAACGGCGGCAGAAAGGTATAATGACTGGTTAATGACCATTGCCGCGCAAATCTAAGTCACTGAGAATGGTTATCTCAACCAACAGGGAACTGCTAAAACACCCTATTTGTGTCACCAACAACCCAATATCCACAACTGCCTTGTGGTGTGCAAAGGGTTTTTGCGAAGTTCCCAACAGCCAGGATGCTGGAAGCCTTGAGTTCAGAACAAGACCCGAATCTTAACGACAGCCGCCTGTTAGGGCATCAGCTATCGCGCCGCTTGCGTGAAGCGGGAATGGTCGTTTTTATCGCTGTCGGTGCTTTTATGCTCCTGGCATTGTGGAGCTATGAGCCTGGTGACCTCTCCTGGTACGAAATTCACTTTGAAAAGCAGGCTAAGAACCTCGGCGGTATAGCTGGAGCGGCCTTTGCTGATGGCGCCTTCGTGTTGTTGGGCTATTTGGCCTACTTGTTACCACTGTTCATGGGCTGGGCAGCATTTCGATTGTTTCGCCGCCTGGATGAAGGATTGTTGGATCCTAAGCTGTTGTGGATTCGCCTTGGCGGTGCATTTCTCGCTCTACTCTCAGGGGCAGCGTTGGCTGGGCTGCTCTTGGTTGGAGACGGTCTGCCGGAAGGGGCAGGGGGGGTTACTGGCCAAATTGTTGCCGATTATTTGCGCGGGGCCCTGGGCTTTACTGGTGCAGCGCTGATTGCCGGAGCACTCTTTCTCTCCGGTCTAACCCTTTCCATAGGTCTGTCTTGGTTGGCGGTTGCTGAGTGGGTAGGCAAATGGACCATATCGCTTTGCCGGGGATTTTGGCATCTGGTGTCAAAAAAGCTATTTGCGGCACTTCTTGGTCGACTGCGCCGGTTGCGCGAAGCGCGCTCGGGAGGGGGGCTGTTGGCTCGCGACGACGACAGCTATAGCCGCAAAGCCTTGCCCTGGTTGTCCTCTGATCGCAGCGAATCGGCCGATCAAAGCGGGTCAGGTGAAGATGATCTGATTGCAGAGTATGAAAATGCTGGTACCCCTAATAAGTCAAAGACGGCCCGTGCTGTTAGTTCCCGGCAGCGCCAAGATACCGAGGCTGAGGTAATCACGGCGGGCTCTCGGTCGACTAACGAAGGTGGTGGTGCAGGAGGAAAATCGAGTAAGAAGGGCAAAGGCAAAAAGAGTTCGGCAAAATCAAGCCCATCGCCTACCCCAGCGGTCGAGTTGCTCGACCCGCCGCCGCAGAATAGCGGTGGTTACTCGCAGGAAGTGCTCGACTCAATGTCGGCAATGCTTGAGCAAAAGCTGTTGGACTTCGGGGTCGAGGTGAAGGTTGAGTCAGTGCAGCCAGGTCCAGTGATAACCAGATTCGAGCTGTTGCCGGCCGCCGGGGTTAAAGTCAGTCGTATCTCCAACCTGGCCAAGGATCTGGCGCGCTCAATGTCGGTTATCTCGGTGCGTGTTGTTGAGGTCATCCCGGGTAAGACCACGGTTGGGCTAGAGATCCCCAACGAAAAGCGGCAGATTATCGGCTTATCGGAGATGATTCGCGCCAAACAGTTTACCAACAGTAAGGCAGCTTTGACTGTTGCGCTGGGTAAGGATATAGGGGGCAACCCGGTAACTGCTGATTTAGCCAAGATGCCGCACTTATTGGTGGCCGGCACCACCGGTTCAGGGAAGTCGGTAGGGGTGAATGCCATGATCCTCTCCCTGCTCTATCGCAATACTGCTGAGCGGGTCAAACTGATCATGGTTGACCCGAAGATGCTGGAGTTGTCGGTATATGACGGCATTCCTCACTTGCTCGCCCCGGTGGTTACCGACATGAACGATGCCGCTAACGCCTTGCGCTGGTGTGTTGCTGAGATGGAGCGCCGCTATCGGCTGATGGCGGCGCTCGGCGTGCGCAATCTGGAAGGTTTCAATGAAAAGGTGCGCAAGGCGCGCAGTGCAGGTGAGCCGCTGCTGGATCCGCTATTCGACTCGAAGGACCCCAACCAGGCAAGCCTGGAGGAGGAAATCCCGCAGGCCCCCGAATTGGATGAGTTGCCCTATATTGTGGTAATAGTCGACGAGCTAGCCGATATGATGATGATTGTCGGCAAAAAGGTTGAGGAGCTGATTGCTCGCCTGGCCCAAAAGGCACGTGCTGCCGGGCTGCACCTGATCCTAGCGACACAGCGCCCTTCGGTGGACGTTATCACGGGTCTGATAAAGGCCAATATTCCAACCCGTATCGCCTTTCAGGTCTCTTCTCGGGTTGATTCGCGGACAATTCTCGATCAGCAGGGGGCCGAAGCGTTGCTTGGCCACGGCGATATGCTCTATGTCCCCCCGGGTAGTGGCATGCCACAGCGTGTTCACGGTGCGTTTGTCTCCGATGATGAGGTTCATCGGGTAGTCGAGCATCTCAAACAGCTTGGCGAACCGGAGTATGTCGAAGGAGTTCTCAGTGAGACCGCCGAGACGATGCCAATTCCTGGTATCCCCGGTGAAGGGGAAGGTGGCTCAAGGGGTGATGCAGGCGAGGCTGATCCGCTTTACGATCAAGCGGTGCGGGTAGTTACTGAGACCAGACGCGCCTCGATATCAGGGGTGCAGCGGCGGCTTAAGATCGGCTACAACCGTGCAGCACGCTTGGTCGAAGAGATGGAGGCAGCGGGGGTAGTAGGCCCATTGCAGTCTAACGGTTCGCGTGAGGTGTTAGCCCCTCCGCCGCCGCCTGATTAATCCACAACACAGGTTTGATTATGTTTTTAACTCAAGCGGTACCTACCAGAACCATGATGGTGCGATCACTAATGGCGTTCATGGCGGCCTTTGTGATCGGCGGCGCAGCTTCTGCCGACATGCTCCAAGGGCTCGAGGACTATTACGATAACGTCAAAACCCTCCAGGGTGGTTTTGAGCAGCAGACACTTGATGAGCGCAACAGGGTAGTTGACAGTTCATCAGGAGAGTTTGCTATCTCCCGTCCCGACCGTTTTCACTGGTCATATGCTGCTCCCTTCTCTCAGGAGATTGTTGCCGATGGTGAAAAGCTGTGGATTTACGACGTCGATCTTGATCAGGTGACTGTGCGTAACCAGGCAGAGGTTCTCGGTAGCGCCCCTGCTCAGCTGCTCTCCGGCGATTATGACGACTTGACGCAGGCGTTTGAGATAGAAGCGGGGGATAAATTTGTTCGCCTTACTCCAAAAGAGGGCGGACAGGCCTTTGATGAGGCACGCATAGGGCTGCGTGATGGCTATCCCTTTGCCCTGGAGATTGATGATGCCCTCGGCCAGACCACCAGAGTGGAGCTTCTCGACGTTATTGTTGATGAGGATATAGACGAGCAGCGCTTTATCTTTGAGCCCCCAGAGGGGGTTGATGTCTACGAAGCAGATGAGGGTGAGGCGCTGCGGTGAGGCCTGACCCAGCTGTGCCACTTGCAGAAAGGATGCGGCCGCAGTCCATAGATGAGCTGGCCGGACAGGGGCACTTACTCGCAGACGGCCGCGCCTTAGCGTCCAGCGTGGCTGCCGGTAAGCCGCACTCAATGATCCTTTGGGGGCCCCCGGGCAGTGGTAAGACTACGTTAGCTAGATTAGTGGCCAGCCACGCCGATGCCTTGCTGTTGAATTTATCGGCAGTTAATGCCGGGGTAAAGGAGATCCGTAGCGCGATGGAGACTGCTGGTGCCGGGCGGCAGCGAGGTCAGCGCACGGTGCTATTCGTTGATGAGGTGCACAGATTCAATAAGGCGCAGCAAGATGCGTTTCTGCCCTATGTCGAGGATGGTACCGTGACCTTTGTCGGTGCTACTACCGAGAATCCATCGTTTGAGCTCAATAAGGCGCTGCTTTCCCGCTCGCGTGTTTACGTCTTGCGTCAGCTTGATGAGCAGGCCCTCGCAGTCCTTTTGCAGCGGGCCTTGGCGGATAGTGATAGGGGTCTCGGACAGCTCGGCCTAACAATAACCGAATCGGCGCAGCAGTTGTTGTTGCGAGCCGCAGACGGTGATGCACGACGGCTGCTCACAGCGCTTGAGATAGCAGCAGATCTTTGTCCTAGCTCGTGTATAGATGAGCAGGTTATTGCCGAAGCCGTCAGTGGTGGTGGGGTGCGCAGATTTGATAAGGGTGGGGACGATTTCTACGACCAGATCTCGGCACTGCATAAATCGATTCGTGGTTCTGATCCGGATGCCGGGCTGTACTGGCTAGCGCGCATGCTCGATAGCGGCTGTGATCCGCTGTATATAGCCCGGCGGTTGATCCGTTTTGCCTCGGAGGATGTGGGTAACGCGGATCCACGCGCGCTGCAGCTCGCCCTTGATGGCGCTGAGGCTTATGAACGCCTCGGTTCGCCGGAAGGTGATCTGGCGCTAGCTCACGCGGTCGCTTACCTGGCCGCGGTGCCGAAGAGCAATCGGGTCTATATCGCCTATCAGCAGGCGGTAGAAGATGTTCGTGAGCACGGTTCGCTGGAGGTGCCGGTGCATCTGCGTAACGCCCCTACTGGGCTAATGAAAGAGCTTGGTTACGGTAAAGAATATCGCTACGCTCATAATGAGCCGGAGGCTTATGCGGCTGGAGTCCAGTATATGCCCGATGAGTTGGCCGGCAGGCGTTATTATGAGCCGAGTGATAGAGGGTTGGAGAAGCGCATGCTAGAGCGTTTCGCGCGACTTCGAGCACGTGATAGGGATAGTTAACTAGTTTTCTGCACAAGTTGTCATGATAATGGAGGCCGTTGCATAGATGATCGATCCGAAGCACCTGCGTAATGATCCTGAGATGGTAGCAGCCAACCTCGCTAGGCGGGGCTACCAGTTCGATGTTGCTGCCTACAAAGATCTCGAAGAGCGTCGCCGTCAGCTACAGATTGAGACGCAGGAGTTGCAAAATGAGCGCAATCAGCGCTCCAAGTCGATCGGCAAAGCCAAGAGCCAGGGCGAGGACATAGAGCCACTCAAGGCCCAGGTCACCGCGCTCGGTGAGCGCCTAGAGAGTTGCAAGAGCAGTCTTGACGAGGTTCAGCAGCAACTTGAGCAGTGGCACCTAGAGATGCCCAATCTGCTCGATGAGCAAGTTCCTGACGGTGAAGATGAGTCGGCCAACCGCGAGGTGCGCAGGTGGGGAGGGTTGCCTGCCTTCGATTTCACTCCGCGTGACCATGTCGATCTGGGCGAGTTGCTCGGCGGTATGGACTTCGAGGTGGCGACACGCATTGCTGGTAGTCGCTTTGTCGCCCTGAGTGGTGACATAGCCCGGCTGCACCGGGCGCTGATCCAGTACATGCTCGATCTGCATATCAATGAGCACGGTTACCGGGAAGTCTATGTGCCTTACCTGGTTAATGTGCAGGCGTTGATTGGCACCGGGCAACTGCCCAAGTTTGAAGAGGATCAGTTTCGGGTTGAGCACGATCCGTTGCTCTATCTCGCCCCCACTGCAGAGGTGCCGGTTACTAACCTAGTACAGGATCGTATTCTTGAAGATAGTGAGATGCCGAGCCGTTTTGTCAGCCATACCCCCTGTTTTCGGGCTGAAGCGGGTAGTTATGGTAAAGATACCCGCGGAATGATCCGCCAGCACCAATTCGAGAAGGTCGAGCTGGTGCAGGTGGTAAGACCGAGCGAATCCTGGGATGCGCTGGAGGCGCTAACCGGTCACGCAGAAACAGTGCTGCGACGTTTAGGCCTGCCGTATAGGGTGGTCACCCTGTGCAGTGGCGATATCGGCTTTTCGGCGGCAAGGACTTACGACTTAGAGGTTTGGCTGCCTGGTCAGCAACGCTATCGTGAGATATCTTCTTGTTCTAATTTCACCGATTTTCAGGCGCGTCGGCTCAAGGCGCGCTGGCGCAACCCTGAAACCGGCAGACCGGAGCTAGTCCATACTCTGAACGGCTCGGGTGTGGCGGCTGGCCGCTGTCTGGTGGCGATACTCGAAAACTACCAGGATGCCGACGGCCGTGTTAATGTCCCAGAGGCACTTGTACCCTATATGGGTGGGAAACGTCTACTGGGTGAGTAAGGGCAAATTTTGTGCTTGCACAACGGTCGTATAATGACTAGATTGGCCGGTCCGCTTAATCATCAGCCGAGTAGTGGCTGGATGCCGGGAGGGAAAACGCTTGAATATAGTCTGTCTTGATCTTGAAGGCGTGCTGGTTCCAGAGGTCTGGGTCAATCTTGCCGATTTAACGGGGATTGACGCTTTTCGCGCTACGACCCGTGATGTCGCCGACTATAACGAGCTCATGACTCTGCGCTTGGCCGATATGGATAACCACGGCCTAGGGCTGGCTGATATTCAATCGGTTGTTGCTCGCCTTGAGCCCCTCCCCGGGGCGCGAGACTTCCTCGACGGCTTGCGTGCCGACTATCAGGTGATAATCCTCTCGGATACCTTCTATGAGTTTGCACGGCCGCTCATGGCTCAGCTCGGATGGCCGACACTATTTTGTCACAGTCTCGATGTCAGCGAGCAGGGGCGTATCAATGACTTCAATATTCGCCTTGAAGACCATAAGTGCGAGACAGTACGTGCCTTGCGCCAGCTTAACTTCAGGGTGGCGGCCGCAGGCGACTCGTATAACGATACGCGCATGCTAGGCGCCGCTGATTGCGGCATCTTCTTCTGTCCGCCGCCAGAGATAGCTGAAGAGTTTCCGCAGTTTACGGTTACTCATGACTATGTCGAGCTCAGGCGGGCCATCGACTCGGCATTTCGTGCTGAGTAGCTGGCAAGTCGAATAAGCAGCGCTAGCTCGCGCAGGGTGGTACCGTAATGCGGGTAGGCATAATAGCTGATACACACGGGTTTCTCGATCCGCGCATCGCTGAGCAGCTGGCCGCTTGCGATGTTGCTGTACATGCCGGTGACATAGGTGGTGCCGAAGTTCTGTGTGCCATGCAGCCGCGCGAAGAGGTCTACGCGGTGCGGGGTAACGTCGATGGCCCGCAGACATGGCCAGACCACGAAGGGCACATGCTGGAGAACCTGCCTGGGCAGCTAATGCTCGATCTGCCTGGTGGCCAGCTCGCGGTGCTCCATGGCGATAGCTATAACTCCTCTCAGCGCCACGCTCAGCTTCGGGAGAGCCTTGCTGAGACGCGGGCTATCGCCTGTGGCCACAGCCATGAACTGGTAGTCGATGACGATAAATACCCTTGGATCCTCAATCCTGGTGCTGCAGGAAGAGTGCGCGTGGGTGACGGGCCATCGATGCTAATCCTGGTTTGTGATGAGCAGCATTGGGAGGTTGAAACCCATCGCTTTCCGCCACGTAAGTACCGGGCAATTAGCGGCGTCAACGGTGATTAGTTAACAGGCTAATCAGGAGCGGTATGCCCCGTTGAGCGAGATTAATCTGGAGTACGATCCACAGCTTCCGGTTGTTGAGTCACGCGATAAGCTGCTTGCTGCTCTGAGCGAGCACCAGGTAGTGATTGTCTGTGGCGCAACAGGTTCGGGCAAATCTACCCAGCTGCCGAAGATGTGTTTAGAGCTAGGCCGGGGAGAAGAGCGGCGTATAGCCCACACCCAGCCGCGGCGTATTGCTGCCCGCTCGCTGGCCGCGCGTCTAGCGCAGGAGACCCGAACTACTCTTGGCGAGGAGATCGGCTACAAAGTCCGTTTCACCGATCAGGTTAGTCAGCAGAGCAGGGTCAAGCTGCTGACCGACGGTATGCTGCTCGCCGAGATACAGTCGGATCGAGACTTAAATCAGTATGATACGGTTATCATAGATGAGGCCCATGAGCGCAGCCTCAACATCGATTTTTTGCTCGGTTATCTCAAGCAACTCCTGCCTAGGCGTCCCGATCTGCAGGTTATCGTAACCTCAGCGACCATTGATCCGCAGCGCTTTTCGAAACACTTTGACGAGGCCCCTGTGTTTGAAGTCTCAGGGCGCACATATCCGGTAGAGGTGCGCTATCGACCATTCGAGGAGCGCGATGGGGTCGATTTGCCTCAAGCAGTGGTCGACGGCGTAGCTGAACTGCGCCGTGAGGGCAGAGGTGATGTGCTGGTCTTCCTCTCCGGCGAGCGCGAGATCCGCGAGTGCGCCGCGGCACTGCGCAAACAGGCACCGCCGGAGACAGAGATATTACCCCTCTATGCTCGCCTGTCGAGTGCCGAACAGCAGCGGGTCTTCAGCTACGGCGCAAGGCAGCGGGTGGTGCTGGCCACTAATGTCGCTGAAACGTCCCTTACGGTCCCGGGGATTCGCTATGTCATCGATTCCGGGCAGGCGCGCATAAGTCGCTATAGCCACCGCACTAAGGTCTCCCGGCTGCCGGTCGAGCCCATTTCTCAGGCCAGTGCTGATCAGCGGGCCGGGCGCTGCGGTCGCGAGGCCCCGGGGATTTGCATACGCCTGTATAGTGAGGATGACTACCAGGGTCGGCCACCCTTTACCGACCCGGAGATCCTGCGCACCAATCTCGCCGGGGTCATCCTCCAGATGAAGGCCCTGGGGTTGGGTGAAATTGACCAATTCCCCTTCGTCGAGCCGCCGGAGCAGCGTTATATCAACGATGCCTTGCGCCTGTTGCATGAGCTTGACGCGGTCGATGAAAAGCGCCGCCTTACGCGGTGTGGCCGGCGTCTGGCGCGGATACCGGCTGACCCGCGGATTGCTCGGATCCTACTAGCGGCGCGTGACTTCGGGGTCGAGCGCGAGGTTCTGATAATAGCCGCTGCGCTATCGATTCAGGATCCGCGGGAACGTCCCCTGGAGGCACAAGAGGCGGCTGATGAGGCGCATGCCCGTTGGCAGCATCCGAAGAGCGATTTTCTCGGTTTCCTCAACCTGTGGCGAGACTATCAGCAGCACCGTCAAACCTTGTCACGGCGCAAGTTGACTGAGTGGTGCCGTGAGCATTTCCTGGCGCCACAGAGGATGCGCGAGTGGGCCGAAATACGTCGTCAATTCGCCGAGATGTTGCGTGAGGCCGGGCAACATGGTGCTGGAGCAGGTACTCGTAAGGATAGAATCAAGACGGTAGGGCAAGCATCATCAGGCAGAGCAGCACAAAGCCCAGATCGAGACAGTCACCATGATGACTTAGAGGATTACTTTGAGCCGATTCACCGGGCCTTACTAACTGGCCTGGTAAGTCAGGTGGCGCGGCATAAGGAGGAGCGGACTTGGCTCGGGGCGCGCGGGGTTAAGCTGCATATCTTCCCGGGGTCGGCGTTGGCTAAGCGCAAGCCGAAGTGGATCGTAGCTGCCGAGCTGGTTGAGACGCGACGACTCTATGCGCGCACTGTTGCTGAGGTTCGTCCAGAGTGGATAGAGGCTGCGGCGCAAAACCTCGTCTCCCGCAGTTATAGCGAGCCATACTGGCGCAAACGGGCTGGACAGGTGGTGGCTGAGGAGCAGGTGGCGCTGTATGGGCTCATCCTTGCCTCTGGGCGCCGGGTTAACTATGCCCGCATAGATGCGCAGCGTGCCCGCGAGATATTTATCGACTCCGCCTTAGTTGCCGGCGAGTTGCGCACTCGCGGCAATTTTCTGCGCCATAATCAGGATCTAATTGCGCAGGTTGAGCAGCTCGAGGCTAAGGCGCGGCGGCGTGACTTGCTAGTCGATAGGGAGCAACTCGCTGCATTTTATAAATCCCGTGTTCCCGAGCATATTTGCGATGCAGCGGCGTTTGAAAAGTGGCGGCGCCGTGTTGAGCGCAAAGATCCACAGCGCCTATGTATGAGCAGCGCTGATGTTATGCGTGCTGATGCGGCGCAGTTTAGTGCCCAGGACTATCCGGATCATCTGCTAATAAATGGCATGCAACTGCCGTTGACCTATCAGCTTGAACCGGGCAGTGAAGAGGACGGGATTACGGTGACGGTGCCTCTGGCCGCGCTCCAGCAGTTGACCCCGGAGCCATTCGAGTGGCTTGTGCCAGGCCTATTGCACGAGAAGGTTACAGCTCTGATTCGTGGGCTACCTAAGCGTCTGCGGCGCAACTTCGTGCCGGCTCCGGAGTATGCTCGGGCGGTGTTAGAGGCACTGCCCCGGGGCGAGGGCTCGTTAATCGATGCTACCTCGCGGCAGTTACAGCGGATTACCGGGGTTGAGATACCTGCTGGGGCTTTTGATGATATCGAGTTACCGGCGCACCTGCAGATATCCTTTCAAGTCGTAGATCGGCATGGTCGGGAGTTGGCTACAGGGCGCGATCTAGCGGCTCTGCGCAGTGAGTTGGCAAGCCGGGTCAGTCATGAACTGGCAGCAAGCGCGGACACTAGCTCTGCGGCCCAGGTCTGGCAACGCAGTGGCATCAAGCAATGGGACTTTGCCGAGTTGCCCGAGGCGATAACCCTGAGCGAGGGCGGCATAACATTTTATGCCTATCCGGCGCTATGTGATGAAGGTGATTCGGTAAGCCTGACGTTACTCGAATCATTCGAGGCGGCGGAAAGGGCGTCTTACGCTGGGGCCCGGCGCTTGTTCATGCTGGCTTTGCCGCAGCAGGTCAGGGCCATGCGTAAGCTTGAAGAATTTAAGCAGCTGCGTTTGCAGTATCGCGGCTTAGGCAGCGACGAAGAGTTGCGTGAAGAGATTGTTCAAGCGGCATTTGATCGCAGCTTTCTGAGCTCCGGTTTACCCCGTGATAGGGAAAGCTTTGAGCAGCAACTTGCTGCCGGGCGTGCTGAGCTGATGGCGCAGGCGCAGCAGCTGGCGGCTGATATTGAAACAGTCCTCAGTATCTATCAGCAGTTGCGCAAGGAGCTCAAGGGCCTGAATAGTCCGGCCCTATTAGAGAGCTTGCGGGATATAGAAGAGCATCTGCGCAGTCTGGTCTATCCCGGTTTTATTGCCAACACCCCGGCCGAGCAATTGACAAAATTGCCTCGTTTTCTGCGCGCTTTACAGCGCCGGGTCGAGAAGCTGAAAGTCAATCCAACCAAGGAGCGTGACTCGCTGCGCTGCATTCGTCCCTGGCATGAGAAGATTCAACAGCGCCTTGCTCAACGCTCTGATCGTGGTGTCCCTGATCCTCACTTAGAGCAGTTACGCTGGTTGCTCGAGGAGTACCGTGTCTCCCTTTTCGCTCAAGATATCGGGGTTCAGGAGAAGGTTTCGGAGAAGCGGCTGCAAAAGTTATGGCGCGAGGTTGTGTAAATGAACAGGCGCCTGGTCCATCTCGCCGGCGGCCGGGATTGGGCCCGGCAACAGGCTCGCCAAGCGCTACTGGGGATTGGACAGGAAAGCTGTCAGGAGGTCGCTAAGGCTGCCTCCCAGAATTCCTCCCAGAATGCCCCTCAGCAATGCCAAGAGAAATGCCCTGAGCAATTCCCCGAAGGGGCAGGTTATGATTGCCGGTATCGCGTGCTCTGGCTCGGCGAAGGGGCTCCAGCCGAGGTAAACTCTATTGCTGGCGCTGACTACCCGCGCTTGCTGGGAACAACTCAGGATATAATTGTCTTCGATGCCCATGACGGCCTCGACCCCGATGCCTTGGCAGCGGCTGCCGGCGCGTTGCGCGGCGGTGGCATTCTCGTGCTGTTGACCCCCGAGCTGATTAGTTGGCCAGCTAAGCCGGATGCTGCATTAGAGCGACTGGTGCCCGCCGGTTGGAGTATCGCCGATGCTGGGGACCGATTCATCCGGCGCTTGGTAGACCTTTTGCGCAACGCGCCATGGGTAGAGTGCTATAGCGAAGGTGACGCCCTAGCGCGGCTAGTTCCTGGTCCTGCAGCAGAATTGGCAAGAGACTCTTTTGGTTGCTGTAGCTCTGATCAGCGCGCCGCGGTTAAGGCCTTGATGCGCGTGGTGACAGGCCATAGGCGTCGGCCGGTTGTGTTGAGCGCTGATCGCGGTCGCGGTAAATCAGCGGCATTGGGTATTGCTATCGGTGAATTATTGGCACTAGCAAAGGTCACTAATGTTGTAGTGACCGCGCCGCGCCTAGCGGCGGCAGAGCCGGTTTTCGAGCATGCCCTGCAGCGCTGTAATGCCAAACGTGTGTCTAGGCGCGAGATGGTGACGGCACAAGGTAGGCTTAGTTATCACTCCCCGCAAGAGCTACTCGATAACCAACTGGAGGCAGACTTGCTGGTTGTTGATGAGGCAGCAGGTTTGCCAGTGGCGGTCTTGACTCGGCTGTTGCGTCGGTTCTCGAGGATCGCCTTTTCAACAACGGTACATGGCTATGAAGGCACAGGGCGTGGTTTCGATTTGCGCTTTCGTTCAGTGCTTGATTCTCATACCCCTGAGTGGCGGTTGCTGCGGTTGGAGACGCCGATCCGCTGGCAAGCAGGCGATAAGCTCGAGCAGTGGTTAACAGGGGCGCTATTGCTGGATGCCGAGCCGGCCCAACTGTTTGCCGCTGAGGAAGATGATGCGCGGCGTTCTGAGTGTGGGGGTGATTGCCACTCGGTAGCGAAGCTTGCAACTTCTCTGCAACAGGGTGAGGTGCATGCTGAGCGGCTACTGGTTCTGGAGCGCGTCAATCGCGATGATTTGGTAGCAGACGAGCGCCGTCTCCGGCAGTCGTTCGGCCTGTTAGTAGCGGCGCACTACCGGACTCGTCCTCTGGATTTGCGGCAGTGGCTCGACTCCCCGGGTATCGAGATCTTCTGGGCTTTGCTTGGTGACGAGGTGGTCGGGATATTGGTGGCTGTAGCCGAAGGCGGTCTTGATGAGCAAAGTGCAGAGCAGATATGGCAGGGCCAGCGCCGACTGCGGGGGCATTTACTCTGTCAAATGCTCTCGGCCCATGGCGGAGTAGCAAGGACACCGCGGTATAGGGCGCTGCGAATAATGCGTATTGCTGTTCACCCGCATCTGCGTCGCCGCGCGATTGGTAGTAGTTTGGTTAAGCGCGCTCAAGCGCATGCCGAGGCGGTCGGATACTCAATTTTTGGTACCAGCTTTGGCGGCACAACAGATCTGGTAGCCTTTTGGCGCTCGCTGGGGTTAAGCTCCGTAGCGCTCGGAGTGCAGCGGGATGCAGCGAGCGGCGAGCATGCAGTTTTAATGGCCAAAGGGCTCGACCAAGCTGGTGCGGCCATAACTGGTGAGGCTGGAGAGCGCTTGCGCGAGTCCGCTGAGGCACTGCTGGGTGAGCCGCTAAATAGGCTCGAGCCAGGGCTGGCGGGGCAGATATTTGCTGCTGCAGACGGCTATTCAAGGCCGCGTTTGTCTGCTGGGCAGAGGCGTGATTTGAGCGGATTTGCTTATGGTCAGCGTGGTTATGCGGCTAGCTTGCCGGCACTTAAGGCCTTGGCGGTGGTTGTGTTGCAATATCCCGAACATATTGATCAGCCATCGGCGCAGGGCGGCCAGGACTATTGCAGTGGCTCAGCTGCGCTCATCGCCAAGGTCTTGCAGAGACAAGACTGGCAAAGCGTTTCTTTGTTGCTCGGCAGCCACGGCCGGCAGCAGGGAATTGCTAAGCTGCGCGAATATGTAGCCAATATGCTCGATAAAATAGCCTGATTCTTGTTATTGCAAGAGGGTGCCTCTAAAACTTCTCCGGCGCCACCATCCGCCCCGGTGTGGAGGTCTTGGCGCCAGGGATGGCGCCATGAAGCCTCCAGGGATGGATTCACGGTGTCCTCCACACCGGGGCGGATGGTGGCGCCGGCGAAGTTCTTAGAGGTTCCCAAGAGCCGTTCTAGCGTGCCTAGCCCTTGAAGGAGCGGCCGAGTTCAGCAAGCTTTTCTTGACGGTCGAGCTCAGCGTCGCGTTCGGCGTTTTTATGCACATCGGGGCAATTACCGGAATGGACCAGAGTCAGGCGAGAGACACATGATTCATAGTATTCCGGATGCTCGTAGTGACACTGTGCGCAGTCGGGAAGGTTTTGAGGTACTTGTTCAGGGCTGTCTTCGAGAACTATCCTGATCGAAGCATCATTTTTGCAAACGTGCTCATGATCAGTTACAACGATCTTACTGTTCTCTTCCGGCACGATGTTCTGCACACACTTATCGCACAGATTGTGGGCCCTTCTGCGAATAACCTCTTGAATGTGAGGATGGCGCGGGGCAAGGAGATTAAAGCGCTCCCACTCATCACGGTTGCTATTGTTTCTGCCCCTCTCGGCGGATGTGTCAGTGCGCACTGGGACGTGGTAACGCGGGTCGCCTTCTTTAGCCTTGCGGGCGGCCTCCCTTGATTCGCGTCGACGTCTCTCTGAACGGGCGGTTAACTCAAACTTTTTAACCGTCTCAGCAAGATGGATGTCTTTGCCTTCAACGACGTAAGGTCGAGGATCCCAATCGACGGGGGCGTAGTAGCCGTTGACCTGCTCTTTCGGGCCTAATGGGGTCCATAGTATTGGCCGAGCATCATGTTGTTTTGCCGCATTTGCCGCCCTTAGTAGGGCATTGTGATTGATTGTTAGACCGTTATTTTTACTACCCTCGGAGCCTTTTTTGCTATCATTATTGACGAAGAGGTTATCACGAGGAAGGGCATAGACGACGTAACGCTGGTTTTCCTCTCCCGATTGGAGGAGAAGACTGGCGTGATTACCAAGTTTGTCGCGAACGTCAGTCTGTAGCTCCATATCCGGTAAGCATTGGCTGAGACTCTGCGCTACAGCAGCGGATATTTCGGGGTAAGGCGCCCCTTGCGCGGCAATCTGCCGCCTCCGGGCGTCTTGTTCACGCTGTGCCTTGTATCTGCGCCAGGCTGGAATAACTTTATTGATGCTGGCTACAAAGCATAGCGACGCAAGCAGGAGAAACATCGGCGCCAAGGCGTCGAGTGAGTCGTATACCGCTTCGGCAAGCTCCGGCTGAGGGCGGCTAATAAGCGATGGTAGAGCGCTGATTGCGAAAAGGGTAGCAGCGCCACGCTGCCAGTGTTTAACATCTCTCGCCACCTCAGCCTCGAAACGAAGTGAGTCTCGCTGAGCCTTACGCTCGTAAGTTCCGGCTATAATCACCAGCAGGACCGATATGACAGCCCCGGTGGCGCTGAGTGTTGTAATAATCATGGCTAGATGATAAGGATGTTGACCCCACACGGCAACTTTCTTGGCGATATTCAGCGCCCTGGTCGAGCAGATTTAGAGGTTTCATAGAGTATGTCCGATGATCAACTAGAACCAGAGGAAGAGCATCAAGAGCCAGAGGTTTCACCTGAGTCTTATAGCATCGAAGAGCTAGTAGAGCAGCTGCGCATCGTGCGAGTGCGCTATAACCTGGTGGATACTTCCGCTTATGTCCGATACTTACCGCGTTTCAATGCCCAGCCGGAAGACCTAACCGTGCATGTTGACCCGTTTGCCGAACATCACGAGGGGGCCGAAGTTACTGGCGAGTTCCGTATTCCGGAGCTGGTTAGTGAGCTTATAAATGCTTATATAAGGATCCATCTGTTCTCTAGTCGTGAGCAACGCAACTATTTTGTCGCCGGATTCGACGATGCACTAACGCAGTTGAACTTCGTCGGCGGCGGTTTCGGTTTTGATCGGTTATGGATTACCGTCGGCACCACCAATGTTGGGGTACCGGTGTGCATTTATTTGGGACAACGTACCGCGGTCAACCGCCAGCCTACCGTTTCCTTGATCGATCACCGATTTAACTCGCGAGGAGATCTGGTCTATCGTGCTGTTGGCGGCTATGAGGACCATGTTGGCGAGGAGTACTTCGAGAGTAGTTAACCCTTTTGGGAGCCACCAAAGCCAAATCTTAAGGGCGCCTCTAAAAACTTCGCCGGCGCCACCATCCGCCCCGGTGTGGAGGTCTTGGCGCCAGGGATGGCGCCGTGAAGCCTCCAGGGATGGATTCACGGCGTCCTCCACACCGGGGCGGATGGTGGCGCCGGCGCAGTTTTAGAGGTTACCTTAAACCGCACAGCTCCAGCCAAAGCAAAGGACCTACTTATGCGAGCGCAAAAAGGGCCGCTCAAGGGCTTGAATATACCCCTGACACTAATGGCGGTTTTGGTAGTCGGGGCCTTTCTCGGCTTCGGTACCTATGATCCAAGTTATGCCGAAGAAGTATTTAATGAGGCCATGGAGTGGGTCTTTAATTACTTCAAGTGGTACTACATTGGGGTTGTAGCCTTCTTCTTGCTCTTCGCGATCTTTCTGCTCATCAGCCGCTTTGGCGATTTAAAGCTTGGCGATGATGACCGCCCGCCCGAGTTTAGCTATTTCGCCTGGTTTTCTATGCTCTTCGGTGCCGGAATGGGCATCGGCTTACTTTTCTGGAGCATAGCTGAGCCCATTTATCACTTCCAAAGCAATCCATTTGCCCAGGAAGGTGAGGGTAAGGCGGCGGCTGAGACAGCCATGCGGTTAACTTATTTCCACTGGGGTCTTCACCCCTGGGCCATCTATGCCATTGTTGCCCTAGCGCTCGCTTTCTTCTGCTATCGCAAAAAGTTGCCGCTGGCGATTCGTTCGGCCCTGTATCCGCTGATCGGTCAGCGAATC
Source organism: Halorhodospira halochloris (assembly GCF_002356555.2). Taxonomy (NCBI): domain Bacteria; kingdom Pseudomonadati; phylum Pseudomonadota; class Gammaproteobacteria; order Chromatiales; family Ectothiorhodospiraceae; genus Halorhodospira; species Halorhodospira halochloris. Next base: position 888,138 of record NZ_AP017372.2, read on the forward strand.
TACGGTCCTATTGGCCATGCTGCCGATCTATTGGCGGTCTTTGGCACAATCTTTGGTGTCGCCACGTCTCTCGGTCTCGGGGCGGTGCAGATTAATACCGGTCTTAATGAATTGGTTGGCCTGGAAGTGGGGCTGAACTATCAACTAGCGATAATTGCCTGTGTGACTGCCATAGCGGTGGGGTCAGTTATTTCCGGGGTGGGGCGCGGAGTCAAGATACTCTCGCAGCTTAACTTGATCCTCAGCGGGATAATTCTGCTTTTTTTCCTAAGCTTTGGCCCGACACTATATCTGCTATCGAGTTTCGTCCAGGGTGTCGGCGACTACCTGCAAAATGTCGTTTACCTTAGTTTTTGGACCGACTCTTCCGGGGCGCGTGATGCTGATGAATGGCAACTGAACTGGACTGCCTTCTATTGGGGGTGGTGGATCGCTTGGGCACCTTTTGTCGGCATGTTTATAGCGCGCATTTCACGCGGGAGGACGATCCGTGAATTCGTGCTCGGTGTCCTGCTGGTGCCTACCCTGCTCGCCATAGGCTGGCTGACTGTTTTTGGAGGCACTGGCCTTTATCAAGAGCTCTTTGGTGCCGGAGGTTTGGTAGATGCAGTCAGCGAGGATGAGACCATAGCGCTCTATTACACCATAGAGGCGGTTGCCCCCGGGGTCATTGCTACCCTGGCAGCGGTTATCGCTACGGTGCTAATAGCAACATACTTTGTCACCTCCTCGGATTCGGCTACCCTGGTGATAACTATGCTGCTCTCCGTGGGTAATACCGAGCCGCCGACGGCGCAGCGTGCTTTTTGGGGTGTAGGTGAAGGTTGTGTTGCAGCGGTTCTGTTGGTTGCCGGTGGCTTGGTCGCTCTGCAGGCTGCTGCCATTATCGCTGCTCTGCCGTTCTCACTTATCATGTTGCTGATGTGTTATGCGTTGGTGCGCGGGCTTCAAGACGAGAAGAACCGGATGCAGATGGATTGGCAACCGGGGCGTCGGCCACCGGGAGCGCCTCATTTGTAGAGGAGTTTTTGAGGTAACCTATTGGCGTACTGCGCAAGCTTGGGTAAGCTTGCGCTGATACTCAAGATATTGGTTTGCAGAGATTAATAATAGACGGGAGGACCCCTTATGGATATCGATCTCTATCACGGCCTCAAGGCCCCCATGCTGTTTATGGGAGTGGTTACCGGGTTAGGTTTTCTCTTCGCAGTAGCTGGCCTGTGGAACGAAGGTGGTGCGGCGGCAGGTTTCGGAACCTTTTTGGTGATTCTCGGTGCTTTGGGCGGTACCGCCTGGGGATTGGAGAATCTGCGCAATGATAGAGAATCAAGCTAGGGCTGTGGCTGCCTAGATAGCTTTTTAGTCCTATCATAAGCAAGCCTCTCGAAACAGACTGCTGAGTTGCCCAGCAGTCTGCTCGGGGAATTTTCTTATCTTCTATCTGATCCACGTTGCCCCGGTGTGGAGAGAAGCTTAAAGAAGCAGTTGAGCTACGCAACCGTCGTAGCGGGCATCTCTGAAAACTTCCTCGGAGCCATAGACTGCCCCGGTGTGGAGGGCGTCGTGAATCTATCCCTGGAGGCTTGATGGCGCCATCCCTGGCGCTAAGACCTCCACACCGGGGCAGTTAATGGCTCCGGGGAAGTCTTAGAGGCGCCCTTTGCTGAGGACGCTGTAAATCCTCTTCTTCCACAACGGGGCAGAATTGCTAAACACCGACTATGCTCCCAATCGACGAACTGCGTGATGAATTCGTCGCAGCTTTATCTAGTGGCCACGTAATTGTTACTGCGCCGACTGGTTCGGGGAAATCTACCCGTCTGCCAGTCTGGGCTGCTGAAAAGGGGCCGGTAATGGTGGTCGAACCGCGCCGTGTCGCGGCGACGAGCCTGGCTGGATATGTCGCTGATTCACTAGATTGTCAGCTCGGTGATGCGGTCGGCTACAGTGTCAGACTGGACAAGCGGATGGGGGAGCGGACCCGAATACTCTTCGTCACCCCTGGTGTCGCGCTGCGCTGGCGTGCCGCGGGTAGGCTTGAGCAATTCCAGAGCATCATTATAGACGAATTCCATGAGCGGCGTTGGGATACCGATTTGCTCGTGGCCCTGCTCAAAGCAGATGCTCAACAGCGCCTGGTGCTTACCTCAGCGACCATAGATGGTCAGGTCCTTACCGATTATCTCGGTGCTACTTTACTCGAGGCGCAAGTATGCAGCTACGCGGTGGATACTGAATACTTATCTCGTCAAGCCCGGGATATGCCGAGCAGCCGTGGTCTTGCTGAGCGGGTTGTTCAGGGCGTCAAAAGTGCTTGGCAAAGAACCGCAGGTGATGTGTTGGTCTTTCTCCCGGGGCGTGGCGAAATAGAGAAATCTCGCCATGCACTGCAGGGCTTTGATGCAGAAGTAACTGCCCTGCACGCTTCTGCTTCTCTTAATGAACAGCAACGGGCTCTCAATCAGAGCGAGAGCCGACGTATAGTACTGGCTACCAATGTCGCGGAGACATCGCTTACCGTGCCGGGGGTTACCGCAGTGGTTGATTCCGGCCTGGAGCGACGCACTTTACGGCGTAATGGCCGGACAGTGCTCGCCTTGCAGCCGGTCTCGCAGGCCGCCGCCGATCAGCGCTCGGGCAGAGCCGGGCGAGTTGCCCCGGGGCTGTGTCTGCGCTTATGGGGAAAAGCGGCACCATTAGCGCGCCGTACACCGCCCGAGGTGCAGCGTGAGGATTTAACTGAATTGGTTTTGGCAGCGGCCTGTGCCGGATACCCGGCAGACAGATTGCAATTCCCCGATAGTCCGCGCCAGGAGAGTTTTGAGCAGGGGCAAAATACCCTCACGGAGATAGGTGCGTTGGATGAGCAAGGCAGGGTAACACAGCGTGGCCGGCAGTTATTTGCTTTGCCGGTAGAGCCTATTCACGCCCATTTAGTGGTAGCCATGCCGGATACCAGCAGCGCCTGTTTCATGGTCGATTTGGTCGCGGCGTTGGCAGCTGGCGGCTCTTGGGTTCGCTCCCCGCAGCAGCCGCGCGAACTCGACAAGCTTGAGCAGCATCTAGGTAGACGCTGTGACGCCACCCTACTGGTTGCGGTTGTGCGTGGCTATGATCTGCCTGCGGTCAAGTTTGATCGGCGGGCTCGGGATGAAGCTCGGCGGCTAGCCCGACAGTTGGGCGAGCTGCTCTCTTTGCCCCTGGATAGACAAGACTCTGATGGTGAGGAGAGGAATGTCGATTTGAGCAAAATTGCCGATTCGGCCTTCTCCGTCGTCCCGCAGGCTTTCCCCGAGATGGTCTACGTGCGGCGCGCTAAACGGCGTCATGCCATGGGCAACGGTCATGATGAAGTCGCCATTGATGAGCGATCATTGCTGAGCGAAAGTGCGGAAGCGGCCCTAGTTCTGAATGGCCATAGCGTCCCGGGTAAGGGTACCCGGCAGACGGTGACGGTGGCTAATTGCTTGGCCCCATTGAGCATGAACCATCTAGCCAATGCTGGAATCGGCGATGTGGTTGTGGAAAACCCTGATTGGGATGGTGAAAAGCTTACTGCCCAAGAGCAGCGGATCTATGCCGGTAGAGTAATTGACAGCCGTTCGATCGAGCCCGAGGGCGAGCAACTTCGCCAAGCCGCGGCCCGACTCATCCTAGCCGGCGATCTTTTGGCTCCCGCGGGGGAACGGCTACAGGACGACCTAGAGGCTTGGGAGCTTTACGTCGCCCTCGGGAATGCAGCTGGTCACGTCCCCCAAGCCGATGAGTGGCTGCTTGAAAGGCTGCATAAACTAGGCGTCGAGCAGGGTGATGATTTGCTTCTGCTTGAAGCGCAGGATCTGCGGTTTGACGGTATACCCTGGTGGGAGCGGGAGGATTTCGATGCTCGCTACCCCCGTCGGGTTAATCTACCTGATCTGCAGTTGCGGATTCACTATAATGTCCGTCGCAATGAACTAGTGGCCGAAAAAATTGGTGGGATTAGGCGCGATGCTCCTAAGCGTTGGGAGCTGCCGGCGTGGCGAGGTTGGAAGATCAAGTACCAGAGTGCGAGCCGGGTAGTAGAAGTCAAATGATTTGGGGCCTGCTGCTGATCGCTCTGCTGATAGCCGTTTATGCCCCTAGTCTTTGGGTGCAGAGGGTCATGAAGCGCTATTCACACCCGGAAGGGCGTTATCCGGTCAGTGGCGCAGAATTGGCCCGTGAACTGCTTGATGGGTATGGTTTAAACGCGGTGCGCGTTGAACCGACCGCAAGCGGTGATCACTACGACCCCCAAGAGCGGGCAGTTCGCCTGAGTGAGTCTCATTATCAGGGCCGCTCCCTAGCTGCGATCACTATAGCTGCTCACGAGGTCGGCCATGCGGTGCAGCATGCGAGTGGCTACCAGCCCTTTGTATGGCGCCAAAAACTGGTCAAATGGGCCGGCCGTGGACAGCAGATCGGCGTCGGGTTACTCTTCCTCGCCCCCGTGCTAGGCGGTCTGTTGCGGGCACCGGCACTGATCGGTTTGTTGGCCCTGGGTGGGATTATGGCTATGGGCTCAGGTATAGTTGTACACCTTGTAACCTTACCGACCGAGATTGATGCTAGCTTCAAGCGTGCGCTGCCCATGCTGCAGCGCAGCGGTTATTTGTTTGCTGATGTCGATCCGCCCCATGCTCGGCGGTTGCTGAGCGCCGCGGCATGTACCTATGTTGCTCAGGCGCTGGCCTCGCTGCTTAACTTTTGGGCGTGGCTACGGATGTTGCGCCCGTAGGGAGAGATCAAAAAGATGAGTCGTACTCGCCAATACATGAGCTGGATACTTAACCCATTCCATGCTCCGCAGGTGGAAGAGCTTTATGACATGCTATCCACGGGGAGTGCTACGGCGCAGGGGCTCTATCTGAATCTTGGCTATTGGCGTGAGGCGGAGAGTATTGATCAAGCAAGCGATGCCCTAGCTGCCTTGCTTGCCGATGCGGTTGCTATGGGGCCCGAGGATGTAGTTGTCGATGTCGGGTTCGGGTTTGCTGATCAGGATATCTTTTGGGCGCAGCACTACCAGCCACGCAAGATCATCGGACTCAACGTTACCCCTTCACAGGTAAAGTTGGCGCAGCAGCGAGTTAAAGATCACCACTTGGAGGGGCAGATTGATCTGCGCGAAGGTTCGGCGACGCAGATGCCTCTTGAAGATAACTCCGCCGATTGCGTGCTGGCCTTGGAAAGCGCCTTTCACTTTCGCTCACGAGAGAAATTTTTCCGCGAAGCGTTACGCGTACTGCGCCCTGGGGGTTTGTTGGCTACCGCCGATATTGTCCCGACACCGCCGGCACCGCTGGCCTTAGAGCGGCTCAAACAACGAATCACCTGGGGCTGGGCGGCGCGCAAGTTTGCCATGGCAAAAGAGAATGCCTATCCGCGCGATATCTACCGGCAAATGCTGGATGCCTGCGGCTTTGAAGAGTTTAGTGTGCAGTCGATTCGCGACGACGTCTACGCGCCTTTGCACTATTGGTTACGCGCAAACCCGCAAGCGCTGGAGCGCCTACATTTTGCTGCGCGCATGGCGGCCCGTCTGAGCTTGCGTGCCTCTGCGCAGACCGCTTATGCGGGGCTCGATTATGTGCTAGCCCGGGGGCGGAAGCCTGAAGGGCGTCTCTGAAAACTTCGCCGGCGCCACCATCCGCCCCGGTGTGGAGGACGCCGTGAATCCATCCCTGGAGGCTTCATGGCGCCATCCCTGGCGCCAAGACCTCCACACCGGGGCAGATGGTGGCGCCGGCGAAGTTTTAGAGGCATCCCTAGGTTTGAGGACGTCGTGAATCCATCCTCGGAGGCCTCATGGCGCCCTTGGCTAACTGGTCCAATAAGGGGTGTTTCGGGCGCCCGCCCTTTGTGGTGCTCTTATGAGTTATTACGCAGCTCGAGTTCTTGCCAGCGCGCATAGATCTTTTCGAGCTGGCTTTCAATCTTATTAAGTTCATTCTGCAGTTCGGCTAAACGGTCGTTATCACCTTGATAGAGCTGTGGATCGGATAGCTTCTCGTGCAGCGCTTCCTGCTGCAACTCCAGGGTTTCAATCTGCTCGGGCAACGCGGCCAATTCTTGTTCCTCGTTGCGTGTCAGGCGTTTGCTTGGCTTGCTAGTATGCCTGTGAGACTTTGCCAGTGCGGGGTCGGTATTGCTCTTGTCGCCATCTCCTGCCTGCTTAGTGCTGTTTTTGGCCTTAGTGCGCTCACCATAGCTGGTTTCGTCCTTGGCCATCAGCATGCGCTCAGCGGGCTGGGCTGAATTTTTCTTAGTGGAGAACTCGGGGGTAACAGGCCTTTGCTTGAGCCAGTCGCTGTAGCCGCCCGGATATTCGCGGAAGCAACCGCCTCCTTCGTAGGCTAGAGATTGGGTTACAACCGCGTCGAGAAAGGCTCGATCATGGCTGACCACTAAGACTGTGCCGCTGAAATCGAGCAGACGCTCCTCAAGCAGCTCCAGGGTTTCGGCGTCAAGGTCGTTGGTAGGCTCGTCAAGCACTAACAGATTGGCCGGCTGACTGAATAGGCGGGCGAGGAGTAGGCGGTTGCGCTCGCCACCCGAGAGGGCTCGCACCGGTTGTCGGGCACGCTGCGGAGGGAAGAGGAAGTCCTGGAGATAACTTAGAATATGGCGCCGTTGACCGCCTATATCTATATGCTCCTGGCCAGCGCCGACGTTCTCCTGCACGCTGGTATCTTCATCTAGCACAGCGCGCTGTTGATCGAAATAGGCTATCTCTAGCTTGGTGCCACGCCTAATCTGCCCTGCTGTGGGTTCCAATTCGCCTAGGAGTAGGCGAATTAGGGTGGTTTTACCACAACCGTTGGGGCCGATTAGGCCTACCTTGTCACCACGCATGATGGTGGTGTTTAAATCGCGAACTATCTCCTCGTTAGCGTAAGCGAAACTTGCATTTTCCGCCTCAGCGACAATCTTACCCGAGCGTTCAGCCTGCTGGATCTGAAAGCGGGCGTTGCCGAGCTGCTCGCGGCGCTCGGCACGCTCTGCCCGCATGCGCTGCAGATCGCGGACACGGCCCTGGTTGCGCTTGCGACGCGCCTTGATGCCTTGGCGGATCCAGGCCTCCTCGCGGGCTAGACGTTTATCGAATTCGGCGCGCTGCTGCTCTTCGGCTGCGAGGCGCTCCTCGCGGCGGCGCAGATAGTTGTGGTAATCGCCCGGATAGTCGTAGGAATGGCCGCGGTCGATTTCGATGATGCGGGTAGCAAGGTTTTGCAGGAAGGCTCGATCGTGGGTGATAAATAGCAGTGCCCCTGACCAATCCCGCAGAAAATCCTCAAGCCAAGTAATAGCATCAATGTCGAGGTGGTTGGTCGGCTCATCGAGGAGCAGTAGATCGGGCTCGGTGACAAGGGCGCGCCCGAGCAGCACGCGCCTTTGTACGCCGCCGGAAAGGTTGGCCATGGCAACCTGGGGGTCAAGCTCGAGGCGAGTTATAACAGCCTCTACTCTTTGGTTAAGATCCCATCCACCTTCGGCATCGAGCAGGTCCTGTAATTCTTGCAGTTCAGTAAGCCGCCGGGTATCACCCGCTGCTACCGCTTCAGCTACTTGGTGGTACCTACCAAGTTTATTACCAAGCTTGCCGAGCCCCGCGGCAACTTGGTCATAGACTGACCCCGAAGTATCCTCAGGTAGCTGCTGAGCAAGCTGGGCAATACGCACCCCCTGGTCAACGATAATAGAGCCTTCGTCGGGCTCGATTTGCCCGGCGATCATGCGCAACAGGGTAGACTTGCCGGCCCCGTTACGTCCTACCAGGCAGACCCGCTCGCGGGGATTGATGGCGAAGTCGATTGCTTCGAGCAGCGGGGGGTGATGGCCGAGCGCCAGATGGATGTTGCGTAGCTCAATTAGCGGCACAGTTGCCTCGGACTATGCTTTCAAGTACGGCTGATATTTGGATGGCGATATGATAACTTCGCCGTCAGATAATGGCTAGCTAAGGAGGTGGTCTGTGGAGTCCATCCGTTCACGAACCGGTGTTGAAGTAGAGGTCATGGACCTGCACTTCCAGGGCAAAGCGGGTCTCATCGCCAGCTATCTCATTCGCCATGAGCATGGGGCGATGATAATCGAGAGCGGACCAGGGTCTACGGTAGCTGCTTTGGAGCTCGAACTGCGCAAGCGCGGGCTCGCCCCGCACGATGTCACCCATGTCCTGATCAGCCATATCCATCTTGATCATGCCGGGGCGGCCGGCCATTTGGCCAGCTACGGTGCCCAGATATATGTTCATCCGAACGGTGCTCGGCACTTGGCTGAGCCGGATAAGCTGCTGCAGAGCGCAGCGCGCATTTACGGCGAAGAGAATATGGGCCCGCTTTGGGGTGAATTTAAAGCAGTCCCGGAAAAGCAGATCACTACCCTCGATGACGGGGATGAGATAGCGGTTGGCGGGGTTGGTGTGATCGCCCTAGATACCCCGGGCCACGCCGAGCACCACTTGTGCTACCTGCTTGATGATATTTGCTTTACTGGTGATGTCGGTGGAGTGCGCCTGCAGGGCTCATCTACTGTCATACCACCTATGCCGCCACCAGAGTTTATTCCCGAGCGCTGGCTGAAGAGCTTGCGGCATATCGAAGATCAGCAGCCAGAATACCTGGCACCGACCCACTACGGCATCTTTCTTGACCCAGCGGAGCACCTGGCCGAGTTGCGCGAGGGGATAGATGCAGCGGTAAGCTGGGCTGATAGCGAGGTTAGCAAGGCCGACTCGGTAGAAGAATTGCAGGAAAATTATAGCAATTGGCTCTATGAGTGGGCGCTTGAACGTAACCTTGATAAACGCGACTGGCCGGGCCATGAGTTGATCAATCCGTCATGGATGTCGGCACTCGGTTTGCGGCGCTATTGGAAGAAGAAAAACGGCAAGTAAATCAAGCCTGTCCACAGGAGGCTAAATGGCTGCGCAGCAGCTCTGTTACGATAACCTGCCCATGGACTGGGTGGGCAATTGGTCGGGCAGGAGGGCCGATCTAACCCCGCATAGCTATGCTATTTATGAGCCCATAACAGATCGTCGCCTGACCTACCGGCAGATGGATCTAAGAGCTGAGTTGGCTGGTAAGCTGTTGAGCGAGCAGCTGCAACTTGCCCCCGGCGATCCTATCTGCCTGCTCAGTCGTAATCGTCTGGAGGCGATTGATCTGTATTTTGCTTGTGGCAAGACCGGGGTTGTTTTGGCGCCGCTCTCTTATCGCCTTGCGGAGCCAGAACTTAACGATCTGGTGAAAAGGATCGCACCGCGGGTGCTGTTCTACGATGAGGCCTTTGCCGATCAAGCGGCAGCCCTGCATTTGCCGCCGGGGTGTGAGGCTATAGAGTTGGCCGACGAGGGCGAGGGTGTTTACCGCACGGCTTTGCAAGCTGCTGAAGATGACAGCCTCATTGAGGCCGCTGAGCAGGATCTGTTTACTCACCCGGCTGGCACAGTGAACAGACCTTTGTGCCTAAGTGACCCTTTTCTCTATGTGCATACGGGCGGGACAACTTCCAAGCCCAAAATCTGCGTCATCTCCCACCGGCAGATGGTTTGGAACGCTGTGGATATTCTCGCTAGTAGCGGCGGGGCGCTGGGCCCGCAGCGCGAGTTGTTGACCTTTCCGCTGTTTCATATAGGGGGTTGGAATACCCTGACTCCAGTCTATTACGCCGGTGGTTTTACCGTGCTGCTGCGCAGTTTTGACCCGGGGGATGCACTGGAGCTGATAGAGAATGAGCAGATCAGCCACTTCGGTGCGGTCGAGGCCATGCTACAGATGATGACTGAGGACCCGGCATTTGCCAGCACTGATCTGAGCAGCTTGGAGAGCGTTACAACCGCTGGAGCGCCTTGTTCGGCAACCACCATGCAACCGCTCTGGGATCGTGGTGTACCGGTCAGTCAGTCTTACGGTTTGACCGAGGGCGGGCCGTCTAATTTCCTCTATGTTCAGGAGGATCAGAGTCTTGAGGAGATCCGTGAGCGCTACGACTCGGTCGGTAAAGCGATGTTCCATACCGACTATCGCATAGTCGATCCGCACTCCCTCGAGCCGGTAAACGGAGATAGTCCGGGGGTTTTGCTGCTGCGCAGCCCACATAACTTCGACGGTTACCTCGATGATCCACAGCGCGATGAGCTGATGCTGCTGGAGGGTGGCTGGGTATACAGCGGTGATTTGGCTTACGCTGATGAACAAGGGTATGTACGTATCGTCGGTAGGGTAGATAATGTCTTCATCAGTGGTGGTGAGAACGTCTCCCCAGAGGAGGTCGAAGAGGTTCTGGTGCGTCATGCTGGGATCGATAAGGCTGCTGTAGTGGGAGTCGATGATTCGCGTTGGGGCAAGGTGCCAGTAGCAGCAATAGTCTCCCGCCCAGGAGCAGATATCGATGAGGAGCAGATTCGCAGTTATGCCCGCCGCGAACTAGCCGCCTTCAAAGTGCCGCGACAGATAAGGTTTGTTGACGATCTTCCCCTGACTGGGGCGGGCAAGATTGATCGCCAAAAGATTCGCAATGATTTCTTCGCTGAAGATTAGCCCTGCAACCCTGGAGGTCCAAGGATATGGCCGACCGTTTCGGTAATCACCGCGTTTTGGTAGTAGCTGGTTCTGACTCAGGAGGAGGGGCCGGTATCCAAGCTGATATCAAGACGGTAATGGCCCTGGGTGGCTATGCAACTACGGCGATAACTGCTCTGACTGCCCAAAATACTGTGGCGGTCGAGGATGTTCACCCGGTGCCGCCAGCCTTCATAACATCGCAGATGAGCGCGGTTATGGGTGACATAGGGGCAGACTGTATTAAGACCGGCATGCTCTACGATACCGCTAGCATAGCTGTGGTCGCCGAGATGATGCAGCCATACGCACAAAAGATACCTGTGGTAATCGATCCGGTCATGGTTACCCAGAGTGGCCACCGCTTGCTTACCGAGATGGCTTCAGACCGTCTGCGCGAGGTTATGCTGCCTTTGGCCACCTTGGTAACGCCAAACCTGCCGGAGGCCGAGGTGCTGCTTGGCCGTCCTATCGATGATGACGAGCAGAGCATGATCGAGGCTGCACAGGAGCTGCGTGAGCTTGGATCGCAGGCGGTCTTGCTCAAGGGCGGACATGGTCGAGGTGATCAGTTGGTCGATGTGCTGGTGACTGCCTCAGGGGTAGAATGCTGGCGCGGTGAGCGGCTGCCGACCACCTCTACTCACGGTACCGGTTGCACACTGGCTAGCGCCATTGCAACCGGTATAGCTCAAGGGATGACTCTGGTAGAGTCAGTGGATCGGGCGCGTATCTACTTGCGTCGAGCCATGGAAGAGGCCAAGGGGTTGGGGCAAGGGGCTGGGCCAGTCGAGCACAGCTTTACCGTTAACCCCAGCGCTGTTGGATATACTCCTCAATAATGTTTTTGAATTCCGCGGCAATGTTGTCGCCTTTAAGGGTTGTCCTGCGCTCGCCGTCGACAAATACTGGGGCTGCCGGTTGCTCATCAGCCCCAGGCAAGCTGATCCCGATATCGGCATGACGGCTCTCGCCGGGGCCGTTGACTACGCACCCCATTACCGCGATGCGCAGCTTTTCCACTCCTGGGTACTGATTGCGCCACTCCGGTATCCGCTCATCAATGTGGTGGCGAACCTGCTCGGCAAGGTGCTGGAAATAATTACTCGATGTCCTGCCGCAGCCAGGGCAGGCGGTAACCCGGGGGGTGAAGTCGCGTAGCCCCATGCATTGCAGGATTTGCTGGGCGACCTCTACCTCGCGGGTACGTGCGCCGCCCGGGTCAGGGGTTAGAGAGACTCGAATGGTATCGCCTATCCCTTGCTGGAGGAGGATTGCTAGCGCTGCACTTGAAGAGGCGATGCCTGGCACGCCCATGCCTGCTTCGGTGAGACCGAGATGCAGAGGGTAGTCGCAGCGCCGGGCCAGGTCACGGTAGACCGCAACCAGATCCTGAACCCCGCTCATCTTGCATGAGAGGATGATGCTATCGCCTGGCAAGCCGAGTTCCTCGGCCTGCTTGGCGCTTTCAATGGCCGAGGTAACGACAGCATCACGGGTCACCATCTCAGGCGGATAGGGTTGCTGGCGTTGGGCATTGGCATCCATTAGCCGGGTAAGGACACTCTCGTCCAAGCTGCCCCAATTGACGCCGATGCGCACCGGCAGTTCGTAACGGCAAGCGATCTCTATCATCTCAGCGAATTGCGGATCGCGGCGACTGCCTTTGCCGACATTGCCGGGATTTATGCGCATCTTGGCGATGGCCTCGGCACAGGCAGGATGGCGCTTGAGCAGCTTGTGGCCGTTAAAGTGGAAGTCGCCCACCAAGGGCACCTCAATGCCTTGGCTAGCAAGTTGCTCACGGATGTGGGGTAGAGCCGCTGCTGCCTGTTCGTTATTGATGGTCAGGCGCACTAGTTCGGAGCCAGCTCTTGCCAGGGCGGCGGCCTGTTTGACCGTAGCGTCAATATCGGCCGTCTCAGTGTCGGTCATCGATTGAATTAGCACCGGGGCATCGCCACCGATCTTATATGGACCAACAGCCACGCAACGGGTGGTTTGACGCGGCGAGGGAGAGGCTTCTATGGGGTGGTCGAAGGTATCCATGGTCAAGATTATAGCGCCTTTACTGGGTGGCGATAAGGGCAGTGGTGCTCTTCGGAATTGCTTATTGATTGGCCAATTTGGCTTTGGCGCGCTGCCAAGCCTCTTCTAGCTCTTCAATGGTCTCTGCGGACATTTCTCTGCCTTGTTCAGTGAACTCCTCTTCCACCTCGCGGAAGCGACTTTCGAAGCGCAGGTTGGCACGCCGTAGGGCAGTCTCCGGATCTACCTCTAGATGACGGGCCAGGTTAGTTACGGCAAAGAGCACGTCGCCGATCTCCTCTTCCAGGCGTTGGGGGTCGGCTGAGTCAATCTCGGCCTCAACTTCTTTAACTTCCTCATCGATCTTGTCCAGCGCACCGCGGTAATCTGGCCAGTCAAAGCCGATCCGCGCGGCCCGTCGCTGCAGCTTGCAGGCCCGGGTCAGGGCAGGCAGGGCGGTGGCGACATCGGCAAGGACGCTGTTGTCAGCGAGTTTGGCTTGGCGCTCCTGCTCTTTTATCGCTTCCCAGTTATCTACCACTCCGTCCGCATCGGCGGCTTGCAAGTTGCCGAATACATGTGGATGGCGGCGGATCAGCTTATCCTGGAGGGCTTGAGCAACATCTTGGAAGTTAAAAAGATTTTGCTCGCTGGCCATTTGGGCGTGGAAGATCACATGGAGGAGCAAATCGCCGAGTTCGTCCTTGAGGCCATTTTCTAGGTCGCCGCTCTCTATAGCCTCGGCTACCTCGTAGGCCTCTTCGATGGTTTTTGGGGCAATGGAGGCGAAATCCTGCTCTATGTCCCAAGGGCAGCCGCCCTCGGGGTCGCGCAGTTGTGCCATTGTGCGGAGTAGCCTTGCGATGCTGTCCATGCTGTTTTACTTGGTATTAAGAGGTGAGTGAACTCATGGGCCGCACAGGCCCAGGCAATTGGTCGAGTACTATACTAACCTTTGGGGTGGCATTGCCATGCATTGCCGGTACGCGGATGCGGTGAATCCCTACCTGGGAGGGTCCTTGAAATCTCCCCCGAGCCAAACGGATTGCCCGGTGTGGAGGACGCCGTAAATCCGTCCTTGGAGGCTTCATGGCGCCATCCCTGGCGCCAAGACCTCCACCCCGGGGCAATCCTCCGGTTGGCTCGGGGGAGATTTCAGAGGCGGCACCTGGAGTCTTCACGGCCACCGGGGTTTTCGAAGTTCCCATTAAGCTGTGATATACATTAGGATGGTGAAGCGGATAAGCCACGGTTTTATCGCTCTACAATGTACGAAGAGCTTTTGGGTTTAAGCAGGGTTGGAAAGCCTAAATGACCACCTATGATGCACCACCACCGTCGGGTAGCGGGCCTGTTACCGAGCGCGGCGAGCGGACGCGGCGCAAATTGATCGGTGCCGCTGAGGCTGAGCTCGGAGAGAAGGGCTTCCATAAGGCCTCGATCAGCAGTATTACCCAGCGGGCGGGTATCGCTCAGGGCACATTTTACCTGTATTACCGTTCCAAAGAAGAAATATTTAGGGCATTGGTCGAGCACATGAACCGCACCATGCGTCGCCACCTTAGCGAGGCTATTGACGGTGCGCGCGATAGGCTTGAGGCCGAGCGTTTGGGGCTAGGGGCCTTTTTGAGTTTTTGCCGCGAGCACGGTCACCTCTATCGGATAGTCATGGAGGCGCAGTTTGTAGATCCTGAGGCCCATCAATATTTCTTTCGCTCCCTGGCTGACAGCTATGCGGAACGTCTCAGGCAGGCGCAGCAGCGTAATGAGGTGAGTGATGGCGACCCACATGCTCAGGCTCTGGCCTTGATAGGAATAGCCTTCTTTATGGGCCAACGCCATTGGATCTGGGATCAGCCGCCTACTGATGAAGATGCCCTCGCGACTGCGACCGCCATCATTGAAAAGGGCTTGACTCCACCTTCCACTCGAGGTGGCAAGTAGCCGTTCCTCTTCAACCAGGCAAGGCTAGCAACCTCAAGCCTTACTAACCTTCAGGAAAGTATTATCAGGTAGCGCCTATACGTGGTCTCGACCACAAGGGTGCAACCGTGAAGACTCTAGGTGCCGCCTCTGCAAGCTCCCCCGAGCCAACCGGCTGCCCCGGTGTGGAGGTCTTGGCGCCAGGGATGGCGCCATGAAGCCTCCAGGGATGGATTCACGGCGTCCTCCACACCGGGGCAGCCGGTTGGCTCGGGGGAGCTTGCAGAGGTCCCCATTGGAGTCTTTATGTTCGCACCCTTGGGTCCGAGGCCGAGTATAGGCGCTACCTGACCAAACTTTCCTAAAGATCACAAACGAAGAGCACAGCAGATACCCGCCTGCCTTCACTGGCTAGCAGATTAAAAGTCTGGCTAGCAGCCGAAGTGGTTATCGCCTCGCAGCCAATCTCCTGGGAAATAATCCCGCGAATAATCTCACGCTTGGGGAAGATCTGCGTGGGTCCTGTACCAAGTAGGATCATCTCCGGCTGCCAGGCTAGTAATTGCTGCAAGTCTTGCAGGGCCAAATCTGTTATCCGTTCGGCGGCTAAGTCGCAGCTCAGCGACTCTGGGGTGAGAATAACACTCGTTGTGTACTGTTGCCGATTGATGGTTATGGCCCCAGGCTCATAAGAGTTGACTCGGTAAACGCTAGGGCTGTCGTGACGCGATATCCGCATTGTGCTGTACCCAGAACGATCGACGGCAAAGTTTGCTAGGATTTGACAGTGGAATCTATACGCAGTAGGTTTCCACGCTTAACCTAATCCCTTGTATCCCGTCTTTGTTGAGGTTAGTTGTGGACGCTGATCTGCCGAAAGCCGAGTTCCCCAGGATCAAGCGGCTGCCGCCCTATGTGTTCAACATAGTAAACGAACTGAAGGCAGACGCCCGTAAGCGTGGTGAAGATATTGTCGATTTCGGGATGGGGAACCCTGACCAACCGACCCCGCAGCACATTGTAGATAAGCTTTGTGAGGCTGCACAACGCCCGGATACCCACAGATATTCAATGTCGCGAGGGATCCCCCGGCTACGCCGTGCTATAGCCAACTGGTACGCGGACAGGTATGCGGTTGACCTTGATCCAGAGAGCGAGGCGATAGTCACGATTGGATCGAAAGAGGGGTTGGCGCATCTGGCCCTGGCCACTCTGGGGCCGGGTGATGCCGTGCTGGTGCCCAATCCAGCCTATCCGATACACCCTTATGGTGTGGTTATCGCAGGGGCGGATATTCGCCACGTGCCCATGATCCCGGGGGGTGACTTTTTCGCTGAACTCAAAAAGGCTATCCGCGACACCTATCCAAAGCCGAAGATGCTCATCCTCAATTTCCCCTCCAACCCGACAGCGCAATGTGTCGAGCTGGATTTTTTTGAAAAGGTGGTAGCGGTCGCGCGCCAAGAGGGGATTTGGGTCGTGCAGGATCTGGCCTATGCTGAAATTGTCTTCGATGGTTATAAGGCACCGTCGATCCTTCAAGTTCCTGGCGCCAAAGATGTGGCAGTGGAGTGCTACTCGCTGTCCAAGACGTACAATATGCCTGGTTGGCGGGTTGGCTTTGTGTGTGGCAACCCCGATTTGATAGCAGCGCTGGCTCGCATGAAGTCGTATTTAGACTATGGGATGTTTACGCCCATTCAAGTAGCGGGCATACTCGCCCTGGAGGGGCCGCAGGACTGTGTCGAGGAGATTCGGCAGATGTATCGATGTCGCCGTGATGTGCTCTGTGATGGCTTGGAGGCGGCAGGTTGGCCTATTGAGAGGCCGCGGGCGACCATGTTCGCTTGGGCCCAGATACCAGAGCCCTATCGCGAGATGGGATCATTAGAGTTCTCGAAAAAGCTGTTGGCTGATGCCAAGGTGGCAGTCTCTCCTGGGATAGGCTTTGGCAGCTACGGCGATGACTATGTCCGTTTCTCATTGATCGAAAATGAGCACCGGACTCGTCAGGCGATCCGGGGTATTAAGCAGATGCTTCGGCGTGAGATGGGGTAGAGTGGCGCTCTAAAAGGGGCTTTTGTGGTTCCCAATCGAGGGCTGATGAGAGGCTTGCGCAGGGTTAAATAAGCAAGTGGTGCTGGATGCAGATAGCTACTGCAGTGGATGGTTGTTGATACTCAGATTTGTTGTTGGAGGTTAAGGGCTTGAAACCGGTAAACGTGGGCATGCTGGGCATCGGAACCGTCGGTTCCGGGGTGGTCAACATTTTGGAGCGTAATGCTGATGTCATAAGTCGCCGGGCGGGGCGGGAGATTCGGGTCACCCATGCCTCGGCGCGTCATCCTGAGCGTCCGCGTAGTTGTCGGCTAGAGGGTATAAAGCTAAACACCGACCCATTTGAAGTGGTAGATGACCCGCAGACCGAGATCATTGCTGAACTGATCGGCGGTGAGGAGCCAGCTCGGGAGCTTATCCTGCGCGCGCTAGATAACGGTAAGCATGTCGTTACGGCGAATAAAGCCCTGATCGCCCAGCACGGTAACGAGATATTTGCGCGAGCTCGCGATAACGGTGTGACCGTGGCCTTTGAAGCGGCTGTGGCCGGTGGTATACCGATTATTAAGGCCGTTCGTGAGGCTCTTACCGGCAATCGGATCGAGTGGCTTGCCGGTATCATTAACGGTACCGCCAACTATATCCTTACCGAGATGTTTTACGAGGGGCGCGAATTCGGTGATGTCCTGGCCGAGGCACAACGCCTTGGTTACGCCGAGGCGGATCCCAGCTTTGACGTAGAGGGCATTGATGCGGCACATAAGCTGACCATCCTGGCGTCGATAGCTTTCGGTATACCGCTACAGTACGACAAGGTGCACGTCGAGGGCATCAAGCACATTAGTCGCGATGATGTCGAATGGGCTGAAGAACTCGGCTTTCGTATCAAGCACTTAGGTTTGGCATTCCATGAAGAGGGGGGGTATGCCCTGCGCGTCCACCCGACGCTGCTGCCGCGTAGGCATATGCTGGCGAATGTTGATGGCGTTATGAACGCGGTTATGGTTAAAGGCGACGCTGTCGGTCCGACCATGTATTACGGGGCGGGGGCTGGAGCGGAGCCAACCGCCTCGGCGGTAGTTGCTGACATGATAGATGTGGTTCGCGAGTTCAACCTTGAGCCCGAGAATCGGGTACCTTATCTTGCGTTCCACACTCACTCGCTCTCGAATGCCCCCGTACTGGATATACGTGATGTGCAGCCTGCCTACTATCTGCGTATGTCGGCGCGTGATGAGCCAGGGGTGCTTGCCGAAGTAACTAGAGTGTTGGGGGACTTTGGCATTTCGATAGAGGCAATTATCCAAAAGCAACCGGAGGCAGGGGCTGATCATGTCCCCATAATTATACTCACTCACCGCGTCCATGAGCGCCAGATGGACGCTGCAATTGAGAGTATAGAGAAACTCGACAAGGTTTCTGGTCGGGTAGTGCGTATACGTGTTGAGAGCCTGGAGTGAGAGCATGCCGTTTCGTCCCCGTTACACTGGACTAATCTCCAAGTACATAGATCGCCTGCCGATCAGCGATGATGTGCGCATTATCGGCCTGGGTGAAGGTGGCACCCCGTTGATTCAGTTGAGCAATTTACCTAAAGCAATGGGGCGTGACGTTGATTTGTTCGTCAAGTTTGAAGGCCTGAATCCAACCGGCTCTTTTAAGGACCGTGGCATGACCATGGCCGTAACTAAGGCGGTGGAGGAGGGCGCGAAGGCCATAATCTGCGCCTCAACCGGTAATACCTCAGCCTCCGCTGCGGCCTATGCGGCTCGGGCAGGTATTGCCTGTTTCGTGCTCATACCAGATGGCAAGATCGCCATGGGTAAACTCGCCCAAGCGATCATGCATGGTGCTCAGATACTGCAGATTCGGGGTAATTTTGATGCCGGCATGCGTTTAGTCAAACAGCTTGCCGAGCATGCCCCGCTGACAATAGTCAATTCGATCAATCCGTATCGGCTTCAGGGTCAAAAGACGGCGGCTTTCGAAATAGTGGAAGAGCTCGAGCGGGCTCCTGATTACCACTGCCTACCGGTGGGTAATGCTGGCAACATCACCGCTCACTGGATAGGTTATTGTGAGTGTAGCGGCAGCGCCCATGAGCAGAAGCTTACCGAGGCTTGCTCGCTATGCCAGGGGCAGTGTCGCTTCGCCTCGGCGATGATTGATAAGCGTCCCCGTATGGTAGGCTATCAAGCTGCCGGTGGTGCGCCGTTCATGCGTGGTGCGCCGGTGGACGATCCGGACACCGTTGCCACTGCGATCCGTATCGGACATCCTCAATCGTGGGATCACGCGCTTGCTGCTAGCCGCGAGTCAGGGGGCTGGTTCGATGAACTGAGCGATGATGAGATACTGCAGGCCCAGAGGGCTCTGGCTGACCACGATGGGGTTTTCTGTGAGCCGGCTTCAGCTACTTCTCTAGCCGGGGCGATGAGGGATATTGGCAGCGGACGAATCCCTGAAGGTAGTACTGTGGTCTGCACGCTGACCGGTCACGGCCTTAAGGATCCTGATGTGGCTATTTCGCAAGCAGGAGACGCTGTGCAGACCGTTGACGCTGACTACGAATCGGTGCGTAAAGCTATTATCGCTAGGCTTTGAGCAGCGCTAGGGTACTGCGTCTTTACTTGCCAGGATTGCTTGGCCCCCTGCCTGGGCCGTTGGCCGAGGATGGGTTGCCACGCCTGCCGGCACTGGAGAGATGGCTGGCAAGGGCGGTACGGGATCGGGTTGGGAGGCACCCTGCTAGATACCCAGACTATCGCCAGGGGCGACAGCCTGAGAACCATTCATCAGGGAAGTGTGGTGGTCAGGCGAATATATCTGCAGGGCAGAAGAGCCACCCAGAGTCGCTTATAGGTGGTTTTGGACCACCTTGCACAGGGTCTGCCGCTTTAGCCTGGCTGGCTGACGGGGGTAATCCGGGCAACTGTGGTTGGGCCCGCGTTATGCCGGTACATCTAAGCCCAGAAGGTAGGTCTGCCCGGCTGGTTGAGGTCGACTTAGGTGGGCAGGAGGCTGAGCAGCTGCAAGCCGCGCTGAATGAGCATCTCGAGGCTGTTGGCCTGCAGTTGCTTATATCGGGCGCCGGCAGGTGGTTTTTGCGCGGTGATGATTTACCGCCTGGCCGCTCTGACCCGCGGCTGCTTCCGGGTGGTAGGGTAGATTACCTTATCCCTCGCTCGACGGCCAATTTGAGTTGGTCCAAGCTCTGGACAGAGCTGGAAATGTCACTGTTCTCGCAGCGGCTCAACACCGAGCGTCAAGAGCGTGGCTTGCCTCCGGTAAACTCGCTCTGGGTCTGGGGGGTAGGACGCTGCCCGCAGCCGCCTGAACACCTGCCATGGCAGAGGGTGGCTAGCGACAGTCCCGAATGGCGCGGGTGGACTCTTCTGGCAGGTGGTATGGCCGGGGAGAGTGTGGAAGAGGCGCTAAATTGTTCAACCGATTCGGTTCTTATCCACTGCTCCAGGCTTAGCGAGGCTCTAAGCGCGGAGGATTGGCCGGGCTGGTTGAAGGCTGTAGAGTTTGTTGAGCAGAGTGTTATTGGCCCAGCGCTGGATATGCTGAGCGTAAGCAAGCGGCGGAGTCGGTTATGGGATAAGGCGGAACTATGGATAGATGCCGATGCTCCGCCTATAGTTCTCACCAAGTCCGATATATGGCGTTTTTGGTTGCGCCCTAAGGCGTTTGAGAAATACGTGGTTCACGTGGTTCAACAGGGGGGTTAGAGAGCCCACTTAAAGGGAGGTTTCGGTGGCCTCACGCATACGTCGCCGCGCTGCTCGGCAGCTACCCGATGACTTGTCTGACGATATACATCCGGTTCTGCGTCGTGTCTATGCGCGGCGTGATATTGCTACGGCGCGAGATCTCGATTTGCGCCTATCTCAACTTGCCCCGCCCGAAGGTATGGTCGATCTGTACTATTCAGCCAAGTTGCTGGCGGAGGCGCTATGCGAGCGTGAGCGGATCTGTATAGTCGGTGACTTCGACGCCGATGGGGCTACAGCGACAGCCTTACTTGTTACCGCCCTGCGCGATATGGCCGATTGTTGTGGCGGCGATCGCCAGCAAATCACCTTTCTCATCCCCGATCGCTTTGAGTTAGGTTACGGTCTAAGCCCCGAGGTTGTCGAGCGGGTCCGGCCATGGGCGCCTAAGTGGCTCGTTACAGTAGATAATGGGGTCAGCAGCAATGAAGGAGTAGCTGCAGCAAACGCTGCCGGGATGAGGGTTATAGTCACTGATCACCACAGCCCTGGTGAGCATTTGCCTGCGGCTGAGGCGATAGTCAACCCGAAGCGCCAAGACGACAATTTTATCAGTGCCAATCTTGCTGGTGTCGGCATTGCGTTCTACCTGGCCGCCGCTATGCGCAGTTATTTACAGCAAAATTGTGACTTGACTGATGAGTTGCCAAACGTCGCCGACCTGCTTGATTTGGTGGCTGTCGGCACCGTTGCTGATTTGGTGTCCCTGGATACCAACAACCGCATACTGGTCGAGCAAGGATTGCGGCGTATCCGTGCTCGCCGTGCCCGCCCCGGCATATACGCCTTGCTCGAGCAGAGCCAGCGCAAAGCAGAGACTCTCGTTGCCAACGACCTAGCCTTTGCAGTCGGACCGAAACTAAATGCCGCGGGAAGGATGGATGATATGACCGCGGGTGTCGACTGCTTGTTGAGCAAGGAAGCTGATCAGGCCCGGTCCTTGGCCTTGAAGCTCAACTCTCTGAACAGCGAACGGCGTGAGGTTGAGAGCCGCATGACTGATGAGGCATTGGAGGAGATTGATCAGCGGGTTGAGGATATTGGTCTGGGTCTTTGTGTCAGCGCTGCAGGCTGGCATCAGGGAGTGGTGGGGATACTGGCGGCACGCTTAAAAGAGCGCTATCAGTGTCCGGCGATCGCCTTTGCCCCTGGGATGGATGGTACATTGCGCGGTTCTGCGCGCTCTATACCTGGATTGCATATCAGGGATCTTCTGGCCGCAATCAAACGGGACTATCCGCGGTTAATTGAGCGCTTTGGTGGCCACGCGATGGCTGCTGGCCTAACCATAGCAGGTGATAAGTATAATGAATTTCGCGAGGCTTTTGCCGCAGCTCTGCACACCAGCCTTGGCGGCGAGCTACCGCAACAAGAGTACGCCACCGATGGGGAGCTCAGTAGCGATGAGATAAACATGGCTACGGCAATGGCGCTGCGCTATGGGGGGCCTTGGGGAATCGGGTTTCCAGAGCCAAAGTTTGACGGCGTTTTTAGCGTCTGCGATCAGCAGCAACTGCGCGGTGGCCACTTGCGACTTACCTTGGGGGACGAAGCGTCCGCTAAGCGGTGGGAAGCGATTGCCTTTGGTGCAGTCGAGAAGGGTTACGATAAGTTACAGGGTAGGGTTAGGGTGGTTTATTCTCCCGATGTAAGGGAGTTCCGAGGCAAACGGTCGTTACAGCTAAGATTAGACTACATGGAGCCCGCGTGAATCCAATCGTGGCCACTAAATAACCGAACTGCCGCGGTATATCCGTAGATCCTGGCGCCATCCTTGGCGACAAGATCGCTGTAGCGTGCGTGTTGTGAGACTCCAACTGGCAACCTTGCTCGGCTGCCAAGCAGGGAGCGGTTCAGTCCCCTAATATTGTTGTCAGTGCCCCACTAGCTTCCTTGTCCTCGTTTAGTACGAGTATTTTATCCCTTACCGTCTCAGCGCCCAGCTTCAACTGCAGGTCGGGCAACTCGTCTTGATCGATCTCCTCGCGCGATTCGATCGGCTCCAGGCCGTGTGCTTCACGACGTTTATTGTGCAGATCAACCAAGGCCTGCTCACGCTTCTCTTGCTCCTTCTCACGAGCTTCGCGGTTTAAGGCGATGCTCGTCTCCTGACGGAGTTCACTTTGATAGTCCAATTCTCGCTGGAAGGCCTGAAAGGCCTCACTCTCCTCGATCCGTTGATTATGCTTTTCCAGCAACCGGTCGATTATAGCTGAGAGGTCGTAGTGCTTGGAGACCTCGAGTGGCGCAATCCTGTTGGCAGGTAGCGGGTTTTCTGCGGCACGCTCTCCGTAATCGTCCCGATCAAGGGCGGTTGGGAGAACGATGTCAGGGGTTATGCCATCCAGCTGCGTGCCTTCGCCGCTGACTCGGTAGAACTGCGCTATAGTTAGCTTGAGCCTTCCTGCGCCGCCGTTTTCATCGTTATTTAAGCCATGAGCACTGAGATCAATCATGTGCTGAACAGTGCCCTTGCCGAAGGTCTGAGCACCTAGTACAACTCCCCTGCCGTAGTCCTGGATAGCGCCGGCGAGGATCTCGGAAGCGGAGGCGCTAGTGCGGTCAACCATGACCGCGAGTGGCCCATCGTAAATCGGTTCTTGTTCAGGCTCACCCAAGTGGTCAATGCTGCCATCATGGTGCCTTACCTGGACTGCCACCCCGCCGCCAGTGAATAGGGAGGTTACGCCGATGGCCTCTTGTAAAGCGCCACCAGAGTTGCCGCGCAGGTCAATCACTAGCCCGTCTATACCCTCTTCCTCAAGCTCGTTGAGCAGATTCTGAACATCGCGAGCGGTGCTGCGGAAATCCCCTTCACCTGCCTGAGCTCCACTGAAGTCGCGGTAAAAGCGCGGTATCTCGATAACACCTATACGCTTGGTGCTGTCCTTGAAAGGTTTCTCGATTATCCTTTTTTGGGCAGCTTGATCCTCAAGGGCGATCTTATTGCGGACCAGCTTTACTTCGCGTGGTGAAGTGTCGCTGGCCCCGGAGGGAGGCATTACCTTGAGTCTTACAGTCGACTCTTTAGGGCCGCGGATCAGCTGCACAACGTCGTGCAGTTGCCAACCGACGACATCCTTCATCTCACCATCTTCGCCGTCGGCGACACCGATGATCCGCTCACCCGCCTCAAGCTCTCCGGAGCGCTCCGCGGGGCCGCCGGGGATAAGCTCGACGATCTCGGTCATGTCCTGGTCCATGGTGAGTTTAGCGCCGATCCCCTCAAGCTCTAGGGACATCTCCATGTCGAACTCTTCTGAGCGGCGTGGTGAAAAATAGCTGCTATGTGGGTCGAACGCTCGCGCCCAGGCATCCAGGTATTTTTCCGTGATATCGGTGTGCTCGGCTTCTTTGGCGCGTTCCAGGGAATTCTGGTAGCGTCTTTCTAGGTTCTCGCGGATCTGTTCCGTGTCGCGGTCTGCGAGTTCTAGGGTCAACGCGTCATGAGCGATGCGCTTTTCCCACAGGCGATCAAGATCGTCACTGCTGCTAGCCCACTCCGCCTCGCGCCGATCCTGCTCAAAGCGTTCATCGGCATCAAATTCTGGGGTCGAATCGAGCATCTCAAGTGCTTTGTTGACGCGTTTTTCAACCCTGTTGCGGTAAGTCTCGTGGAGATCGAAGGCAGCCTGCAGGCGGGTTTGGGAATCCTCTTGCTCGGTCGCAGCCATCCGCGAGCGGAACTCCTCTACATCTTCCTTCAATAGGAAGAATCGCCCCGGGTCGAGCAGCCGCAAGTAGGCGTCTGCTGCATCGACTAGAAGATCGTTCTCGCTGCCGCGTTCACCGTAGTGATAAGACTGAAGCAGCTGGGTCACAACCCGGGCCTTCTCCAGATCGTGCTGCTGCGGAGCCAGTTCCTGCTTATCAGTCTCCTCTGCGTTAGCGCTGCTCAGGGCGGTAACCGGGGGAGTCCCAAGTGCCACGGCAAACGCGCCGCTGAATAGAAGCAGGGAGAGAATCAGGGCCGATTTTGATATAGTTTTGCGCGACAAGTTGTGCCTCCAGTCTCCACGCATAATGTGCCTACCCCGCATTGTACAACTTTTATCTCTGCGATATGACAACACAAATTGCATTTATATCCATTTGAGGAGGGGCTCGAATCTCCTCATATGAATTTACGGCTAACCGATTGGGAAGAAGAATGGGTAGTAGACTTCCGCGAGAGAACCGCATCAGTGGTTCAGATGGCCTGACTCTTGAGCTTATAGGTGAGCCGGCCCGCCAGCCCTCGGCACCGCGCCGGGCGCCATTACTCTTCATTCATGGTGCATTTGCCGGGGCTTGGGTTTGGCAGTATAACTATCTGCCTTACTTTGCCGGCCTTGGTTACGATGCCTTTGCACTGAGCCTACGCGGCCACGGCGCTAGTGAAGGCAGAGATCGTTTGGCCACTACGACTCTCAAAGACTATGTAAACGACTTGAAGAGCGTCGCTGCTCAGTTCGAGAGGCCGCCAATTCTCATTGGTCACTCCATGGGTGGACTGGTAGTAGACATGGCCCTGAGTAGCCGGGTCAATGCCTCGGCAGCGGTATTATTGGCCGCTGTGCCGCCGACGGGGATGGGTCCGGCAGCAATGCATACAATGTTGAGCGATCCGGCAATGATCTGGCAGATGTTTTTGCTGCAAAGCATGGGGCCATCATGGGTTGATCCGCAATGCGTTCAGCGCGCCATATTTGCCGATCCGCCTGAGCGGGAACTTGTGCTGGAGTACTTTGGTCAAAGCCAATCGGAGTCGCAGCTTGCACTTTCTGAGTTGGCGATTCCGTATTGGCCCTGTAGCTCTCTTGGACAGGTGCCCGTGGGTGTAGTTGGAGCAGAGAAGGACGCTATAGTCCTGCCGTGGATGGTCAGCACTACAGCCTGGTTTCATGGTGTTGAGCCCTACTGGATACCTGGTGCTGGTCATGCAACGATGCTGGAAGATGGTTGGATTCATGGTGCTGAAATTGTAACAAAATGTCTCGGTACCCTTGGATAGGTGCCGCTGTCTTGACTATCATCGGCTCGGCGTTAGTTGCAGATTCTTTGCTTGGGCTATACGCGGCAACTGTGAAGCCAGTGAAACTATAATTAACATGAGGATAAGACTATGAAAAGATTGGCAATTATAGCAGCCAGCGGGGTTATGTTTGCGTTCAGCGGTGCGGCAATGGCTGATGGCCAGTCCATCTATGAGAGCGGCACTTCGCCGACTTGTGCCTCATGCCATGATCGTGGTACCGCCGGTGCGCCGAAGATCAACGAGCCGGGCGACTGGGACGGCATTGATTTGGATGCCGAGGCCCTCGTTGATAGCACTATGGACGGCAAAGGCGCTATGCCTGCTTACGACGGCCGCGCAGATCGCGATGAGGTCAAGGAAGCCGTTGAGTACATGCTCTCCACTATCGAGTAATCTAACGCTTTCAGGCATAGGGAGGTGCCGGGCCGCACTGGCTGAACGCAGAGGCGTATCCTGTTAACTAACGAGAGCTGTCATGCAGGGTTGCGTTGCGGTTGGCGGTGGCAGCAATGGATGCAAAGCTGGCGGTCGCCCCGGGTTGCTCGAAAAAGTTTTCGTCAACCCGGGGCCTGAACTATTAGGTAGTAGATAGCCTGATTCTGCCTTACTCCTCTCTAGGAAACTTAATGATCTTCTGGAGCTGTTCGCCGTCCCTTTCGATCAGCAGCGGCAGCCAGGTGCCATGGGGTTGATTTTGGACCGCTTGCTGGAGATCTCGGGGGTGGGTGATTTTTTCGCCTGCCGCTTTAATTACCCGATCGCCGGTAGCGATGCCGGCATCAGCTGCGGGGCTCTCTGACAGAACCTGAACTATTTTCACTAGCTCTTCGTCGTCCATCTCCATGCCGACCCCCATGCGCGGTGGTTCAGGGTCGTCAGCTTCAGGGGTGGCAACTACAAATAAATAGTCTGCGCGGTTGTCTTGCGGACAGGGCTGCCCGGCCTCATGAGGTAACAGCACAACTACATCATCATGGCCTAAGTCATTGAGTTGAAAAGGTATTCCGTGACCGTATTGGGCGTGGCCCATGCCGACAATACCTACTACCGGAGCGCCGTGATCGTCGTGGGCCTTTTTCAGCCCTTCCGCCATAGCCCTGTCCCAGAAGGTCTGTGCTTCGATGAAGTGTTGCTGGTCAATATCGCCGGGGTGGCGTTCGAGCACTTCGGCTAATTGCTGTTGGTAATCTTCCAGTGGATCTGCCGGCTTGCTGACCCCTTCGCGCTGTTCGCTGCTAAGTTCATCCAGGCCTATCTCGCGGACTTTGCGGACTGTAGCGCGGTCGACGTTAATTGCTTGAGATGGAATTTGGTGCATGCGTACGAAATGGAATAGCGGCATGTAGAGTTCTGGTTCAAAGCCCCAGACTTCATCCCAGTTGGATTTGCTAAGAAATGAGTCCTCGGTTAGTTGGCCATCTATCCAGCTGTCTACTGCCGCTTGACTGCTGCGGGGAAACATTTCAAACCCTACGGCAGTCAGCATTCCTTTGCCGAGCAGTCCAGATAGCATATGCAGTTGCCAGCGGTGGTGTTCACTGCTGTCGTGACGTTCGCCGAGCAGGATGTAAGAGGCATCACCAAGTCGATTTATTGTTTCTGCGGTGCTGAGTTCTTCGTCCGCCTCAGTGGAATACCAAGTGCCAGGGGTGCTGCAATCTGGCTCGGCCGCGAGCGAGCCGCAGCCGAGTATGGTGCTTGCAGCAAGTGCGGTGCTTATGACAATAGACCGTTGGCGCATTATTTGTTCCCTATATGATGTATCATAACCACAATCGTACCGGCATGGGCTCGGTGTTTGCCAGATGGGAGATCCTAGAGCTACACCAGAGACCACCTCTAAAGCTCCCCCGGAGCCATTGCCTGTCCCGGGGTGGAGGACGCCGTGACTCCATCCCTGGAGGCCTCATGGCGCCATCCCCGGCGCCAAAACCTCCACACCTGGAAAGCTAATGGCTCCGGGGAAGTTTTAGAGGCGGCCCAAAGATTGTTGAGTCTCTGCGGCTGCTAAGAGAGGATCCAGAGTTTGAGCTGCTGAATATTAGATAAGGTTTTGCAAATGTCGAGTATTAAAGGGATACCAGTAGTAAGTGGTGCTAAAGTTGAGCGCGACGGGATTTCTGTCATTAAAGATGGCATTAAATCCGGTAATCGCGCTGCTGCGAGCTCCCGCCAGCGCAAGCCTTCATGGCTGCGGGCCCGGGCACCTGGCGGTGCAGGGTTCCGTCAGGTGCGCGAGATCGTCAGTGGACACGGGCTGCACACCGTTTGTGAAGAGTCGTATTGCCCCAATATGGGTGAGTGCTGGAGCCACGGTACGGCAACATTCATGGTGCTCGGTTCAGTCTGTACTAGGGCTTGCCAGTTCTGTTCGGTAGATACTGGCAATCCTCGTGGTCGGGTAGAAGAGGATGAGCCTCAGCGTATCGCTGAATCGGTGCAGCTCATGGGGTTGCAATACGCGGTTATCACCTCGGTTAACCGTGACGATCTGTCCGACGGGGGAGCAGCTCATTACGCTGCATGTGTGGACCGTGTGAAGCAACTTAACCCGGAAACAGCCATCGAAGTTTTGACGCCCGATTTTAATGGTGAGGAGCAGGATATTGCAGTGGTTGCTCGCTCAGGCCTGGAGGTTTTCGCGCACAACTTGGAGACGGTCAGGCGGTTGACCCCAGAGGTTCGTGATCGCCGTGCTGATTACCTGCAGAGCCTGGAAGTTTTGGCAGCCGCTAAGCGGGCGAACGGTAACATCCTTACCAAATCGAGTTTGATGGTCGGGCTGGGCGAAGAAGAAGAGGAGATAGTTTCTGCTCTTGAGGATATGCGCCGCTATGATGTCGATATAGCAACCTTAGGACAGTATCTTCAGCCTACCCGCAACCATTTGCCGGTGCAGCGCTACTATAGTCCCCAGGAACTTAATAGCTTGCGTGAGACTGGTCTGCAGCTCGGCTTCCGCGAGGTCGTAGCAGGCCCTCTGGTGCGCTCCAGTTATCGCGCCGAAAGGGTTATGGAGCAGAACAACGTCGGCATAGATAGCAGTGAACAGCAGAAATAAGAAGTGCTAGGGCTTTTTGGGATCTGCAAGTGTAACCATCAATGATGTCCTTAACCGCAACTGAATTGGCGTGGCGTGATAGGTTGTTGGAGTCTGCCTCACGGGTGGCAAGGCTGGCCTGTGGTTGCGGCATATTGGTGATGCTTGTCTGCGGCGATGCTTTTCCAGAGGCCTTAGCAAGCTCAGAGGAGCAAGAACGGGAACAGGAGCAGGAGCAGGGGATTGGCGAGGTAGGGGCAGCAACAGAAGAAGAGTCCGCAGACGACGAGCGCGACGAAGATCAAGAGCAGGCCGAGGAGCCAGCATATAGCGATCTTCTCAAAGGTGAAAACGGCGAATGGCAGCGTGAAATACTGCGTTTTGAAATTGAGGACGGGGTAGATGTTGTCGGGGCAAGTAAGACCGTCGAGGTGGGCGAAGATGAAACCCTGCTCGACATCGCCATGCGGTACGCCGTTGGCTATGAAGAGATCCGCCTGGCCAATCCGGATATTGATATCTGGTTGCCGGGTGAAGGCACCAAGGTAGTTATACCCAGCCAATTCTTGTTGCCTGATGTAGAGCGGGAGGGAATAGTCATAAACCTTGCCGAGATGAGGCTCTACTACTTCCCGCCCGGAGAGGATGTTGTGGAGACCTTCCCGGTCAGCATCGGCCGTCTGGATTGGTCTACCCCGCTGGGGGAAACAGAGATAACCGAGTTGATTGAGGATCCGGTTTGGTATCCGCCGCGTTCTATACGCGAGCAGGCTGCCGAACAAGGCGAAGATATGCCTCGCCTGGTGCCTCCAGGTCCCGATAATCCTCTGGGCGAGCATGCCATACTGCTCGATATTCCGGGGTATTTGCTACACGGTACCAATCGCCCATGGGGTATCGGTATGCGCGCGACCCATGGCTGCATTCGCCTACATCCTTTCGATATTGATCACCTGTTCGGCCAGATTGAGCGTGGCACCAGGGTGAAGATTATCAATCAACCCTTTAAGGCCGGCTGGTCGGCCAATGGACAGCTGTACATGCAAGCCTTCCCTTTGATTGAGGAGGAGGAGCAGCAGCTTGACCGACAGGATAAGATCGCCATGGCGGCTGATGCTGTTGCTAGGGCCTTGGGCGAGCGCCGCCATCGGGTCAGAGGTGAACTGGTGCGCGCCGTAGCGGCCGAGCAAAACGGCAACTTAATCAAGATTTCCCGTTCGGGAGGCGACAGCCCCCTAAATTTAGAGGAATTAACAAACCACAGCCGGGTAGGGCATATTAAAAAGATGCCCGCGAGGTAAGAAACCATACCTTGCGGGCTTGATATTCTCAGCTCAGCCTATTTGTGCATCGCCCGCTCAAACATGCGGTCGATCTTCTCTTCATTCTCTTCTGCTTGGCGTTGGGCAGCTGCGGCCTTTTCCAAGGCTTCTTCAGCCTTGGCGTTAGCATCATCTGCGCTCTCTTCGGCTTGCTCTGCCTTGGCTAGGGCTTCTTCGGCCTTTTCCAGGGCCTCTTCTGCTATTTCGCGGGTTTCCTCCATTTCTTCCAGCAGTTCATCCATGCGCTCATCCATGCGTTCATCTACGGCCGTGTTTAGCTCGTCAGTGTCGATAGTGGCACAGCCTGAGAAAACGGCAAGCGCAGAGATTGCTACAGTATATTTTGCAGCGTGTAATAGTCGTTTGCTCATCTAAAACTCCTGTTTCGTAAGGATTTGGTCTGCTTAATGCATGGGGCGAATGCTAGCGGATATATACACGTGTGCCAACTTCTACCATCTTGCTAAGGGCCTCGATTTGATCATTCTCAAGCGCAACACACCCATCTGTCCAGTTGGCAATACGATGAAGATGGACGTTTCCTCCGCCTACCCCATGGATACCTATCAGGCCACCTAGAGAGGTACCTTGCGGCGATTTGCCCTTCTTTCGACGCTGTTCTCGATAGGTTTGATATTCTTGGGCGCTGATTGTTCCGTCCTCTAGAGCTAGAGATGCCGCTTCTTCTGTGGGGTAATCAATGCTGATGAAAAGGTGATAGCGGCTCCTATTGGTAATGTAGTCGATCCTGAATTTGCCCAGCGGGGTGGTCTTGTCGCCGCGTCGGCGAGTCTTGGCCGTGCCGTTCTGGGCTATTGCTAGGTTGTGGAATTGGGCCTTAGGCCGTTTGCCTGTGTATACGGTTAGAACATAATCGCTCGTATCGACAAGTACCCAGCGCTCGTTGGTTTCTGGATCGAAGGGTATGCCATCCTCTAGTGCCAGAGTGGCCGGGGAGTATAAGCTCAAAACAAGTAAGAGCAACACGGCGATTTGCTTGGTCTGACAGACTAGGTTGTCCATAGCGAGTGCTCACTGATAAGGCAATCCCCGCCATTATCTCGCAAAGAGCGTGCAAGTCTCTAGGGAGTCTCTAAAAGCTTCCGCGGAGATCATCATTTACCCCGGTGTGAATGGCGCCAAGGAGGCAACTACCGAGGAATCCTCGGTCCTTCGTCAGGAAGGACAGCGGCAGGTTCGGCGGCGCATCAAGCACTACAACCTCGACACCATTATCTCCGTGGGCTACCGGGTGAACTCGCGCCGTGCCGTGCAGTTCCGCCAGTGGGCCACCCGTGTCCTGCGCGAACACCTCATCCAGGGCTGGACCCTGAACCGCCAGCGCTTCGAGGAAAACGCCCGCGAGCTGGAGGCCGCCCTGGCGCTGGTGCGCAAGGCGGCGCATAGCCCGGAACCGGATGTGGGCAGCGGTCGCGGCCTGGTGGATATCGTCAGCCGCTACGCCCAGACCTTTTTGTTGCTGCAACGCTATGACGAGGGATTGCTGACCGAAACCCGCGCCGAACTCATTGACCCGGACTCACGGCGCCCCAAATTTGGTGACTACCCGCCGGATTTCTTCGACTTCATAATCTTAGTGATGCCAAAAGCTATCTTACGGAAAACACATGTGGGACTACTGCTGCTCGGAGAGCCCCGTATGACGGGGGGTGATAAATTTTTTATGGGCAGGTGGATACGGATTCTGTACTTGGGGGGTCGATAAAAAAATTCGGGTCGGGAACAGCTGACATAAGCCAAAGGGCGTGATCGCTCAACTGGCGTTTTGCATGGTCACAGAGCCTTTCGATAATGTACGCTAACCCGGATAGCAAGCAGGGTGACGAACTGCAACGAATAGCTTGCAAAGGGGGGTTCAATTTGTCGGGGTGAACTTATCTAGCGCGACGCTATCTGTCGCTAGCCTGCATCAGGCTATGAGGCGGGGGAGTTAATCTATGTCAAGGGTTCATTAGCTGCAGAAATCAAGGAGTAGGGTTAAAACGGATGAACCAAGAAAACTTAGCAAGTTTCATCTGGGGGGTTGCTGATCTTCTTCGCGGAACGCTAAAGCAGTCGCAGTATGGCCGCGTGATTTTGCCTTTCACACTACTGCGCCGCTTGGAGTGCGTTCTGGAGCCAACCCGCGACCGGGTGCTGGAGAAGGCTAAGGCTTACCATGACAAATCGGCAGCGATGCGTGATCGTATCCTGCGCAACGAAGCCGATCTGCAGTTCTATAATACTTCGCCGCTGCGGCTAGCCACTGTTTCCGAGACTCACACCCGGGAAGATCTCAACGATTATGTCCGCCACTTTAGCCCGGCGGCGCGAGAGGTCTTTGAGCATTTTCGCTTTGAGGAATTTCTTGAGCGCCTTGAGCACGGCGATGCTCTTTACCCGGTAGTACAGCGCTTTGCAGCTATTGATCTCAGTCCGCAGCGCTTGGACAACTTCTCCATGGGCGTGGTCTTTGAGGAGCTTATTCGCAAGTTTGCCGAGGCCTCCAACGAGACAGCTGGTGAGCACTTCACACCACGCGATGTTGTGCATCTGACCACCTCCCTGGTGTTCACCGGTCAGCAGGAGCGGCTCCGTCCCGGTGAGATAATCAAGGTCTACGATCCGGCAGCAGGCACCGGAGGTTTCTTATCCGAGGCGCAGAGCTACATCCAGCAGATTAGTGAAGGCGTTGATGTCTCTCTGCATGGCCAGGAACTCAACCCTGAGTCCTACGCCATCTGCAAGGCGGATATGCTTATCAAGAGCGAGCCGGTGGATAACATCACCCTGGGCAACACGCTCTCCGACGATCAGCACGAAGGGGAGCGCTTTGATTACCTGCTCGCCAATCCGCCGTTCGGGGTGGACTGGAAGGGTAGTCAGCGCGCAGTGAACGAAGAGCACGAGCAGAGAGGCTATGCCGGGCGTTTTGGTCCGGGGTTGCCAAGGGTCAATGATGGGGCACTACTCTTCCTTCTCCATCTGGTGAGCAAGATGCGCCAGGACCAGAGCAGTCAGTGGCCTTCGCGCATTGGCATCATTCTCAACGGCTCACCGCTTTTCACCGGTGGTGCCGGAAGCGGGGAATCGGAGATCCGGCGCTACCTGCTCGAGCGTGATTTTGTCGATGCCATAGTGGCCCTGCCCACTGACATGTTCTACAACACCGGCATCGCCACCTACGTCTGGATCCTATCCAACGCCAAGCCCGAAGAGCGCAAATACCACGTTCAGCTAATCAACGCCACTAAATATTACTCCAAGATGCGCAAGTCGCTCGGCAACAAGCGCCAGTACTTAGACGAGGAGGCTATCAAGGCTATTGTCCAGCTCTACGGGTGCTACGACGAGAATGAGGAGAGCCGAATCTTCCCCGTAGAGACCTTCGGCTACCGGCGGATTACCGTCGAGCGCCCGCTGCGTCTTAACTTCCAGGCCAGTGAGGAGCGCATTGCCCGGATTACGGAGCAGAAACCCATCCAGAAACTCGGTGAAGAGCAGCAGCAGGCGATCCTGGACGCCTGTCGGCAGCTCGATGGTGCCCTCTGTCAGGACCGGGAAGCTTTCAAGCAGCAACTCGATACGGCTCTCCAAAGGCAGGGCGTCAAGCTCAAAGCCAGCGAGCACAAGGCTGTGCTTGCCGCCCTGAGTGAGCGTGACCCGGAGGCGCCGGTCTGCCGTGACAATAGGGGGCGCGCCGAGCCGGATCCCGAGCTGCGCGATGCCGAGAACGTCCCCCTGACAGAATCTGTTGATGACTACTTCGCTCGTGAGGTGCAGCCTCACGTACCTGACGCCTGGATCGACACCAGCAAGAAGGACCCGCTTGATGGTGAGGTGGGCATCGTTGGATATGAGATCCCGTTCAACCGCTACTTCTACAAGTACGAACCACCGCGACCGCTCGAGGAGATTGATGCCGATCTGCGTGAGTGCACTGACCGAATCAAGCGGATGATTGAGGAGCTGTCGGCATGAGCTTTCCGGCGTATCCAGAGTACAAGGATTCGGGTGTTGAGTGGATTGGACTAGTGCCTAGTCATTGGTGGGTATGTGCACTTAAGCGGCTCGCCTCGATCTGCAATGGGCAGGACTATCAAAAAGTGAAAGTTGATAAAGGCGGCTACCCTGTTTTGGGGTCAGGCGGTGAGTTCGCTAGGGCTAGCGATTATTTGTATGCCGGCGAGTCAGTTCTCTTGGGGAGGAAGGGCACTATAGATAAGCCATTATATGTCAAGGGTCCATTTTGGACAGTAGACACCATGTTCTATACTGTGGTTAAAGATGGTGTAGATGCTGCATACCTTTATTACTACTCTACCATTTTTCCTTTTCGGCGCCTTTCGACGAATACAGCTCTTCCGAGCATGTCTCAGGAGGATCTTGCTAACCTTGGGGTCGCGGTGCCGAAACTAGAAGAGCAGAAAAATATATCGCGTTTCCTCGACCACGAAACCGCCCGCATCGACGCCCTGATTGAGGAGCAGCAGCGCCTGATCGAGTTGCTCAAGGAGAAGCGCCAGGCGGTGATATCCCATGCCGTCACCAAGGGCCTCGATCCGGATGTGCCGATGAAGGATTCCGGTGTGGAGTGGCTGGGGGAGGTGCCGGAGCATTGGAGTGTGGGAAAGGTCCGTTATTTTGCGAAGCTTGAATCCGGCCATACACCCAGTCGACAACGCCCCGAGCTATGGGTGAATTGCACAATACCATGGTTTTCGCTGGCGGATGTCTGGCAGATTCGTTCTGGCCAAGTTGGTGTCGTCAGAGACACAAAAGAAAAGATAAGCGAACAAGGTGTTAATAAATCCGGTGCACGACTTCTTCCTAGGGGTACAGTAATACTTTCTAGGACAGCATCTGTTGGATACGCTGGGATTATGGGCAGGCCAATGGCAACGACACAAGATTTTGCGAATTGGGTCTGCTGCAGCAAGCTGAAACCGTCGTTTTTATACTATGTTTTTAGGTCGATGTCTGGAGAGTTTAGCCGTCTTATGGTCGGGTCTACTCATAAGACAATATACATGCCCGACATAGAAAGTCTCAAGTGCGCGGTGCCGCCTAAATGTGAACAAGCTAAAATAGTTAGGCATCTAAAAAAGAAAACGAAAGAAACAGATGACCTGGTAATTCAATCTGAGAGATTAAATGAAATTCTTCGAGAACGCCGCTCAGCCCTGATCTCTGCCGCCGTCACCGGCAAGATCGACGTCCGCGACTGGACACCGCCTGCATCTAGCACGGAAGCGGAGCATGAAGGAGAAGGAGCGGTTACATGAGCTACGGCCGCAGCCTGCGCCTGTTCCTGGTGGATGACTCGCCGAACGGGCTGATCACCGCCGAGATCATGAACTGGACCGGTCATGTGCTGACCGGGCCGCGGAGCAAGCTCAGCGAGCTTATCCAGCGTCCGGAGTGCGCCCGCACGGGCGTCTACTTCCTAGTGGGTCCGGATCCGGATAACAGCCTGCGTCCGCTGGTCTACATCGGCGAGACCGATGATGTCGGTACTCGGCTCAAGCAGCACAACCGCCCTGAGGATAATGGCGGTAAGGATTTCTGGGAGAAGGTATGCCTGGTCACTAGCAAAGACCAGAATCTGACCAAGGCTCACGTCAAGCATCTTGAGAGTTTGCTCATCCAGAACGCCATCGATATCGGTCGATGCAGGCTGGCTAATGGTACGTCTAAAGAGTATGCCAACCTCCCGGAGGCCGATCGAGCTGATATGGCCTTCTTCCTCGATCAGATCCGCGTCGTCCTCCCGGTGCTTGGCTTCGACTTCCTGCGGGCCTCTGCCAAACCTTCGGCGCCTGAGGGGGTTGAAGAGCAATCGAAATCGGAGCCGTCACCGGAGTTTTATCTTGAAGTGCCTAAGCACGGCCTCAAAGCCCGTGGTAGGGAGTACGAGGGCGAATTTTACGTTTTATCTGGCTCTTTAGCCCGAGGGTCTTGGAAAGGGCCGAGCGGTGGTTACGAGGCACAGTTCCATCAACTCTGTGAGGACGGGGTCCTGGTTGATGACGGTGCGGGCCATCTGCAGTTCACACAGGATCAGACCTTCTCAAGCCCGAGTGCTGCGGCGGCGATTGTATCGGGCCGGACGGCCAATGGGCGTGTCGCTTGGAAGGTTGAGGGCACCCATGAGACCTATGCTGAATGGCAGGATCGGCAGGTGCAGGCTGCTCAGGAGGCTGCGGCATCGGCCAGTGATCAGAGAGTGAGCCCAAGCGATGGCGGATCCTAAAGAGCGTGCCTTCCAGCAAACCATTATCGACGAGCTTGCCGCCTCAGGGTGGCTGGTGGGCAGCGCCGATAAGTACGACCGCGAGCGCGCCCTTTATCCTGAGGATGTGATCGGCTATTTCCAAGAGGCGCATCCTGATCAGTGGGAGCGCTTCGCCAAGCACAACGCTCGTGGACCGGAGAAGGCTCTGCTCGATCACGTTGCCCGTGAACTAGATAAGGTCGGCACACTTGAGGTGCTGCGCCACGGCTTTCGCACCCCTGGGGCGAAGGTGGAACTGGCTACCTTCAAGCCCGACCATGCGATGAACCAAACCGTGCTTGAGCGCTACCGGCAGAACCGTTTGCGGGTCGTCCCCGAACTATCCTATTCGCCACATGCAAAAGAGGGCGAATACAACCCCCGCCTTGATCTAGCCCTATTCGTCAATGGACTACCAGTGGCCACCTCGGAACTTAAAAGCAAGTTTCAGCAATCGGTAGACCAGGCTATCCGGCAGTATAAGCATGACCGGCAGCCGAAGGCGAAGAGCAACGGCAAGCAGGAGCCGCTGCTTAAGTTAAAACGCGGCGCGCTGGTGCATTTCGCCGTCAGTCAGGATCAGGTGGCAATGACAACCCGCCTCCAGGGTAAGGCCACGAGCTTTCTCCCCTTTAACCGCGGCACTGCTGAGGGAGGGGCAGGTAATCCACCGTCTGAATCTGAGGATGCCTACGCCACTAGCTATCTTTGGCGTGAAGTGCTGCAGCCGGATAACTGGTTGCACATTCTCGGGCGCTTTCTACACCTGGAGCAAAAGACCCATGAGGATTTCCACGGGCGGCGGACTAAAAAAGAGGCCTTGATATTCCCCCGCTATCACCAGTGGAAGGTTGTTACGCGGTTGATCGAAGCAACGCGGCGCGAAGGTCCAGGGCGATGCTATCTGATCCAGCACAGTGCAGGCTCGGGCAAGAGTAACTCGATCGCCTGGAGCGCCCATCAGCTTGCCAGTCTATATAACGAGAATGGTGACAAGCTCTTCGACTCAGTGATCGTAGTCACTGACCGCAATGTGCTCGATCAGCAGCTACAGCAGACGATCTACCAGTTCGAGCACGCCAGCGGAGTTGTTCGCCCGATAACCGGAGGCGAAGGGACTAGCAAGTCGGAGCAGCTAGCTAAGGCTCTTAAGGAACGCACCCGGATCATCGTCGTGACCATCCAGACCTTCCCGGCGCTCTTTGATGCTTTGGATCGGCACAAGGATCTAGCCGCTGGCAAGTATGCTGTTATCGCCGATGAGGCTCACTCGTCGCAAACCGGAGCTTCGGCGCATAAGCTCAAGGCGCTGCTCGGTGTTGAGCGCAGTGAGGCTGAGGAGATAAGTGCCGAGGAGCTACTTGATGCAGCTCTAGCAGCGCGTGGCAGTTCGGATCGGATCAGCTACTACGCCTTTACGGCGACCCCCAAGGCTCGGACGCTGGAGATGTTCGGCCGCCCGCCTGATCCCTCCCGGGGCCCGGCCTCGGACAACCTGCCGGAACCCTTCCACGTCTACTCCATGCGCCAGGCTATCGAGGAGGGCTTCATCCTCGATGTCCTGCAGAACTACATCACCTACAAGACCGCTTTCCGGCTAGCCCATCCACGGGGAGAGGCGTATGAGGTCGATGCGCGTGAGGCCTCCTCTAAGATCGCTCGCTGGGTGCGGCTGCACGAATACAACATCGAGCAGAAGGTGGAGGTCATCGTCGAGCACTTCCGCGACCATGTCCGCCATCTGCTCGATGGTCAGGCCAAGGCCATGGTGGTCACCAGCAGTCGCCGTGAAGCGGTGCGCTACCAGCTTGCGATGCGCAAGTACATCGATCAGCAGGGCTATACCGATGTGCATCCCCTAGTGGCTTTTTCCGGGCAGGTAGAGCCGGACGAAGTGATTCCGCAGCCGGTAGATGAGCGCAGCAGCCTGCTCAACCCTGGGCTCAAGGCTCGCGATCATCGTGACGCCTTCGACACCGATGACTTTAACGTCATGATCGCAGCCAATAAATTTCAGACCGGTTTCGATCAGCCGAAACTATGTGCTATGTACGTCGATAAGCGGCTGCAGGGCGTTGACTGCGTTCAGACTCTGAGTCGGCTTAATCGCCCCTTCGAGGGTAAGGAGGGGAAGACCTTTATCCTTGATTTCGTCAATGACCCCGATGAGGTCCGCAAGGCCTTTGAGCCTTACTACAACACCGCTCAGCTTGAGGATGTCTCTGATGCACAGGTGGTATATGACCTAATGCGCAAGCTCAACGCGGCGCAGATCTATCAGTGGCAAGAGGTCGAGAACTTCGCCTATACCTTCTACGACCCCAAAGCTAAGGACTCTAAGCTCAATTACTGGGTTCGCCCCGCCCAGGATCGCTTTCAAAAGCGCTACCAGGCAGCTCTTGAAGATGTGCGCAACTGGGAGTCTGAGCGTAAGCGCGCCGAGCGCCAGGGCGATCAGGCCAGCCAGCAACGCGCTGAATATGAACTCAAGGAGGCTAACGAGACCAAGCAGGAGCTTGAGCTTTTCAAGAAGGATCTGAACAGCTTTGTGCGCATCTACGAGTTCCTCTCCCAGGTCATTAATTACAACGATCGCGACTTGGAGGCACTGGCAGTCTTCGGGCGCTACCTTGTGCCTTTGCTGCGTCTTGAGAGCATAGAAGAGGATAGTGTCGATGTCTCGGAACTGCAGCTGACCCATTATCGGATTCAGAAGCAAGCCGAGCATTCGCTCAAGCTCGGTGAGGAGCAGGGCGAATATGCGCTACGACCGGTGAGCGAGGTCGGCTCTGGAACAGCCCGTGAGCCAGAAAAGAAACAGCTCCAAGAGATTATCGACAAGCTCAACGAGCTATTCGGTCAGGATATAGCCGATGAGGATCAGCTGAACTGGGCGCGTGATCTAGCCACACGGGTTGGCCGGCATGAGCATGTGCGCCAACAGGTCGAGGCCTACGATATCGATCAAGTGATGCACGGGAGCCTGCCGAAGATCCTCGAGCAGATTGTCATAGATAGTATGCAAGAGCGGGAGGAGATGGCGACCAAGGTGCTTGAGAGTAACGAGAGCTTTGATGCGTTGGCTAGGTTGATCGTTAAGCTTATGAAGCAGGAGAAAGAAGAGTCTTTGTCATGAGTCACGGCGTCTGTTGTGCGGCAAATTGGTGCAAAACGGTACATTGCGTACAAGCTAGGATAGTATATTGCTTTTCAGGGGAGGGGCGGTAATTTATGAAATATAGTGTTTGGTTTTTTGTAGGGGTCTTCGCAGCATTGCTGCTCGCCGGATGCGCGTCTATTGTCCATGGTACAACACAGGATGTGGGGATATCTAGCAGTCCTTCAGGTGCTACGGTTTCGGCTAATGGAAAGCAACTCGGTAATACACCGGTCACAACAGAACTTGCTCGAAAAGACAATCACATAATTAAGATCGAGCTAGACGGCTACGAGCCATATGAGACTACGTTCACGAGAAGTGTAAGTGGGTGGGTGTGGGGGAACATCCTATTCGGCGGGTTGATTGGCCTTGCTGTTGACGCAGTCTCTGGCGGGCTATACAAATTGTCTCCTGAGCAACTTCACGCCGAACTGCGCTCGGAAGAAGTTGGCGAATGGGAAAAATCGCAAGACTTGTTCGTATTCGTAGTGCTCGAAGCTGAACCAGAGTGGGAGCGGGTCGGTACCTTACCAAAATCTAACTGAATACAGCCCGAAATTGCGCTCAGTTGACATTTGCGTCGCTACCTTTGAACTCTATCTCACTCCACAGCGTGGGTTGATAGACTGGTCCTAACAAGCGGGCACCTCGAAGAAAAAACTCTCTCGATTGGCCAATCTGCCGACAGTAAGAGCTACAGCAAGAGTTTTTTGAGGTGCCCTAAGGATGTGCAAATTAAAATCTCTGAGCCTTGAAAGCCTGATTGAAGTCATTGCATCTGGTTTTTTTGGTAAAACCAGGGCTTTTAAGGTGAGTCTCCGCTGCCCAGCCGTGATTGCCTGATAGCACAGCTACCAGGACAATCTAATATAACACAAAGGCACGTCAAATGATTATTTAACTTATTGATTGTTAAGATCATGACTGTGCACCTTGAAAGCTCTGATTCTCTGCAGCTAAGCGATGAAAGGATATCCGATATGAGAAAGACAAGAGTTCTTGCCGCCTTGCTCGCAAGCCCACTAGTACTTACATCAACATTAGCTAGCGCAGACCTTACCGGGCTATACGTTGGCGGTGGGTTAGGAGTTTTTGGGTCTTACGATTTTGAACATGAAACAAAGTTCGAGAGGGGCACGGCAACACAAACAAGAGTTGAGTATGATGGATATTCAGACTACCTAACAAATGCAGATTTGCTAGCTGGATATGGGGTGCAAGTAGATAGCTTTTATTTTGGAGGTGAGGTTGCATATAGCTTCGGCATGTCAGATGAAGATATATTAGATTATGATCGTGTTTTGAACGAAGACCCCGGCCATACAAATTCTGAAGCCGGAGATACTATAGATGAAAGATCAACAACAGTTGAAGCTGGCGACCCCAAGTTCAACAGGTTACCCCCTTTATGAACTCTTTTCAGGCCCCTTCCGTTCATGCGATTCAGTAACTTAACTGCTGTATAGCGCCGATTGCTTGTTGTGCCAAACTCTGCCGTAATAGGCTTTTTCAGCAGAATATAAGCGCGTATAATGTTGAGCCATGTTCATACGCGCTTCTCAATCCAATGGACACAAGTATCTGCGCCTGGTCGAGGGCTACCGAGATCAGAATGGGCGCACTCGTCATCGTCAAATCGCCCAACTCGGGCGTGCCGATCAGCCCGCAACCTACGACAAGATCCAAAGCCTAGCGAATAGCCTTAAGCAGCATACAGGGGCCGAAGGACTAGACCCTGCTAGCATCCATTTTGACCCGGCCCTTTCTTTGGGCCCTTCATGGCTGCTGACAGAACTTTGGCATGAGCTAGGCTTCGAGCAGCAACTACGCCAGGCGTTTCGCTCAGCTTACCGAGAATTCGACCTGGAGAAGGTGATTCGATTGCTGGTGTTCAACCGGCTGTGTGATCCGAGCAGCAAACTTGGCGTCATGCGCTGGCTGGAGCAGGTTTATCTGCCGGGGATAGACACTCAAAAGATCTACTATGAGCAGTTGCTGCGAGCCATGGATGCGCTTGTGGAGCAAAGCGAAGCAGTAGAGGAGACTAGCGCACGGCTTCTCAGACCGCTCCTAGATCAGGAGCTTAACGTAGTATTTTATGATATCACTAGCGTTCGCATACATGGGGAAACAGAACTCGGTAACGATCTGCGCCAGTACGGTAAGAGCAAGGATATCGCAGGAGTTGCCCGTCAATTCGCTCTAGGGGTGGTGCAAACCGCAGAGGGGCTGCCCATTGCACACGAGGTTTTTGAAGGCAATGTGGCGGAGACTCATACCCTTGCCCCGATGGTTCGCCGATTGCTCAGCCGCTGTAAGCTTGAACGTATAGTTGTGGTAGCTGACCGAGGGATGCTCAGCCTTGATAATGTCGATACTTTAGAAGCGCTTGCCGAACAGGAAGGCTTGGCTGTCGATTATATCCTCGCTGTACCTGGCCGCCGTTATACGGAATTTGAGGAGATCTTGGCGGAGGTGCACCCCCAGCTAGTTGAAGCAGCGAAGGCTAGCAACGCCGAATCGGTTACGCAAACCAGCTGGCAGGGCCGGCGCTTAGTGGTGGCGCACAATCAGCAGCGTGCGCAAGAGCAGACGCGTGTGCGCCGGCGCAAAATCGAACGTATTGATCAGATCGGCCAGGCACTAGCCGAGCGCCTCGATAAGCAAGATGCGGGCTGCCCTGGCCGTGGGCGGCGATCAACAGATCGCAGCGCACATCGACGTTTCCACCAAACTGTGCTGCGCCACAATATGAGCAGTATAGTAAAAGCTGACCTTGGGGATGAGCAGTTCAGCTACCACATTGATGAGCAGGCCTGGTCTGCGGCAGAGCGTATGGATGGCAAGCTGTTGTTAGTTACCAGCCTAAATGATTACCAAGCTCAGACTATAGTCGACCGCTACCGCTCCTTGGCTGATATCGAGCGCGGATTTCGGGCCTTGAAGAGCACCCTGCAGATCGCACCAGTGCATCACCGCTTGCCGGATCGAATTCGGGCTCACGCGCTGATCTGCTTTCTAGCCTTGATTCTATACCGTTTACTGCGCATGCGCCTTAAGGCCAATAAGTCAGAATATAGCGTCGAGCGCGCACTAGAAGCGCTGGAATCAGTGCAATGGCATAGGGTCAAGATAAACGGCGAGTCACATACCGGCGTTTCGGTTAGCAATCTGCAACGTAAGCTATTTAAAGATATGGAGGTGAAGCCGCCGAAACAAGCAACCACCGCCTAATGTTGTGCCAAGATTGATTTGCGCCCCCGGCGCATCAGGTGCTTATGGCTGTGGCTGTTGAAGTTGGGGGCGACGGGTATTCCATAGGTATTCGAACTGGTTATCTTGTTGCTTCCAGTTCAATGATTTATGCAAAAGTCTCATATCAAATGAGAAACTTTGAATATGAACATTCTAACTCATACGTTCCTGATGATGAGTTAGTATCCGGATCACTTTCTCAAGATGAAGACTTTTCTGGGCTTGGTATCGGCATAGGTGCTGAGCAACAGTTTGAACAGATACCCTTAGCATTACGTGTAGAAGCAATGCTAATTGAATATGATGATGAAGAAGTTGGAGATGAAATGCTTAATCGAACGTATGATGCAGATGATCCCTTTAAGACAGTAGATATTTCGGATGATGAAGGCTCTTCTGCTACACCCACTGAAGTAAATGTTAATCTTCAAGCAGTTTATAGGTTCTGATAATGCCTAAACAGTAGGCGATTATTGTTTGGTCTACCTTGTCAAAAAACCATGTGCGTGAGGAAGGGAGCGATCGCTCTGATTTAGAGCCTCGCTCCGCCTGTCGAGTCTTATAACGCATGTTTTTTTGAGCTGCGCAGGAAGTTGGTGGAGTTACATATAGTGTGGCAGCAGTACCGCTAGCTTTTTGGTACAGACGATGAAACAGTGCAGTTGCTCAATCGTACGTCGTGACTGTCACGCAGTAGCTGATATGTATAACTACGGCTACGTCATCTTGCCATCCCGCGAGATCCTGATTCTATCGCGCCGAAAGCGATACTCGCCTTTACCGCGAACGGCGACCCCAGCGGTCGCGCCTCTTTATGGTGGGTTTGGTGGGTTTCGTGGGATCTTTCCTCTGCAGAACTAAAATTTGTCAGTCAAAATCGTCTGACAGTTTAGAGTAGGGGGCTGGATTGATCCCACCAAACCCACCAGGATGTTCTTTGATGCCAGATTTAGTGTCGCTGATCGTGGTGCCTCGGCAGGGGGGGGTTCGAGGTCTCCTCTTGTTAGTGATTCCTCCTCCGATAGCTATGACCAAGTATTGGTAGTCCACATAAAAAATCGCCCACAGTGCCCCACCCGCAAAAATGCATCAGTGATGACAATCTGTCCAGGCTATTCTTGGCAAAGTAGTGCAAAATAGCGACTGGCATGAGGTCCACAGAGAGTCTTCATGCTAGCCAGATAATTATTATTGGCCATGTTCCAAGAGGGGAGAGTATGATGAACTATTTGTGTAAAAAAACTGCACTGCGCGTTTTTTGTGCGGCTGCCATGTCGTTGTTCTCTTTATGTTCATTTGCAGCGCCAAAATTTGATCAAGCACCTTACGGAGGGTTGCAGATAAGCTTTGTCGATGTCGATTATGGATGGAGGTCGGAGGAGGAGGCGAGTTT
Organism: Halorhodospira halochloris; assembly: GCF_002356555.2. Classification (NCBI taxonomy): domain Bacteria; kingdom Pseudomonadati; phylum Pseudomonadota; class Gammaproteobacteria; order Chromatiales; family Ectothiorhodospiraceae; genus Halorhodospira; species Halorhodospira halochloris. The sequence continues at coordinate 931,973 of NZ_AP017372.2, forward strand.
CACAACTGCCTTAGGCCGTTTAGGTATACATGCTAGCGAGCGTTTTGCAGCGGAAGTGAGGTTTGGAACAGGTGTAACAAAAGACTCAGTTGGTTATTACAACGCAGATGATGATGTCGATCTTGAAATCAAATATATACTGGGCGCATACGGCCTATGGCATGCTCATCTGGTTGACTTGTTTTCCGTATATGGACTCCTTGGCGTAACTAGAGCTGAAGCTGAGGCTTCTACGTCTGGGGGTTCATTGTCGGAGGAAGAGACCGGTTTCTCTTCAGGATTTGGCGCGGCTTTTTATTTTACCGATAGGGTCACGATTAACATCGAGTATATTAGCTACATCAATAGCAGCACATTCGATGTTGATGGTTTGAGTGGGGGCTTGTCTATGTTCTTCTAGTCGCGACTTGGAGCATGAAAGAGTCTACTTGGTTTAACCTTGGTGTTTTCAGCATACTGCCAGCAGCCTCCGACCGCAGACCGAGGTCTAGGGTCTGCAATGTCACAGGTTGGGCATGAAATGCCGCCGCCGAAGGACAAACGGGCGGCTATGAAGGGTGTCGCGTAAGTTATTGATTCTTCGTGTGCGCTCACGTGGAATCTGGAGCTACTCCAAGGGGTAGCCCTTCTTTGGGGACTGCCCAAGCCAAAAGGGGCGCTGAAGATGCCCTAAGTTCGAAGTGCGACGTCCTCAGGTAGAAGATGGGTGTAGCGTTGTAAAGTGCCCCAGCTCTCATGGAGCGTCAAGGCCCTAACTTCGTGAATTTGGTAACCTGCTTCAAACAGCCGAGGCGTACGGAGTGCGGGCTTCAGGGCCGCGTGGGCGCGGTTTGTCGAACCATTCTAGCAGCAGACGCATTTCTTCGGACGTCGGTCTTCGGTCTCGGATTTTGGAGCTGGAGGTGATGCGTGATTGACGGCACGTTTTGCGAGCGTTGGGAAGGGCTTGCGTGTCGAACTTGTAGTGCCATGCGTGCTGTGCGTAATCTAGCACGGTACCGAGGAAGATGAGGTCTTGGTTTACAGTCGAGCCGCCCGTGCCTGTCTTTCGGCGGGCGCGGGCGTAGTTGACGACGGCCTGCGTAGTAAGCTCGCACAGCGGTGTTTCGGCCAGCACCGTTTCGCATAGTGCCTCCAGTGCATAGCGCTTGGAGCGACCAAGCTTGCCCTCGAACTCTTCGAGGTAGTCCGTTACCAAGTCGGCAATGAATGAAGCTAGAATACTGATATGACAGGCAATCCCTTGAAACCAATACATGGGCCCTTGAGTGTGGCGCCGATGATGGATTGGACAACCACCCACGCCCGCTACTTTCTGCGTATACTTGCACCACGGGTGCGCCTCTATTCTGAGATGGTGCCAGTATTGGCCTTGTGGCATGGCGATCCGCAGCGTTTTCTCGACTATGACCCCGCGGAGCACCCAATCGCCCTGCAACTCGGGGGCAGTTCGCCTGAGCAGCTTGCCTACGGATCCAGGTTGGCAGCTCAGTGGTGTTACGATGAGGTAAACCTTAACGTTGGTTGCCCGAGTGGACGAGTAAGTGCCGGGCGTTTCGGTGCCTGTTTGATGCTCGAGCCGGAGTTAGTGGCCGAGTGTGTTCAGGCCCTCCACGAAGGGGGTATCCCGGTTACTGTAAAGACCCGCATCGGGGTCGATGATCACGATAGTTACGACTATCTGCATGACTTTATCGCCAGGCTTGCTGAGGCCGGCTGCAGTAATTTTATTGTCCATGCCCGCAAGGCCTGGTTGAGTGGCTTAAGCCCCAAGGAAAACCGCGAAATACCGCCGCTCGATTACCCTCGTGTTCACCGTCTCAAGCGTGACTTTCCCCATCTTGAGATCGTCCTCAACGGCGGCATAGCCAGTGAAGAGGTACTGCTTGAGCAGTTTGGATATGTCGATGGCGTCATGGTAGGCCGCGAGGCCTTTGCTAACCCCTACAGCATGGCCCTGTGGGAGTGCTCGATAATGGGTGGCGAGCCGCCAGCGCGGCGCGAGGCAGTAGAACAGTATCTACCCTATGTTGAAAGGCAGCGTCAGCTCGGGGTGCCTATGTCGCAGCTGGTAAAGGTGCTCATGGGGTTATACCGTGGCTGCAAGGGGGCGCGGCTGTGGCGGCGCCATCTTACCGAAGGCAGTCAACAACCGGGCGCCGGGCCTGAGGTGATTACTCAGGCGCTGCGCCAGGTGGAAAAGCATTAAAAGCGTCTCAACTTAACCAGTCTCAAGGGCGAGAGTTTCCAGTTCCCATTTCTGCTCGGTGCAGCGCAGCACGCTGCCCTGTTCATACCAGTCGCCGACAACGAAACGGGCCCCTGGGCCGGCAGTGGCGTCAAATCGATGGATATTGGGACGGTGGGTGTGGCCGTGAATGAGCCACTGAACATCGTATTTGGCCATTATCTCATCAACGGCCTGCGGCGATACATCCATGATCTCTTCGGTTAACTCGCTGTTGCGGCTTTTGCTCCGGTCGCGCGCCTCGCGTGCCTTGGCTAGGCGCTGCTCAATGCTCAAAGCGAGGAACTCTTGCTGCCAGCGCGGGTCTCGCACCATGGCGCGAAAATCTTGATACTCATGATCTTCAGTACAGAGACTGTCACCGTGGAGGATCAACGCTCGGTGGCCATGGATATCTACGATGCTCGGTTCGTCGAGCAGATGAGTGCCGGTTAGCTGACAAAATCGTTCACCGAGGAGGAAGTCACGATTGCCATGCATAATGTATACTGGCGCGCGGGTTGCTGCTCTGTTGAGCAGCTGAATAGTGGGTTCATCGCCGCTTATAGCATCATCCCCGATCCACGCCTCGAATAGATCGCCCAGGATGTAAATGGCCTCGGCATGGGGCGCTTCACGCTCAAGGAATCTCCCGAAGGTTTGGACGATGTCTGCTCGGGAAGGGTCGAGATGCAGATCGGCGATAAATAGAACTGGTTTAGCCATGCGGCGCTCCCTGGCAATGGATTTTACAAAGTCTGTAGAATAGTTTTTATGAAAGATAACACTGTGAAGACACGTTTTGCACCGAGCCCTACGGGAGCTCTCCACCTTGGTAACCTGCGGACTGCCCTGTTCAGCGCGTTATTAGCGCGCGGCCGCGGAGGTAAGTTCGTGCTGCGGATTGAGGATACCGACCGCGAGCGCTATAAGCCTGAGGCCGCCGAGGCCCTTATGGCCGATCTGCGCTGGGTCGGTCTGGATTGGCATGAGGGCCCCGAGCAGGGCGGTCCCGGCGGGCCGTATTATCAGTACGAGCGCAGCCACATCTATGCCGCTTACTACCATCAGCTCGAACAAAGCGCTAACGCCTATCCCTGCTTCTGTAGCGAGAAAGAACTAGAGATGGCGCGCCGGGCCCAGCGCGCCGCTGGCAAGCCGCCGCGCTATCCCGGTACTTGTGCCCGTTTGTCGGCTCAAGAGGTCGAGCGCAAGCGGGCCGAGGGTAAGCCCGAGACGCTGCGTTTTCGGGTCCCGCCCGGCGAGGAGATCTCATTCGTCGACGCGGTCCATGGTGAACAGCGCTTTCGCACCGACGACTTGGGTGATTTTATTATTCGCCGGGCTGATGGCACCGCAGCCTACCTGTTTACTAATTCGGTAGATGATGCCTTGATGGGGATCACTGATGTGCTGCGTGGTGACGATCATCTGACCAATACCCCACGCCAACTCTTGATCCTGCGGGCGCTTGATCTGCCTGCGCCACGCTATGCGCACATGGGGCTGATACTTGGTGATGATAGTGCCCCGCTATCCAAGCGCAACGGCAGTCGTTCTGTCGCCGATTTGGAGCAGTCCGGTTACTTGCCCGAGGCAGTTGCCAACTATTTGGCCCGGATTGGGCACGTTTATGAACAAGGCGAACAGCTACTTGATCTTGATGAGCTTGCCGCCGGTTTTGATCCGTCACGGTTGAGCACCGCGCCATCGCGTTTCGATCCTAACCACTTATTACACTGGCAGGAACTGGCTGTTCAAGCCGCAAGCCCGTTAAGGCTGCGGGCGTGGATGGGGATTGACGCGCTTACCCCGCCTGGCTACGCAGACGAACTAGTTAGCGCAATTCGGGCCAATGTGCGCTTTCCCGAAGAGGCTCGAGATTGGGCCAAAAGGGTGTTTGGGCCACCGCCAGAGCTTGATGACAAGGCCCATAAGGCTTTGGTCGAGGCGGGCGAGGGCTTTTTCGCTGCCGCAGCGGATTGTGCAGAACAAGGCTATAACCGCTATCAGGGGTTGACCGCGGCCATTAAAGAGCAGACCGGGGCCAAAGGTAAGGCCCTGTTTATGCCCCTGCGCGCTGCTTTGACGGGGCGCTGTAGCGGCCCTGAGTTGCAACCCCTAGTAGATCTTATGGGTGGTGAGCGAGTGGTAGAGCGTCTGCGGCGAGCAGCTCAGGTGGCTGCCGAAGATCATGGGCAAAGGGAGGAGTAATGCTCAGGATCCACAATAGCCTAAGTGGTGCCAAGGAGGTTTTTGAGCCAATCGAACCCGGTAAGGTGCGCATCTACGTCTGCGGCATGACCGTATATGACTACTGCCACTTGGGCCATGCTCGGGCCTTGGTGGTCTTCGATGCCATAGTGCGCTACCTGCGCTGGTTAGGCTATGAAGTCGTCTATGTCCGCAACATTACCGATATCGACGACAAGATCATCAAGCGTGCCGCCGAAAATGGCGAGTCGCTCAGCGATCTTACCTCCCGCTTTATCGCTGCCATGCATGAAGATTGTGCCGCGCTTGGGGTCGGTCCCCCGGACCATGAGCCAAGGGCGACAGAGTCTTTGCAATCGATGATCGAGCTAATCGGCCAGCTCATAGAGCGTGGCCATGCTTACGCTGCCGATAATGGCGATGTCTATTTCTCGGTGGCGAGTTTTGCCGATTACGGCAAGCTTTCCGGGCGCAGGCTTGAGGACCTGCGGGCCGGATCGCGCATAGAGCCGGATGAGGCGAAGAGTGATCCAGCTGACTTCGTCCTCTGGAAGGCGGCGAAGGAGGGCGAGCCGGCTTGGCCTTCGCCGTGGGGGGACGGGCGTCCGGGCTGGCATATTGAGTGCTCGGCTATGTCGCGTGATCTGCTCGGCGAGCACTTTGATATCCACGGTGGGGGCTTAGATCTGCAGTTTCCTCACCATGAGAATGAGATCGCCCAGAGTGAGTGCGCCTCGGGTAAGAAGTTCGTTAATTACTGGATTCACAACGGCCATGTGCGGGTCGGTGATGAGAAGATGGCCAAATCTCTGGGCAACTTCTACACCGTTCGGGATGTGCTCGCCGAGCATCCAGCCGAAGTGGTGCGCCTGTTTCTGCTCTCGAGCCATTACCGTAGCCCACTGAGCTATACTTTTGCGGCGCTCGACGAGGCAAAGGGCAGCCTTGAGCGGCTGTATAACGCCCTGCGCGATCTTGATGGTGACTGCTCCTCACCAGATAGGCAAAGCGAGTATAGTGAGCGCTTCCGGGCGGCGATGGATGATGATTTCAATACTCGTGAGGCGTTGGCTGTACTGTTTGAGCTGGCTCGTGAAGTAAATCGTCACCGTGAAGCGGGCGAAGCCGAACAGGCGCGTAACAAGGCCGGCGAGTTGCGTGAGTTGGGCAGCATACTGGGATTGCTGGAGCAGAGCCCGGAAGATTTTATGAAGGGCAGCTTCTCAGCTGAAGAGCGCGCGGCGATCGAAGACTTGATAGAGCAGCGTCAGCAAGCGCGCAAAGACCGCAACTTTGCCGAGGCCGATCGGATACGCGATCAGTTACATGAGCGTGGCATAGCCCTTGAAGATACGCCCCATGGGACTAAGTGGCGAAAAGAACAGTGAAGCCTGGTAATGGCTCTATAGTGATATTTGGGGTGGTTGCATGGATACGCTGACGGCTGTAGCGCTGGTGGTTGCTGTAGCGGCGACAGGTGTGGCGATCGTGGCTGCATGGCACGCGCTGGGCCTCACTGGCCGCATAAAGCGGGCCGAAAAGCGCATGGAAGGGCTAGAGGCAACTACGCAGCAGATATTGGAGCACTTTCAGGGGTTATCGGCAGGAGCGGTAGGCCAGGGTGAGCACCTGGCCAGGCTCGAACAGAATCTGGCGCGTCTGCGCCGCCGGCTTGATCAGGTGGCAGCAGCGGGTGGCTCCGACGGCGGGAGGTTTAACCAGGCTATACGGATGGCGCGCAAAGGGGCTGCAGCGCAGGAGATAGCTGAGACGTGCCAGATAAGCCAGGTCGAGGCCGACCTGGTGGTGTTACTGCATTCGCCTTCGAGTGGCGAAAAGTAGCAGATTGGCAGATGCAGAGGGGGCAAGGTTATACCAAATATATGCGTGGTATTCTTCTCGGCTCAGTCGTTTCGCTGGTTAACTTGGTCGCGCACCTCATTGGCGTGTGCAAAGAGGGTGCAGATTACCGCTTCTAACTCCTCAGGTAATTCATCCGGTGGGGTTATGTCCCCAAGTGCAGCTATAAGATCCAAGTCCCCGGCGAGCGGGATATCATATTCCTCGGCGCGTCGCACAATGTCCTCGCCGCGCGGGTTGTTGGTGGGCGCGATGCTGTGATCAGGCTTGTTCATGGATCATCCCTGCTGGGATCTCTACCGCGGGAGCAGTTTGATCTTGGTTTGGCCAGCCTTGCTGGACATTGATGCGCTGTTGGTCCAGCCCTTGTTCTGCCAGTTTTTGCCGTAGCTGCGGGATTCTAGCCTGTAAGGCGGCGACAGTCTTCGCGCAAGTGCTCCACCAGGCGCAGTCGATCGATTTGCCCTGCAGTAAAAGGGCAACATACATTGGTGCAGCGGCGGGCAAATCGAGGCTCGCATCTACAGTAAAAACCCGCTGAATCTCGTTGCTATCGGTTTCATTGGTATGCTGAGTTGTCTCTGCGCTGCTCCAGCGTATGCGCAGGCTCGCCGACCCCAGCCCATTATCGTCGCGTAGTGGTATCTCTAAGGACCAATCAGCCTGCTGGTTGAGGGCAAGACGGGTCTGGAGAGCGGTGATCCGCGCGAGGAAGGCCTCGGCACTATTTAGGATTGGGTCCTGCTGAGAAGGTGTTGCTTCCAGGGAGGGAGCGTGTGTAGCTCTCCTAGTGCTGGTGCTGGTGCTGGTGCTGGTGCTGGTGCTGGTGCGAATGTTGGTGCTGGAATTGGAGCCGGTGTCAGAGCGCATCGCCCTTATCCAGCGCAATAGTTGAGCCTTTTGGTCTTTGGCTAAATCTTCAGGGGTTTGAGTAGACGCTATGCGGTGCTCACAGAAAAGCCCGGAGTTGTAAAAGGCTTGGTTGAATGAACCGGGGTGCTGCAGGCTGTGCAGGGTAGGTAAGGAGCTGATGAAGTTGCTCTGCGCTACATCATAAGTACCAAGATTGCTTGTCATGGACTTAATCAGCTGCTTGACACTACCTTGACGGGGGATCGTCTGGCGCAGCGTTTGCTGCAGGGCGGGGCGCTGACCGAAGTGCTCTACTACCCTTAAGATCAAATCCTGGCGTATGTCCGCAACCTCGAGAAGCAATCTATCTCCATCGGCTACGATCGTCTCGGCGCGAGCCGGCAGGCGATTTTCGCCAAATACTAAAACTAGTCCATGGGGGGATTTGCGGACGTTGGCGATGAACCTCTGGCCCAGAGAAAAAGTCAGGGGCAATCGGCCTGTCATTTGCGGGAAACAGATTTGGATCTGATTAAGGCCGACCATTGTTAGTTAAGTTTCCCGCTTAATTGCTGTTGCATGGCATATGGCAAGGGGGTATTGATGCTTCCTCCTTGCTGATTTGGCTAATTATCGATCGCCTCTTCTATGGATGAGAAGGTTCTGGCCCAAGGTCCGAACCTGCGCACTTCATCTGGCAGTTGATTGATTTGCGTGTTGGCCGCTGTGCGGTCTTCGTGGCTGCCGTAAACCAATATGTACCACGGCTCTCCTTCTCGGCGGCTCTCAATGATTTGCGTATCTTCATTTAGGCCGTGCTCTTCGGCATAGTTGACTACAGAGTCGCGGTTTCTGGCGCCGAGCAGTTGGATGGTGAAGTGTTCACTGTTTTGCTCCTCAAGCCACTGGTTGGTGTCTTGATCCTCAGGGTCGTCTGCCTCTGCAGCCGCTAGTTGCTCTTGCTCGTCAGGTGCCGTTTCTTCTGTGGCTGCAGCCACTTCAGGGTCTTCATCTAATGGCTCAGCTTCGTCTTGCTGAAGTTCATGCTCATGGTCGTCCTCAGCGGCGATATCCTGGGTTTGCTCGTCTTCAGCCTCGGGTTCCTCATGGCCGGTCTCAGCAGCCTCCTCCTCCAGGGATGGGGAGTCATCCTGTAGGTCATCATCTACCTGGTCGGATTCTGTTTCTAAATCTGCGCGCAGCTCGCGGCTGAAGCTGTATTGGCTAGGCATGGTTAAATCGTAAGGCGCTTCTCCATCATCGCGAAGCGCTTCGGATTCACTATCCCCACCTTGCAGCGGCGTACCTTCGGGTGGTTCGGAGGTGTTTGCGGTGCCGTTTTCAGTCGGTGGTTGGGCGGTTATGTCAAGATCGGGTTCTGAAATGCTAAATATATCGGTGCCTGATACATACCATGCGGCGCCAGCGCAGAAGATAGCAGCCCCTGAGCCAGCGAGGAGTGGCCAGCGCAATCTTTTGTCTCCCTTCTTGATGGGTGAGGTGGCGCTAGGCAGATCATCATAGCGTTTTGCTAACCTGTCGCTCAGAGTGCGGTATGCATGATGATGTATTGCGGAGGGGTATCCATCTGAGTCATAGAAAATGGCCTGTTTTTCTTTTTTGCTCAATAGATCAGGTTCGGCACCAGCACTGGTTAGACGGTGTTCCAGGTAGGCGTCGGTCTGCTGCTCATTAAAGGGGAAGAGATGCGTTGTATGGATTCTCTCTTGTGGCAGCAGTGAATCTAGGCTTGTCCGGCCTTTGCGGGCTTTACCCTCTTGGTTCTGGTTGGTGGCAAGAACGATGCCGAAACCTTCACCACTCCGATCAAGTTCGCTCCACAGGCTTATGAGTTCGGAGCTAGTTTGCTCGGGCAGTTGTTCAGCATCATCGATGACTATTACCGGCCGGGTGCCGGCGCGTCTTGCCCCTTTTATTTTGTGTTTTATCTGCGATCTATCAATCGAAGTGGCGGCCAGCTCAGGGTCGTTTTCCATGCAGGCGCGCAGGTTGGCGAATAACTCTTCGGCGGTTGTTGTCGGGGCGGCCTGCATATAGGTCATCTGCAGCCCTGGGGGCTGGAGTTCAATCAGGCGCTGGAGGAAGGTTGTCTTGCCAAGGCCGGCGCTGGCACGTACGAATACAACCCTCTCTCCACTCTGCAGCAGGCTTAGGGCGACATTTAATTGGGTTATGCGGGCGGTATCCTCAAATTGAGGGAGCGGATCAGCAAACGGCTGACCGGTAAGCCCTAGGCGGTATAGCCCTTCTTCGGAAAATTTGAGTTCATTGCCTGGCTGTGTCGCCATAATTATCTTCCTGGCTTGAAGCCGGTTGGCACAGCTCTTAATGCGCCCAATCGGGGTAACATCACTTTAACAATTTCTTGGTCGCTTGTGATCATGTTCCGTGTGGTAAATTTTTCGACGGGAGGCATTGACACCACCGTGGCGGATAGCTATTATCTGCATCGCTTCAAGGCAATACGTCCCCATCGTCTAGACGGCCTAGGACACCACCCTTTCAAGGTGGCGACACGGGTTCGAATCCCGTTGGGGACGCCAACTCAAGCGAGGGGTTATCACCCCTCCACCTCATCAAACAAGACTCGTATCTAACACCTATCAAAAATAGCCCTGAGCGCGTCAGCCTGGGGCGCCCCAGCCTAACAATCACTCAGCTCGACACGATTTGATCTGTCTTGCTGATATTCATTGAGCTGATCGGCGAACTGCAAAGCGCAGAAACGCCGATATAACCTGTTGTTCGCCTGCAGCTCAGCGTGAGTTCCTTGCGCTTCGATCCTGCCGTGGTTGAAAACGATAATACGCTCCGCGGCCTTTACTGTTGCCAACCGATGGGCGATCACCACAGTAGTGCGGCCAGCCATAAGCCGCTGTAATGCTTGCTGGACAATTTGCTCGTTCTCCGGATCGAGGGCGCTGGTTGCCTCATCGAGCAGCAACAGCGCCGGGTTACGCAGCAAAGCCCGCGCTATAGCAATCCGCTGGCGCTGACCGCCGGAGAGTTGTACCCCATTCGGACCAAGCTCGGTGTCTAACCCTTGTGGCAAATCTCTTAAAAAATCGAGGGCGTTGGCATCTCGAGCAGCCTGTTCTACCTCCGTATCGCTCGCCCCCGGCTTACCATAGCGGATATTCTCGGCAGCGCTGCCAGTAAAGAGTACCGGCTCCTGTGCCACCAAGCCGGTACAGGCGCGCAGCTGGGAAGGATCAAGGTGGCGCAAATCAACGCCATCGAACCTTACAGCCCCCTTGTCGGGATCATGGAAGCGCAACATCAACTGTAACACCGTGCTTTTCCCGGCCCCGGAAGGCCCGACCAGGGCTACACGATGACCAGCCGGGACGGTGAAGCTAACATCCTGCAAAGCGGGTAGCTGAGGACGACCCGGATAGCTAAAGGTTACCTCGGCGAAGCTGACTTCACCGCGCGGCGGCCTAGCTAGCGGCACCGGATGGGCAGGCGCTTGGATCTGCGGCTCGGTGTCTATGAGTTCAAAGATACGGTCGGTAGCTCCTGCCGCGCGCAGGATTTCACCCGCGACCTCAGCAATAGATGCTATCGAACTGGCAGCCAATACGGCGTAAAAGACAAAGGCTGAAAGCTCACCAGGGCTCATCCTCCCGGCAAGAACTTCATGGCCTCCCTGCCAGAGAACGGCCCCAACTGCAGCAAAGACAAACAGCAATGCCACCCCGGTCAACCACGCACGCTGCCAGGTGCGCCTTATGGCGGTATTGAAAGCTTGCTCGACCCGTTCCGCGTAACGCCGCTGATCCTCCCTCTCATGACCGAAAGCCTGAACAGTGGTCATGGCGTGGAGCGACTCTCCGGCAAAACTACCGAGATCGGCAACGCGGCTCTGACTATCCCGGGATAGGCGGCGCACACGGCCACCGAACCACCATATCGGCAACATGATTAATGGGATGCCTATGACCACTAGGGAAGCAAGCTGTGGGCTAGTGACAAAGAGCAGCGTTAGGGCACCAACAAAGGTCAGTGTGTTACGCAGAGCGATGGAGATTGCTGACCCAAAAAGGTTCTGCAGTACAGTGGTGTCAGCCGTTAAGCGAGATTGGATCTCGCCTGCACCATTGCGCTCAAAAAAGTCCGGCTCCAAATTCAGCAGGCGGTTGTAGACTAGACTCCTTAAATCAGCAGCAAGGCGCTCACCAATCCAGGTGATTAAATAGTGGCGGCTTGCCGATGCAATTGCCAGTATCAGGATCATGCCCAGGGTTGCCACTAGGGCGCGATCAAGCATTTGCGCATCGCCCTCGGCGATCCCTTGATCAATTAGAAGGCGCAAACCTTGACCGATAGCCAGCACCCCGCCAGCGGCAATTAGCATCGCCGTCGCTGCAGCGGCGAGTCGCCAACGATACTGAGCGACCATGCGCGCTAAGCGCCAGGTGGTCGATTTTAACTGCACAGATAGACTCCTTGATGGCTCACTGGACTGCCTCCAAAACTACTATTGGGAACCTCTAAAAACTCCGCCGGCGCCACCATCCGCCCCGGTGTGGAGGACGCCGTAAATCCATCCCTGGAGGCTTCATGGCGCCATCCCTGGCGCCAAGACCTCCACACCGGTGCGGATGGTGGCGCCGGCGGAGTTTTTAGAGGCCACCTATTGTCACTACTGTTGTCAGGTGCAGATCCAATCTACTTGTTCGCGCCAAGCTTTAAGCCTTTTGAGCTCCAACTAGGTAGCCTAGCTTGCGTATTTTCCAGGGCTTCTGTCGGCTTCCGGTTAGCATCAAATTTCTCTCTCTTCCATCTGTCATTGTTTCCACTCTATCCCCTTCAGCACCAGAGGATGCAAATCTTCCATCAGATTAATGCTGTTGGGAATCTCGTGTTTTAGCTGTTGCCTCACGAGCATGTCCTATATATAGTTGCATGTACCGCACTCCAAATACAACATATAGGGCTTGGGCCTGTTAATTTTCCACAAACGGCATAAGAGCAGCCAGCATATGACTCAGATTCCCACTCTTGTTGTAAAGCGCGACGGCAGTAGTGCCTATTTCTGTGCCGATCTTATCACCGCGGCTATCGGTAAGGCCGGGGCGGCGACGGATGAGTTCGGTGCCATGGAGGCGCAGCGCTTATCCGAGCAGGTGGTTGCCGCGCTGTCGGGTAGTGACCGGCCGGAGGTTGAGCAGATTCAGGATACGGTTGAGAGGGCGCTGTTTGAGGCCGGCTATCTGCGAACCCTGCGGGCGTTTATCGCCTATCGGGAGCAGCATCAGCGGCTGCGGGCCGATCGTAAGACGCTGATCGATGTTGAGCAGTCGGTTAATGAGTATCTCCAGCGGGATGACTGGCGCGTTAATGCCAATGCCAACCAGGGTTACTCGTTAGGTGGGCTGATTTTGAATACCTCCGGCAAGATGACCGCCAATTACTGGCTCAATCATGTCTATCCGCCGGAGGTTGGCGATGCCCACCGCAGTGGTGATATCCATATCCACGATCTTGATCTGCTGGCCGGTTACTGCGCCGGCTGGTCGCTGCGCACCTTTCTTAATGAAGGTCTGAACGGGGTTGCTGGGCGGGTCGAGGCGGGGCCGCCGCGCCATCTCTCCAGTGCCATCGGCCAGATCGTAAACTTCCTCGGCACGATGCAGAACGAGTGGGCCGGGGCGCAGGCCTTCAGCTCCTTCGATACCTATCTGGCGCCCTATGTGCGTAAAGACCGGCTCAGTTACCCCGAGGTCCGGCAGAATATTCAGGAGCTGATCTATAATCTGAATGTCCCCTCACGTTGGGGGTCGCAGTCACCGTTTATCAATCTGACCTTCGATTGGGTCTGCCCGGAGGATCTGCGTGAGCAGGTGCCGCTTATCGCCGGGGAGGAGATGGATTTCACCTACGGCGAGTTGCAGGCCGAGATGGATATGATCAACCGCGCCTATATCGAGGTGATGACCGAGGGTGATGCCAAGGGCAGGGTGTTTACCTTCCCCATCCCGACTTACAACATCACCCCCGATTTTCCCTGGGAGGGCGAGAATGCTGAGCGGTTGATGGAGATGACCGCCAAGTACGGGCTGCCGTACTTTCAGAATTTCGTCAATTCGGATCTCTCGCCGAATATGATCCGCTCGATGTGCTGCCGGCTGCAACTCGATCTGAGTGAGTTGCTCAAGCGTGGCAATGGGCTGTTTGGTTCGGCGGAGCAGACCGGGTCGCTGGGTGTGGTGACGGTCAACTGTGCGCGCCTCGGTTACCTGCACCGCGGCGATGAGGAGGGGCTCTTTGCGGCCCTCGATAGGCTTCTGGAGCTGGGCCGCGATAGCCTGGAGATTAAGCGCAAGGTTATTGACCGCCACATGCAGGCCGGGCTCTTCCCCTATACTCAGCGCTATTTGGGCACGCTGCGCAACCACTTCTCGACCATCGGCGTGAACGGTATCCACGAGCTGCTACGCAATTTCACCGCCGATCGCGATGATCTGACCACGGAGGGAGGGCGTGAATTTGCCCTGCGGTTGCTGGATCATATCCGCGCTCGCCTGAGCGAGTTCCAGGAGCAGACCGGCCATCTCTATAATCTTGAGGCGACGCCGGCCGAGGGGACGACCTACCGCTTTGCCCGAGAAGATCGCAAGCGCTACCCGGACATTCTGCAGGCCGGTACTGCTGAGGCGCCGTACTACACTAACTCCTCGCAGCTGCCGGTCGACTATACCGATGATCCGTTCGAGGAGCTCGAGCTGCAGGAGGCGCTGCAGGGTAAGTACACCGGCGGTACTGTGGTGCATCTCTATATGGGGGAGCGCATCTCCAGTGCCGAGGCGTGTAAGCGCTTGGTACGCCGCGCCCTGGAAGGCTTCCGGGTGCCGTATTTGACTATTACTCCGACCTTTTCGATCTGCCCAACCCACGGCTATCTCAGTGGCGAGCACACCTTCTGCCCGCACTGCGATGAGGCCTTGCGTGCGGCCGGGTACGCTGAGCCGCTTGCTGATGATCTGCGCACACGCTGTGAGGTCTGGACGCGGGTGATGGGTTATCACCGCCCGGTGCAGTCGTGGAATGACGGTAAGCGAGCCGAGCACCGCGAGCGGGCTTTTTTTGAGGAGCGCCGTGTGGTGGCTGAGGCAGAAGTGGCATGAGTGCGCAGGTGCTAAGAGTAGGGGGGATGACCCCCTGCTCGACGGTCGATTTCCCCGATGCCCTGGCGGCGGTGATCTACTGCCAGGGCTGCCCGTGGCGCTGCCACTATTGCCACAATCCGGAGCTGCTGCCAGCGCGCGGGGAGAATCAGCTGGACTGGGCAGATCTGCTAGCGTGGCTGCGCCGCCGTCAGGGTCTGCTCGATGCGGTGGTCTTCTCCGGCGGGGAGCCGACCATGCAGCCGGGGATCGTCGGTGCAGTGAAGGCGGTGCGTAACCTTGGTTTTAAGGTCGGGCTGCACACTGCCGGTAGCTACCCACAGCGGCTACAGGAGGTGCTGGCGTGGGTCGATTGGGTGGCGATGGATATCAAGGGGGAGTGGGCTGATTATCCTGAGGTAACCGGAGTTGCCAATAGCGCTGAGAAAGCCAGGGAGAGTGTAGAGGCGGTGAAGGCGAGTGGTGTGGCGTATGAGTTGAGGGTGTTGGAGGGGGTTGGTTGATTAGGGGCAGGCCTTTGAGATTGCGAGACAGATGTTTGTGCTGATGGCGGCTTATGAGGTGGGGGAGTCGTAGACTTTCATAGAAATAACAGCCTGGTGTGCCTGTCTTGGCGCAGATGGGATGAAGCTAAAGTTGCCAATTAATGTCCGAGACCTCTCGATCTGAACACCAGAATTGATCTTCGCAGCGTAAAAGGGGAGGGGAATTGATCTTGATTTTGCAGATTACAACTAGCAAACTTATTGCAAGTTTTGCGCAGTATGAGCAAGTGATCGGTGACTGCTTCATCTTTTTTGGCTACACATCGAGTTTTCACTGCTGAAGAGTTCGGAGACGCGCTTAATCTGACTTCGAGCAGTCGTGACTCTTTGCTCGCATATTACCGGCAGCGAGGCCGCATTTTAAGGATCCGTCGTGGCCTCTACTGGGTGTTACGCACCGGGGAGACGCCCGAGAGCTGTAGCGTCGATCCTTTCCTCGTTGCAGCAAGGATGACGGAAGATGCTGTCCTTGCATATCACACGGCGTTAGAGTTTCACGCCCGCGCCTATTCCGTTTTTTCCGAATCGCAATACCAGACGGCGCGAGCAGCGCGCGCGGCAACCTTTCGGGGCTGGCGTTTTCGGCCCGTGAGCTTTCCGAAGGCGCTGCAGCAGAGCGCAGAGCCATTCTTTGGGGTGGAAGAGCATGATCGGAGTGGACAGAGCGTACGAGTCACCGGGTTGGAGCGCACACTGGTAGATGCGCTGGATCGTCCCGAGCTATGTGGCGGCTGGGAGGAACTCTGGCGCTCGTTGGAGATGGTGGAGTTCTTCGACTTGGAGCAGGTGGTGGAATATGCACTGCTTCTCAATAAAGCCACCACAGTGGGCAAGGTTGGTTGGTTCCTTGATCTGCATCGGGACAGCTTGATGGTTCAGGAGGATCACTTGCGAATCTTGCGGGAGAGGCGCCCACGGCAACCAACATATATCGCTCGCAGGGATTACGAGAAGACTCGGTTCATCGCCGAATGGAACCTCGTTGTGCCGCAGGCTTTGGTCGAACGGAGTTGGAGCGAAGTGGCATGAGACTGTCAGCGGTTGTTGTTGGCTGCCAAAATCCGTAAAGAATTGGCGGAGCCATTCGATGCCACTTGAATATTATAGATACTTAATAACCTCTGACTTTCTATTTAGTGTGGCCCGTCATGGCTTGATATGCTTGCCCAACAACATCAACCCTAAGCTAATTAAACTAAACCACCAATGCCCGACACCCAGCCCCCAAACATCGCCTGGTACAACAACCGCGCCGCGCAGATTGCCGATCAATATGAGCAGCTCTCTTTTGATCAGGTGCACGGCTGGTTGCGTGATTATTTGCCCAGCGGCGGTGGTGCTTTGGTGCTTGATATAGGTGCTGGATCCGGTCGTGACGCAGCCTGGCTGGCTGAGCAAGGGCATGACGTAGTGGCGGTTGAGCCAGCCGCTGAACTGCGTCAGGAGGCGCAGCGCCGTCATCCTGATGAGCGGATAAGCTGGCTCGGTGATTCACTTCCCGATTTGGCTGCGGTGCATCGCCTGGGCACTTCGTTCGATGTGATTCTGCTAAGTGCGGTTTGGATGCATGTGCCGCCTAAAGTGCGCTCACGCTCTTTCCGTAAGCTGGTAACGCTACTTAAGCCCGGCGGTGTTTTGGCGATCACGCTGCGCTTAGGTGAGCCTGATACCGAGCGTGGCATGCATGCGGTAAGCATAGAGGAACTGCATCAGCTGGCTAGGGAACATGGCGCCTATATAGAGCATAGTAATCACAGCTCTGATGCGCTCGGCAGGGCAGAGGTCTCTTGGGCAGAGGTTGCCATTCGGTTGCATGAAGAGCAATTTAGTGAACAATCCAACTATGGGGTGACACTGCTACAAAAGTGGCTGCCTAGAGCGTCCGCTCCATTTTAGGCTTGGCGCGCAAACCGCATCCAATCCAAGGTGTATCTATGGGGCGCAACCCCTGGGAATATGCCCTGGATGCGAGTCATGGGGCGGGTAACTACTATGCAAGTGACCGGGGTGAGACATATTTATCATATTAGGCGCACGGTGATGGCATATCAAACGATGGCTATTTCGTGCCGGAATGGGCCACGCAGCGCGATTTGGCGGCTCGAACTGCCGCTAGAGTGCTGATGGAGCTGGGTGTCTATCAGATGTTTTCCAAAGAGCCGCCTTATGCTGGCTACTCTGTAGCGGGATAGCCAAACATAACCCTCTCAGCGCACTACATAATAGGAGGGGAGAGCGGCGGTTGAGCGGTAAAGGAGATGCTTGATTGCTCATGTCAATTGGAGAGCCTAAGGGTAGGCGCGGCCTTAGAGTAGGGTGGATCAGAAGGCGGGAGAGCTACTGAAGTTGTCCACAAAAGCTGTGGAAAACTTTGTGGAGAGTTTCCATCTTCCTAATCAGAATGGGCATTTGGCGGGTTTGGATAGTTTTTGTTCAGACAGGCGTTGGGAATATTAAAATCAGTGGGTTATAGCCGTCACACAAGGCATCAAAGTGGAAATTGCGCTTTATCACAGGCTGATTATTGGTCCAAATCGCAAGCATTGAGCCTTGTGCATAACTTGACTGGCTGAGTGGTCTTGACAGGCAAATGTCAAGGGCCAAAAAGCCCTTCATAGGTTGGTCAATACCTGCTCGCAGTCTTAATCCCTTCTCAAACAGGGCCAGATTCAGACCTTATCTTCATATCGACTCGGGCAATTTCAGTCCGCTACGGGCGAGCTGCGAAAAAGGGTAGCTATTTTGCCTGTTAGTTTAGGTAGTACGTCCCAGAATGACCGCTTACCCTTGTTGTGGTTTAATAGTAACGGATACCTCCAATGAGAGATGCTACTTTTGAACAACGAGGCTGGGTCCTATGAGCCACGACCGCTACTCACCGGGCCGAACTATCTTTGAGCAGCTCCAGCAGGTACTGGAGCAGCAGGCGCAGGATGGCGGCTTTGGTTCCCTTGATGAAGCGAGCGATGCCATGCAGGCCCAGCTAGAACAGCCTAATCGCCTTGCCATAGACGACTTCGAGGGGTTGTCCGCGGAGCAGATGCACCAGATCCTCTTCCACCCCTTCGAGAGCGAGCATCATTGACGAGTTGATGAGAATAGGGCGGTGATGTTAAACAAGTCGATGATTGGTGCATTGTTGTCGAAATGGGGTTTCTGTAGCTCCATGATCCTGACTCCCGCAACCCTATTACAGCCACGGGTAAGTAAGGAGGCTCGATGAGCAAGGTTCTTGTTCTCTATTATTCTATGTACGGGCACGTTGAGACCCTCGCCCAGGCGGTCGCAGAGGGTGCGCGCGGGACTGGCGCCGACGTTACCGTCAAGCGGGTGCCGGAGACCATGCCGGAGGATGTGGCACGACAGGCCGGTGCCAAGCTCGATCAGCAGGCCCCGGTGGCAAGCCCGGAAGAGCTCGCTGACTACGACGCGATCATCTTTGGTACGCCGACCCGATTCGGCAATATGGCCGCGCAGATGCGCAACTTTCTCGATCAGACGGGCGCACTCTGGTTCAACGGCAAACTCATTGGCAAAGTCGGTAGCGTCTTCACGTCCACTGGCACCGGCGGGGGCAATGAAACAACAATCACCTCGTTTTGGCACACCCTCGCGCACCATGGCATGGTTATCGTCGGTCTGCCCTATGCGGCGGCTGAGCTGACTGACCTCTCAGTGGTTAAGGGAGGTAGCCCCTACGGTGCCGCCACCATAGCTGGCGGGGATGGCAGCCGGCAGCCGAACGAGCAGGAGCTATCGCTCGCACGTTACCAGGGGCAGCATGTGGCGCAAATCACCCAACGCCTGCACGGATGATTACGGCGGGATGAGCGGCACAAGGGTGTTGCCTTGTATATATGATTGATTTCCCTGCGTTCACTGATAAAGGCACTCGCAAGGCGCGGGCGCTGATGTTCCAGGGTACCAGCTCTGATGTCGGCAAGAGTATGCTGTTGGCTGGCCTTTGTCGAGCCTATTCGCGCAGGGGGCTGAAGGTGCGGCCCTTCAAGGCCCAGAACATGAGCAATAACGCTGCAGTGACCCCCGATAGCGATTTGCCGCCCGGGCCGGACGGCGAGATTCCGCGGGGGGAAATCGGGCGAGCTCAGCAGCTCCAGGCACGGGCCTGCAAGGTTACACCCTCTATTCATATGAATCCTGTTTTGCTCAAGCCGCAGACCACAGCCGGCTCGCAGGTGGTAATGCGTGGGCGGGTGCTGGGTAGTTGGCGCGCTAAGGATTACCATCAGCTAAAACCGCACCTGTTGCCGGCGGTACTTGATAGCTTCGAGCGCACCGCGGCTGATGCGGATCTGGTATTGGTCGAGGGTGCTGGCAGCGGGGCGGAGGTCTATCTGCGCAAGTCCGATATCACCAATATGAAGCTGGCAGAGTTGGCGGATTTGCCTGTAGTGGTTGTTGGTGATATTGATCGGGGTGGAGCACTGGCCGCGATTGTCGGCACCCACGCGCTGCTCAACGAGTCCGAGGATGCCCGGGTAGCTGGTTACATCATTAACAAATTCCGCGGCGATATTTCACTGTTTGAACCAGCTTGTGAGCTAATGACTGAGCGCACCGGCTGGCCTTGGCTAGGGGTTGTGCGCTGGTTTGAAGGCGCCTCACGTTTACCAGCTGAGGATTCGTTGGCTTTGGAGAGGCCCGCCGTTACCGATGGCAGAGGCCTTAAGATCGCCGTCCCGCAACTCTCTCGGGTTGCCAATTTCGATGACCTTGATCCGCTGGCTGCCGAGCCTGGAGTGAGCGTAAGCTGGATTAAGCCTAGCACCCCGATACCGAGCGACACCGATGTGGTCATTTTACCCGGCTCGAAAGCCACTCGCGCCGATCTGGAAGTGATGCGACGCGAGGGTTGGGATATCGATATCCAGGCTCTGGTGCGCCAGGGCGGGCGAGTTGTCGGTCTCTGTGCCGGTTTTCAGATGCTCGGTCGGGTAGTCCGCGACCCACTGGGTATCGAAGGCGAGCCCGGCGAGACCCCTGGACTAGGTTTGCTCGATATAGAAACGGAGATCGGTGGCGAAAAACAGCTACTTGATCTTGATGCCCGGGATCGGTACAGCGACTGTCGGGTCAGCGGCTATGAGATACACATGGGCCGCACCGCGGGTCCAGGGATGAGCCAGCCCTGGCTGTTACTCGACGATGGCAGCAGTCCTCCACGCCCTGAGGGGGCGGTATCATACGCTGGGCGGGTTGCCGGTTGTTACCTGCACGGTATCTTTGGCAGCGATGAGTTCCGCGCTGCTTGGCTGTCTAGTGTCGGCGGGCAAGCTGCCTTATCTGATTATGAGGCAAGTGTGGAGGCTGCTCTAGAAGAGTTGGCCGATCACTGCGAAGCCAACCTGGATCTGGATGCGCTGCTTGAATTAGCCAAATAGTGGGGCTGAGGGGGCACGGGGCCAATTTATCTTTTGGTTGGGGTTATTGATCGAGCATGTTCCCACTCAAAGATAAATTGGTCCCCTTGTTTTTTCTTTACTCTGGCCGCTCCATTGCGGCTCTTAGCAAGGCTGCCGCCCTATAGGCACCGTGGATGAATTTACTATATGGCATGATGATAAAGAGACCCAGCACAGTTCCTAGGTGCAGCGCTAATAGCATGCCCATAGCCGCAGTATCGCGCAGCGCCATCAGCATTAGGCCGGTGCCAGCGCTCGCAAACAGCAGGAGTAGCAGAGTGTAGTCGGCTGGCAGCGTCTCGCGGGCGCTTGGGGCTGGGCCAGCAAATATCTTGAGCCATATCAGACCGGCAGAGCCGAGCAGCATGCATATTCCGCCTATGCCCGGATTATGCAGCACCACCTCTGAACCTAGCCAACTAGGGATTTGCTCACCGGTCACCGAAGCCACTTTGCACTCATGAAGGGGTCATTGCAGCGTACTTCGACCCGTTTGGGGGCTAGTAAGAGCGCAATACCATGCTTTCCGTGAGGTCTTGAGGTGCTTTGAACATAGCAGCCCCCCGCCGGCGTTGCCAGCGGCATTATAGGAGTTTGGTAGTGGGTGCTTCGGCTATCCTGGTAGCGGCTGCATCTTGGTTAGCCGTCCCATCAGGCGGTTCCAGTAGGTCGCAGCCCGTCGCTCGATATCGATCTGGATACACCTAGCGTGAAAACGAACACGCCCAGCTACCTTCAGAAGGCGTTCACGTACCCTTGCAAGGCTCCAGCCGGTGCCGGTCATCCGCTCTACCTCGCCGCGCAACACATGGAGGATCTGGTAGGCAATCACCCGCAGTGATAGCAGCGCCTGCGAGCGGGCGAAGACCTCATCTGGGCTGCGCTTTTGGTGGTGGGTGCTACACGGCAGCGACTCGCCGAGGACGGTCTTTAATTCTCCGAAGTGCCCCTCGGCCTTACCGCGGCGGCGGTAGTGCTCCAAGATGAACTCACCGCTGGCGCGATGTTGGGGCATGTTCGTCACCAGGAAGAAGCAGCGCCGGAACAACTCCTCGGGATGCTCTTGGACGACGATGAGCACGCGGTGTTCGACCGCTCAGGTGCTCGCCTGATGCTCGGTTTCCACTACCCATTCACGCGGCTTGCTCGATGGTCGCCCAGGACCGCGATAACGATGGGGTTCGAAGAGTCGCTCGAGCTGCGGGTTGCTAGGTAGCCGGGCGATAAATTCTATACCCTCAGAGTCGATGGCGTTGAGTGTCTGACCATCGGCAAACCCGGCGTCGATACGCACCCGAATGTGATCGCTCAGGTGCTCCCGGGCTGCTTGCACAAGCTGGGGGATCCAGGTAACTGCCTGCTCCGCGGGGCCGGCGGTGCCTTCGCGCAGCAGCGCCCCGAGGTGATCTCCCGTCTCCGCGCAGGAGGCGAGCAACGGATAGTGCTGACGCTGATGCGTATGGCCGCTGTACGCCGTGCCGCTCTGCTGGCCATGGGCGCGCAGCGGCACGCCATCTATATCTATGGTCAGCGTAGAGCGTTTGTAGCCGCGGTTCTCGGCGCGCAGCCGCCGACCAGCCAATTCGATGATCGCCTCCTGTAGCGCTTTGTGATTCTCTGGCGTGCCCAGCAGCGAGAGTAGACGTGAAAAGCTCGACTGCGAGGCAAGTGAGCGCTCCGCCACCGCCTGGCCGCGCCGATCGCTACCGGTGAGGGCGAACAGCGGATCGCCGCGCAGGTGCTCTGCATCACCCTGATCGCCCCAACCCTGTGCGGTCATTATTAGCGCATCGCGCAAGAGTTCCGAGAGAGGGTGAGTAACCCGCCTAGGATCCCTCGGATCAAGCAGTCGCGAACCCAGGCCCTCAATGAGCCCAGTGTGCTCGATGGCCTCGCGAACCAACACCGCCCCGCAGTCACCGCTGAGATGCGATTCCCGTGATTCGGCGTGTACGGAACGGTTGAAAGATGGTCTGGATAGCGATAACGTTTCACCCATGGCGCAGCGTCCCCTTCTGTTGTCAATGTCTCCATAACACTGATTGTGAAGGGATTCCGGCGCTGCGCCAACCTCTTTTACCTACCGTCGTGCATAATCCGGGGGTAGTTGATCTGTTTTTACCGGAAGACTTCTTCTATGCTATTAGCGGTCAGTATGTTGACTGACCAGTGTTTGATGGTTTCTTCGTCAGCCTTTTCAATTTTCTCTCGATAGGGATCGACCGCCGTCTCCCCGAACTTTTGTTCGAGTTGCCATAAGAGTAACTTGCCTTCTCCTGCCAGCAGTCCTTCGTCTCTACCTTCTTGTCTTGAGCGGCTTACGATTCCGGCCATGATTGCTTCCTCCTCAGGATAGCGTTGCTTGAATATCTCTTTCTCATCGTCATCGAGTTGCGAGTAGTTATCGACAAGATCCGTGTATTTGAGCCGCTTGTTCAGATCCGGCTCCAGAGCATCAAGTCCCTGCAGGGCGTAGGCACGGGCCTCGAGCTTCTCATCACGGCTTTTCCAGTACATAAGCGGCAGGCACAACCGAGCGACGATATTGCTGCTGTCCAGGTGCTGCCGGTAGTGTTCAGCTCCAGCCTGCCAATAGAGATACTGGAAGCTTAAATATGTATGCTCATCGCCGGCAAGATCGAGCCGTGTAGGCACCGGGCGTGCGGAGAGGAAAATGACCACCGGCACAATGCGAGTGGTATCGAGCATCTGCGAAAGATCGGTGCAGTAGTGGATGAGCCGATGGATGTCGAAGCGCTCGGTGTGGGTCTCCTCCTCAAAGGCGAAGGCCAGTGCTTCGCGCTCGCCGTTGGACCACTCGATAAGCAGCGGCGTATCTAGTGCCCGGTAGTGGTGACGCAGCCGCTCCTTGAGCTGCTCCTGACGGACAGGGAGCACGCGTGCGGAGTTATCGATGCGCTCTGCCTCCCGGCTGGCGAAAAAGGATATGGCCTCTCTGGGGTAGTCGACGATGAGGTTCTTAAAATCCTGATCGTAGTCGGGGTTCTGTCGGCTCATTGAGCATCTCTTCTGTGCAGTGTGAATTGAGTAGTTGGTTTAAGTTAATATGAGAGTAACACGGCCTCCACTTGGCACCGATGCCGGCTCTCGAGCAATCCGCCGGAATGAGCGAAGCGGTGCTGGAATTGCCGGATCGATTAGATCCAGCCAGCTCTCCAGTGCTTGCTCCAGCTGCGGGTCCATGATGGCGTAAAGTACGCGGGCATGAAGTTGCTCCCGCATCTCGAAGTCGGATAAATCTCCGAGGGCATCTACACTGGTGTCAAAACGAGTCGCCAAACGCTCATGCATGTAAATATAAGAGCCGTAAAAAAATGGGTCGCCTTCGCATATGACGGCTACGTCCAGGCCGCGCGATAACTGTTCTGCGAGGTGTTCGGCACAGGAGTCGTAAAAGGCCCTCATTTGCTGGTGGTAGCGGGGATCGGTTACCGGTATTTCGGTGGTGAATGGGTAATCCATGCGTATGCGCACCTGTTCGTCACGCAGGTGAGGTTCGACGATGGTCCAGGCGTGGCCGGTCCTGCCTGCCTTGGCAAAGGCAGCAACCACAGGTGCCGCACGCAGCAGGCGCAACCCCTTTAAGGTGATAAGTTCCGGGTCACCGGGGCCGATGCCGATTCCGTAGAGTACTCCGCTCGCCATTAGTTGCTGTCTCTCGTATTGCAGTCACAGTTCATGGGTTGTGGATTCCATGTCCTAAACATGTCCCTAAACAGTTACTTTGAGATGAGGGCTGGTTCCTCAGCCAGTTGCCAGAGCGCATTGAGATCCAGATCCTCTTCTAGTTGTGCGGCTAGCGCATCCAAGGTGCTCTCAATCCTTGCGGTGTAGTTGATTGAGGATGGCTGACCAGCGACTTTGGTCAGCCAGTGGCTGCGAAAATCGTCGCTGTTAAAGATGCCGTGGAGATAGCCCCCCATGACCCGGCCACTCGGCGATTGGGCGCCTTCCGGCCGAGGTGATTCCCCTTGCTCCGGGGTGAACTCCGCAGCCAGGCCGTCAGCATCCTTGAGCAATAACCAGGGATTCTCGAGGCCGGGGCCAAAGCTTCTGCCCATGTGCATTTCGTAGCCGCTGATGCGGCAGTCGGATAGCAGATCTGTGGAGTCGAGCTCGATCAGTTTCTTGTCACCGCCGATTTCGGTAGCCATATCTATGTAGCCCAAACCTGCGATTTCGCCGGGTGAGCCCTCTATGCCATGGGGATCGCGAATGGTCTGCCCGAGCATCTGAAAGCCGCCACACAGACCAACTAGGTAACCGCCGTGGCGCACATGGGCGTGAATGTCGTGGTGCCAGCCCTGCTGGTAGAGGAACTCTAGGTCGCTGCGGGTGGCCTTGGAGCCGGGGAGCATGACTATATCTGCATCCCGGGGCAGGGGAGTTCCAGGTGGTATCCAGCTGATTGCGACACCGGGCTCAGCCGCGAGTGGCTCGAGGTCGTCAAAATTAGCGACCCGGGGTAGCCGGGGGACGACGATGTGCAACTGATCTGTCTTGCGAGTAGCGTTGCCTTGGCCTTGGCCCTGGTCCAGGGCTAGCGAGTCCTCCGGCGCGAGTGAGCAGGCCTTATTGAACCAGCGAATCAGGCCGAGGTTAGGCCAACCGGTGCAGCGGGTAATCTGCTCGGCGGCAGGGGCAAAGATGGCTGGATCGCCACGGAAGCGATTGACCAGAAAGCCTTTAATACGGGATCTTTCGCTGTCGCTGAAAAGCTGATAGGCACCCAGCGCTGCGGCAGTCATGCCGCCGCGGGAATCCTCCCCGCGGTGGCTGCTCGACAATTTTTCTGTCACCTGATCTCGCGTCTCTTTTACGAGTACAGGCGACTGACTGGGGGAAGGCTGGATGGCGAGCTGCTCAGAGCCGCCACCTACCGGAGGTGCTTGCTAATGGAGCAAGACCGGCTAGGCAAGCCCCCAAGCGCGCCGCCCGCACGCCGTTAATGGGTTTCTTATGTGGGCCGGTCTCCGGGCTTGTGGGGTGGCGCCGAAGAGACGCCGAGTGGATTGCCTTCCCGCAGAGTCCGCCGGACGACGGTTGCTCTGCAGTGGCTCTATAATCCACTTAACCCACCTACCGTTGCGGGGGCAGCGCCGGACTCACCACGCCGTGGCGGCTGTACCGGTCTTCCCGTTTAACCCGCGTGGCTAAGCACGCGAGCACCCACATTCGCTAAGTGGCGTGATTATATGCAGAAGATAACTTGGTATCAATGTCCAATTATATTTTTATCAACGCCAAACTAGCCGCTGAGTCGCTGTGAGGCAAAGAACCGATGAGCTGCCGTTTGACATTGACATCCCATATATTCAATATACATATATTATTACATCATTATGCAAAGGAGAATATATGGGATATAGGCTACCAACTAACATGGGCTCGCAATACTCACCTCTTTACTTTCTCGCCGCTCTAGGAGCTGGAGGGCTAACCGTGTCCTTCTTTATGTGGCTGATGTTTTGGGTGCCGAGCTCTCAAGCGCCAGTGCCACTGTTCGACGATATAGTAACAACCTTCCTAGAGGGCGGAGCCGGTTTTAAGTTCGCTATAGGGCTAGCATGGCTGGGGATAATCTATTTTGCCTATCTGCATATACGCCTGCTTGTCTGGAACCTGCGCGAGTATAGCGGCTTTAAGGCGAGTGAGGGCTACCGCCAAATGCGCGGCACCAGGACTGAGATACAGCTTCTTGCCGGGCCCTTAACGCTTGCCATGACAATAAATGTGGGCTTTATCCTCGGTATGGTCTTTATGCCGGGGCTTTGGGAGGTCGTTGAGTGGCTCTTCCCGCTGGCAATGCTCGCCTTCCTGGCTGTCGGTGCCTGGGCTTTGCGCCTGCTTGGCGACTTCTGGGGGCGTGTCCTCACCGAGAGTGACTGCGACTGCGCAGCCGATAATAGCCTGGCACAAATGCTGCCGGCATTCGCTCTTGCCATGATAGGGGTCGGTTTAGCTGCACCGGCGGCAATGAGCGACACAACAGGTACCGTAGTGGTTAGCCTGTTTTTGTCGAGCTTCTTTATGGTCACTGCCATCATTAGCGGCGCTATCATGTTGGTTCTCGGGGTGCGCTCAATGCTTGAGCAGACAGCCAACCCCATTAGTGCGCCAAGTTTGTGGATCGTCATCCCTATCTTAACGATTATTGGGATTACTCTAGTGCGGCAAACCCATGGGGTGGAGTTTCACCTCGGCGGCGAAGGTGCCGGTGTTGAGACATTGGGCATGTTGATGTACTTTCTGGTCATCCAAATCGCCTTTTTGCTGATCGGCTGGGTGGTGCTAAGACGTTACGGCTACTTCGGTCGGTTTGTCTTGGGGAAGGAGCGTTCAGCTGGCTCTTATACTCTGGTATGCCCGGGTGTTGCGCTGTCAGTAATGCTCCACTTTTTCACTAATGAGGGGCTGGTTCTGCACGGGGTAATCGATAAGTTCGGCCCTGTTTATTGGTCTTTGACAGGTTTAGCTATACTGGTGCAGTTCGCCACCATAGCGCTGGTGTTTAGGCTGAATAAGCTTCATTTTAAATAGACGCCGAATTGGTGACGGCTCAAGGGGTCCATCCATAAGCTCCCCTTGAGCCATATTAGCTGTCCTAGTGTGGGAACATCCGTGAATCCATCTATGGGGGTTCATGGGTGCCTCTAAAACCTTCCCCGGAGCCATTTCTGTCCCGGTGTGGAGGACGCCGTGAATCCATACCTGGAGGCTTCATGGCGCCATCCCTGGCGCCAAGACCTCCACACCGGGACAGAAATGGCTCCGGGGAAGGTTTTAGCGGAGCCCTCATGGTGCCAACCCTGGCTTCAAGACTTCCACATAAGTTTTGCTAGTTGGCTCAGGGGGGAGTTTCAGAGGTTCCTGAGAATGTGTAAATTACTAATCCTAACCTGCTGGTGTTACCCTGCAGGCACCTGAAGAGTCCATAATCCAGAAAAGCGGCAAAGTCTTGCAAAACAGCGCCATGAACTCAGCACAGCGTTTGGGCAGCCTCGATCTACTCCGCGGTGTAGCTGTTCTGGGCATTCTGGTGGTCAATATCCAGCTGTTTGCAATGCCGGTTGCCGGGGTCCTCAGCCCCAAACTGGTAAGTGAACTCCAAGGTGGTGACTTCATTGTTTGGTTTGTAAGTCACGTACTCTTTGAGGGTAAGTTCATAGCGCTATTCTCTGCGCTGTTTGGCGCCAGCATAGTGATGCTAACCCAAATCCACCGCTCCAAGGGGTTGGATCACTGGGCTTGTCATTGGCGCCGGATGGCGGCCCTGGGATTAATAGGCATAGCCCACGGGGTGTTGCTGTGGATGGGAGATATTCTATTTCTCTACGCCCTTATCGGGATGCTGGCATTCTTTTTCGTGGATAGAGATGTACGTTATCTATTAACGTGGGGAATAATTATATTCGCTGTTCCTATTGTGGCCTATGTCGTGGCTGGCTGGGGGATTAGCGAGCTGCCTGTATCCGGCTTTGTCGCACTTGCCTCGTCCGCTCCATCTGTCCATGAGCAAGTTGTAACGGCCGTAAACGCTTATCAGGGCAGCTGGATGGAGCAGCTGCAGCAGCGTCTTACCGAGGTGGCAACGCGGTATTTTGTCGGGATCCCAACCAGTCTTGGGTGGCTCGTATTGGGGTGCATGCTGGTAGGTATGGCGGGTTATAAATCGGGCTTTTTAACCGCTTCCTGGTCAGCGCGCAGCTATATAAAGACTTCGCTCTGGGGTTTTGTGGTGGGGATTACCTTGAGTATTGCTGGGGTTATGCACCGCGAAGCCTACGACTGGGAGATACTATCCGGTTTTTTGATTGCCGATCAACTCAACCAAATAGCTATACCGTTTACCGCCATTGGTTGGGCTGCTTTGGTGATGCTGATCTATAAACAGGGCTGGTTGCAGAAGGCGCTCTGGCCGCTTGTCGCCGTAGGGCGTACGGCGCTGAGTTGCTATCTGTTGCAGACACTGCTCTGCACCGCGATTTTCTATGGCTTCGGTCTAGGGCTGTATGGAGAGTTGACGCGGGTGGAACAACTCGTTGTGGTTATTGGTGTATGGCTGGCCTTATTACTAGCCGCTCCATTGTGGTTGTATCGGTTTCGGATGGGGCCTGCCGAATGGTTACTCAGGCGAGCGTCGAGCTGAGACTGTGCAGCCATGGCCAGAACGGTGGCCATTAGCGCTCGTCGAGCAGCGGCTCTAACTCCTCCAATGCCTGCATCCAGTACTCCACGTCGGCGCGGTACCAATCCCCCTCTGGTGTCCGGCAACTGGCATACTGGAACGGAGGTGGCACCTCGGCGATGCGAAAGCGCATATCGGCGTAGATAGCGCAGGTATCGCCTTGATAGTCGACCAATTTGCGCAGATAGGGCAGCTCGGCGAAGCGTCGAAACTCGGCAAACTCAGGCCGCCACCAAGCCGTCTCGGCAAATTCGCGCACTGCGCCGTCGCCAAAGCGGGGGTGGCGGACCCACTCGAGTGCTTCAGGGGGGCGGAACGACTGCCGGTGCCGGGTCAGAAGGCCGGCCTTTTCATCCACGGGCTGCTCCTGAGACCAGAAGCCTAAGTGGGCGGTCAAGTAGGCGTCGTCGCCTTCGATGAATAACCGCCAATTCAGCGGCCATAACGGCTGCGCCATAGCGTGGACCTGAGCGCCATGCATGCCTCTGTCACGCGCCTCGTCTCGGGCGTGCTCCAGCGCGTGCACCTTGGCCACTGCTTGGATCGCAATCACACTCCCGGCCGCGGCTAGGCCCAAGCCTGCCCAGAGGCGTCCACCGTAGAGCCAAGTCAGTAATACTCCGAGCAGGAGCGAGGCGGTGATCCAGGGATCAAGGATGAAGGTCACCGGGAAGGCGAAGGTCTCGCGAGAGAACGGGGCAAGTAGCTGTGTTCCGTAGTTGGTGATCCAGTCCCCGAAGATGTGGATGCCAATGCCAAGGGCGAATATGAGGGCGCCATCTCGCCAGTCGCGTTGACCGGGCCACAACCGCGCGACGACCCAGCCGAGCAGCACTGCCCATAGCGGTAACATCAGCAGTGAGTGGGTCTCGCCGCGGTGCAGGTTGTAGTAGACCAGCGAGTCGGCGATTACCAGTCCGAGGAACCAGTCGATATCGGGGAAGAGGCCTGCAAGGGCGCCGAGCCAGGTGCGCTCGCGCATCGTGAAGCGCGGAGCGCTGCAGGATCGTGGTGCTACTACTCGGTTGATCAGGGCGCCGCTGGCCGCATGGGTAACGGGATCCATTCCAATAATATGCCAGTGCGGCGGTTTTTTAGGCAAATTGGTGGTTAAGGGGGAGTCTTCTAAAGGTCCGTACTGAGCCAGGCTCAGCGATTGCCAAGTTGAATGTCTACGCAACTTTCGTTAAAGTCTCGATCGACCTACAGGTGCCCAATGGCTCATCCGAGCCGAGGGTGAAACGGGAAGCCGGTGCAGCCGCGTCTTGCGGCGATTCCGGCGCTGCCCCCGCAACGGTAGGTGGGAAAAGGTGGACAGCCCGCGCCACTGTGAGTTTTCCGTCGCTTGGCGGTGCTCATGGGAAGGCCTTCCATCTGGGGTTTGTTAACTAGCCCCGCCCACGAGCCCGGAGACCGGCCTGTAGGAACCCAGGAGCCGCGGGGTGCGGCGGTCCGGGTGGGAGTACGTGTTTAGAGAAAAACTCAGACCCCGCCTTATGGATCCCTCTCACTAACCCCGCGGCATTGTTCCGTTAACAGTGTCCGGCGCGCGCGGGTGGCGCGCCTAAGGGGTATGTACAATGCATAAGAAGAGAGTCTTATTAGCTGGCGTTGCCGCTGGATTGGGTGCAACTTCAGCTTCTGCTGAGATGCGTTTGGCTGTGACTGACCTAGAGACCGTGGTAGTGACGCCGACTAGAACGGCCCAGACCGTCGACCAATCCCTTTCCTCAGTCTCCGTAATCGACCGCGACGAGATCGACCGCCAGCAGCCGCGACAGGTCTCGGACCTGCTGCAGGGGCGGGCGGGGACGAGCCTGACGACGTCTGGTTCGTTTGGGAAAGACACCAGTCTTTTTATGCGCGGCACCAACTCCGATCATTCGTTGCTGCTGGTGGATGGTGTGCCGATGAATTCCGCGACCCAAGGAGGGGCTGCCTGGGAATATCTGCCCCCGGCCGAGATCGACCGCATCGAGGTGGTGCGCGGGCCGCGAACCAGCCTTTACGGCGCCGATGCCATCGGCGGCGTGGTGCAGGTCTTTACCCGCGAGGGTGAGGAGGGGCCGCCCCGGGTCAATGCCTTCGCTGGCGGCGGCAGCTTCAACACCTATGAATATGGTGTGGGGGTAGCTGGCGGGACCGAGGATACCCGCTACAGCCTTTCAGCTGGTCATTTTCACACCGACGGTATCAATGTCAGCGAAGAGTACGGCGATGACCAACGAAATGGGTTTGACAACACCAGCGTTAGCGGCCGTTTGAGTCAACGGCTGCCGGGTGGGAGCGAGCTATTCACTACCGTTATGCGCTCGGAAGGAACGACTGAGTATGACGACCAGGCAGATGAGGATGACTTCACCGATTATCTGTTTCAAGCGCTTCGCGGCGGGGTTCGCGGGGACATCACCGAGCGCTGGTTCAGCGAGTTAGCCGTCTCTCAGGCGAAGGATGAGCAGGATAACGTCGACAGCCGGGGAGAGACTTGGCATTACACTGAACGCCATGAGGTGAGTTGGCGAAATGAATTGTATTGGGGCACCGATAATATCTGGTCCTTTGGTGGTGACTGGCGAGATGAAAATGTAGACACCTATGATAATTACGATGAAACTAGCCGTTATAACGTCGGTGCCTATACGCAGCTTGAGCTGGATCTGGGCCGCCACGATCTCGGCGGCAGTCTGCGCTACGACGACAACGAGGCCTACGGCGACAACGTGACCGGTCAGGTCGCCTGGGGTTTCGACGCGGCGGATCGTCTTCGGCTGCGTTCGAGCTATGGTACTGCATTCAAGGCTCCGACATTTAACGATTTGTATGCACCTGAAAATCAAGCTTGGGGGCTTGCCGGAGGAAACCCGGATCTTGAGGCCGAGGAGTCCGCCTCCGCGGAGGTAGGTGCTCGCTGGCAGGTACGAGATGGTTACGTGGATGCAGCGATTTTCCAGACGGATATCGACAATCTTATTTCCAGCAGACCGGCAAATGGCCTAGAGAAACCCTTTAACATTGGCGAAGCACGAATCCGCGGCGCCGAGCTGGAGGCGGGTGCCCAATGGCAGGAATGGCAGATCTCCGGCGCCTTTACTTACCTCGATCACGAGAATAGAGATACCGGGAACGAGCTGCAGCGTCGGCCCAATGAATCGGCGCGTGTAGATATCGACCGGCAGCTTGGCGACTTCTCGGTGGGTGCCACTGCTCTTGCGCGGGGGCGCAGCTACGACGATCCGGCCAATGATACGCGCCTCTCTGGCTACGGCCTGCTGAACCTTCGCACCAGCTATGCCTTTACCCCGGAGTGGAGCCTGCGCGGTACGCTGGAGAACGCCCTGGACAAGGACTATGAGACGGTGAGTGGCTACAACCAGCCTGGCCGGGCGGTCTACGTCTCGATCCACTTCGAGCAGGAGTAATGATGGCTTATCGCCTTTACTGCGCAGGCGCTGCTTATAGATCAAGGTTAAATATATGCCGATTTACACCAAAAAAGTAATCGCGGCGCTTTCCCTCGCTCTGCTCATGCCGCTGACTGCAGCCACAGGCGAGGAGATCTGCGCCACCGACGACACCGGGCAAGAAGTCTGTCTCGACGAACCGGCGCAGCGCATTGTGGCGCTCTCGCCGGGAGTCACCGAGCTGCTTTATGCCGCCGGTGCCGGTGCAAATGTAGTAGCAGCGGTGAGCCACGCTGACTACCCGGAGCAGGCTCAGGACCTGCCCCGGGTGGGCAGCTATAACCGGCTTGATGTCGAATCCATACTCGCCAAGCAGCCTGATTTGGCTATCGGCTGGCACAGCGGTAACTCCCCCGGGCAGCTCGATCGGTTGGAAGAGCTTGGTGTGAAGGTTTATCGCAGCGAACAGCGTGATCTGGAAGATATTCCCAGCACCTTGGAGCGCTTCGGTAAACTGGCGGGCAGTAGCGATGAGGCGCAAGCCGAGGCGGATGAGTTCCGAGTTCGTCGCGACGAACTCGAGCAGCGCTATGCCGAGGGTGAGAACGTCGAAGTCTTCTATCAGGTTTGGGACGATCCGATTACCACCATCAATGATGAGCAGATCATCAGCGAAGTTATCCGCCTGTGCGGCGGCAGCAACGTCTTTGGCCATCTAGAGCGGTTAACGCCGCGTCTGGATACCGAATCGGTGCTCGCCGCTGATCCTCAGGCGATAGTGGTAGGTGGCATGGGCGAGGCAAATCAGGCCTGGCTCGATAAGTGGCGCGAGTATGAGCGGATGACCGCAGTACAGCAGCAGAATCTCTTCTTTGTCCCGCCATCGAAGATTCAAAGGCCGACCCCGCGTCTGTTAGAGGGAGCCGCTAAACTATGCGAGCAACTCGAGAAAGCCCGCTAGGGATTCATGGTAGCCCTTTAAGCCACGGTACCTTAAGCAACGCGCTCGCCTACTTGCTACAAGCGGCGCTGCTTCGGCAAGGGGGTTGTGGTACCGAGGGTGGCGCTAAGATTGCTCCCAAGCAGAGTTTAAGGGTCGCTCAGTGCTCCGCCTAGCACCGCCACTCATTGCCCTGAGCCTCTTGGCCGTCCTGGCCATAATTGTGGCAGTCGCCATCGGCAGTGTGCCCATTAACCCCGCGCAGTTATGGGCGGTTATTACTGGAGAGGGCGAGCCACTACACCGGACCCTGATATTCGAATTGCGCGCTCCGCGGGTATTGGCGGCCTTTGCCGTAGGCGGGTTACTGGCAGTGGCCGGTGCCCTGATGCAGGTCCTATTGCGCAATCCGCTTGCCGACCCCTACGTTTTGGGTCTATCCGGTGGAGCGGCTGTAGGCGCTCTGACCGCGATGCTGGCCGGATTAGGTATGGCCATGGTTTCCGGTGGGGCGTTTATCGGCGCGCTCTTCTCCACCTTGCTAGTCTTTGGCTTGGCCCATGGGACCGGCAGTTGGACGCCGACGCGGTTGCTGCTCACCGGTGTGGTTGTGGCCTCAGGTTGGGGGGCGCTGGTTACCTTCATGTTGGCGGTTGGCCCTACCGAACAGCTGCCCGGCATGCTCTACTGGCTGATGGGGGATATGGCCTATGCCCGCAGCCCCTGGTTGGCCCTCAGTGTGCTGGGCGTGGCGGTGCTCGCCGCGGCTCCGTTGGGGCGGAGTTTGAATGTGCTGGCCCGCGGCCACATGCAGGCCCAGGCCTTGGGAGTGGCGGTACGCCCCCTGGAGTGGGGAGTCTACGTGGCGGCTAGTTTGCTTACCGCCGTTGCCGTTACCACCGCCGGTAGCATCGGTTTTATCGGTCTAGTGGTGCCGCATATGCTGCGCTTGGTGTTGGGTAACGATCAGCGCTTGATCCTGCCCGCAGCAGCACTCGCCGGCGGGGCGCTGCTAGCCTTGGCAGATGTTCTGGCGCGCACGCTGATCGCCCCGGAGCAGCTGCCGGTAGGGGTTATTACCGCCATGCTGGGGGTGCCGTTATTCCTGTATCTGCTGCATCGGAGCAAATAGATGAGTATCTGGCAGCAACCCAGTGAAGCGCATACGCCGTGGGGGGGAGCGCCGCACTGCCCGGCCGGGTCGGGTGCTGATCCGACCGTGCGGCTAAGCTGCAAGGAGCTTATCACCGACATCCCGGAGCGTCCCGACGGTAATCCGCTTAACTTCAGCATCGAGCCTGGCCAAATATGGGGCGTGCTAGGCCCTAACGGGGCGGGCAAAAGTACCTTGCTGCATACTCTAGCCGGGTTGCGCAAGGCGCGTCACGGCAGTGTCAAGATAGCCGAGGTGGATATTCAGCGCTGGCGGCGTAAGCGCTTGGCACAGCGCCTCGGGGTGGTGTTTCAGGAGCGTCAGGACGACTTCCCGGCGACTGTGCTTGAGACCGCTTTGATTGGCCGTCATCCCTTTCTGCCGCCATTGAGCATGGAGCGCGGCGATGATGTCAGCGTCGCCCGGCAAGCGCTGGAGCGCCTGGAGCTTGACGGACTTGAGCAGCGCTTGGTCAGCACGCTCTCCGGCGGTGAGCGGCAGCGCCTGACTATCGCTACGGTGTTGACGCAAAACCCGCGCCTCTGGCTGGCTGACGAGCCAACCAATCACCTGGATCTGCGCCATCAGGTTGCGGTGATGGCCTTGCTCGCCGAACAGGCTGCCAGTGGATGTGGCGTTTTCCTCTGCCTTCATGACATTAACCTCGCCGCGCGCTGGTGCTCGCATATCCTGCTGCTCTATCCGGACGGTCGCGCATGTTGGGGAGAGACCCAGAGCATGCTGGAGAAGAGTGCCCTTGAGCAGCTATATACTCAGCCGCTGGATTCGGCCTGGGTGAATGGCACTAGGGTCTTTGCTCCGGTCGCATAACAATGCATTCACCTCGATTGCCGGCAAAGCCGGTGCCGGCTAATGCAAACGTCGGTGGAGGAGTGCGATAATCAGCGGGGAGCCATTTAGCAGGTTTTGAGCAGGACAGATATATGGACGAGGCCGAAGCAGCGCAACAGTCGGTGACCGGCGTCGATATCGCAGTGCTCCGCGCTGCTATCGAGCCTCTGGCGCGCACCTATGAGTGGCGCCTGGTGTTACTCTTCGGCTCGGTAGCCCGCTCGGGCACGGGGCGGGACCTCGATCTGGCGGTGCTGCCGGCGGCAGTTCCTGATCTCATGACACAGGGGCGGTGGTGCCGCCGCCTTGAGGAGGTTGTCGGCTACCCGGTGGATTTGCTTGTCATCCACGCCGGAACTTTGCCTTTGGTCCGCTTCCAAGCGCTTCGCGACGGCGTCTGCTTGTGTGCGACACCATAGACTTGGATCGGGTAGCGGCGGCAGTCGGGCCAGCGCTGGAGGTTTATGGCGATTACATAGAGTGGGTCGAGGCCCTGGTGGTGGAGTGGGCTAGTGACCAAGGCGGAGGGCGATTTGACGGGTGCTGCTAAGAAAAAGCTGCCGATAGGTATTCAAACCTTCGCCGACATGGCTAGCGGTGAATACTACTATGTTGATAAGACGGCGCATATTCATCAGCTAGTCGAGGAGGGGCGTTACTTTTTTCTCTCTCGGCCAAGGCGCTTTGGTAAGAGCCTGCTGATCGACACCATCAAGTCTCTATTCGAAGGGCGCGAGGAGCTCTTTCGCGGCCTGTATGTTCACGATAGGTGGGACTGGGAGCAAACACACCCGGTGATTCGGCTGAGCTTTGCCGATGGGGTAGTTACTTGCCGCGAGGAACTCGATGCGCGCATTCGTTACCAACTGCGCCGCAGCCGAGATAATTTACGTTTGCCTGGCAGCGATGCCGAGGATATACCCGGTGAGTTCGCCGATCTTATAGCCGCTGCCCATGAGCATCACGGCGCCAGGGCGGTGGTGCTAATTGATGAGTACGACAAACCCATCCTCGATAACATCACTGCACCGGATCGGGCGCGCGAGTTGCGCGAGGGTTTAAAGAATCTCTACTCGGTATTAAAAGACGCCGACCCTCATTTGCGTTTTTGCCTGCTCACCGGGGTCTCTAAGTTCAGTAAGGTGAGCCTCTTTTCGGGGTTGAATAACCTTAACGATATTACTCTGGATGCCCCTTACGCCACCATCTGCGGCTATACTGATAGAGATATCGATACCGTCTTCGCCCCTGAATTACCGGGGCTAGATCGCGAGCAGGTCCGTTACTGGTATAACGGCTATCGCTGGGGTGATGAGTGCTGCGATTCTATCTACAATCCTTTCGATATATTGCTCTTGCTACAAAAGCGCCGCTTTGCCCCTTACTGGTTCGAGTCGGCAACGCCGACCTTTCTCGTTGATCTGCTCGCCGAGCGCGGTATCTTTACTCCGCGTTTGGAGCAGATGCAGACCGAAGCCGAGCTGCTCAGCCGTTTTGATGTCGAGCAAATCGCTACCGAGGCCTTGCTGTTCCAGACCGGCTACCTGACAGTCCACCATGTTGAGGAGCCGATGACCGGTTACTGGCTCTACACCCTTGGTTACCCCAATGTTGAAGTCGAATCCAGTCTCAACCAAGCTTTACTGCCGGCGCTTGGTGTTGACGAGGCGCCGCGACAGCGCCTTGCCCTGTTCAGAATCCTGCAGGCGGCGGATCTTGAGGCCTTGGCAGATCACCTGAAAGGACTCTACGCCTCACTGCCCCATGATTGGTACCGCAACAACCCCATTGCCCGCTATGAGGGTCACTACGCCAGCGTATTTTACAGCCACTTTGCCGCCCTGGGGCTGGATATAACCGTCGAAGACTCAAGCAATACTGGCAAGGTCGACATGAGCGTCGATTTCAACGGCACTATCTATCTGTTCGAGTTCAAGGTCGTCGAACAGATCCCTACAGGCAAGGCTCTGCAGCAGCTCAAGGACAAGGGCTACGCCGCTAAATACCAAGGCGAGGGCAAACCGATCTACCTTATCGGCGTAGAATTCTCCCGCGAAGAGCGCCAGATTGTTGGCTTTGAGGTGGAAGAAATAGCAAAACCGGCTTAGGTTGATCGCCCACCCGGAAACAATGGCCCTTGCTCTCAGGAGGGATCGGTCTCATAATCGTTTTTCATGGAGAGAGCTTTAAATAAGCGTTTTTCGGAGGCCGTAACCTTTTTTCGTGGGCTCTGGCTGCCCGAGCGCGCTACACCGGTGGGCTACGCAGCCCTGATCGACGCATACGATCTGCAGGTCCCTTGGCCGCGCAAGCTACGGGCAGTGAGTGAGCGTCACAGGGTCTATTCAGAGCATGGTTGGGAGATTCTAACGCCGCGCCACCGCCCTCCTGCGACCTTTGAGGGCCACCTCGCCTTCGCGCTCAAGCACGAGGGGCTCGATCTCGCTGTGCTGAAGCGGCTCTTTCAGGCGGTCGGACCGCAGCCAATCGCAGAATGGATCCGTGCCAAGCCAACTGGGTCTTATACGCGGCGTGCCTGGTTTCTGTACGAGTGGTTGCTAGGCGAGCGGTTGCCGCTAAACGACGCTAAGCGCGGGAACTACGTCCTAGTGGTAAATCCTGCCATCCAGTGGGCAGGCGAAGGGGTGGCCTCGAAGCGCCATCGAGTTCGCAATAATCTGCCTGGAACTCCGTCGTTTTGCCCTCTGGTATTCCGCACCGAGGCACTAAAAGCGATGGTAGATCTCGATCTGTCCGCTCGCGCCCGGGAGGTACTAGGTGAAGTGCCCAAGGATATTCTTTCGCGTACGGCTTCCTTCCTGCTCTTGAAGGACTCGCGGTCGAGCTATGCTATTGAGGGCGAGCGTCCGCCGCAAGACCGTATCCAGCGCTGGGCGCGGGTGATAGGTGAAGCAGGCCGTCACCCGGTGGATGCAGAGGAGCTTCTTCGCCTGCAAGCCATAGTTATAGGCGATGCTCGGTTTGTGACGCTTGGTCTGCGCAAAGAGGATGGTTTTGTGGGGGGGCGAGAGCATTCTAGTTTGCGCCCGCTGCCCGAGCACATTAGTGCGCGGCCTGAGGACCTGCCCGATCTGGTCTCCGGTATGACCGCTTTTGACCAAGAGGCTGCTGGCCAGCTTGACCCGGTGATAGCTGCGGCTGTGCTCGCGTTCGACTTTGTCTATGCGCATCCTTTCGAAGATGGCAACGGGCGGATCCATCGCTATCTGATCCACCATGTGCTCGCCGAGCGCGGCTTTAATCCGCCGGGGCTTGTGTTTCCGGTGTCCGCGGTGATGCTTGAGGAGATCGACCGTTACCGGCAAGTTCTTGAAGATTACTCGCGGCGTCTGCTCCCTGTCATTGAGTGGCGACCGACTGCAGGTGGCAACGTTGAGGTGCTCAGCGCTAGCGCTGACTTTTACCGTTTTTTCGATGCGACGCCACATGCAGAGTTTCTCTATCACTGTGTCTATCGCACCATCGAGCGCGACCTGCCGGAGGAAGCGCAGTTCTTGCGCCGTTATGATGCCTTTTGCCAGCGTATCGAGCAGATTGTTGATATGCCTGATGCGACGCTCGATCTGCTCTTCCGCTTTCTTCAGCAAAACGCTGGGCAACTATCCAAGAGGGCCCGCACCAAAGAGTTCGCGCAGTTGACCGATCCTGAGGTTGCTGCTGTGGAGAAGATATATCTTGATCTGTTTGAGGCGTAAGACTCTCTTAGCTGATCCGTTGCTGGTAATGGTATGGGCGCGCTAGGGATGTGTGGGCAAGGATGCTGCCACCCCTGGTTCAGTGTGATATTGTCATACCTCTACCATGTTAGGAGGAGCAGCCATGAGCATGCACCGGAAAACCATCACGCTGACCGAACAGCAAGACGGCTGGGTGAAAGCCCAGATTGAAAGCGGCCAGTTTAGCAACGATAGTGAGTACATCCGCGATCTCATCCGAAGGGATCAGCAGGCCAAGGAAAGTCTTGCCATACTCAGGCAAGCCCTCGCTGAGGGTGAATCAAGCGGGGCACCGAAACCTTTGGATATATCGGCTATTAAGGCGGCTGGCCGTAAGCGGATAAAGGCGCATGGTTAGTGCTTAAGTTGAACATCACTCCGCAAGCGGAATCAGATCTCATCGGCATTTGGGTGTATACCTGTGAGGAATGGGGAGTTGATCAGGCGGATAATTACCTGGATCGGCTTGAGGCTGGTATGAAAGGGCTGACTTATCATCCATCACTTGGTGCAAACTACGGCCATGTTCTTTCTGGGTATCGCAGATTGCAGGTCGAGCATCACGCTTTATTTTATCAATTGCTTGAATCGGAAGTGCTTGTTGTTCGTGTGCTGCACGAGGACATGGATGCACCGAAAAGGCTGCTGGAATAATGGGTGCTAGCATCGATCTTAGTGGCTTTGCCCTCCCATTAAGCACTGAGAAAGCGGTAATCTCTGCTGCATAACAACTAGTTGGGATAATCGAAATCGAAATCGGGATCGCTATCGGGATCGAAGAGATATGGGGCTTGGACACGAGAAACTGGATGCCGCATGGCAGCAATGCTCAGCCGTCTCGGCGGAAGAGGATACCAAGTTCGAGAGGAACAAGCGGTCTACAGTGTCGATTTCGATCCCGAAGAAAGGAAATCCCAACAAGCGGATCCACTGGACGCTCGTGCCTCGCGCCAGTGATCCTTGTCGCTCCACCTCTTTATTGTTGGCTTCGAGACAGACCAGATGAACTGATGGCAGACTGTGATTTGACTGCCGCCGGGCTGCAGAGGCGGCGATAGAGGGCGAGCCCCTGGGCTTTATATACAAGTGGGCTGACATCAGGGCGGAGCGCGGCCTGACCTTTAAATTTGTGCGGGGAGGGCGCTTTAGAGGTTCCTGCTTGTATAATGCAAAATCCATTTTGCGTCCTAGGCGGAGGGTGATTTGCCGGAGACTGCTAAGAAAAAGCTGCCGATAGGTATTCAAACCTTCGCCGATATGGCTAGCGGTGAATACTACTATGTTGATAAGACGGCGCATATTCATCAGCTAGTCGAGCAGGGGCGTTACTTTTTCCTCTCTCGGCCAAGGCGCTTTGGTAAGAGCCTGCTGATCGACACCATCAAGTCTCTATTCGAAGGGCGCGAGGAGCTTTTTAGTGGTCTGCATATTCACGATAAGTGGGATTGGCAGCAAACACACCCGGTGATTCGGCTGAGCTTTGCCGATGGGGTGATGCAGAATCGCTCGCAGCTCGATACCCATATCCTGGAGCTACTTGAGGAGTCCGCCGAGCGGTTGGGTATCTCTTGCGACAACTCCTCCATCCACGGCCGGTTTCGTGAGCTGATCCACAAGGCCCACGAGCATCACAGCGCCAGGGCGGTGGTGCTAATTGATGAGTACGACAAACCCATCCTCGATAACATCACTGCACCGGATCGGGCCCGCGAGCTGCGCGAGGGTTTAAAGAATCTCTACTCAGTATTAAAAGATGCCGACCCCCATTTGCGTTTTTGCCTACTTATCGGGGTCTCTAAGTTCAGTAAGGTGAGCCTCTTTTCGGGGTTGAATAACCTTAACGATATTACTCTGGATGCCCCTTACGCCACCATCTGCGGCTATACCGATAGAGATATCGATACCGTATTTGCCCCTGAGTTATCAGGGCTAGATCGCGAGCAGATTCGTTACTGGTATAACGGCTATCGTTGGGGGGATGAGTGCTGCGATTCTATCTACAATCCTTTCGATATATTGCTCTTGCTACAAAAGCGCCGCTTTGCCCCTTACTGGTTCGAGTCGGCAACGCCCACATTCCTTGTCGAGCTGCTCGTCGAGCGCGGTATCTTTACTCCGCGTTTGGAGCAGATGCAGACCGAAGCCGAGCTGCTCAGCCGTTTTGATGTCGAGCAAATCGCTACTGAGGCCTTGCTGTTCCAGACCGGCTACCTGACAGTCCACCATGTCGAGGAGCCGATGACCGGTTACTGGCTCTACACCCTTGGTTACCCCAATGTTGAAGTCGAATCCAGTCTCAACCAAGCTTTACTGCCGGCGCTTGGTGTTGACGAGGCGCCGCGACAGCGCCTTGCCCTGTTCAGAATCCTGCAGGCGGCGGATCTTGAGGCCTTGGCAGATCACCTGAAAGGACTCTACGCCTCATTGCCCCATGATTGGTACCGCAACAACCCCATTGCCCGTTATGAGGGCCACTACGCCAGCGTTTTTTACAGCCACTTTGCCGCCCTGGGGCTGGATGTAACCGTCGAAGACTCGAGCAATACTGGCAAGGTCGACATGAGCGTCGATTTCAACGGCACTATCTATCTGTTCGAGTTCAAGGTCGTCGAGCAGGTACCTACAGGCAAGGCTCTGCAGCAGCTCAAGGACAAGGGCTACGCCGCAAAATACCGAGGAGAGGGCAAGCCGATTTACCTTATCGGCGTAGAATTCTCCCGCGAAGAGCGCCAGATTGTTGGCTTTGAGGTAGAGCGGATGAGCTGATGGCAGGCTGGGGGTTGGCTGCCGCCGGAACGCGCGGCTCTTCGGTGGCGAGCAGCAGCTGGTAGCGGTTTCCCGAGCTATTACCAATCGCCCGCATGTGTTGCGCTAACGCTGTTATGTAAATAAGAAGCGAGGGAAATAGGTGATTTTCGAAATCATCGGAGAAATTGAGGGAGCTGAGACATTTGCCGTTGGCAGCTCAATTCGTGAGCTTCCCCGTCTCCGGAAAACTTACGGACAGGGGAAATGGCGAAAGCGAAAAGGAATCGCCACCATTAGGCTGCGCAGTGGCGTTGAGCGTCGGGCCGAGATACACTGGTATGAGGCGACAGGCATAGGACGGAAGGAATTCAAGATCAAAAGATTTTTGGGAAACTGATATGAATCAGCAATTTGTAATCTGCATCGATAACGCGGAATATCCCGCGTCCTTGGAGCGGCGGAAACTTTATGAGGTCGTTCCAGATGCGGACGCAGAAGCTCTGGGGCAGGTGCGGGTCAAAGATGAATCCGGAGAGGACTACCTGTATCCGCAAGAGCTGTTCGTGGCTGTCGACCTCCCATCAAGCACTGAGAAAGCGGTAATCTCCGCTGCATAACAACTAGCTCCAGCTCTTTATTGTTGGCTTCGAGGCATAGCAGAATCTCACCGCTCGCGAACCGGAACCCTAGCGCAGGATGAGCAGCGGCGTGCTCGAGCGCATGATCATGTGGGTGGTCGTGCTGCCGACAAAGAACCGGCGCAGCCGCGAGTGGCCGTAGGCCCCCATGGCCATGAGGTGGATATCCTGCTCCTTGCGGTAGTTGCACACTGTTTCGTCGATCCCGCCGGAACGGACCTCGGCGTGGACCGTGAAACCGGCCGCATCCAGCTGCTGAAGCGGGGCGAGCAACCGCTCGCGGTTGACTGCGGTGTCGGCGTCCACAAGCAGCAGGTGCGCCTCGAGCCCCTGGAGCAGCGGGCTCTCGGTGATGCGAACGACCACCTTGCGGGCCGCCGGGCTGCCGTCGTAGGCGATCAGGAATCGTTCTGGCTCGCGGAAGGCCAGCGGTGCCACCAGGATCGGCTTCTGCACTCGGCGGATGGTGCTCTCCAGGTGACTGCCGATATGCCGCTCTACGGCATCGCCGTCCTCACCCTGCTTGCCGAGCACCAGCAGGCGCATCTCCTCCTCGTAGCGGCGATGCAGCGTCTGATCGTCGGGCAGGCTCTGCACGTCCGAGCGCACATACATGAAGCGGCTTACCTTGTTGGCGAAGAACAGCGCAGCGAGCAGAACGCCGGTGAGTACGCCGATGGCCAGGTTGTGAGTGATCACCGTAACTGCCACGGTGCTAATCATGACTATGTTGGTGCTCATCGGGTGCTTGGGCAGATCCCGGATCGAGGCCCAGCTGAAGGTGTCGATGGAGACCATGATCATCACCGCCACCAGCGCCGCCATCGGGATTATTTCCAGTAGCGGGGTCAGAAAGACCACGAGGATCAGCAGCACTAGGCCGGCTCGTACGCAATACGAAACCACGCTGGTGCGCTCACGGGCCGAACCCGGAGCCTGGACGTCGCGAATCACCAGCAGACCCGGAAGGGCCTGCCACCAAGGAGGGCGCTGTTCGTGTCAATCGTGAAGGGCGGGGGTCCTACCAGCCCCTGGGCTTTATATACAAGTGGGCTGACATCAGGGCGGAGCGCGGCCTGACCTTTAAATTTGTGCGGGGGGCGCTTTGGAGGTTCCTTCTTGTATAATGCAAAATCAACTTTGCGTCCTAGGCGGAGGGCGATTTGACGGGTGCTGCTAAGAAAAAGCTGCCGATAGGTATTCAAACCTTCGCCGACATGGCTAGCGGTGAATACTACTATGTTGATAAGACGGCGCATATTTATCAGCTAGTCGAGCAGGGGCGTTACTTTTTTCTCTCCCGGCCAAGACGCTTTGGTAAGAGCCTGCTGATCGACACCATTAAGACTCTATTTGAAGGGCGTGAGGAGCTTTTTCGCGGCCTGTATGTTCATGATAAGTGGGACTGGAAGCAAACACACCCGGTGATTCGGCTGAGCTTTGCCGATGGGGTGATGCAGAATCGCTCGCAGCTCGATACCCATATCCTGGAGTTGCTCGAGGAGACCGCCGAGCGGCTGGGCATTTCTTTAGATAATACCTCCATCCACGGCCGTTTTCGTGAGCTGATCTACAAGGCCCACGAGCATCACTGTGCCAG
Organism: Halorhodospira halochloris; assembly: GCF_002356555.2. Classification (NCBI taxonomy): domain Bacteria; kingdom Pseudomonadati; phylum Pseudomonadota; class Gammaproteobacteria; order Chromatiales; family Ectothiorhodospiraceae; genus Halorhodospira; species Halorhodospira halochloris. The sequence continues at coordinate 975,523 of NZ_AP017372.2, forward strand.
GGCGGTGGTGCTAATTGATGAGTACGACAAACCCATCCTCGATAACATCACTGCACCGAATCGGGCGCGCGAGCTGCGCGAGGGTTTAAAGAATCTCTACTCGGTATTAAAAGACGCCGACCCTCATTTGCGTTTTTGCCTGCTCACCGGGGTCTCTAAGTTCAGTAAGGTGAGTCTCTTTTCGGGGCTGAATAATCTGCGTGATATAACACTATCTACCGATTACTCTACCATCTGTGGCTACACCGACACCGATGTCGACTCCGTCTTCGCCGCAGAGTTGTCGGGGCTAGATCGAGAACAGATCCGTCGTTGGTATAACGGCTACAGCTGGGCAGATCAGCAAAATGCAGCGGTTTATAACCCTTTCGACCTACTGCTCCTGTTCCAGGAGCGCCGTTTTGCCCCTTACTGGTTCGAGTCGGCAACGCCCACATTCCTTGTCGATCTGCTCGCCGAGCGCGGTATCTTTACTCCGCGTTTGGAGCAGATGCAGACCGAAGCCGAGCTGCTCAGCCGCTTCGACGTTGAGCAGATCGCTACCGAGGCCTTGCTGTTCCAGACCGGCTACCTGACAGTCCACCATGTCGAGGAGCCGATGACCGGCTACTGGCTCTACACCCTTGGTTACCCCAATGTTGAAGTCGAATCCAGTCTCAACCAAGCTTTACTGCCGGCGCTTGGTGTTAACGAGGCGCCGCGACAGCGCCTTGCCCTGTTCAGAGTCCTGCAGTCAGCCGATCTTGAGGCCTTGGCAGATCACCTGAAAGGACTCTACGCCTCATTGCCCCACGATTGGTACCGCAACAACCCCATTGCTCGTTATGAGGGCCACTACGCCAGCGTTTTTTACAGCCACTTTGCCGCCCTGGGGCTTGATGTAACCGTTGAGGATTCGAGCAACGCCGGTAAAGTCGACATGAGCGTCGATTTCAACGGCACTATCTATCTCTTCGAGTTTAAGGTTGTCGAACAGGTACCTACAGGCAAGGCTCTGCAGCAGCTCAAGGACAAGGGCTACGCCGCAAAATACCTAGGCGAGGGCAAGCCGATCTACCTTATCGGCGTAGAATTTTCCCGCGAGCAGCGCCAGATTGTAGGTTTTGAGGTAGAGCAGATGAACTGATGGCAGACTGTGATTTGACTGCCGCCGGTATGCGCGGCTCTTCCATGGAGTACGCATGGTGTCAGAACAAAAAAATCAATCTGCCTGCTGTTCAGAAGTCTTCAACGCCCGCGGTATAACCAAGGTCTACCGCATGGGCGAAGTCGAGGTCTACGCGCTACGCGGTGTGGACCTAACCATCTATGCCGGTGAGCTGGTCGTCCTGCTAGGACCGTCGGGGAGCGGTAAATCGACGCTGCTCAATATCCTCGGCGGCCTTGATGTGCCTAGCACAGGTCAGGTCATAGCACAGGGACAGGATCTGAGCACCGCTAGCGAGGGAGTGCTCACGGCGTTTAGGCGGCATTTCGTCGGTTTTGTCTTTCAGTTTTACAATCTTATTCCTAGTCTCACCGCTCGCGAAAACGTCGCTATCGTCACCGAGATCGCCCGCGATCCCATGGCCCCCGAGGAGGCGCTTGATATGGTTGGGCTGGGTAAGCGCATAGATCACTTTCCGGCACAGCTCTCCGGCGGCGAGCAGCAGCGAGTAGCGATTGCCCGAGCTATTGCCAAGCGCCCGCAGGTGTTGCTTTGCGATGAGCCGACCGGGGCGCTCGACTCAAAGACCGGTATTGCCGTGCTTGAGGTGCTGGAGCAGATAAATCAGCAAATCGGCACGACTACCGCGATCATCACCCACAACGCCGATATAGCCTCCATGGCGCACCGGGTCATCGACTTTAAGGATGGTCTGATTGACTCAGTGCGGGCGAACCCGGTTCGCCGAGCGGCTCGAGATATAGTCTGGTGAGAGCCCTCAACCATAAGCTGGTGCGCGAGCTGGTGGCGATGCGCAGCCAGGTTTTCGCCATTGCGGTAGTTATCGCCGCCGGAGTGGCCACTTTGGTGATGTTTCTTACCTCGCTCTATGCCCTTACTGAGACGCGCGCTTCGTTCTATCAAGATTATCGATTTGCCGATGTCTTCGCCGCTGCTGAGCGTGTCCCGCAAGGGGTAGTGGCGGAGATAGAAAGCATCCCTGGTGTGCAGCGCGTTGCCGAGCGGGTAGTTGCGGGGGCTAATATTGAAGTTGCGGGGTTTGCGGATCCGATCAGCGGTCGCATCATTTCACTGCCTGATGGCGACAATGCCGAACTCAACAGCCTGTTCCTGAGCTCCGGGCGGCTGCCTGAGCCATATAGAGATGATGAGGTTGTGATTAGTGATGGTTTCGCTGAGGCGCATGAGTTGCAGCCCGGCGATAGCTTGAGCGCCATAGTCCGCGGCCGCTATCAGCGCTTGGAAATTGTCGGAGTGGCGATTTCGCCGGAATTTATCTATCAGATCCGCCCTGGGGAGTTCCTGCCCGATTTTGAGCGCTACGCCATCATGTGGCTGAACCGCTCGGCGCTGGCCGCCGCTTATGACATGGAAGGTTCGTTTAATGACGTGGTGCTGACTCTGCAACGGGATGCCCGCGTCGGCGATGTTATTGATGAGCTAGATCATCTCCTTGAACCGTGGGGCGGGCAGGGCGCGTATAGTCGCGACCATCAACTCTCGCACCGGTTGCTGGAGGATGAGTTCGAGCAGCTAAGCGATATGACACTGCTTATCCCGGCAATATTTCTGGGGGTTTCGGCCTTTTTGCTCAATGTAGTTATCGGCCGACTGATCGCGACTCAGCGCGAGAGCATAGGCATTCTCCGAGCCTTTGGTTACTCCCGCCTGGCCATCGCGAATCACTATCTGCTGCTGGTCTTGGTTATTCTGGCCATTGGCCTACTCCTCGGGGTGGGTCTGGGGTATTGGCTTGGCGAGGGGATGGCCGCCTTATACGCGGATTTTTTCCGTTTCCCCTTTCTCGACTATCAACTTCAACTGCGCACCGTTGCAATCGCAGCGCTGGTTACCTTGCTGGCCGGAGTGGCCGGTACCCTGGTTGCCGTGCAGCGCGCGGCCAAACTTGCCCCAGCGCAAGCGATGCGCCCTGAGCCGCCGCCTAGTTTTCGCCCCACAGTTATCGAGCGTCTCGGCCTGCAGCGCTATCTCGGTCAGCCGACGCGGATGATCTTACGCTCACTCGAGCGCTGGCCGTTGCGCACCATGTTGAGTGTTACCGGTATAGCCTTCGCCGTCGGGATCCTTTTGATAGGCCCCTATCAGCGCAACGCCCTGGATGCCCTGATCGGGGTGCAATTTAACTTGATCCAGCGTGATGATGTCACGGTCTCTTTCTATGAGCCTACCTCGCGCAAGGTCATCCACGAGTTGGCTGGACTGCCGGGGGTGGAGCTGGTCGAGCCGCATCGCTACGTCAGTGCCGAGGTGGGTAAGGGGCACCGCTATCAGCGCATGGCAATCCTCGGCTTGGAGCAGGATGCGAGCCTGCGGCGGTTGATCGACACCGATCATAGGCAGGTCAACCTGCCCGCTGAGGGTGCCCTGATAACCGATTATCTGGCTGAAATGCTCGACGTCGAAATCGATGACACATTGCACATCCGTTTTCTCGAGGGGCGTCGAGGCAGTGTCGAAGTCCCGGTGAGCGGGATTATCGCCGAGTATGTAGGCGTCTCCGTCTACATCAATCTCGCAACTCTCAATCGGCTGATGGGTGAGGGCGAGGCGGTTTCTGGGGCGTGGCTGGCGGTCGATCCAGATCGACGCCAAGAGTTGCTGACTGAGCTTGATCGACGACCGCGGACTGCCAGCGTAACCGAGAGCGCTGCGGCGATGAGAAGCTTCAGCGAGTATGTTGCTGAGACAATGTACGCCGTGCTATTTATGACCATGCTGCTGGCATCTGCCATAGCCTTCGGGGTGATTTACAACAACGCCCGTATAGCCTTGGCGGAACGGGCGCGCGAATTGGCTAGCTTGCGGGTGCTTGGATTTACCCGCAATGAGATCGGTTACATCCTTATCGGCGAGCAAGCGGTTTTAATAGCTCTGGCGCTTGTTCCCGGCTTTGTCATTGGCCACTTTCTCTATGCCGCTATGGTGGCGGCGGTTGAGTCGGAGCTATATCGTGTGCCGATGTTGCCCTCGCTAAGTGGTATGGCCACAGCTAGCGCGGTTATTTTTGCTGTCGGGCTCTTTTCCGGTTGGGTGGTAAAGCGGCGCCTGGATCGGCTCGATTTGATTGAAGTGCTTAAGTCGCGAGAATGAGCGGTCGTCAGGCGACTGGCAGCGTAGCTCCACTAGGCTAGCGTCTTCTCCAGCTACTTTGCCGCTCTGGGGCTGGATAAAACAGTGTAGCCATTCGCGGGAGTCAATTGTGGGGGCGACAGGTTCGGTTAAAAAGTGGCTGCTTGGGTCTGCGGGGGTGCTGCTGGCAGCCATGTTGGTGGTGTTGATTGCCAGGCCCGCACCGGTCTCGGTTGATGAGGGCACGGTTAGCCGCGGGGCGTTAGAAAGAACCCTGGAGGAGGAGGGCGAGACGCGGGCGATGGAGCGCTACGTCCTCTCCGCCCCGGTCAGTGCTTTTGTGCGCCGCTTGCACCTGGATGCCGGTGATCGTGTTAGCCAAGGCGACACCTTGGCAGTGCTCGATCCGCTGGCCTCGGCGGCACTCGATCCGCGCGCCCGGGCGCAGGCTCAGGCGCAACTCAGTGCTGCAGAGGCGGCGATAGAGAGCGCGCGTGCCGATATGCAGGCAGCGCTGGCGAGTGCTGATGGCGCTGCCGATGAGCACCAACGGTTAGCCGATTTGGCAGCCGATGACGCGGTGAGTGAGCGTGAGCTGGAGCGCGCCGCCGCTGAGCGCCGGCGTTTCGAGGCGCTGCAGCGCGCGAGCGAGTTCCGACTCGCAGTGGCTCAGGCCGAACGTGAGCAGGCAGCTGCGCTGCTCGAGGTAGGGCCCGGTACGGTCGGCTACGGTCTTCTCGATATGTTCACTAGTGATCCGCACGGCTCAACGACTGCGAGTGGCGTAAAAGCGGAGGCCAAAGAAGCACCTGGTAAGTCCGACAAGAAGCCTCACGGGCCCGCCGCTGGGCGACTCTTTATGCCAGCCCCAGTTGACGGCGTGATACTTGGGCGGGCCTTTGAAAGCGCCCGCGTGGTGCAGCCTGGTGAGCCCATCCTGGAGCTGGCCAATCTCGATTATCTCGAAGTGGAGGTAGAGGTGCGCTCGGCTGACGCGGTTCGCATTGAACCTGGTATGCCGGTGCGCCTTGAGCGCTGGGGCGGAGATGTGCCTCTCAAGGCTCAAGTCAGGCGGATAGAGCCGGGCGGTTTTGAGTACATCAGTGCGCTCGGCGTCGAAGAGCGTCGGGTCAGGGTGATAGTAGATATCTTATCGCCACGTGAGGATTGGCAGGGTCTGGGGGATGGCTTCAGGGTCAATGCAGTCTTTATCCTGGCCTCGGCAGAAGATGTCCTGCGAGTCCCGGTCAGCGCTCTGTTCAGGCATGAGGGTGAGTGGGCGGTGTTTGCTATCGAGCAGCGCCGAGCCCGCTTGCGCGAAGTCGAGATAGGTGAGCGCGGGGTGCGTTTTGCTGAGATAAAGGCAGGCTTGGGTGAGGGCGATCGAGTAGTAGTGCATCCGCCGCGTGAGCTTGAAGATGGGAGCCGAGTTAATTAGGGGGAAGTCTGAGGTGCACGATCTGTTGATCACGCCACTGCACCGGAACGGGTCCGCGGGCAGCGCGAGGAGCTTCAGTGCCCGGTACCCTAGCGCAGGATGAGCAGCGGTGTGCTCGAGCCCCTGGAGCAGCGGGTTCTCGCTGATGCGATCCGGCCACCTTCCGGGCCGCCGGGCTGCCGTCGTAGGCGATCAGGAGGTTCCTTCTTGTATAATGCAAAATCAACTTTGCGTCCTAGGCGGAGGGTAATTTGCCGGAGACTGCTAAGAAAAAGCTGCCGATAGGTATTCAAACCTTCGCCGATATGGCTAGCGGTGAATACTACTATGTCGATAAGACGGCGCATATTCATCAGCTAGTAGAACAGGGGCGTTACTTTTTTCTCTCCCGGCCAAGGCGCTTTGGTAAGAGCCTGCTGATCGACACCATCAAGTCTCTATTCGAAGGGCGCGAGGAGCTTTTTCGCGGTCTGTATGTTCACGATAGGTGGGACTGGCAGCAAACACACCCGGTGATTCGGTTGAGCTTTGCCGATGGGGTGATGCAGAATCGCTCGCAGCTCGATACCCATATCCTTGAGCTGCTCGAGGAGACCGCCGAGCGGCTGGGCATTTCTTTAGATAATACCTCCATCCACGGCCGTTTTCGTGAGCTGATCTACAAGGCCCACGAGCATCACGGCGCCAGGGCTGTGGTGCTAATTGATGAGTACGACAAGCCCATCCTCGATAACATCACTGCACCTGATCGGGCCCGCGAATTGCGCGAGGGTTTAAAGAATCTCTACTCAGTATTAAAAGACGCCGACCCCCATTTGCGTTTTTGCCTACTCACCGGGGTCTCTAAGTTCAGTAAGGTAAGCCTCTTTTCGGGGCTGAATAATCTGCGTGATATAACACTATCTGCCGATTACTCTACCATCTGTGGCTACACCGACACCGATGTCGACTCCGTCTTCGCCGCAGAGTTGCCGGGGCTAGATCGAGAACAGATCCGTCGTTGGTATAACGGCTACAGCTGGGCAGATCAGCAAAATGCAGCGGTTTATAACCCTTTCGACCTACTGCTCCTGTTCCAGGAGCGCCGCTTCGCCCCTTACTGGTTCGAGTCGGCAACGCCCACATTCCTTGTCGAGCTGCTCGCCGAGCGCGGTATCTACACGCCGTCGCTTACCAACTGGCAGAGCCGTCCGGCGCTGCTCAGCCGCTTCGATGTCGAGCAGATCAGCACCGAGGCTTTGCTGTTCCAGACCGGTTATCTTACCCTTGTCGGCAGCCGCGAGATCGTGCCTAACAAACCGATATACCAACTCGCTTTGCCCAATTACGAGGTCGAGTGCAGCCTTAACGAGGCACTGCTCCCGGTTCTGGGTATTAGCGACGATGCCCTGGATGAGATTGTCTTAAAGTTGCCACAACTACTCCAGTCCAACGATATGGCCGGACTTGAGGAGTATTTCAAGGCGCTCTACGCCTCACTGCCCCATGATTGGTACCGCAATAACCCCATTGCCCGTTATGAGGGTCACTACGCCAGCGTTTTTTACAGCCACTTTGCCGCCCTGGGGCTGGATATAACCGTCGAAGACTCAAGCAATACTGGCAAGGTCGACATGAGCGTCGATTTCAACGGCACTATCTATCTCTTCGAGTTTAAGGTCGTCGAACAGATCCCTACAGGCAAGGCTCTGCAGCAGCTCAAGGACAAGGGCTACGCCGCAAAATACCGAGCCGAGGGCAAGCCGATTTACCTTATCGGCGTAGAATTTTCCCGCGAGCAGCGCCAGATTGTAGGTTTTGGGGTTGAGGAAAAGGCATAAACAACATAAGGAGCGGTGTAGTTGCTAATTGGCTGGACTGAATTGGCTGCAGTGGCGCTAGGAAGCGCCGCAGGAGGCATGGCGCGGTACTGGATTACGGCGCTGGTAAGTCGCGTGTGCACTTCCGCATTCCCCTGGGGAACGCTAGTTGTCAATGTCAGCGGTGCTGCTCTGGCTGGGTTGATCCTTGGTCTGTTGACAATAAAGACGCCTATCATCGCTTCACAAACTGCCGTCGCGTTACTTCTCATCGGGTTTTGTGGCAGCTATACCACTGTCTCCTCGTTCGCCCTGCAGAGCTTTGTCCTGTTTCGTGATGGCAGATCGATGGCGGCCATAGGCAATATAATCGGTTCGTTTGTGCTCAGTCTGCTCGCCGCTTATCTGGCGATATATATCATTGCTGCTCGCTCTGAGCTTGGTCCGTGGCAGATCGCTGGGGGGCTGTGGTGAAGGTATCCTTGTGGATAGGGGCTGGTAGTGCTATTGGCGGCACAGCCCGTTTCGGGATCGATCAGCTATTTATAGGTATGGGTCTCGACTGGTTTCCCTGGGGGACCTTGGCAGTCAATGCGGTCGGCTCATGGTTGATAGGGCTGGTCGCGGCGATAACCATGTTTGCTGAGCGTTCGGCTCTGCCTAACCATATCCAGCAGTTTATCATCGGCGGTTTCTGCGGCGGCTTCACCACCTTTTCGATCCTGAGCCTGGAAACCTTGCAGCTGTTTGAGAGTTATCCGCACCTGGCTGCTGCGAATATCCTGGTTACTTTGCTCGTCTGTTTGCTCTCTGTTTGGTCGGGTTACCTTCAAGGTAAGCGCTTAAAAGATGTCCTCGGTTAATGTGCTAATCCTCGGGGGAACTACTGAGGCCATGCAATTGGCCCGGCTGCTGGAGGGAGATGCCCGCTTTCAGGCGGTATATTCGGTCGCCGGGCGGACTAGCAATCCCCGTTTGCCTAACTTGATTTGCCGCAGCGGTGGCTTCGGTGGGGTAGAAGGTCTGCGTGACTGGTTGGCGGCCAACCAGTGCGGCATTATAGTCGACGCGACGCATCCATTTGCCGGGCAGATCTCGCATAATGCTGCACGCGCCGCTGAGCTGTCTGGGGCGAGATTATTGGCTGTGTCGCGCCCGCCTTGGCGAGCAGTGGCGGGTGATAGCTGGCAGAGCGTTACGAGCATGGCGGAGGCAGCTAGGGCCTTAGGCGAAGCACCCAAGCGGGTCTTGTTGACCATCGGCAAACTCGAGCTGGCCGCCTTTTGTCGCGCACCTCAACACTACTATGTATCTCGCAGCGTGGATTTGCCGGAGCAGCACCCCCCGCACTGTGAGTGCATAACCCAGCGGGGCCCCTTTCGCCTTGAAGATGAGTTAGCGTTGCTCGATGATTACTCTATTGAGGTCATGGTGACCAAGAACTCCGGCGGAAGCGCTGCGCAGCCTAAGCTGGAGGCCGCCCGTAGGCGACGGGTTCCGGTGGTGATGGTGGAACGTCCGCCGCTACCCGGGGTCGCCGAACAAGTTCAGGATGCTGAGCAAGCATTGCGCTGGTTGGAGGGTTATACATGATGGGAGGTCCGGGGTCCGTTTTACTCCTCCCAGCCGGAGCGAGTCGTCGGTGACTCCGCCTCTTGCGGCGGACTGCTGAACGGTGTGAGATCGAAGAAGGCTTGCAGATGGCGCTGGGCGAGAGCCCCATTCCCCTCGTTGCGCAAAACGTTGTAGTGGTAGTAGTGCCGTCCGGCAGCGACATAGCCTAAGGCGGGTGGGTGGGCGGCGCGTACTCGCGCTAGATAGGGGTCTTCATGATGCGGGTTGCGCTCCGCTAGGACCTCATAGAAGTGCCCCAGGTTACGAGCAATCAGCCAGGAGGCCTCGCCGGCCTGGACCCGGCGCTGAGTGCGCGGGGCCTGATATTCGATGACCGGCCGATCCAGCGTGTTGATCGGTGCATCCTCAAAGAGTCCACTATCGGTGATCCGTCCGGCGTACATGCGCAGAGCGGAGGCCAGTAAGGCGGCCTCCGGATGAGGCGCGTTGCCTGCCAGCCGCCTCCCGTGGCGGATGAGCGCCTCGGGATCAAGGGTGACGCCCTCTTCGGTGCCGACCAGCGCCAGTATCGAGCCATCGGCGAATAAGTCCCCGCGCCAGGCGACTACTTGCGGGAATACGGCATCCATGGTTCGGGCGATGATCGCGAAGTCATCAGCGCTGAGTTGGTAGAGTGGCAGCCACTGGACGAATAGGCCGCCCTCTTCAAGTCGCTGACGGGCTTGCTGATAGTGTTCTTTGGTGTAGAGGTTGCCGGTGCCGGCGCGCCACGGAGTAAAGAGGTCGCTGATAATGACGTCGTACTTATGTTCGGCGTGGCGAAGGCAGTGGTGCGCATCCTGGGCCCGCACGCGAGCACGGGGATCTTCGAATAGCCCCTGGGTCCAAGGTTCGAAGTGGGCCTCGGCCAATTCGATGACCTCCGGGAGTAGCTCGCAGGCGTCGAGCCGCTCCACCGAGAAGCTCAAGGCAGTGCCCGCCGTGATCCCTGTGCCGAGCCCCAGGAAGAAGACGGATTGCGGCTCGGGGTGCGCCATCATGGGGATCAATGTCTGGTTGCGCTCAGACTCGAGTCCCCCGGTTCCGCCCAATGTGTAGTAGTTGTTGACCCGCAGGAGACGATTTCCGTCCCGCTTAATAGCCGCAACGGTTGCATGGGTGCCCTCTCGCGCTTCGATCAACCGCTCGCCGGCGGCCTCATCAACCCGTGCAATGTTCCATTCGCCGGGCCGGAAAACGGCGAGGGCGACAGCGGCTACCAGCAATGGTGTAGCGTACGTCCAGCGCTGCCAGCGCGGGAGCGGTTCGCGGGCAAGCACAGCCACGGCCAACAGGGGGTAGATCGCACCCAAAGCAATCAGGCTACCCGTGGCGCCAAGGGTGGGGAGCAGGACGAAGCCGGCAGCTAGAGAGCCGAGAATGGCACCTGATGTGTTGGCGGCAACGAGTTGGCCGATGGCTGGGCCGGGTTGTGGATTGGCGGCCTGGACGACGCGCAGCAGATAGGGGAGTACAGCCCCCAGCATGACGCCCGGCAGAACCATGACCAGTAGGGCAATGCCCGAGACCGCCGTGAGGTATTCCGCCCAGCCCGCTCCAGAACCGACGTAGGTCAGGCCCGCCGTCGCGCTGTGGAAAGCCCAGGGCGAGACGGCCACCACCGCCGCCGCAATGGTGAGCAGGGCGAGGAGCACATGACGGGGGTTGAAGCGAGGTATCCGGGCGAGTCCATGGGAGGCGATAGAGCCTAAGCTCAGTGCCAGGAGGAAGGCGACCAGGACGATTGCATACGTATAGACCGAGTTCTGGAGAACCTGGGCAAAGAGGCGAGTCCAGAGCACTTCAACAGCGAGGGTCACAAACCCCGATGCGAAGGCGATCCAGAGCACGAGCCGGGACGACAGCCCACCGGCCTCCAATGTCGGAGTGGCGGGTTTGGAGGGCGATGTCAGCGGATCGGCGCAAGCCCGTTTTGCCGCCTGGCCGCGGGCAAGGATAAGCGCGGCTGCCCCGACACTCAGGTCGATGGCAATCGCTAACAGGTAGGTTCCACTGAACCCCAGGGCCATCGGTAGAAAGAATCCGGCAGCCAGCGCGCCGAGGACAGAACCGAAGGTGTTGAGTGCATAAAGCGCTGTGCCGGTGGTCGCCAGCCGTCTCGGGGCCCGAACCATGAATTGCCCGATCATGGGGAACGTCCCGCCCATCAAGAATGCCGGCGGGAAGAGGATCAGCGTGGCGAGTGAGATCCGCAGGGCCAGGTCGGCCGCAGCCAGGTCGCCGGCCAGTCCATAGAGCGCCGGGTAGATGGCGTGGTAGAGGTCGTAGAGCAGGAAATGACCAAGCGCGGTGATGGCCACGCCGATCTCCAACAGGCCGAAGCCGGCTAGCGGGGAGCGTAAGCGCGGCGCCAGTCGCCCCCAAACCCAACTACCTGCGGCGAGACCAGCGAAAAAGACCGCAATCGCCAGCGCCGCGGCCTGGGCAGTGTTGCCGAAGAGCAGGCCTAGCTCGCGGACCCACAGCACTTGGTAAACAAGTGCGGCAAAACCGGAGCAGAGGAAGAGGATGACTGTCCACCAGCGGAGCCCGCGTGCCATTCTTGATGCACCTGAGTTGCAATTGGGGTTCTAATCGTATCAGAAAAAACGAGCTGCCTGTCGGTGTCTTCAGGCACCTCAAAAGGCAGGCTCCTCCGGTTTCCTTAAGCCGCTTACGCCAATAAAATGGTGAAGCAAACCAAATTTATGGAGTTAACCAATGAGCGATAAAGTATATAAGACTATTGAACTGACCGGCACTTCAAAGACTAGCATGGAGGAGGCGGTCAATAACGCGGTAAACCGTGCCCACAAGACTCTGCGCCATTTGCGCTGGTTCCAGGTTACTGATACCCGTGGTCACATTGAAGATGGCGAGATTGTCCACTGGCAGGTGACGGTCAAGATCGGCATGACCATAGAGGATTGAGGGGAGCGCTGTGCCCTCACTGACCAGTGATCCAAGTTACGCCTATCAACGCGGTTACTGCTCATCATCCATCCGGTATCCGATCACGAAGGGTAGCCCGGCGTGCCTGGTCATGTTGACCTCGACAGCGTAAGCGGCATGGATATTATCGTGGGTGATTACCTTATCCGGTTGGCCCTCGGCGACTATTTGGCCACTTTCCAACAGTGCTATGCGATCGGCGAGCTGAACTGCTAGGTTGATCTCGTGGAGGACGATGAGTATCCCTTGATTGTGTTCGCGGCTATGCCGGCGCAAGATCTGGATAGTGTCGCGCTTGTGCTTCATGTCGAGGTGGTTGGTCGGCTCATCGAGCAGCAGAAAGGGCGTCTCACGGACTAGCGCCCGGGCGATTGCAGCCTTCTGTCGTTGGCCGCCACTGAGTTCAGTAAGCAGCTTGTTACTCATCGAATCGAGCCCTAGCTGCTCCAGCGTGTTGGCTACTGTAGCCATGTCATCTTCTGAGTAGTGCCAGCTGCTCCGGCGCAGGCCGAGCATAACGCTCTCGAAGACGGTCATTGGATAGACTATGTCGGCTGCCTGGGGGACATAGGAGACCCGCTCGGCAATCTGCCATTGCCGCAACCTACGCAGGTCATCGCCGGCGATATCAATGGTGCCGTGACGGCTGCGCAGAAACCGATTGGCGCACTTGAGCAGCGTGGTCTTGCCCGAGCCATTGGGGCCGATAAGCGCGACTATCTCGCCACGGTTAATCTGCAGGCTGACCTCATCGAGGACCTTTTCTTTGCCGTAGGCAAAGGAGAGATCGCTGATGCTAAGCTTGTTATGCTCAGAGACATAGCCACTAGTCGGCCTATTGGCACCTGCCTTAGACATATCATGGCCCCTTACGTTCACGCTGCAGCACCTTCGCGACGGCGCAGGATCAGGTAGATGAATAATGGCGAACCGATGAATGCGGTAACCACGCCCACTGGCAGGATCACCGAGCCGAAGGCGTGGAGTGATACCAGATCGGCTAGTGCTAGCAGAAGGCCGCCCATAAGTGCCGTGGCCGGGATTAAGAAGCGGTGATCGGTGCCAATCAGCAATCTTGCCAAGTGGGGGGCAACTAGGCCGAGAAAACCGATGCCGCCAGTGAATGCGACCACCACGGCGACCAGAAACGCGACCAACAGCATCAAGGCTATCCGTAGCCTCTCCACAGCCATACCGAGGCTCTTGGCGGTATCGTCACCGAGGAGAAGGCGGTTTAGGTCGTTGGCGCGCCAGAGAAAGACCGGCAATGTTAGCAGCAGGGCTATGCCGATAAAGGCCAAGCTCTCCCAGTTGGCGCGGCTGAGGCTGCCGACAGTCCAGAACATTACCTCGCGCGTGGCGTAGGCGTCGGAGAAGTAAACGATCAGGGTGGTGGTGGCGCCGAAAAAATACATCAGGGCGATACCGGCGAGGATCAGACTGGTGGGGGTCGCTCCCTTCCATTGGCCGATCATAAGGATAAGCAGTGATACCCCCATGGCGAAGATGAAGGCGTTGGCGACGATGCCGTACACGCCAAAAGCCGAAAAGCCGAAGACGATAACCAGGGCCGCACCCAGTGAAGCGCCGGAGGAGAGGCCGAGGGTAAAAGGCGAGGCCATGGGGTTGCGCAGCAGGGTCTGGAGGATAACGCCGCCGAGCGCTAGGCCCATTCCGGCGGTGACTGCCGTGCCCAGCCGGGGTAGGCGGATGTTCCAGACGACGTTCTCGATCTGGGAGCTGACCAGTCCCCCACTGACCCACGGTGAGAGTAGAGCGCGGAGCGTATCCATGGCGCCGATCTGCAACGGTCCGAGGGTAAGACCGTAGACGCTTACCGCGCCCAGACTGCCAATTAGAGATAGTAAGACCAACCAGCGGCGGCGATTTTGCGCTCGGTAGGCGGTGACCGGTGAGCTATACCCGCCGGTAGTTTTAGCAGTTTTATGGCTGGCCTGCTGAGTCATAGGAGCTTTAAATCTATACTGTGGCGCCTCTAAAATTTCCCCGGAGCCATCATCCGCCCCGGTGTGGAGGCCATGGCGCCAGTGATGGCTCCATGCAACCTCCAGGGAGGGGGTCACGGCGTCCTCCACACCGATCGGATGATGGCTCCGGGAAGATGGAGGCGCCTACCAAAAGCAGTGGGCTATTTTGAGGTGTTCTCCAGCAGGCTGCTTTGCTCATTAAGGTGCTCAAACAAGCCTTCCTGGCCGTAGAATTTATTAAGTATTTGCTCGCCACGCTGAGCGGTATCTATATCATCGAACGCCTCAGGGTAAAGGATTTTGCCCATATGGATCAGATCTATCAGGCCGGTCGCCAAGTCCCAGCCCATATAGGTTCCCTTGAAGCGGTAGATGTTACCATCCTGTACTGCGCTTATCTGCGCTAGGCTCGAATCTTCGCCTATCTCACTGGCTGCAACACGGCTCGTTTGCGATGGGGTGTGGAGGAAGATGTACTCCGGATCCCAGGCCAGTAACTGCTCAGCGCTTATCTCGCCATCCCGGCCGCGCCTCGCGGTCGCGACATTATCCGCGTCTAGTTGCTCGATCGGCAAGTAGAAGGCTACGTTGTTGAACAGGTTGCTGCGATGGGCCATGTAGACGCGCGGTGCGGCAAGCTCCTGAGCCTCTTTGCCTTGTTCTGCGGCAGCGCTCTTGCGGTGCTCGGCGATGCGCTCCTGGATCTGTTCAACCTCGGTAAAGTAATCCTCGACCAGGCTTGAGGCGCGCTCTTCACGATCAAGAACCGCACCCATGAGCTGGTAGGCCTGTTCAATCTCGGCGTAGATCTGTTCCTCTTCGCGGTCACGCCCTAGGGTGTTGACGGCGATGACCGGTATGCCGAGTTGTTGCTGGATCTGATCGGCACGGTTTGCCATCGCCTCTGCCGAATCGCCGCGACTGAAGGCCCAGAATAGAAAGACATCGGGCTCGACGCTGACGATTTTCTCCAGGCTTATCTCTGACCCGGGTTGGCCACCGCCAATTTTGGGGGTGTTTTCAAGACCGTCAAAGGCGCGTGCCTCGATGGTCTTGTCCTCGGAGAAGCGCGAACCGAACATGTCGCTGGGGATGCCGACGAGCTTTTCGCCGGCATCAAGGTGGAGCGTCATGCGAAAGGCATCGACGTTGACGGTGGCAACCCGTTCGACCTCTGCGGGGATCTCGACGCTGCGTCCGAGCATGTCTTCAACGGTTTGGGTTTCAGACGATGACTCCACGTCCGGTGTGGCTTGCTCGGTCGGCTTGAAGTCATCGCAGCCGGTGCTTGCCCAGAGCAAGAGTAGGGCGCCAACCGGGATGGCTATCCAGCTCGGAAGTCGGCGTTGTTTAGGTTGCATAGGTTAATCTCACAGTGCTGTTGATCTGGCGTTGTCTGTTTAAGGCGAACGTGCTGTGAATCCTCTGTGGGCAGTTCGAAACTGCCCACTGCCAATGGTTGCCTCTCTAAAAGCGCAGTTCGGCGGTGATTCGCACATCTCTGCCGGGCTCGCTGCGGATGTGATAATCGCCGTTATCTTCCCAGGCTAAGGAGGTGTGCTCGGCGTAGCGGGTGTCGAAGAGGTTGTTGATGGCCAAGGCCAATTTCAGCTCTTCGCCGCCACCCGGTAGTCCAGAGGGGCCACAAGGCAGCCACTCAACCTGGATGTCGTGCAGATCGTAGCCGTCGCGCTCGGGCTCGTCATCCGGGACGTCGGTGTGGTCGCCGACCCAGGTCAGCGTATAACCGAGGGTAATTTGTTCGGTTGCCGCCCAGCGGTTGTCCCATACCAGGCGGTCTCCGCCTATGCCACCACGGCGCCTGGATACCCCTTGTGGGTCGCCGTCCTCGTTTACCGTTTCGGCGCTCATAAAGCTAAGTTGGGTGTCGTAGGTGGCGTAGCCCCAGGCAGCGCGGATCTCGAAACCGCGGGTTATTAGAGTGTCGTCGCGGTTGATGACATTACCTACTAGTGGGTCGTCTTCCTTCTGGACGCTTGGAGGTCTTCGATCGTCGTCCCATGTGACGGTGTAAGGGCTACCCCAATTGTCATCGCGCTCAATGCTATTATCTATCTTGGTTTCAAAGTAAGTCGCATTTAATTTGAAACTATCGCGTTCTTTGAATAACCCTCTCGATTCATAGTCTAACCCTGCTTCCCAGCGGCTCGATTCTTCAGCCTTGAAAGGCTCATCGTTGTTTAGGTTGGTTCGCTCATCTATAAACTGCATCCAACCAACAGGGATTAAGCCGCTGCCGCTTACTGCCTCACCGTAGCCGGCAAATGCAGTCCATCCTTCAGTCATTTCAAAATCTGTACTGATATTAGGCGATAAGGCATCGCCTTCAAGCTTGCGATCGAAAAATTCTGTTGAGTAATCATCAAAACGCGCCCCTAGCGATACACCCAAGCGTCCGTAACGCATCCGGTTCTGTAAGAAGAGACCGAGGTTGCGTGATTCGTGGCTGAGATCAGGTTCATCAGGGCGGTTGTTTTGGCCGTCCTCCAGGTAGTAGTCAGCACCCGCGGTCAACCTATGCTCGCTATCCCCGATGTGAAAAGTGAAGGTGTTGCGCAGATCGGCGCCGTGCTCCAGGGCGCGGGTCTCGCTATCATCATCGAGGCGTTTGAGGCGGTTGTCGTTGCGGTAGATGTTTAATCGCCAATCAATATGGTTAGCATCCGGGTCGTAGTGGTGCGCGAAGTTATAGGTGTCACGCTCGCGCTCTTGTCTGACCTCGTCCTGGCGTGTTTCAAGTTTAGGATCACCGAAATCACTGCCTATGGAACCATAGGCGTGATCGCCGACGAAGGTGTTGCGCTGGGCGCTAAAGCGTAGCTCATGGTCGTTAAAGCGCGACTCGTCGCCGTTTGTCTCCGGTATCCGGCTAAGCTTAAGCATATAGTCGCGGTCCCGTCCCCCCGAGCCGGGCATGGTGCCGCCTTCGCCGATACGATAATCGTCGCGGTTTACAGCACTTATGTGGGAGAGGATGCCGGTGTTTTGGCCCAGCATGGCGTAGGCGGTGGTCGAGCCGCGATACGATTTATCCGCGCTGGCGTAACCGGTTTTGGCCCGCGCTCCCCGATCTTTATCGGGTAGCAGCAGATCCTGGGCATCTTTGGTGGTAAAGCGAATGCTCCCGCCAAGTGCACCTGCGCCTTGGTCGGCGGCGGGGCTTGGGTCGATATCGACCGCTTTGAGGAGGTCCGGGTCAATACCGCTTAGGCCACCGCGGTGTTGGTGCAGATCGCGCCCCTCGCGAGCCCCATCGATAGTAACGTTTAAATTGTTGGCCTCAATGCCGCGCAGATAGAGGCGCTGCGCGTTACGGCTGCCGCCGCCGACGTTGGCCGCTGCCTCGCCGCGAAATATCTCGCCGCTATGTGATGCCTGGCGACGTTGCAGCAGTTCACTGCTGATGCTGCTAGCGCCGCCCTCGGCGCCAGCTTCTATGGTGACCGGTGAGAGCAAGGTTGTGCCGGCGCCAGAGCTGGTGGTTATGGATTGGCTGTCTTGTTGTTCGGCTAGCAGTGCCGCGGGGTAGAGGGCCGAGAGGGATAGTAAGCCTAACGATCCGAGAGAGAATTGTCTTAAGTTATGGGAATCAAACCTTAACATTCAGCGCTCCTCATCATCTGATGGGCGCTGGCGACAGTTGCTGGGGGAAGGGCGGCGCAGCAAGCAACGCAATAGCGCGTGGCTGCGCTACTGTGTGATTACAGAAGTGCCTATGCCCCCAGGCGCGCCGCCCGCACGCCGTTACATGGGTTGTGGTGGGACGGTCTCCGGGCTCGTGGGGCAGCCAGATCGACACCAACTCTGATGTTGATCTGCTGAGCGGATCGCCTTCCCACGGAGGCCGCCTGAATGACGGCTGTTCCGCAGTGGCTTGCCCGGGCACCTTGAAGACTCCTCTGGAGCCATTTTCCTGGACTGGTGTGGAGGACGTCTTGCATCCATCCTTGGAGCCTTCATGGCGCCATCCTTGGCGCCAAGACCTTCAAACCAGGGCAGAAAATTGGCTCCGGGGGAGCTTGCGATATGCCCGTTTACTTGCTCCCTATGGGCGCGCCTTATTCACGCCCCTCGAGAGCAAGCTGATCCGCTATACCCACCTACCGTTGCGGGGGCAGCGCCGGCTTCACCGCTACTTGCGGCTGTACCGGACTTCCCGTTTCCCAACCAGTGGGGTGCCTCTAAAGCCCCACCTTGCGCCAATTGGCTAAGGGGAGTTTTAGAGGCGCCCAGTGCTTTCAAAGCTAACAGGATTCTTTAAAGGCGACGCATCCTACAGTGGAAAAGGCTTAAAAGCAAATTGCCGTCGATATCGCATAGCTCCAGGCTGCTGGTCTCTGGGGTAAGCGCTGCGCTGGCGCTCTGCAGATTTGCGAGCAGGAATAGGGTGTTGATGCTGGCGGTATCGATACTAAGATTAATCTGCTCGGCGGCTAACTCTATCTTGCTTTCCTTGAGGGTTATATCAGCCGGAGCAACGTTAAGGTTGAGTACGACCCCGTGCGGGGTTGCAGTTGTTGCTTGTAAAAGCGGCAAATGGCTGAATCTATCCAGCGCCCAGCTGAGGTCTGCGGTGTCTAGTAAGCGACTCGTAAAGGGGTCATCCGAGCTGCTCAGCTGCTCTGCTACGGCCGTGAGTATCTCTGCTCGCGGGGCATCGAAATGCTCCATTGCTGCCTCAATTCGTGGCTCTTCTTGTGAGCGCAGCCAAGCCCTTACCTCAGCGTGCCACCCCTCCAGTCCGAGTGGCAGTGACTTACCGCGCTGGTTCCGGGTATCCGGTGAATGCTTGCTGCCCTGGGTCTGCTCAGAAGAGTGCTCCGCCTGACTGCCGTACTTAGCCCGATAGCCGCGCGGGGTGATCATATAACCGCCCTGCTGATAGGTGCTGGAGTTGCCGATCAGCACCGTGCTGAGCATATCAAGCTCGCAGCGATGGAGTTCGCCGAGGCAGCTATGCTCGATGCTTTGCCCGTCGCGGTAGGCCGAGCGGATGACCGCGACCGGGGTCTGGGCACTGCGCCGGCGCAGTAATATCTGCTGGGCGATTTTGATATGTTGGGTACGCTTTTTGCTTGCCGGATTATAGAGGGCAACGACGAAATCACCCCGTGCCGCAGCCTCAAGCCGGCGAGCAATAACTGGCCAGGGGGTGAGCAGATCGGATAGTGAGATGGTGCAGAAATCGTGGGAAAGGGGAGCACCGACTAGGCTGGCACTAGCGCTCAGGGCGGTAATGCCGGGGATAACTTCGATATCTATGGCCAATCTGTCACTATCCCGGCCGTTTTTCGCCTCTTGCCAGCTATTATCCTGACTTTGGGGTTCCTGGTTGAAGCCATCATCGTGGTTTGCAGGGTATTGGCCGCGCTCTATGAGAAGTTCGTAGATTGGAGCTGCCATGCCGTAGACCCCGGCATCACCCGAGGAGATTAGCGCTACCGTGTTGCCCAGCAGTGCGTGGGCGTAAGCCTGCTCGGCGCGCTCGAGCTCCTCGGTCATGCCCTTACTGATTACCCTTTTGGTGTCGAGCAGCTCAGCAATCAGGTCAAGGTAGGTCTTGTAGCCGATTACTACGTCTGCAGCGGCGATTGCTTGCCGGGCGCGTTGCGACATTAATCTGCTATCGCCAGGGCCGATGCCGATAACCAGGATTTTGCCGGCGGGTGCCTGTCCCTTCGCAGAACCACTGATGTCCCCCCCCGATCCTAGCTGCCCCTCTGGGTTGATCAAGGCAACGGAGACCGTGACGTTCTTGCCGTCACTGCCGCGGCGACGGCGTTTTTCGATCAGCAGCGCGCGGCTATCGGTGCCAGCGTGGAGCAGAGCCGCAGCTTCGGCCACTGCCGGGGTACCGGTATGCCGGGCCACTGTCGCAGATGGGTGGGGGACTGAAACCGCGGCGAGTTCGGCAGCGCTGTAGAAAAATAGCGGCCAGTCTTGCTGGTGGGCGAGGTCTGTTATGGCATGCTCGTCCTTTTTGATGTCGATAGTGGCCATTGCAGCTACCGCCTGCTCATCAAGACCGGCATCCTGCAGCGCGGCAGTGATAGCCCGCTGCACAGTCGCGCGCTCGGCGCCGCGGTCACAGCCGATCCCGATAACAACGCGGGGATGGGAAATCTGCGGGTAATCCTCTTTGTTCATCTTTCTGATCCCTCAGCTGCGGTATATCACCAACCGCTCGGCAAGCAGCGGGTCGATGTTAGCGGGTGCAGTCAGTGAGTTTGCGGTTAGTCGCTCGGGTGAGTCGTGCTGATAGAGCGAACCGGCGCTGGTAGTAGAGTCAGTAACCCAGAGAAGTGCTGCATAATCTTGCGGGTTGATCTCTTGCCAGCTGCTTACCCGTTTAAGGTTTGCTGGTACCGGCTGCTGCGGTTGCCAGCTAGCAGCTTCCTCAATCAGTGCGATCGGTTCGCCATTGACCATGGCCGCGGCGGCACGACAGAGGGCATCGCGGTTCGCCTCAACCTGCCAGCCCTGCTCTTTGCCGAGCAGATCGATTGCCGGCAAGCCTGAGCTATCCGAGGCTGTGGTTATCACAGCTTGGGCGCCAAGCTCCTGTGCAACTATTTCGGCGAGGGCGTTGGCGCCACCAAGGTGGCCACTGACTACAGGGACAACAAATTGTGCCTGCTCGTCTATGGCTATCACCGCCGGATCACTAGCCTTATTTACTAGATAGGGTGCAATCAAGCGCACCACTGCGCCGACCGACAAGCAGCAGATCAGCGAATACCCTGAGCTAAATCTAGCGGCAACGATCTCGCTCAGTCCACCGCCCTGGTAGTCGGTAATGGTGTTTGTGAGGCCATCCAAAGAACCTTGGCCAGCGGCGAAGCGCTCGGGTATGATCAGCTCTGCTGCCGGCATCAACCTGCCAAGCTGAGCGGCTCTGTCGACGCCGTTGCGGGTGGTGGCTATTATCGCCGTTTTCATGTCGAGGTGGCTCTCCGCCTTAACCATCGTGACCTATCTCGTAATCGGCGGCGGTTTTGTCGGTAAGAATCTCTAAGAACTCCTCCGGTCCGGGTTGCGCACTAATAGCAGGGATAAGTAGTTAGCTTGCAGTGAACGCATCTGCTCAGGATCGGTTACGATCCGCTCCCCATCCGTGCCGGCGCGCTCGACAAAGGCGCAACTGCCGCCGAGGTTATGGCGCTGGAGAAGGTCTATCAGCTCGGGCAGAAGCGGCTTGACCTTGAGTAGAACGAGGGTATCAAACTCCGGCAGCAATCTCTCGACTGTAGCGAGATCGTAACCGGCAGGTAGCACGGCGAATCTCTCGTGAGCCTTGACCAGAGGCTGGCCGAGGCGCGCAGCTGCGGCGTTGAATGAGGTTACTCCGGGGATGGTTTCCACTTCGAGATCAGGTACTTCAGAGCCCACAGCACTACTTAGGTGGCTAAAAGTGGCGTAGGTAGAGGCGTCGCCTTCGACCAAAAAGGCGACATCTTTGCCGCTGTGGAGCTTTTCGCAAACCTGCTTTGCAGCGTTTCCCCACGCCTTGGCTAGGGTGGCGGCGTCGTGGGTCATGGGGAAGACTAGCTCGGTGGCGTCGTCGGCAACCGGCAAACCTCCGCGGCGGACGATCTCCAGGGCATAGCTAGTCTGTCCTGCTTCCCTGACTGGATAGGCCCAGTGCGCTGAAGAGCTGAGAACCTCCCAGGCCCGGCGGGTTATCCAGCTGGGATCGCCCGGCCCGAGGGAGACGCCTATTAGTTTTCCTGTCTTGTGCATAATTGAATGTTCTCGAATGCTGAGCAGTTGTCAGGTTACTTTGACCACTTGGCTCCGAGGGTGCTTTTGAGGCGCCCTCAATGATGGTGGTGATGATGACCGTGCTCAGCGGCCGCTGCGCGATGGGGACAACCGTCGCACTCAAGCATCGACGAGCCATCCCAGGCCTGTTGCACCCGTTCATCAACGACCTCGAATATCTCCGGCTCAAAGCCGATGTAATCGCCGAGTGCAAACGCCATTTGCGGATACTGCCCGCGCAGCCGTTGAATCTGGGCGTTGATGCGCTCAATCAATCTGCCGGTGAAAAGATAAAAAGGCAAAATGATTTGCTGGGTCATGCCCAACTGCCAATGGCGCTGCACAACCTTCTCCAGGCGCGGGTGGGTCACCCCGGTAAAGGCGACATCGACTAAATCGTGCTCGTTGCCCTCGTAGAGAAGGCGAGCCATGCGGGCCACCTCGCTATTCGCGACGCGATCCGAGGAGCCGCGCCCGAGCAGGATTACTCCGGTGGTGCGAGGGTCGGGTGCATCGAGGCTGAGCATCGTCTCGCGCAGGCGCCGCTCGAGAATCTGTAATACCGGTTCGCTGGCCCCAATGTGGCGGGCGCAGCGAAACTCGGTCTGGGGATTGCGTGCTCGGGCCGCGTCTATATGGGCTGGAATCTCCAGTTTGACGTGGCCAGCGGCGTTGAGGATAAGGGGTACTGCGGTTACCCGCCGGGCCCGCGCCGCCGCTCGCTCGAGCCCGGCATCGAGGAGTGCCTCATCGAATTCGATGAAACAGGTCTCAATCTGCCAGTCGGGGTGGCGTTGTTGCCACAGTTCGGCGAAGCGGCGGATCTCATCATTTCCCTCTGTTTGTCGAGAGCCGTGGCCGATTAAGAGTATGCAATGATCCATGGTTACTCACTTGTTACTAGCGTGCGCGCAAAAGCGGGAGCAGGGTGCCTCAAAGGTATGTCAGGAGCTGTCACGGGCTTGGCGAAAGCCGTGGCTAAAGTTTTGATCGTAAAGTCGCGACTCGGCCTTATCAGAGCGCGTGCGGGCGCCTATGGTAGGGCCGGCAATGATCATAGCCTGAGTCGTAATGCCTGCCTTGTAACAGTCTTCAGCGAGGTTGGCGATATCGGTTCGCAGGATAGACTCTGCGCCCGGCCATGAGGCCTTGTGCACTACTACTATGGGATCTGACTCGGCCCTGCCGGCAGCGAGCATCTCCGCGCTGAGCTTATCGAGCAAAGTTGCGGAGAGGTAGATGCATAGAGTGCTGCCGTGCTTGGCGAGTTCACTGAGCCTTTCGCTTGAGGGCACCGCGGTCATCCCTTCAACGCGGGTAAAGATAACCGTCTGGGTGCTTTCCGGCAAGGTCAGGCACTCCCCAGCAGCTGCTGCTGCCGCCATTGCCGAAGTCACGCCGGGCACGATGTGCACCGGTACGCCTGCCTCATCAAGAGGCTGGGCAATCTCAGGTAGGGCGCCGTAGAGCGAGGGGTCACCGGGCTGCAAGCGCACCACGGTAAGCCCTTGCGTGGCCCGCTCGAGTAGCCAAGCGCGCAGCTGCTCAAGATCCATGCCCTTGGAATCGGCCAACTCACATCCGGGCTGTGCCCAGCTGAGTAGATCTGGTGACACCAGCGAGCCGGCGTAGAGGATTGCATCTGCAGCTGCGACACAGTCGCGTCCGCGCACTGTAATTAGGTCTGCTGCCCCGGGACCGGCGCCGACGAACCAGACGCCTCCTGTGGGTGGTTGTAGTTCTGACATGCCCCCAATTCCTGGCAGGCCAAGATGGCCGTTGCTTAACAAGGCGGCAATTATAATCTCTTATTCGTGCTTATAGAATCTTGACATCCGTGGGCACCTCTAAAGACCACCCCGGGGCCACCATCTGCCTCGGTGTGGAGATCTTGGCGCCAGGGATGGCTCCATGAAGCCTCCAGGGATGGATTCACGGCGTCCTCCACACCGGGGCTTTGAATGTCTCAGGGGCAGGTTTTATAGGTGCCCTCACGTACAAATGCAGCTAACGGCCTACTTAAGAGTGCACAAGATGCACGTGCCCACTAAGCACTCCACTATGCTCCTTGTCCACTCCACCTCGGGAAAAAGGGAGATGCCGCCGCAACCAATAGACCTGCTATTGCAAACGCCTTGAACGCATCGATGTAGCCTAAATTGGTAATAGTCTCACCCACCAGCGGTGAGCCGATAGCCTGACCAATCGTGATCGCGAGGAAGGGGACTACCGGCCCCATGGATGGGCGCTCACGCAGTAGCCGGATGCCAGTGACCAAGTAGAGTCCTGTCAGGGTCATGAATGCCCAACCGAAGATTGCGGCCGAGAGAAGCGCGACCCACAACTGCTCCGGGGCTATTGCGATAAGTGCCGTAGCCGCACTTAGGGCTACGAGGGCTAAGGCCTGGGTGGTTGGAGCGCCCAAGTTCTCGCCAAGATCACTTGCCCAGGCCCCCAATAGACCAGCGAAGCCAACCACCAGCCACAGCCAGCCGGTTGATCTTTCTGATAGCTCGCCAGTCTCCACGACCAGATCAGGGGCGAAGATCCAGTACGCTGCGGAGATCACCCCCATGGTTACACAAAAGGCTATTAGGCGGGCCACCTCCAGCCAGCGTGATTTGTCGAGCGGCAATGAGGCAGGGGCGGTTTTGTCTTTTTGCCGATCCGTCAGCCCTGGAAGTAGCGCCAGTGCAGCGACAATGCCCAGCGCTGCCATTACTGCGAACGAGCCATAAGCTATGCGCCACTCCCCGCTTAGGATCAGCACAGCGGGTACGCAAACAAGCAAGCCGAAGCTTGTGCCAGCGTTCATAACGGCGTTGACGCGCCCGCGCAGATCTGGCTTGACGGCGATTTGTGCGCCGGCAGATAAGGCTGGCATCATCAGGCCAGTGGCGATCCCGCAGGAGAAGACGCCCGTGCCGAGAGTGGTGATATCGCCCGCCTGACTAATAAGGGTTAGGCCGACAAGCGCGAAAGTCCCGGCGAGGACCGCCGAGTAGCGCGAACCGAGCCGATCAACGATTAACGGTGCAACTACGCTCGCGAGGCAGAAGCTGATGAAGGCGAGCGAACTAACTACTCCTACCTCGCTAGCCGATAGCCCGATTTCCGAGCGTATTGAAGGCACGAAGAGGCCGAAGGCGTAGCGGGCTAGGCCGTAGGCGATAGCGATTAAGCCGGCTCCGAGGATAGCGAACCCCGTAGCCCCAACTGGGTCGATATTCGGTCTTAAGTCTGTTCCAGAAAGCTGTCTCAAGTGATAGTCCTCCTTTCGCTGCCGGCGAGCACTGCGGGGAGGAGCTTTTGCAAATGATCCGTTACGGTTGCCGCGCTTAGCACCGGCACTAGTGCATCAGTACCTTCGAGTACAATAAGCAGGCGCTCAGCCAGGCTAAGATCATTTATCTGGCCATCGCGAGACAGCGCCTCACCGATGGTCGCCAGCATGTCGTGTTTTAGCTGACGTCCCTGATTGGCTATAGCCGGGCTGTGCTCCTCGAACTCGCCGATCGCCTTGATCACGATGCAGCCGCGGTTGGAAGTGCTCTCCAGCCATTGGCAATGGGCCATGGCTAGTGCCATAACTGCTTCACCTGCGTTCGCCTTAGCAATGGCCTGACGCAGGGTGTCGAGATAGCGATCATGGCGGCGGGCTAGGACCGCCATGATCAGCTCCTCCTTAGAGGGGAAGTGGTTGTACAGGGTCATCCGGGCCACGCCCGCCTCAGCAACTACGCGGTCGATGCCAGTTGCATGAAACCCCTCCGCATAGAAGAGCCTTTCGGCAGTGTCGAGTAAGATATCGCGTTTATTCGCTGGCAATTTGATCACCCAATTAGATAGATCGGTCTATCATTCTTGCAGTATCGATCTCCCCCCGTCAAGCGTGCTGCTCGATGAGCGTCGTTGACATCGACTATAGGCCCTTATACTCTCGCCTTGCTATGAGCGCCCTCAGCGCCCCACAGGCGTGCCTTATCCAGGGCGAGCCGGGCGTCGCCACAGATTAGAGTTGATCATGGCCGATATCCCTGCAATCGAAGGACTATTCAATCAGTTTGCCGTGCTGCTGCTGCTCGCAGCTGTTATAGGCTTCATAGGTAGTCGACTCAAGCAGCCGCTAATCGTCTCCTTCATCGCCGTAGGTGTCCTTGTCGGCCCATCAGCCCTGGGCTGGGTTGATGGCCACGAGCCGATGATGGACCTGCTCGCCGAGATAGGCATAGCGCTACTGCTGTTTATCGTCGGTCTTAAGCTCGATCTCCACCTAATCAGGACCATGGGGCCGGTAGCCCTGGCTACTGGCCTTGGCCAGGTGCTGTTTACCTCCGGCATCGGCTTCCTGATCGCCCTAGGCCTCGGGATGGATCCGATCACCGCGCTCTACGTTGCGGTGGCGCTGACCTTCTCGAGCACCATCATCATCGTCAAGCTGCTCTCGGATAAGAAGGAGATCGACGCCCTGCATGGGCGCATCGCCATCGGCTTTCTCATCGTCCAGGATATCTGCGTGGTTCTGGCGATGATCCTTATTACCTCGCTTGCCGCTGGCCAGGGCGATGCCAACGTCGCTGTGGAGGTAGGGCAGGTCATCCTCACCGGCGTGGCGATGTTGCTCTTCGTAGCTGCGCTGATGCGCTATGTGCTGCCGCCGCTGCTTGACCTGCTGGCGAAGACGCCGGAGCTATTGGTGCTGTTCTCCATCGCCTTGGCAGTCTCCATGGCTACCGGCGGCGACATGATCGGCTTTAGTAAGGAGGTTGGTGCCTTTCTCGCCGGCATCGCTATAGCCTCGACCCCTTACCGCGAGGCGGTTGCCTCACGACTGACCGCGCTGCGTGACTTCCTGCTGCTCTTTTTCTTCATCTCCCTCGGGGCGCAGCTGGACATGGCTACCATCGGCGATCAAGTGGTGCCGGCGCTGATTTTCTCTGTCTTTGTGCTAGTCGGGAACCCGATCATTGTCTTGGTCATCATGGGGTATATGGGCTATCGCAAGCGCACCGGCTTCCTCGCCGGCCTGACTGTGGCCCAGATCTCAGAGTTCTCGCTGATTCTTGCCGCTCTGGGTATGTCGGTTGGCCACATTGGGCCGGATACGATGGGACTGGTGACACTGGTTGGTCTGATCACCATCGCCGCCTCTACCTACATGATCCTCTACTCCAAGCCCCTCTATGAACGCTTGGCGCCGCTGCTTTCTATCTTCGAGCGGCGCGTGCCCCACGCTGAGATCGCCCTCGATAGCCAGCCGGAACGCCACTACGATGCCGACGTCATCATCTTCGGCCTCGGTCGTTACGGCGAACAGTTGGCCAAAAACTTCAAGGCGCGCGGCTGGAAGGTGCTGGGGGTAGATTTCGACCCAACGGCTGTGTCGCAGTGGCGCGAGCGCGGTGAGATGGCCCACTACGGCGACGCATCGGATCCGGAGTTTCCCCAGGCCTTGCCGCTCGGACAGGTCAACTGGGTTATCAGTACAGTCTCCGACCGGGATGTTGATGCTACCTTGGTCAGCGCCCTGCGCGGAGCTGGCTACTCCGGTAAATTGGCCGTCACCGCGCACACGCGCTTAGATGTAGATTACCTACGCAACAGCGGGGCGGATCGGATCCTGCTGCCGTTCGTCGATGCTGCCGAGATGGCGGTGGCGGATATAACCGGGGGGCCTGGGGATCTGCGCAGCTAGCGAATATTTCCCTACGATGCCCTGTACGAAGCCAAGTGTGCTGGGCGGAATAGGGTAGTGGTGAATTAAGGAAAACAGTTTTTGAGTCTGCGAGGCAGAGAATGATCCCCCCAGCCCTGATGCTCCAAGGTACCTGTTCGGGTGCCGGTAAGACAGCGCTGACCGCCGGTTTGTGTCGCCTGTTGGCCCGGCGGGGCGTGCGCGTTGCCCCGTTTAAGCCGCAAAACATGAGCAATAACGCTGCGGTGACAGTCGATGGTGGCGAGATCGGTCGCGGTCAGTGGCTGCAAGCCCTTGCCGCGGGGGTGGAGCCGCATAGTGACATGAACCCGGTCTTATTCAAGCCGGAGGCTGAGCGAACTGCTCAGGTTATAGTGCAGGGCAAAGTGGCAGGACGGCTCCAGGCCAGTTCCTTTTGTCAGGCGCGGGAGCCGTTGCTGCCTCAGGCCATGGAGTCTTATCAGCGCCTGCGGGAAGCCTATGATGTAGTGTTGATTGAGGGTGCGGGGTCGCCGGCAGAGCCCAATTTGCGCCAAGGCGATATCGCCAACATGGGCTTTGCTGCAGCGGCGGATGTGCCGGTATGGCTAATTGGCGATATTGACCGCGGTGGGGTCTTTGCCTCTCTGCTAGGTACCCTGGAATGGCTGGATGCAGCCGATAGGGCACGCATAGAGGGCTTTGTAATCAATCGCTTTCGCGGCAGCCGCGAGCTGCTCGGAACGGCCCCGGTGCAGCTTGAAAAGCGCACCGGCGTACCGGTGTTAGGAGTGGTCCCCAGTCTGCCCGATCTCCACCTTCCTGAAGAGGATGCCCCGTATCGCATGGCCGGACCTCGCGGCTCAGGAGGCAGCCTGAAGGTGGCCGTAGTGGCCTATCCGCGGCTGAGCAACCACGACGATTTCGATGCCCTGGATGCCGAGAGCGGCGTGCATGTGAGATTTGTCCGCACAGCTCACGATGTTGATGGTGCCGATTTGGTTATCCTGCCCGGCTCCAAACATGTGCTTAGCGATTTGGCTTGGCTGCGTAGCTGTGGCATAGAGCAGGCCCTGCTGCGTCATGTCCGTTACGGTGGCAAGGTTATCGGCATTTGCGGTGGCTTGCAGATGCTCGGGGAGTGCCTTGATGATCCGCACGGTATTGAAGGCGATGCCGGTGGTAGCGCTAGTGGTTTGGGGCTTTTACCCATAGTTACCAGTCTGGCGCCGGATAAATATCTTAGCGAGGTGGAGCAGATTGCTGCTTGGCCGGCGCCGGTGCAGGTCAGTGGCTATGAGATCCACCATGGGGTGAGCGAATATAACCCAGTCATCCCGGGGGGTGGAGAGGATATCTTCCCCTTTGTCGCCCGTTCGGCTGATGGTAGGGTACTAGGCAGCTACCTGCATCGGCTGTTTGATAGTGGTCCTTTCCGGCGGGCGCTGCTGATCGAGCTTTTTGGTATGGAGAGTGGCGAAGAGGACGAATGGCAGCGGGTGATAGATGAACTCGACCGATTGGCTGATTTGTTGGAAGAATCAATTGGGGTTTAATGCGACCACCGCCTTAAATCACCTGCTGCTCTTTTTTCTGCTACTGGCCGGCATCTCACCCACGGCGCAGGCGGCAGCTATTGGCTCACCGGCCGGTTGGGCAGCGGCTGGCAGCCTTATTCTGCCGGGTTCAGGTCAGCTCTATAACCATCAACCGGTGCGAGCGGCCGGCCACTTTTCGACATTTTTGGGTTCTGGTATAGCGGCCTCTTACTATTACGATCGAGATGATTTCATCGAATTTGATGATCGCTACGATGAAGATGAGGAGATAATCTACACCAATCGGACTACCGAGCGGGCTGAGGTAGCTGAGAGGGTTATGCTCTCCAGCATGTTTTACTCATCTTACGATGCCTACATGCAGCGCCGCCTGATGCAGGACAATCTTGGCTATAGGACTCCGGCGCACTATGAATTTATCCAGGAGCTGGCCCTGGCGCCATTTAACCGCGAGTATCTGACCCGCTGGACTACCCTGGTCCCGATAGGCATTGCGGCAAGTGCCCTTACCCTCGGCGCCGATGATAGTTGGGTTACAGAGCGTAAGGATGGCATGACTCGAGACGAGGCGGCAGCCTATCAATTCCCCAAGCATGGGGCGGTGGCGATTGGCGAAGAGGCCTTCTTTCGCGGCGTGCTCAATAACAGTTTCAGCCATCAGTGGGGTGAGTGGTGGGGGCTTACAGCTTCTTCGGTGAGCTTTGGATTGGCGCACACCGGTGACGGGATGTCCGCTGATGCAGGAGTGGCTACCGTATTTGGTGCCTATTTGGGCTGGGTCCATCAGCGCAATGATTACCGGATGGCGGAGAGTGTCGCTATCCACTTCTGGTGGAACGTCTTTGTCTCGCTAGCCGCACTGCGGCATGACCCGGAAGATAGGACGGCTCGTGTAGCTATTGAATTGCCATTCTGAAAATCTTCCCCTAAGCCAATTGGCTGACCCCGGTGTGGAGGTCTTGGCGCCAGGGATGGCGCCATGAAGCCTCCAGGGATGCATTCACGGCGTCCTCCACACCGGGGCAGCGATTGGCTTAGGTGAGGCTTTAGATTTTCTTCAGGCAAGGAGTTACGCCGTCCTCGCATGGGCGCTACCTACGCTAGCTAGCAACACTCGCCTAAAGGTTACATCCCCGCAGTGCTGCGCCCGGAAAGATCGACATAGCCGGTGACCGTGCAGTGCTCACCTCCGGCGCGGGGTAGCTCACAGAAAAAGCTTGCGCCACTATTCGGCTCGCTCTCCACCCACAACTGCCCCCAGTGAGCGTCAGTGATAAGCTTACAGATCGCTAGGCCGAGGCCGCTGCCCTTCGGCTTACCCGCTTGCTGATCAGAAACCTGGTGAAACTTATCAAAGATGTGCTGCTGATCAGTAGCGCTGATCCCCGGTCCGTTATCGGCCACTTCCAGCCGGATAGTGTCGCCGCGACCGTCACCAAGGCGCAGCCAGACCTTGCCGTGTTCAGGGTCGGTAAACTTCGCAGCGTTGGCAAGCAAATTGATAACTAGCTGCATCAAGCGGTCCGGATCGCCCTTAACAGCGGTATCGTCGGTGTTTATATCGATATGCAGCTCAGTCTCACGATCGCTGAAGAGCTGTTGGGTAGATTCTGCTGCTTCGCGAGCAATGCGGCTCAGATCGACCTCGTCAAGTTGCCATTCAGCGGTACCGCTCTCGATCTTGGACAGGTCCAGGACTTGGTTGATCAGCCTGGTTAGGCGCTCGCTTTCGCGCACTATCACCTCGAGGAACTCGCGGCGCTGCTCGGTATCCATCTCCGGGTTATTGAGCAGGATCTCGCCAAAGGCGCGAATCGAGGTGAGTGGCGTGCGCAGCTCATGGCTGACCATGGAGACAAACTCATCCTTGAGCTGATCCAGCTCCTGAAGCCTCTTATTGGCCTCACTGAGTTCGCGCGTGGCCTTCTCTAGCTGCCAGGATTTCTGTTCCAGGCGACGCGAGTACTCGATCGCCCGCGAGGTAGCATCGAGAATCTCCATCAGCCCCTCATAAGAGAGGGCCTCGCCTTTGACGATTGAGGAGACCATAACCCGGGCCGAGGCCGAGCCGATCGAACCGGCAAGCAGGCGCTCGACGTGGTTGATAAGCTCAGGATGGGCCTGCTCATGGTCTTCTAGAATGCGGCCAAGATGCTCACTGTGTTCGCGGATTATCGCGGTAGCCCGATCTGGGCCGAGGAAGCGGGCGAGCAGGTCCTTAAGGTCGCCGATATTGGCCGAGCCCTCCCAAAACCGGGTCTCGCCCTCCTCGCGCAGAAAGACATCGACAAAGAGGGTGGCTTGGATGCGCTCGATATCGCTTTGCCGGGTGAATAGCGAGAGGCCGATAAGCAAGCCAAGATTGACCAGCATCGTCCAGTAGAAGGAGTGGGCAATGGGGTCGAGTCCCTCAAGACCGAATAGCGCATGCGGGTGCAACCACTCAATCCC
The DNA here is from genome assembly GCF_002356555.2 of Halorhodospira halochloris. Taxonomy (NCBI): domain Bacteria; kingdom Pseudomonadati; phylum Pseudomonadota; class Gammaproteobacteria; order Chromatiales; family Ectothiorhodospiraceae; genus Halorhodospira; species Halorhodospira halochloris. Next base: position 1,007,038 of record NZ_AP017372.2, read on the forward strand.
CCAGGGGCCGCTCAATAGTAACTCTCTACCGAATACACCAGCCTCGGCCAGGGAGGGGATCAGTAAGGTGTAGGCCCAGACCAGGAAGCCGCCTATCAAACCAAATAATGCGCCGCGCCGCGAAGCCCCTTTCCAAAACATGCCCAGCAATACCGGCGGGGCGAATTGCGCTACCGCAACGAAGGCGATCAGCCCAATAGAGACTAGCGCATAGAGATCTGCGATTAGTAAGTAGTAGAGATAACCTATGGCCAATATGGCGCATATCACCACGCGGCGGATGGTTACCACTAAGCTGCCCAAATCGGCGCCGTGGGCGGTGTGGAAGCGGCGCAGGCGCAATAACAGAGGCATTATCACATCGTTGCTGATCATGATCGCCACGGCGATGGTGGCCACGATCATCATGCCGGTTGCCGCCGAGAAGCCACCGATATAGACCAGCATCCCCAAGGCTGTATGGTCGTGCGCCAAGGGCAGGGCGAGGACGTAATTATCCGCCGGTATTAGGTCGCCGAAATAGAGCATTCCGGCCAGGGCGATGGGTAAAACAAAGATATTGATGATTAGCAGGTAGAGCGGGAACAGCCATGAAGCGGTGCGGATATGCTCTTCGTTGACGTTCTCTACCACGCTAACCTGCCACTGCCGGGGCAGGAATATTATCGCCAGCGCGGAGAGGGCGAGCATGGCCATCCACGACCCGTAGCCGTCGGGCAGCGAGGTGAGAATACCAAGCTCGCGTATCGCGGGGTCGGCGCTCGCTTCGCTGAAAAGTTCTAATGGTCCGGCGAATAGGGTGAAGGTTACAAAGATGCCGATGGCTAGAAAAGCGATCAACTTGACGATCGACTCGAACGCTACCGCTACCACCATGCCTTCGAGGCGCTCGGTTGCATCGATGTGGCGCGTACCAAAGAGGATAGTGAATATTGCCAGCAGTATTGCGACGTAGAGCGCCTTATCGTCGAATATCCCGACACTGCCGAGCTCAACTGCTTGCATATCCGGGAAGTGCAGCAGGACATCGAAGCTTGAAGAAACCGCTTGGAGTTGCAGGGCAATATAAGGGGTGGTGCCGATTAGGGCGATGATCGCTGCCAAGGCCCCGAGTAGCATGCTCTTACCATAGCGTGAGGCGATGAAATCGGCTACCGAGGTGAGTCGGTAGAGCCTGCTGATGCGCACGATCTTACGCAGCACCACCCACCAGAAGATCGCCATAATAGTCGGGCCAAGATATATTGTCAGAAAGGCTAGTCCTGCCTCAGTAGCTAGACCGACGCTGCCGTAGAAGGTCCAGGCGGTGCAGTAGACGGCGATTGAGAGGGTGTAGACGTAGGGGTTTTTGACCAGTGATAGGCCGCGATCACCAAGCTTATCGGCGCTGTAGGCAATAGCGAAGAGCAGGGCTACATAAAGTGCTGAAACCGCCAGGATGACCCACGGTGACAGCACGGTTTAGCCTCCTTGCGAAGAATTGTTGCTGTTGTGCGACGAGCGGTGGATCAACCAAGTTGCGATGATTATGGCCGCCCAAATGATAAACAGATAGCCAACCAGCAGTGGTATACCTCCCGGCATGTGAGTCGTCGCAAAGAGGCTCAGTAAAGGATAGTTGAACAGGGCTGCCGCTAACAGACCTAGGGCCGTGAGGCGTTGTGCGGTTGCCTGACTCAAACCCCTACCTCACTTCTCGCCGAGATAGCTGCGGACTACCTCGACCACATCAGAGGTTGAGAAAGGCTTGGTGATATAGTCGTTAGCTCCCATCGCCATACCCTTTTCACGTTCCACCTCGCGCCCCTTAGCGGTCAGCATGATAACTGGGAGTTGACTCCATTGCGGAGTCTGGCGGATGGTTTGACAAACCTCATAGCCATCTTTGCGGGGCATCATCACGTCGAGCAGTACCAGATCCGGTAGGTGCTCGTTTAGCGCGGCAATGGCCTGCTCGCCGTCTTCAGCGGTGCGCACACTGTAGCCCTGTTGCCGCATCAGGAACTGCAGCGAGAGGACAATGTTCTGTTCATCATCAACTATTAGTATTTCCTGGCTCATGCTGCGCTCACTCTTCCTCCCGGCGCCGTTCACGCACCAGGACAATGACTAGACGGACGTTGTAGATGATGCCTGTAATAAAGGTAAGGGCAGCAAGACCGATGAAGCTCTGTAACATCCACGCCTGCTCGGTCATATACGCCCCCCACAACAAGGCTATGGTCAACAAGCCTAGCGGTAGGCCGAATTTCATGATCCGCCGCAGCCAAATATCTTCCGGCAAGCGGCTGGAATTGTTCGAACGATTCGATTGTGCCACATTACCTCCCAAACGGCGTTTACCAGCTGCATAATAGGCAGCCACAAGGGTAGACTTCAACGCAATCTATTGGGACAACAATACTCATAAGATTAGTTGATAATAACTATAATAAATCGGCTGCGCCTAACACCGGCCCAGCTGAGCAGGAGGAGCAGTGCAACCACGTACCTTTGTTAGCGCAATGGTGCTGTTTGTCACCATGGCCCTGTGCGCCGTCACTATCATTGCGGTATATGGAGTGGCTGGTGCAGCTGAGGGCAGTGACGATAACCGTGCGGCTCTTGCCACCGCGGCTACCAGTGCTGTATTAGTCTGCATGTTCCTGGTTTGGTGGTCTTTGGAGAGGTATATGTTGCGGCCGCAGCGGCGCTTGGCGCGCAACGCTAGGGCACGGGTCGAATCGCGCAGCACCGAGAACTCCATAGCTTTGCCCGCCTCGCACGCCGTCGCTGACCTTGCCGAAGCCTTCGAAGAGCTCGGAAATGCACTCAAGCAGGCCCGTGACGAGAGTGAGGCGGTGGCTAAACGGGCTACCGCCGAGGTCGATGAGCAGAAGGCGTGGCTAGAGACAATCCTCCAAGGCCTGCGTGAGGGCGTCTTGGTCTGCAATCGGCAACACCGCCTGTTGCTCTACAACAGGTCTGCACTGAATATACTCGGCAATCCGGAGTCTATTGGCTTGGGCCGCTCGGTTTTAGAGCTTATCTCCGGCGCCGCGCTCAAGCATACCCTTGCCCGGCTCGAGCACCGTTATGAGAGTGGAGTCAGCGCCCCAGGCGATCTGACGGCGCCGTTTGTGTGTAGCCGGGCCAATGCCCAGGGGTTGTTTCACGGGCGCATGGCCCTGATCGACGATGGCCACGGCAGGATCAGCGGCTATCTGGTCACCCTTGAGGATATCTCTGCGCAGGTAAACCGCATGGCTCAGCGTGAGGCGGTATATCGCGCCCTGAGCCGGGATCTGCGCGGAGTGGTTGCCAATCTGCGCGCAGCTGCCGAGGCGCTGGGTCATCCTGACATGAGTGCCGCCGAGCGCAGTTCATTCGACCGGGTGGTGCTGGATGAGAGTAACCGCCTAAGCCGCTATATCGATGAGCTGGCCGAGCACATCTCCCCTGATGAGGCGGGGGCATGGCCGTTAGCTGATGTCTATCTCGCCGATTTGATCCGCTGCCTCGAGGAGCGGCTGGCCGATACTCCCGATTTACAAATCACCCTGGTGGGGCAGCCACTGTGGATCTATGGCGATAGCCTGACCCTGCTCCAGGCGCTGGAGTGCCTGGTCCGGAATATCCACGCGCAAAGCGGGGCGACTAAGATCGTAGTTGAGACATTGCTCAGTGATCGGCGTGTCTACGTCGATATGCGCTGGCGTGGTCCGGCAATATCCGCCGCCGAACTTAATAGCTGGCTCGAGCAGCCCTGCGGCGAGGTCTCCTTCGGCGGTCAGCGGTTGATTGATGCCTTGGAGCGTCACGGCTGTGAGCCGTGGAGCTACGCCGATGAGCGTTCCGCGGAGGCCGTGTTGCGCCTGCCGCTGCTCGCCCCGGAGCGACCGCAGTTCCAGGCGCCCGACTCGGCGCCGCTGCCGGCACGTCCGGAGTTTTATGATTTTAAACTGATGCATGATCTGTCGACGGATCATCAGTTCGCTAGCCGACCGCTTAATCAGTTGCGCTGCGTGGTATTTGACTGTGAGATGACCGGCCTCGACCCAGACGGCGGCGATGAGATTATCTCGATCGCCGGGGTGCGGGTGGTCAATCGGCGGGTTTTGACCGGTGAGACCTTCAACCGGATTATCGATCCGGGTCGGAGCATTCCCCCGGCGTCGGTGCGCTTTCACGGTTTGACCGATGAGGATGTACGCGGCCAACCGCCGATTGAGCAGGTTCTGCCCGAGTTTAAGCAGTTTGCCGGGGATGATGTGCTAGTAGCCCATAATGCCGCCTTCGATATGAAGTTTTTGGCGGCCAAGGAGAAGTCAAGCGGGGTGCGGTTTGACAACCCGGTGCTCGACACACTCTTGTTGTCAGTCCTGCTCGATGGCGAAGAGGAAGACCATTCGCTGGACAACCTTTGTCAACGCTATTCGGTTACTATGTCGGGAAGACATACTGCGCTCGGTGATACATTGGCCACAGCTGAGTTGCTGGTACGCCTATTCGAGCGGCTTGAGGCCCGTGGCTATAAGACGTTTGGCGAAGTGACCAAGGCCTCGCACATGGCCGCGGAGCTGCGCCACCGCTCGGCAGCGGTTAGCGCGCAACAGAGTGGATTCGCTTAAGAGGTAGACTAATGAGCCGCAACGACAGTGGATCTGAGGGTGGTAAGGAGTCCGCGAGTGACGCCGGGGAGCTGGAGTTGGGGGATGAGTTAGAGGCCGGGGTGCGACGCTGGGGCAGTGATACCTCATTGGATGTGCCGCTGAGTGAGCGCCTCGACCGGATCCCGGTTACTTGCAGGGTGGATGATAAGATCCGCACCGCCCTAGAGGCGATGGATCGCGAGCGCATCGGCAGCGTGGTAGTGGTCGACGATGATTTCGCCCCGGTTGGGGTCTTTACCCACAATGATCTGCTGCGCCGGGTTGCGCTACCCGAGCGCGACTTGGATGAGTCGATAGCCAATGTCATGACCCCTGACCCCATAGCGCTCGAGCCGTCGGCGTTCGCCTTTGAGGCGGCTATGCTGATGGCAGCGCACGGCATTCATCACGTCTGCGTCGTCGAAGACGGTGAACTACGCGGTGTTGTCTCGGAGCGTGATCTGTTCTCATTGCAGCGGGCAGGTTTGGTTAACCTGACCCGGACCATCCTCCATGCCGGCTCACTCGAGGCCCTATTCCCGCTGCAAGCAGATGTCCGCACTCTGGTTGGGCAGATGATCGCTCAGGGGGTGAAGGTCGGCCACATCCTGCAAATTATCACCCTTATCAACGATCATATAGTCGAGCAGGTTATCAAGCTTTGCTTGCAAGATGCCGCAGAGGATCTGAGCGATATCCGCTTTACTTGGATAGCTTTCGGTAGTGAGGGGCGCAGAGAGCAGACCCTGCGCACTGATCAGGATAACGGAATCCTCTTTGAGGTGCCCGAGGGGGAATCGCCCGATGCTATTCGCGAGCGCCTACTGCCGGTCGCGCGACATGTTAACGAGGCGCTTGCCGAGTGTGGCTACGATCTTTGTCCCGGCGACATTATGGCCGGCAATCCAGAGTGCTGTCTGAGCTTTGCAGAGTGGCAGCAGCGGTTTAGCCGCTGGATCGATCAGGGGACCCCTGAGCATCTGCTCAAAGCGGCGATATTTTTCGACTTCCGTGCTATCAGCGGGCCGTCGGAGCCGGTTGAGAGACTGCGCGAGTGGTTGCTACAGCGTACCGCAAGTAACAGCCGTTTTCGCCGCCAGATGGCGGCCAACGCCTTGCAAAATCGGCCACCATTGGGCTGGCTGCGCGATTTCGTCACCTATGGGCGGGGCCGTGATCGCGGCACACTGGATCTTAAGCTAAACGGCGTAACTCCGTTCACTGATGCGGCGCGTATATTTATGCTCGCCAACGGCTTAACCGCGACCAACACGCTCGATCGGCTGGATCAGGCGGTGCGAGCCGGGCGTTTGGATAGCGCAGATGTCTCCGCTTGGCGGATTGCCTACGAATATATTCAGTCCATGCGTGTTCGCAAGCAGCATGAGCAGATTATGGCCGGTAGCGAGCCAGGCAATCGAGTCTCCCCGGATGAACTCAATGAGCTTGATCGTCGCATCCTCAAGGAGGTCTTTCGGGCTACCCGCAAGTTGCAGGCGAAGTTGGCGAGTGATTATCAGCTCTAGGGTGCCTTTAAAAACTTCGCCGGTGCTACCATCCGCCCCGGTGTGGAGGACGCCGTGGATCCATCCCTGGAGGCTTCATGGCGCCATCCCTGGCGCCAAGACCTCCACACCGGGGCGGATGGTGGCACCGGCGAAGTTTTAGAGGTTCCCTCTAGGGGTTTGGGTCTATCCTGGGACTGTTTAGGGTCTAGCAGGAGGGCTATCTTGGCAGAGATTGCGCGCGCGATTGCAAAAAATCACAAAAAAATTTGCTTGTTGGGTTGTAGTGAGGTCGATCAAACGGCAAAGTATAGCGGGCTGGGTGAATCTGCTCTCAGCATGCCATATATCGTAGCAATAAGGGTAAATTAGGCAACACATATAAGGAAAAGAAATGACAACAATAAGACTCATCAGTGGGTGATTAGTAGATCTTTTGGTTGTCATTGCTTTGCCTTATTGTTGAGCTCATAAGCGAAAAAAGAAAAACGATAAGCGGAAGGAGCCGCACCTCGATAGTTGCGCCTAAAATTATTATAAAGCTAGATGGAGGAAGGCTTATGTCTGATGAAAATGACATCAGCGGCGGCGGGGGTAGCAACCCGCAGGATGCAGGAGGAGGCTCCACTGGGCTTACCGACGAGAAGCGCAGGGAGTATTGGAAGAAAAACCTCACGGTCATTGGTATTTTGATGGGTATTTGGGCCTTTGTCCCACTAGTGCTCGGTATTCTGCTTGGTCCGACACTCAATGAGATAGGCTCCATAGGCGGTTACCCACTGGGCTTTTTCGTTGCTCAGCAGGGATCTATTTACGTCTTCCTGGCGTTGATCTTTTTCTACGCCTGGTACATGAACCGTCTCGACCGCCAGTTCGGCGTCGAAGAAGACTGATCTGACCGGAGGGAAGCCGCATTATGGATGCACAACAGATAATGAACCTCAGCGTCGTAGGTCTTACCTTCGCGCTGTATATCGGAATCGCCATCTGGGCCCGCACCGGGAGTACGGCTGAGTTTTACGTCGCCGGTAAGGGGGTTAACCCAGTTGCCAACGGCATGGCGACTGCAGCTGACTGGATGTCGGCGGCCAGCTTTATCTCCATGGCCGGCCTAATCGCCTTCCTCGGCTACTCGGGGGGCGCCTATCTAATGGGCTGGACTGGCGGCTATGTGCTCATGGCACTGCTTCTTGCGCCATATTTGCGCAAGTTCGGCAAGTTTACCGTGCCGGAGTTCATAGGTGATCGCTTTTACTCCAACGCCGCCCGCGTGATCGCTGTTATCGCGTTGCTGGCGATGTCGATTACCTACGTTATCGGCCAGATGCGCGGCGTCGGGATCGCCTTCTCCAACATCCTGGAGGTCCCGCTGTGGATAGGCTTGGTCTCAGGTATGGCTGTGGTCTTCATCTACGCCGTATTTGGTGGGATGAAGGGCATCACCTATACCCAGATCGCCCAGTATGTTGTCATGATCTTCGCCTATACGGTGCCCGCGGTGTTCATTTCGTTGACCATCACCGGTGTGCCGATACCGCAGATTGGCCTCGGCAGCACTACCGAGGCGGCCGGTGAGAGTGTTCATATTATCCAGGCGCTGGATAGGACATTGGTCGAGATCGGTTTTGCCCCCTATAGCGAGTTGGCCAACATGAGCATGCTCAATATGTTCATGCTTACCCTCTCGCTGATGATCGGTACTGCTGGTCTGCCGCACGTTATCATCCGCTTCTTTACCGTGCCGCGGATGCGCGATGCGCGCCGTTCGGCCGGGTGGGCACTGTTCTTTATCGCCATCCTCTACACCACCGCGCCGGCGGTAGGTGCAATGGCGATGTGGAATATGCTCAACACCACCATCGAGGACCCGACCGAGGTTTGGGATAATCGCGAAGCCCTAGCCGAGCCTGGTGCGTGGATGGCGTACGATGAGCAGCCGAGCTGGATGGAGCACTGGGCTGGTACCGGGTTGCTCGATATTGAGGATAAGAACGAAGACGGCCATCTGCAGTACTATAACGAAGATGACGAGGAGATGGCTAAGTTCGCTGAGGAGCACGGCTGGGAAGGCTCGGAGCTGGATATCGACCGCGATATCATCGTCCTCGCCAACCCGCAGATCGCCAACCTAAACCCGATAGTTGTTGCCTTGGTGGCAGCTGGTGGTATTGCCGCGGCGCTCTCTACGGCGGCCGGATTGCTGCTGGCTATATCCTCGGCGGTATCCCACGACTTGCTTAAAGGGGTATTCATGCCGCGGATAACCGAGAAGCAGGAGATGCTCGCAGCCCGTATCAGCATGGCTGTGGCTATACTCTTCGCCGGTTATCTCGGTCTTAACCCACCAGGTTTTGCCGCCGAGGTCGTGGCGCTGGCGTTTGGGCTGGCTGCAGCTAGCCTGTTCCCGACGCTGATGATGGGCATCTTCATGGCGAAGATGAACAAGCAGGGTGCAATCGCCGGTATGCTGGTCGGTCTGTTTAGTACGCTGCTCTATATCTTCATCTACAAGGGCTTCTTCTTCTTCCCGGAGACGGCCCTACTGCCTGATGAAGAGGCCTACTGGCTGTTTGGTCTTAATACGACCAGCTTTGGTGCGGTAGGTGCGGTGCTGAACTTTATTGCGGCATACGTCGTATCTAAGCTGACAGCGCCACCGCCGAAGGAGATCCAGCAGCTCGTCGAGAACATCCGCGTACCTAAGGCGGATTGATCCTCGAGCGGCGGTAAATACCCCTTCCGCCAGTGCGGGGAAGGAGTGAGAGAAGAGGGGCGGGCCGTAACGGTCCGCCCCTCTTGTTTGTGTGTGGGCAACTAAGTGGCTCAGGGGGAAAATTCGAGAGACGGACTTGTGGAAGGTCCCCCGGGTAGAGTTACCCGGGGGCAATGAGGGATGTTACTTGTTAGCCCGGTCCTCGATCAGGGTGTCGACCACCGACGGGTCGGCTAGGGTGCTGGTGTCGCCGAGGCTGTCGAGCTCGTTGGAGGCGACCTTGCGCAGGATCCGGCGCATGATCTTGCCCGAACGGGTCTTGGGCAGGCTCGGGGCGAACTGGATCAGATCCGGCTTGGCGATCGGGCCGATCTCATCAATGCAGAGCTTGACCAGCTCCTTTTTGAGATCTTCGCTTGGCTCTTCGCCGGCCATCAGGGTGACGTAGGCGTAGATGCCTTGGCCCTTGACGTCGTGCGGATAGCCGACCACTGCCGCCTCGCTCACCTTGTCGTGGAGAACCAGGGCGCTCTCGACCTCGGCGGTACCCATGCGGTGCCCGGAGACATTGATGACGTCGTCAACCCGGCCGGTGATCCAGTAGTAGCCGTCGGCGTCGCGACGGGCGCCGTCACCGGTGAAGTACTTGCCGGGATAGGCGGCGAGATAGGTATTGAAGAAGCGCTCATGATCGCCGTAGATGGTCCGCATCATGCTTGGCCAAGCCCGGTTAATGACCAGGTTGCCTTTGCCTTCGCCCTCAATGACATTGCCCTTGTCATCGACCAGCTGCGGCTCGACACCGAAAAAGGGCAGGGTCGCCGAGCCGGGCTTCAGGTCCATGGCGCCGGGCAGCGGTGCGATGAGGATCGAACCGGTCTCGGTCTGCCACCAGGTATCGACGATCGGGCAGCGCTCTTCGCCAACTACCCTGTAGTACCACTCCCACGCCTCGGGGTTAATCGGCTCACCAACCGAGCCGAGGATGCGCAGGCTCTTGCGCGAGGTATTGGTAACGTGCTCATCGCCTTGGCCCATCAGGGCGCGCACGGCAGTCGGGGCAGTATAGAAGATAGCGACATTGTGCTTATCGACTACCTGCCAGAAGCGCCCGGCATCGGGGTAGGTCGGTACGCCCTCGAACATCAGGGTCTTAGCGCCATTGGCCAATGGCCCGTAGACGATGTAGGAGTGGCCGGTTACCCAGCCGACGTCGGCAGTGCACCAGTAGACCTCGCCCTCTTGGTAGTCGAAGACGTACTTGTGGGTCATCGCCGTGCCGAGCAGATAGCCGCCGGTGCTGTGCTGAACACCCTTCGGCTTGCCGGTTGAGCCGGAGGTGTAGAGGATGAACAGCGGGTCCTCGGCGTCCATGTGCTCCGGCGGGCAGTCGGTGGAGGCCTCGGCACAGGCGTCGTGATACCAGACGTCGCGGCCGTCATTCCAGTTGATGTTACCGCCAGTGCGCTGGACGACAAAGACCGTCTTGACGTTGGGGCAGCCCTCGAGGGCCTTATCGGTATTGCCCTTTAGCGGTATGGCGCGGCCGCCGCGAACCCCCTCATCGGAGGTAATGACGACTTCGGCGTCGGCATCGATAATCCGATCGCGCAGGGCCTCGGGGGAGAAGCCGCCGAAGACTATCGAGTGGACGGCGCCGATGCGGGCGCAAGCGAGCATGGCAACCGCGGCTTCGGGGATCATCGGCAGGTAGATGCAGACCCGGTCACCCTTCTTAACGCCGCGCGCCTTCATGGCGTTGGCAAAACGGCAGACGCGCTCATGCAGATCGCGGTAGGTGATGCTCTCATCCTGATCGGGCTCATCGCCTTCCCAGATTATGGCGGTCTGATCGCCACGGCTCTCCAGGTGTCGATCAAGGCAGTTGTAAGCGACGTTGAGCTTGCCGCCGGCAAAGAAGCGGATATCTCCCTTGCTCAGGTCCCACTCGCAAGTAGTGCCCCACTTGCTAAACCAATCGAGGAACTTATCAGCCTGCTCTGACCAAAAGCCTTCGGGGTCTTTAAGCGAGCGCTCATACATCTGCTGGTACTGCTCAAAGCTGATGTGCGCGCCCTGTTTGATTGACTCTGGGACTGGATAGACCTTGTCTTCGGACATCTTAAACTACTCCTCCTGACAGATTCTCAATTCTGCCGTCTTCTGGTGACGGCTAACGGAAAGGTAACACGATAAGCCGTCGAGCGTTACGGGTGTATTGAGATGGATTGCTTTCATTGAATCTGTTGTGGATGCCAGTACGGTTTTACTCCTATACCAAGCCCACGATTGCCCCCTGATTGTAAACGTGCAAAAGGCTTTCAGCATCAAAGATAGTAACTTAACAGGCATTGTATAGTCATGACTGATTCAGGGCCTTGTCAGGAAAAGGTGATTTTATGTTGACGTGGATGGTGGATAGGTTCATATTAAATCGGTATGGGAATATCTAGGCAGGCGGCTTGCTATGTGTACCAACAAGGTTGTAGGTAGATGGATCGCGGGCGGTGATGTTGCTCGCTCTTACCTGAGGCCGGAGGGCAGATACCTCCTGCTATCTGGTGTCTTGGCTTTGTCCTATCTCATTTCTTCATCGGCTGCGGCTGCTGCAGGGCCTGGATTGGCTACAGGACCTGGGTTGGTCTATGGCGATGGGACCCACACTGGTTCGCTTCACACTAGCTTGGCGAATCCGGCAGGTACGCCAGCTTCACCTCGGGTTGGGGTGCAGTTTGGGGCTAATGTCGGCTTTGGTTATGAGTTGGGTGATATGAATCAAATCATTGACAGTGTTGATGAGGTGATGGATCTGCTGGATAAAGAGTTTGAGTCTTTCAGCGAAGCCAAAGAGGGAGTTGATGCATTAGATGATGTGTTGAAACAGCTGGGCGAGCATGGGCGTGGCAAGCTAAGAGCAGGCGGATCTGTGCCCATAGTTGTAGGTCGGGCTGACGCAGGGTGGGCACTTGGAATAGAGCTTGGCAGCGATTTTTCTGCAGGGTTCAGTGTTCTCGACGACCCTTTGAGGGTGGAAAATAATGAAGTAAAAACCGAAACCTCGCTTTATTTAAAAGGAGCCCAGGTTCAAAGATTGTCTCTAGCGCCCGGGTTAAAGGTTGCCGATTGGGATGGTAGGAATTTGTATGTTGGCGCAAGGGTCAATTATTATAGCGCTGATATGTATAAAACTGTTGTTCCCCTTGATGGGCAGGATGGAGATGACTTTGAGATAGTTAGCGATGAATTAGATCGGCAAGTTAATTCTTCAACAGCATTGGGTTTTGATTTGGGCGCTGTGTATCAAACTAGCTATTTTCGTGGCGGCGTTACTTGGTTGAATGTCAATGAGCCGGAATTTGATTTTCCGTCCGTTGGGGTAGGTTGCGGGCAGATCGCGGATGCCAGCCAAAAAAGAAATTGTGAAGCTGCTCAATACTTTGGAGACCGAATTAGCTTGCAGGAGACTTGGAAGCTTAACGATCAGGCACGGGGGGAATTAGCCCTGCACGACCCAAGTCAGCGTCTCGTGCTATCGGCTAGTTACGATTTTAATACAGTCCGTGATGTTAGTGGTGATGAGTACCAGTGGTTAGCCATGAGCGCTTCTTACCGCCTGCCTTGGTATCTTAAATGGATTCCAGATATGAGGGTAGGATATCGAGAGAATCAGGCTGGATCAGAACTGAGTTATTACAGCTTGGGGCTGACATGGCTGGGGGTTTTGTCGTTGGATGCTGCGTTGAGTGATCAGACTATCGACCATGATGGAGACAGTTGGCCTCGCAGTGCCATGGTGAACATAGGGCTCCAGATGAGATTTTAGTAGGGCCTTCTGTGCAGATGTTTTGTCCTCCGGTGGTGGGACTAGGGTATGCAGAGCAGCAGAAGGCACGAACCAAGTACCGCGTACGATTTAAGAGAAATAGTTATGGGTTACGCCAAAAAAGCTGAGGGGCATAACAAAATGTCTAGTTTTAAGTGGTTGAGGGTTACGGGAGCGGTATTAGCCGGTGGTGTCATAGCTGGCTGTACCAGTAGTAGCGGATTCGTTAATTACGACGAACGCCAGATGTATTCTGGCGAGACAGCAGGCAACATCGAATTTCTAGAAATAGGCCCTATAAGCGCTAACAGTAGAAGTTTCCTCTGGACCAGCTGTCATCAGATGGTAACAGAAGTCGCAGATGAATTGCGCGCAGAGGCTAAAGAGGCTGGTGGCAACGCTATAATAAATGTGCGTTGGCGAGATTATGATAGTGGTGAATGGGTACGTCACCCTGCATGCACTACAGCTTGGGGCTGGAGCGCTCTGGCACCTCCTGTAATAGGGGCGGTATGGCCGTGGGCTAAGCGCTCAGGGGCAGAAGGGATAGCGGTATATGCTGATGAAAGCCAAATAGAACACTTAAGGGAAAGTATCAGAGAGTATCGCGGGTTACTTGTAGATGAATACTTTGATGATGCGGATGCAGAGGAAGCACTGTTTGAAGGCGACGCTGTTCTGGAGGAGGAATATGATGAAGAAGAGGATGCGTTAGAAGAGCCAGTGCAGGACGAAGCGGAAATAGGGGATGCGCTAGAAGACCCGGTGCAGGAAGAAGACGAGCTAGAGGATACGGATCAGGGTGATGAAGAGTTAGGTGATCAGGATCAGGATGAAGAAACTGATGATGATCCTGAGGATGACGAGGGCGCGGATGAAGATGACACGGATGAGTAATCGTTCGAGCGAGTGGTTGCCGAGTAAATATATTTTACTCCTGCAAAGCTCAAGGGGGGGAGTTTAGGGGTCCTATAAGCTGAGCATGCTTTGGCAAGAAAAAAAGCAGTGGGGCGGTTAGTATTTGAGCGTCAATTAGATTGATCAGCAATGCAAGCTTCAAGACTCGCTTCGCCCCCAGCCCCACCGGGCCGCTGCACCTTGGCTCCTTGGTGGCTGCAATGGGGGGCTATTTGGCGGCGCGCAGCGAGGATGGGCAGTGGCATGTCCGTATAGACGATATCGACCCTCCGCGCGAGCAACATGGCGCGGCGGATTCGATCTTGCGGGCATTGGAGGCTTGCACCCTACACTGGGATGGGACCGTCGTCTATCAAAGTCAGCGCCACCCTGATTACCAGCAGGCCATTGAGACCCTGCGCAACAGCGGCGTGGCTTATCCGTGTGCCTGTACTAGAAGAGAGATTGCCGCTGTAGCTAAGCAAGGTGTCGCTGGAGCGGTCTATCCGGGTTTTTGTCGTGACGGGATAGTTGCCGGGCGCAGTGAGCGGGCAATCAGAGTGCGTGTGGCGGATGTGGTTATTGACTTTGTTGACCTCGCTCTCGGCAGAGTCGAGTACAACATTTCTACAGAAGTAGGAGACTTCGTGATCCGCCGCTCCGATGGGCTGGTGGCTTATCACTTGGCGTGTGTAGTTGATGATGCCAAGGATGGTTTCAGCCACATAATACGCGGGCAGGACCTGCTGGCCTGCACCCCGGCGCAGATCTATCTGCAGAGGTTGCTGAGCTTGCCAACCCCCCAATATAGACACCTCCCTTTGGCTACAGACGAGCAAGGCAAAAAGCTTTCTAAACAGACTCAGGCCAAGCCTATTGATCTCGATAATCCTGCCCCCGACATGCTAAGAGCGCTTCAAGTGCTGGGGTACGATCCTCCTAAGCAGCTTGTCGGCGCCACTGCAGAAGAGATAGTTAGCTGGGCAATAAATTGCTAGAGGGCGCCCGTGAATCCATCCCGGGAGGCTGGATGGCGCCATCCCTGGCGCCTTTAATTCTTAACTATCCTCTGCAGAGTTTTGGCCTAGACTCAACATCTCACGGGCGCGGTTGTGTAGTTCGGCAAAGAACGCTCCGAATACGCCCAGCATAAGTCCAAGTACAGCAGATAAAGCCACTATAAGGCTTCTGCGGTCGTCGCCACTGCCGATGTTGGCAGCGATAAACGTGGGCGCTTCTTTAGGGGGGGTAAGCCGCCTCGAAGAGCCAGCCGAGAACCTCTACTACTCCTGGGATCGGCATGTCAGAGCGCTGTTTGTGTATCTCGACCCCGAACTCTGGGAGATCTGTGGACACAACCCCAAATTCTTCTTACGCCGCGTTGCCCAGCATAAGCTCGAAGAGGCAGCGCATTTAGATGGATTTTCGACGAAGATTTTCGTCTCTTCGGTTATTCGGATAGCACGTTCTATACAGCTGCAAAAACCCGTTGAGCTTCTCAGCGGGGTGCGGTAAAGTTGGCGATTACACCCGATGTTTACCAAACAGCCACGAAAGCCAACCAATGGATCAAAACAGCCCCCACAGTCGGCCGCTCACCCCGTACCAGGACGCACAATTCCCCGAGGAGGGGCGCCCCGTGCGCGATGACGAAATCAGCCTAATTGATCTTTGGTTAACACTGGTTCGGCGGCGGCGTTGGATTATTGGCATAGCCTTAGCAGTTTTTCTCCTCGGCAGCTCTTACGCCCTCATAGAGACTATGGACGGGGAACAGCAAGAGTTCGTTTCTTACGTTGATTTGGCCGCCGTTGAAGATGAGCCAATGATTCCCGCCAGCTCGCTGAAGGATGTCGTAGAGCGTGCCCTTTTACCAGCAACACGGATGCAATACCGATTTGAGACGGGGACAAGCGCCCCTTCGGTTGAGTTAGAAGAAATTGAAGGTGTCAATCAGTTGGTGCTTATTAGCAAAACTGCTCCTGAGCGCCACGAACATGCTGAAGCCCTGCATGAGATCATCAGTGGTGAGCTGGTCAGTCTCCAAGCTCGGCGATTTGAAAATGTGCAAGACCGGCTTGAGAGAGAGATAGATCGCAGATCACAAGAACTTGAGGAAGCAAGAGAGTTCTACAGAGAAGAAATAGAGACTATCAACCAGAGGCTCGAGGATAACCATGAGAGCCTCGCCGAGATTAGAGAGATACGCGGCACCCTGCGAGAACAGCTCGATTCTATTGAAGCCACAGATGGCGCTGCAGATTTAGATACAAAAACAACCTCCTTACAAATGCGCCTTGAGGCCAGCAGAAATGATCTAAGCTCCATCCAGCAGAAAGTGGGCAACACCCAGCAATTACTAAGCGAAACACGACGGGAAAAGCGCAGGATGGAGCTCTCTTACCAGAGGGATATAGAAAGGTTACGTGAGGAGCTCGAACAGGGCCTCCAGGAGCCGGGCGTCTCCATCCTCGCTGCTGAAGGAGAGATTATAGATGACAGCCGTGCAGGCTTGATTGTTGCTCTATCGGCGGTGCTTGGTATCATGCTCGGCATATTTGGAGCATTTTTCCGTGAGTTTATCGACCAAGCGCAACGGGTTGCAGCAGCTGAGGGAGCTTCAGAATAAAGTCCATTGTAAGCTCATTCTGCTAGGGCACCTTAAACACTTCAGTTGCAGCCTAACTCTCAGTAAACTAGGTATGCTGGCCTGCTGAGAGCGTTTTTAGAGGCATCTGCCGTTTGAACATAGAACACGCTGAGACCTCCACAAATAACCACTATCTAAAGTCGGAGGTTTCCGAGTGAGGAATCCGTGAAATAGAACACCTTCACCCTTGAAGTACAATCCAACATACCCTCGAACCGAAGCTGCCTCGAATAGCTGGCCGAGGATTTCTACTACTCCTGGGATCGGCATGTCAGAGCGCTGTTTGTGTATCTCGACCCCGAACTCTGGGAGATCTGCGCAACAGCACAAGCCAGAGGTCGATTAGGCTTATCTCATCATCGGCGGTCCTGTCCCGGTACTCTTCGGGGAATTTGGCGTCGCGGCCAGTCAGGGCGCGCTGTGTTTGGCGACCATGAGGATTATCTGGATTTTCTTTAGTCATCTTATTTTGCTAACAGGCAGTCCAAGTGTGGCTTTGGGTGATAGACAAAGGGTAGAGAAAGGCATTGGTTAATCGCCCTGCGGGTGCTCAACTACAACTGTTGTCCAAATCCCGCCGCGCACATTAAATTCAGCCGTTAATTTCATGTAGCGGGGAGCGGTAACCGTTACCAGATCGTTGAGTATACGGTTGGTGACCGCTTCGTGGAAGGCCCCGGTATCCCGGTAAGACCAGACGTAGAGCTTGAGGGATTTAAGCTCGACACAGAGCCTATCCGGGATGTATTCCAGCTTCAAGGTGGCGAAGTCAGGCTGCCCGGTCTTTGGGCACAGGCAGGTGAACTCGGGGATCTCCATCTGAATGGTGTAATCCCGATCCGGATTGGGGTTGGTGAAGGTTTCCAGTAGTGATGAGCTATCTGTAGTCATTTTCAATTACTTTTTGCAACAGACTTCGGCAAAGTCAAGTCTTTCCAAGTGTCGCCCCAGGCTTGATAATGTCGCACTGCCGTGCCCACGGGTTTAACAACCCCCGTAGGGAACCTCTAAAATCTCCCCCGGAGCCACTCAGTTGCCCCGGTGTGGAGGACGCCGCGAATCCGTCCCTGGAGGCTTCATGGCGCCATCCCTGGCGCCAAGACCTCCACACCGGGGCAACTGAGTGGCTCCGGGGGAGGGGTAGAGGTTACTCGTAGGTGAGTAAGGACATCTATATCATTAAGTTAGCAATGCGGCAGGAGCGCCTCGCAATCTAAATCATGCAGCTCAAAAGGATCAAGCTAGCCGGTTTTAAGTCATTTGTAGACCCGACGCCTGTACCGTTACCCGGGCGTATGGTCGGCGTAGTAGGGCCCAATGGCTGCGGCAAGTCTAACATAATTGATGCGGTGCGCTGGGTTATGGGTGAGAGCTCGGCTAAGCACCTGCGTGGCGAGTCGATGACCGATGTCATATTCAACGGCTCGAGTGAGCGTGCGCCAGTCAGCAAGGCTAGCATTGAACTGCTGTTCGACAACAGCGATGGCGCTATAGGTGGCAAATACTCAGCATTCAATGAGATATCGGTAAAACGGCAGGTAAATCGCGAGGGTCAGTCGCAGTACCTGCTTAATGGGACGCGCTGTCGCCGCCGGGATATCAGTGAGGCCTTTCTTGGCACAGGGCTGCGTCCGCGCGGGTATACCATCATCGAGCAGGGGATGATCTCGCGGGTGATCGAGTCGCGCCCCGAGGAACTTCGTGTCTACCTCGAGGAGGCGGCTGGGATATCTGTCTATAAGGAGCGCCGGCGCGAAACCGAGCGCCGGATTAGGGATACACGCGAGAACCTAGAGCGCCTCGATGATGTTCGTGACGAGGTATATAAGCAGCTAGAGAAGTTGCGCCGCCAGGCCGAGGTGGCCGAGAAGTATCGCCGTTACCGCGCCGAGGAACGGCAGTTACGGGCTGAGCTATCGCTGCTGCGCCGGCGCCGTCTCGATCAGCGGATTGAGGCCCTGGAACAGACCCTAGCCGATCTTGAAAACCAGCGCCAGAGCGCGGTAGCCGAGCAGCGTCACGCCGAGAACGAGATAGAAACCCTGCGCGATAACCTTAGCCAGCGCAATGACGAGCTGAATAAACTGCAGGGGCAATACTATGAGACCGGTGCGCAGTTGGCCTCTTTGGAGGAGAAGATCAATAGTACCCGAGAGCTGCGCCAGCGCCGTGAGCAAGAGCTGGAGCAGACCCGAGAGGCACTGAGTGAGCTGGAGGGTGACAGTGATCAAGATCAACAGCGCCTGAGTGAGCTGCGCGAGCAGCTTGCCGAATTGGAGCCGCTGCTCGAGGCAACAGAGGAAGAAGAGCAAGCGGCGGATGCCGAGCAGCAGCAGGCGCGGCGGGATCTGGATGCTTGGCGTGATCGGGCAGAGTCGCAGCGTGCCGAGCAGCAAGCAGCTCAGCGGCGCGAAGAGGTCGAGCGGACCCGTTATGAGGCAGCAGCACGGCGGGCAGAGGAACTGGCCGAACGCATCACGCGGCTCGATAGTGAGCAGCAGGGGCTCGATATCCAGGCCCTGGAGGAGGAGATCGGTGAGCTGGAGGCGCAGTCTGAGGCGCTCGAGCAGGATTTGGAGTCGCTCCAGGAGCAGCGCGATAGTGCAGCTGGCGAATTAGAGCAACTGATTGCCCAGCGCGATGCCGTAGCCGCGGATTTAGAGCAGGCGCGCGAGGAGGTTAGCGATACCCGCGCCCGGTTGACCTCATTGGAGACCCTGCAGGAGGCTGCCTTAGGCAGAGACGGTGGCGAACTGCGCGAGTGGCTTGAGCAGCAGGGCTGGGGTGATGCCCCGCGCCTTGCCGAGCGGCTGCAGGTGGACAGCCGCTGGGCGCAGGCACTGGAGGTGGTGCTCGCTGAGATGCTGCAGGGGGTCTGTGTCGAGCACGATGAGATCACCTCAAGCGAGCTGGTAGAGAAGGCTTTAGCAGGTCAAGGCGAAAGTAGGGGGCAAGATCAAAGTACAGGACCGGGGGTTGTTTTGATAAGTTGCACGGGACAACACCCCCCGGCTCATGAGGACGGGCCCGGCTCGGGATATCTGCTCGAGCATGTCAGCGGTGCCGCGGTGCTGCGTGAGCTGCTCGCCGGGGTGCGCTGCGCGGACAGCCTGGAGCAGGCGCTGGGCCTGCGCTCTGAGTTGCGGGCAGGAGAGAGTATTGTTACCCCTGAGGGGGTATGGCTGGGTAGCGATTGGTTGCGCACACCTGCCACCGGTCAGCCTGAGAGCGGGGTCCTGGAGCGCGAACAGCAGATGCAGCAATTGCGGGCTGAGCTTGAGGCGGCTGAGGAGCGCCTTGCTGAGCTCACTGAAAAGCTCGCCGCGGCACGCGATGGTGTTAGTCAGGCGCAGGCCCAGCGCGATGAGAAGGCTGCCGAATTGGGGCCGCTCAATCGCCGTCAAGCCGAACTGGCAGCTCGTTTGGAGCAGCGCCGCGAGCAGCTTGAGCGAGCTGAGCAGCGCCGTGCTGAGCTGGCCGACGAGCGGCAGCGGCTGATCGCCCAGCAAAGCTCTGCCCAGAGCGAATGCGCTGAGGCCGATCAAGCTGCGCAAAAGGCAGCTGAGGAGGCGGCGCAGACCGGTGCCGGGCTTGAGGAGTTGGAGGTTGAGCGCGAACAGCTGCGGGATAATCTGGAACAGGCCGCCGAGCGCTTGCGCTCAGCGCGTGAGCGCCGTCATGATCTGTCCATGCAGCGCCAGCAGGCGCAGACCGCGCTGGATTCGTTAAGTAAACAGCTGGATAAGGCTGCCGAACAGCGCGAGCGACTGATGAAGCAGCGCGATGAACTCGCCGCGGCCCTAGCCGAGGAGGACAGTCCGGTTGGTGAACTGCGCGCTAAGCGCGAGTCCCTCCTTGAGCAGCGCAGTCAACTCGAGAGCGAATTGCAGCAGCTGCGCCGCGACAGTGAAGAGCTCGATAGGCGCCTACGCGAGCAGGATCGCCAGCGTCTGGAAGCTGAACAGCGCGCTGAGTCTTTGCGCGAGCAGCTTGAGTCGCAGCGCTTGGAGTTAGGCGAGTTGCGCGTCCATCGCAGCCACGAAGAGACTGCTCTGGCCGAACTGGGTGAGGATGAACAGGCCATCGAGCAGCGGTTGCCCAGTGACGCTGAAGAGGTAGACATCAGTGCCTGGGATGACGCCCTGGAGAAGACTGCGGAGCGTATTCGCCGTCTCGGTTCGGTTAATCTGGCGGCCATCGATGAGTGTGAGCAGCTCGAGGAGCGGCGCAGCTATCTCGATCAGCAGTACACTGATTTGACCGAGGCCCTTGAGACCCTTGAGAGCGCCATTCGCCGCATTGACCGGGAGACCCGTTCGCGTTTTCGTGAGACCTTTGAGCAGGTTAATCAAGAGTTGGGTAAGCTCTTCCCGCGCCTATTTGGTGGCGGGCGGGCCTACCTGGAGCTGACCGACGACGATTTACTCTCTACCGGGGTGGTAGTCCTTGCTCAACCGCCAGGCAAACGGATCACCAACATCCATATGTTGTCTGGTGGGGAGAAGGCATTGACCGCGGTGGCCTTGGTATTTGCTATATTTAACCTCAATCCGGCGCCATTTTGCCTGCTGGATGAGGTCGATGCGCCGCTTGATGAGGCCAATGTAGGGCGATTTTGCGATTTGGTGGCTGAAATGTCGGAGCGTGTGCAGTTTATCCTGATTACCCACAATCGTACTACCATGGAGCGGGTGTCGCACTTATTGGGTGTGACCATGAATGAGCCGGGGGTATCGCGGCTGGTTGCGGTCGATGTAAAAGAGGCTGCGGAGATGGCTGGTGCCTGATGGGAGCTGTTTTATGACTCGAGTTGATAGTAACCCGATGCGCCCCGACAGCTGCGCTGCACTGCTGGGAGAGAGGTAAGCCATGGATCCTTTACGCTGGACAATCCTTGGCATCGGTCTTTTGGTGCTGGTGGCCATTTATCTCGTCGGGCGGTGGCGGGAGAAGCGCCGTCGGGCCAGGGAGAGTGGCTCCGGAAGCCAAGGTGATCCGAGTAGCTCTAGTAGCAAAGAGGGTCTCAAGACTAAAAGCTCGCGCTGGTTTGCTGGCGGCTCGCCGGAACAGAATAAGGATAAGGTCTTTATCGATGATCTGGATGCCCCCTATGACCATCCGCCGGCGCCGAACTATGATACCCCCTTTATTGATGAGGATGCCCTGCAGAGTATCGATGATCTACTCAGAGAGGATGAGCAGGAGCGTGGTGGCTCCGGGGTTTATGCTGACATCGAGCGGCATCAGCCGGCTTCCGGAAGTGGCCGTAATCAAGCCGGTACAGATGCCCATAAACGCTCGGTTGCTGGATCCGCTGCTGAGCCCACTGCACAGCCGAGTAGTGGCAGCAGTACGGTCGCTGATACCGGAGTCGGCCCGGAGGGGCCCTGGTGGCAGGAAGATGAGCCCCGCGAAGATGTGCAATCGGCAGCTCCTGCAGCGTCAAAGCCCGCACCGGCGGAGTCCGATAAGAGTCAGCCCGCCCGGAAAGGATCCGACCAGAAAGGATCCGGCCAGAAAGGATCCGGCCAGAAACGGCCCGATCAAAAGCAAACCGATACAGCCGCTACAGAGCTTGAGCAGCCCCAATCGGCTCAAACCCGAGCTGCGCCAAAAGATCCAAAACAGCCTGAAGCCAATCAGTCCGTTTCCAGTCAGCAAGCTGCCGCGTCAGATGTGAGCGACAGACAGGGTGTTGCCAGAGGCTCTGCTAGCGCCGATGAGCCAGTGTCGCCAGATAGTGCTGACCGCCCGGTGAGCGCTGCTGAGGGTGGTGGCCAGAGCCATCAAGAGCAGCGCAGCGAGCCGCCGCCGCTGAAGCTCTCGCCGGCATCTCAGGTGGAGATGAATGCCTATCGCACCGGCAGCGTCCCCGAGGCCGAGAAGGTCGTAGTAGTCTATGTCGGGGCGCGGGAGGGGCAGCGCTTTAATGGCCCGGATATCGCGGCGGCCTTAGAGTCAGTGCGCATGGTGCCCGGTGAGCACCGCATCTGGCATCGGCGGGGGCGCAGCGAGATCGGGCAATTCACGATCTTTAGTGTGGCTAGCATGGTTGAGCCAGGATACCTTGATCCTGAGCAGACCTTGCCGCGCTTGCAGACTCCGGGGCTGGCCTTCTTTATGCAGTTACCGCTGCCGGTTGACGGTGAAGAGGCCCTTGATACCTTGCTGGCCACTGCCTACCATGTCTCGCGCCATCTCGATGGAACCTTACTCGATAGTACGCGGTCGACTTTAAGCCGTCAGGTTGCCGAGCACATGCGTGAGCAGCTGCGCGAGCATCGCCGTCAACTGCATATTGCCATGCATAAGCAATAACGTGAGCGAAATCGATAATTCAAAAGACTACGCTGCAGTGCAGCAACAAGTCGAGCAGTTACGCCGCGAAATCGCCGAACACGATTATCGCTACTATGTGCTTGATCGGCCAAGCATAGCCGACTCCGAGTACGATGCCCTCTTTGCCGAACTGCGGCGCCTTGAGCAAAGCCACCCGGAACTGATAACTGCCGATTCGCCGACCCAGCGGGTTGCGGGGAGTCCGCAGAGTGAGCTGGCAACACTCCATCATGACAGTCCTATGCTCTCCCTGGACAATGCCTTCGAACCGGGCGATCTCGACGACTTTGACCGGCGGATTCGGGAACTCAGTGGCGCTGAACAGATAGCCTACACCGGTGAACCCAAACTCGATGGCATCTCCCTGAGCCTGACCTACGTTGATGGGCAGCTAGTGCGCGCGGGCACCCGCGGTGACGGGCGGGCTGGTGAGGATGTTACCGCTAATGTCCGTACCATTGGCAGTGTACCGTTGCGCCTGCGTGGTAGCGGCTACCCTGCGCGCTTTGAGGTGCGCGGCGAGGTTGTGATCCGCAAGGCGGATTTCGAGGCACTCAATGAGCAGCGTTGGCAAGCCGGGGAGCGCCCATTCGCCAATCCGCGCAACGCTGCTGCCGGTTCGCTGCGTCAGCTCGATCCACGGATTACCGCCAAGCGCCCGTTAACCCTCTTTGTCTTCGGGGTAGGCGAGCCGCGTGCTACCGGTGCGCTCAGCCACTGGCAGGTTCTCCAGTGGCTAAGCAAGTGGGGTTTTCGGGTAAGTGAGCCGCTGCGCAGCCTCAGCGGAGTAGAGGAGTGCCACCGCTTCCATCAGCAGCTCATTGAGCAGCGTGATGAGCTAGAGTTCGAGATCGATGGCGCGGTGTTCAAGGTAGATGATTTGGCGACGCGTGACGAGCTCGGCTTTACTGCCCGTGCCCCGCGCTGGGCTATTGCCTTTAAGCTGCCGGCCCGTGAGGCGACAACTACGGTTCGCCAGATCGTCCCCTCGGTGGGTCGCACCGGTAAGATCACCCCGTTGGCCCGCTTGGAGCCGGTCGATATCGGTGGGGTAACGGTTTCGCGAGCGAGTCTGCATAATGCCGATGAACTGGCGCGCAAAGATGTCCGTGAAGGGGATACGGTGATGGTGCGCCGGGCCGGCGATGTCATCCCCGAGATTACCGATGTGGTCCTTGATAAGCGCCCAGGCGAGGCGCAGCCCTGGCGTTTTGAGGAGCGTGTGAGGGCTTGTCCGCAGTGCGGGGCTGAAGTGGTGCGCCTTGCCGGTGAGGCGGCCCATCGGTGTGTCGGCGGGCTCTCCTGTCCGGCGCAGCTTGAGGGAGCGGTGCAGCATTTCGCCTCGCGCCGGGCCTTGGATATAGATGGCCTCGGCGAAAAGATAATCGAGCAGCTGGTTGCTAAGGGGCTGGTTCGGGATGTCGCCGATCTTTTTTACTTGCGCCACGAACAGCTCGCCGGCTTGGAGAGGATGGGCGATAAATCGGCGGATAATCTTCTCAACGCCCTGGCTCGAGCCCGGCGGAGTAGTCTCGATAGGTTCATCTATGCGCTCGGTATTATGCACGTCGGCGAAGTGACTGCGCAGCGCTTAGCGGCTGCGGCGAGCACTTTGTGCCAAGAGATAGCCCCTGCGGATAGTGCAGATGATAGCAGGGGGGCTAGCGTGCTATTGCGCCAGTATTTGGGGCTGCCAGAGCAATCGCATATCACTAGCGAGGCGTTGTTGCGGATCATGGCTGCACCGGTTGAAGAGCTTGAGCAGCTTGAGGATATCGGACCGGTAGTCGCGCAGTCGATCGTTCGCTTTTTTGCCGAAGAGCATAACCGTGGGGTAATTGAGCGCCTTTGTGCTGCCGGGGTAAGCTGGCCGGAACCGCGGCAGCCAGGCGGCTCTGCGGGCGAAGCTGGTGGAGAGCAGGCGCCTTTGTCCGGCAAGAGCATTGTCTTAACCGGCAGCCTACAGGGTATGACGAGAAGCGAGGCCAAGGCGGCTATAGAACGGCAGGGCGGGAAGGTAACCGGTAGCGTCTCGCGACGGACCGATTATGTGGTTGCTGGCGAAGATGCCGGCAGTAAACTGTCCAAAGCCCGGGAGTTAGGGATTACGGTTTTGGATGAGGGGGAATTCACTCAATTATGTTCAAAAGACTGTTGAGTTACGCCACTCTACCCAAACCTCTCAGTAGGCTGCCTCTAAAAACCACCCTCCAAGCCTAGGGCTGCCTAGGTGTGGAGGACGCCGTGAACCCATCCCTGGAGGCTTCATGGCGCCATCCGTGGCGCCAAGCCCCCCACATCTAGGCAGCTCCAGGCTTAGCGGGTGGTTTTTAGAGGCGCCCAGATACATCGAGCCATCACACTGCACACAAACATAACTTCCTCACAAATCCTTGCAATTCTTTTGAACAAAACCAATCAAGACATTGGTAAACTTAGCACATAGCAAATTTCTTTAATATTGAGTTGCCGGTATTGATTGAATCCCGATGTTAAGACAGATCCTAGGGGCGGTTGCCCGGCGCTGGGTGTGGTTGCTCAGCGCCTGTATAGCGGCTGGCGCCGCGGCTATTTTTCTGATTGAAGGCGGCCCCGCTGATGGTGAGCGGGACCGCGATGGCCGAGGCGTTGCCGTTGAAGTAGGTACTATCGAGCGGCGAGATATGCGCGATATTCGACGCCTCGATGGTAGCTTGGAGGCGCTCTCCTCTTACGAGGTTGCGCCTAAAATCGGTGCAGAGATACGCAGTGTTGAGGTGCGTATCGGGGATGTTGTTGAGCAGGGCGATCTGCTCGCCCGGCTTGATCAGCGGGAGATAGAACAAGAGGTTGCCCAGGCTGAGGCCGAACTCGAGGTGGCGCGGGCCGAGCTTGCAGAGCGCGAATCGACGCTGCAGAACGCTGAGCGAGAGCTGTCCCGTACCCGTGACCTGCGTGAACGTGAGATTGCCTCAGCGGCAGACCTTGAGGCCGCTGAGGCGCAAGTGGCCGCCGAGCGTAGCCGTAAGCAGCTCGCTGAGGCCCGCATAGCGCAACGCCAGGCCGCCTTGAGTGCAGCGCGTATTCGCCTGTCATTCACCGAGATCCGTGCCGACTGGGAAGGGGGCGAGGGTGAGCGGGTGGTCGGTGAGCGCTTTATCGACCCAGGGGCTACTGTCAGCGCCAACGAACCCATTCTCTCATTGCTCGATCTCTCCGAGCTGCGTGCAGTGACGTTCGTCTCCGAGCGCGATTATGGGCTTATCAGCCCCGGGCAAGGTGCTCAGTTGAGTGTTTCCGCTTACCCGCAGGCCAGTTTTGATGCCGAAGTGGTGCGTTTGGCCCCGCTATTTCAGGCCGGAACCCGGCAAGCCCGTGTCGAGTTGCGAGTGCCGAATCCGCAAGGTCTATTGCGCCCAGGTATGTTCACGCGTGTCTCCTTGCAAGTCGATAAGATCGAAGACGCCTTGACCGTGCCCTACGATGCCATCGCCCGACGTGGGGGCAGGACGGTGATTTACCCGGTAACTCCCGAGCAAGACGAGGATGGCGAAGAAGTCCTTAAGGCGCGACAGGTGGCGGTCGAGGTCGGCTTGCGCAGTGACTCCCGGGTCGTGGTTAGGCCTGTGGATGAGGAGCTAGGTGAGGGTGCTCAAGTGGTTACTCTCGGTCAGCACCTGATTGGTGAGCAGGCCGAGGTAGAAATAGTCGGTGAGCAGTTGGAGGCGCTGTGAAGTTAGCCGCGTTTTGTGGGCAGCGCCCGGTGTTCACCGTTATGGTGACACTGATAGCGGTCATATTGGGGCTTAATTCTCTTGACCGGTTGCCTATCGACCTGATGCCCGAGGTCGATTATCCGACTGTGCGGATATCCGCCTCCTATGAAGGGGCCGGGCCCGAGGAAGTTGAGTCGCAGGTTGTTGAGCGGATCGAGAATGCGGTCGCTCCGGTGGCTGGGGTTGAGAGTATTGAGTCGACCTCGGCGGAGGGGCAGGGCGATGTGATCCTTTCTTTCGCTTGGGGCACCGATCTGGATGCTGCGGCTAACGATATTCGCGAGCGCATTGATCGGATTCTGCCCAATCTGCCCGACGGCGTCGAGCGCCCGCGACTGCGCTTTATCGATATGTCCGACCGGCCGGTAATGGTGCTCGGCCTAGCCTCCGATCTTGATCCGATCGAGCTGCGCCGGCTTGCTGAGGATCGGGTCCGCGACAGGCTCGAGCGCATCCCCGGGGTGGGTTCGGTGGATATCTGGGGCGGCCTGGAGCGCGAGATTGAGATAGCTGTAGATCGGGGTCGCCTGCAGGCGGTCGGACTTGCGCTGGAGGATGTGCGCAGCGCCTTGGCAGATGCCGACTTCGAGGTGGCTGCCGGTACCCGTGAAGAGGGGCGTCACGAGCGGGGCTTGCGGGTGCCGGGGCGGGTAACTGATCTGGATACCTTGGCAACGGTAGTCGTTGGCCGCGGTGAGGATGGCGCGCGGATACGTTTAGCCGATATTGCCGAGGTGCGCGATACCCACGAGCGAGAGACTCGGCGCATTCGGGTCGATGGGGTCCAGGGGATCCGGCTCGGCGTGCGGGCGCGAACCGATGCCAACACCGTTGAAACGGCGCGTGCCCTGCGCAGTGAGATCGAGCAGTTGCGCGAAGATATGCCGCAGATCGGCCTGCTGGTGGTTCGCGACACTGCCGTTTATATTGAGCGCTCGATGGCCAACCTGGGACGGACTATCCTCTTCGGCGGGGTCCTCGCCCTGCTGGTGATGTTGGTCTTTATGCGCGATTTCCGCGCCGCAGCGGTTGCCGGCGTAGCTATCCCGGTCTCCCTGGTGACTACATTCACCCTCGTCTACTTTGCCGGGTTTACCCTCAATCTGATGACCCTCGGCGGCATGGCGCTGGGGGTGGGGCTGATGGTGGATAACGCCATCGTGGTGTTGGAGTCGATCCTCGCCCGGCGCGAGCGCGGTATGCCGGCCTATCGGGCAGCGGTCGAAGGTACGAGCGAGGTTGCCCCCGCCGTTACTGCAAGTACTCTGACTACATTGGCGATATTTCTGCCGCTGATCTTCCTGGAGGGGTTGGCCGGGGCGCTGTTTTCGCAGTTGGCGTGGGTGGTCGGGTTTGCCTTGGTCGCCTCGTTGTTGGTCGCCTTTACTGTCGTGCCGATGCTCGCAGCGCGCTTACCGCAGCAGCGTCGGCGCGGTCCGCCGCGCTGGTATAAGCGTCTAGAGTGGGGGTATCGGCGCCTGCTAAGCGGTGCGCTCAAGCAGCGGGGGGCGGTAATGGTGCTGGCCTTCAGTGTCGTCGCTTTGGCGATGGCGTTGGTGCCACGTCTGGGCACCGAGTTGATGCCGGATACCGATGAGGGCGACCTGCGCATCTCTTTTGAGTGGGAGCCGGGGATCAGCCTCGAGTTTATGGATGAGCGCATGCAGCACCTTGAGCAGCAGGTGCTCGAGCACGTCCCCGAGGTTGAGCACTGGGACTCAAGCTCGGGGACTGGCGGCTTTCGGGCCGGCGGCGGCCATACCAGCCGCATAGACATGGCGCTAGTGCCCCTTACGGAACGTCAGCGCAGCACTGAGGAGGTGGCCGATAGCCTGCGTCGTGAATTCGCTAATGAGGTGCCGGGCGCTGAGGTCAGGGTGCGGGCGCGGGGTATGCGAATGATGCGCGGTGGCGCCGGGGCCGATGGTGAGGAGTTAAGTATCTCGGTCTACGGCTATCAGCGCGAGACGCTCGATCAGATCGCTAAGCGCATCGAGTCGCTAATTGAGGGTGTTGATGGAGTCACCGACGTCAGCTTCAGTATGGATGACTCGTCCCCTGAGGAGCGGTTGGTAATCGACCGGGTCCGGGCTGCGGATCTTAACGTCCCGGTATCGCGGATTGCCGATACCATTGAGGCGGCTGTTGCTGGTGCCAGGGCCGGTTTGTATCGGGCACAGGGCGGTGAGGAGGTGGCCATCCAGGTGCGCCTTGCCCAAGCACGCCAGATCGAGATGGAGGAGTTGCTCGATTTAACCGTGCCGAGTGGTGATGGCGAGCAGATCGCGCTGCGCAATGTTGTCGATGTGGTCGATGGCGAATCGCCATTGACTATCGAGCGGCGTGATCGGCAGCGGGTCACAACTGTAGTGGCCAATATCGGCGAGCGCGATCTCGGCTCAGTGGTAGCCGATGTGCGGGATGAACTGGCAGGTTTGCCGCTACCACGCGGTTATGGCTGGTGGATAGGTGGCGAGTATGAGGAGCAAGCGGAGGCGCTGCGGCAGTTGACCATTACGCTGATGCTTGCGGTCTTGCTTGTCTATATGGTCATGGCCTCGCTCTACGAGTCGCTGCGCAACCCGTTCGTGGTTATGTTCACGGTGCCGTTCGCCGGGGTCGGGGCGGTGCTGATGCTCTGGTTGACCGGTACGACCATCAATGCGCAGTCGTTTATCGGCATAATTATGCTCGCCGGTATCGTCGTCAACAATGGTATTCTGATCGTCGACCGGGCCAACCGCAGCCTCCGCGCCGGGGCGCCGCCGCGTCAGGCGGTCTTGATCGCTGGTCGGCGGCGTCTGCGTCCGGTGCTGATGACTTCATTGACTACCGGCCTGGCCCTGGCACCGCTGGCGATCGGTTTCGGTGAGGGTGCTGAGGCGCAGGCGCCGATGGCACGCTCGGTCTTAGGTGGCTTGATCAGCGGCACGCTGATCACCTTGGTGGTTATCCCGTTGGTATTTACCCTGATGCACAGGCGCAGAGGTGGCGTTGTTGCAGGTAATTAGGTGGCGCAGACTGGGTCTGTTAAGTGCCGGTATAGCCGGTGTTCTGCTCGGCGCGGTAGTGCTGTTAGCGCGCGTTGACGCCGCTGAGCGATCCGTTGACGACGCTATAGGAGCCGGCGTTGCTGCTGATGAGCCCGGTGGGCAAAGTGAACTGCAACTCAGCCTTGAGGATGCCGTACTCGGCGCCCTGGAGAATAACCCGGCGTTGCAGGCCGAACGGCTCGAGCCGGTGGTGGCCGGCACATTCGAGCGCATCGAGAGGGGTGATTTCGATGTCGGCATGTTTGCCGAGGGCTCTTACAGCCTGGTCCGTGAAGAGCGCATTGACCCCAGCACAAGTGCGCGCTTCGACTTGGAGCGGGATGCTGCCAACCTCTCAGTGGGCTTACGTCAAAGCTTGCCCTTCGGCGCCGATTGGGAAGTGGCACTTGGTCAATCTTTTGAGGAGACTGAAAGCGGGGGGCAGGGGGGTGGCTCAGCAAATGGGGGCGAAGAACTGCATACCACCCACATCGGCCTTAACTTCACTCAGCAGCTGTTGCGCGGGCGTGGCCGCGAGGTGAATCTGGTCGGGGTACGCCAGGCCGAGATCGGCGTTATGAGTTCAGAGTATGAGCTGCGCGGCTTTATGGAGTCACTGATAGCCGATGTCGAGTCGGCCTATTGGGACTACGTCCTGGCTGATCGCGAAATAGAGCTCTATAAGGAGTCGTTGCGCCTGGCCACTGAGGAGATAGAGCGGGCCCGGGAGCGGGTTAGGGTGGGCGATCTAGCCCGCACCGAGTTGCCGGCACTGGAGGCTGAGCGGGCCCTACGTCGGCAAGAGTTGATTGATGCGCGCAATCGTCGCCAGGTGGCAAGCCTTGAGCTCTTGCGCTTGAGTGGGACCGAGCAGCAACTCGATGAAGAGATTCAGATCAACCCAACTACTGAGCCGGAACGCAGCATCGCGGAGTTGGCTGCGGTGGCGGATCATTTGGCCTTAGCGCTGGAACGCCGCCCCGAACTAAATCAAGCCCGGTTGGACTTGCAAAGCGATAATCTGCAGGTCACTCGCACCCGTAATGGCGTATTGCCGCGCTTGGAGTTGTTTGTAAGCCTTGGGCGTAGCGGTTATGCTGACTCGTTCTCGTCCGCTCCGCGTCAGCTGGACGAGCCTAACTACGACGCCGAGCTGGGGATCCGCCTGGAGCGTCCGTTGCGCAATCGCGCGCCGCGCGCTGAACACGAGCAGGCGCTGGCGCAGCGCAATCAGGCTAGTTTGAGTATCAATAATCTGGCTCGCTTGGTGCGTCACGATGTGCGCAGTGCTTATCTTGAGGTGGAGCGGGCGCAGAGTCAGATTGATGCTAGCCAAGCAACGCGCCAGGCCCAGCAGGAGCGGGTGCGTGCCGAGGAGGAGCGGTTTCGGGCCGGCGAGGCGACCTCTTTTGCAGTAGTGCAGGCCCAGCGTGATCTGCTGGAGAGCCAGATAAATGAGGCCGGGGCCCTGGTCGACTACCGTCAAGCCCTGCTTGAGCTCTACCGCCTTGATGGCACACTGTTGGAGCGCCGCGGCATCAACGCAGCGGCGCTGGAGTGAGCATCTCAACCGGCCAGGGCATGAATTTGAGTGCCGATGGTAGTAGAATCTTCTATCCCATGGCGCCAAACCCTCTTAGGATCTGATATATGGCAGGGCGAAATTTCTATACTATTCTCTATGTAATTGCTACCGCGATCTGTGTAGGGATTAGTGTCTATCTCTCCTATTTTGGCTACTACAGCCATCTTCAGGAGTTGACGGTATTCTTTGCCTTGTTGCTCGGCATCCTATTGTTCGGGACCGACATGATGTTCCGCCACTACCGCCTTGAAGGGCGCAGGGTATGGGTGCCACTCGGCTTTTTTCTGGTTGTAGCGGTATTTAGTTGGGCCAGTAACTACAACTTCCTCTACACCAGCTTCATGGAGCGGGATGTTGCCGAGCGCACAGTAGTGGAGCAGTTCCGTACTTTTCGTGAGGATTTGACTGCTACGCGCAGCGCTCTTGCCGACCATCCGACTATACGTGAGGTGCGCGAGGAGCGGCGTGAACTAGAACGCGAGCTTAGCAATCTCTACCAGCAGTTGACCGATCCGGTCCGCCCGGGGTGTGGTCAGCGTTGCCGAGGGCACGTTGAGCAGATAGAACAGCTGCTCGGCGAGCGGGTAACCGATCTAGCGGTACCGGCCGTGGATGCGAGCGCGGAAGAGAACGAGCAGTGGTTTGCTAGCTACCGTGAAACAGTCATTAGCGCCTTTGAAGATAGTGTTGACGACGAGTTTTATGAAGTGGCCGGGCTGGCTGAGAGGATTGAACAGTTACTATCTGATTATGCTGATCCTTACGCTGCCCTGCGGCGTGAATATGAGGATAGGCGCCGGGCGGTGGTAGAGACACGTGGATTCGAAGTGATAGCACAGCTGCGCAATTACTCTGCGGATATTCAGCGCCAGGCTAACGCCCTTTTGCCGCAGGGGGATGAGGTTGAGCATCGGGATATCCATTCACGGCTGGATAATCTCGGTGAGATACCGCTAAGTATCCGTGACGGGTTTATTGAGCGCAGTCATCCTGGGGTGACGGCAGTCAGTTCGCTGCTGGCCCTGTTTGTCGATTTCATACCTATTCTTTTCGCATGGTTGATATTCCGTCCCGATAATCGCCGCCGTATGCCGAGCAAGCCTGGCTTTGGGCTCAAGCGGCAGGGTCGAGGACGGGTGGCGACACCGTAATCTTGTAGGGGGTGTATCCGTGGCGAGAGCCGACGCAATCTGGAAGCGGTTGCGCAAATCGCGTGACAATCCCGCCTGGGAGGATTCGTCCGAGCGTGGCGAGACGCGCCGCTGGAGCGGAGACACCATTGAGGGCGAGATAGCCGATGTGGAGTTGCCGCGCAGGCGCGACTATGAGCAGGAGATTGAGGCGGAGTTTGAAGAGTATAAACATCCCGGCGACGAGCGTGGGCCAGAGGGCCATCATCATAATGACGATGGTGACTACGCTGAGGAGGTAGATGTTAACGAGTGGGCGCGTGAGCAGCGCCGCAAGTTTGCTGGTCAGACGTCTAACTATCTGCTTTCGTTCGGTTTTCCCGGATCAGGCAAGACCACTTTTCAGTCTTTCTTGGTCTACTATCTAACCCATATCGGTCCCTTCGATGCCCACCCGCGGATCAATCCGCTGGGTAATGCCCAGGGTTGGGATCCGATGGTCACCTTCAATGAGTGGATAAGGCTTTGGCACCAAGGCAAATTCCCGCCGGCAAACCCGGTCGATGAGAGGGATATCCGTGAGCTGGCCTTCGACATCCAGCCTTTGCAGGGCAAGCGGCAGCCGCCGCTAGAGCTGAGTCTGGTTGAGGTCTCAGGCGAGTTTATGGCCCGGGTGATAGCGGAGCGCGATCACGATCCCGACCTTGTTGATGCAGTAGCCGACCTGTTCGGTGATGATCAGATCAATCTGACCCTGGTCTTTATTATCGACCCCGATCACGGCGATGAGAATGATGTCCTGTTCCAGAATCTGGTGACATTTCTCGACGTCCATTTCCCGGGCGCGCGTGAGCGTATGTCGCTGGCCATTATGATCTCCAAGCCGGAGGCCTCACTACAGCTGTTACAGTCGCGCTACTCCGAGTACAGCAACCATACCGAGCTGCGCGGCGATCTGTGTGAAGACTATGTGCGCCTGATGGCGCCCCGTACACACAGGATACTCGACTCTTGGCCAAGCTTGCAGCGGGTGCAACTGATGACCCTGCATCTTGGTGAGTTGGGGTCGCAGGATGGCGAGCCGCGCGTCCATCGCATAGATTACACCGATATCGAGGCTATATTCGGTTGGCTCTATAGCCAATTTACCGGTTCTGGGCTTGGGCCGAGCGTCTGGCAACAGTTTCTGGAGTGGTTGCGGCGCTGAACGGCATGAATATAGTTGCTAAGGGGATCGTCGGAGTAGGCTTGTTCGGCACTCGGCGCGGCTTGAGTGCCAAGGGTGGTGGTGCTTTGCGGGGCTTGGATGCTGCGCCGCAGGTGCTGGAGTTCCGTGGCCGCGGGGGTGATACCAGTGCCCTGCCGCAGGAAGGCGAAGAGGTGGTCTTTCGGCGTGTGGTTAGGGTAAGTGGTGGCCACTTCGACGACGAGGAGTTGGACATCATCGGCGTTCTCAGTGCGGTGCGCGATGTAAACCGGAGAGCCGGCTTTCAAGGCGCCTGCGCCGCTGTCCGCCACGGTAATCTGGATGCCTATGCCGATGCCCTTGAGGAGGCCCGCCGGCTCCTCGATAAGAGCCTGGAGGGCAGTTTGGATGACAGCTTTATTAGCTCCTGGTCGCTTGGTTTGGGCGATGGCGGCGAAGGATTGGATGGCGATGGTGACTGCCTCCCCGGAGCTGATGAGGATGATAAAGGCGCTACGGAATACTACGAACGTAGCCAGTCACCTGGTCTTGAGTTGCAGGGTGAGCTTGCGCAAGCCGTAAGGCTGCATCTAGAGATTGGTATCGAGTCGCCGGATGAGCGGATTGAAGAGGGCCTACGGCAGGTCTCTTGGCTGGATAGCAATCACGGTGCAACCGTGCTCATCTTCTATGCCCCGCGCAGGGAGTCACGGCCTATTGATTGGTCTTTGATCCGCGAATGCCGTGAGCTCAAGCAGGTTGAGATAGAGCGCATAGAGGATGACTATGAGCACGCCTACCAGCTGCATCTGCGTGATTTGGAGCGGGAGTACGCTCAAGGTGTGCAACTAACCGATGCGGCTGAGCATGGCTGCGAGCTTGAGGACAGCGATTGTCACGGTGAATGTGAGCTTGACAGCGAAGATGGGGAAGTTTGCCAGGGGAGTTGTAACGGGGGGCAGGCGAGGGCAGGCGGTGAAGTTGATGAAAGTTTCCTTGCCGAGGTGGAAGCGGAATTGCAGCGCCTGTGTCGTCGGGTGAG
The DNA here is from genome assembly GCF_002356555.2 of Halorhodospira halochloris. NCBI lineage: Bacteria > Pseudomonadati > Pseudomonadota > Gammaproteobacteria > Chromatiales > Ectothiorhodospiraceae > Halorhodospira > Halorhodospira halochloris. The sequence goes on from NZ_AP017372.2 coordinate 1,041,326, forward strand.
AGATGCCCGCAGCACTGGGGGGAGTGCTTAGCTGCCCCCATAGAGAACAGAATTTGTCCAGAGGGGCAGGGTTATGAAGGGTCTCGTTTGGGGTATAGCCGTGGTGGTTGCGTTGTTGGCCTTCGGAACCGTGGGCGGCGGTTATCTGATTGGCGGCACGCTGGATGAGCGTATCGAGCAGGCCATTCAAGAGGCTGATGCCGAAACCGACAGCCTGGTGTTAACGCTGCAAGAGCATGAGCGTGGTACTTTGTCATCTTCTGCCACTGTTCGCGTCTATCTCGCCGGGGAGATCGGCAGTGAGTATCGTGATCAGGTCGGCAAGCCGTTCGCCTTTGAATTACCGGTTGAGATTGAGCACGGTCCGCTAATCTGGGAGGCTGCCGGGCCGCGTTTCGCCCTGGCGCAGATAAAAGGACCACTGCGGCTTAGTGATGAAACTATCGCCGGTATCGAGCAGGCCAGCGGCGAAGAGATCCAATGGGAGGTGCCACTCGATGGTTCACCTGCCGACTTAACCGCGCTATTTGGCTTCGATGGTAGTGTGGATGCCCGCATAGGCCTTCATGACTTTACCGGAACGGTTCTGCGCGGGGACCATGAGGAGCTTGAGCTTGAATTGGGCGGTGTTGAGGGGGTTTATCGGGCCAGCTATGGCGACAATGAAAGAGTCGAATCTTTCCTAGCCGGAGATGTTTTTGCTTATGGGCTTTATCCCGATTCCGGTCAGTTGCGCGATTTCTCTCTTAGTGCTGATATGCATGCCCATGACTCAGGGCTCTGGCCGGGGCGGTTGCAGGCAAATTTTGCTAGGCTCGAGTTGGCTACCGAGCAGTCAGCCGAGCATTTGCGGGGAGAAGATTTTGAGCTAGAGATTGATGATTTCACCTTTCTTTATGCGCTAAATATTCACAGTGCTGAAGATGGGGGTGATGAACAGGGCGAGTTGATAATCGAGACGCGCACGGGGCAGAGTAGCTTGCGCGAAGGTGATGAGCACTTTCGGCTGCAGGCGGGCAATCTGGATGGCGTGTTGAGCAATATCTCGCTGGAGAGCCTGATTGCCGCTCAGCAATTGGCTCAACAACTTGAGCAGATGAGCGATTATCAGATCGACAGAGAGATGCAGGCATTAGCCACCGAGTTCCTGAATGCCGGACCGAGATTGCAGATACACGAGTTCAGCCTCTATGGTGATAGAGGCAAGGTGGGCCTGGATGGGTTTATCGAGGTGGCGGAGCAGCAAGCCGGAGGCCTGGATCTATTTGCACTCATTGCCGGTCTGCAGACAGAGTTTCAACTTGTGGCGCATAAGGATGAGTTGCTCTCTGCCATCGAGGTGATTGATGGCGATGCGGCGGCCGAACAGTTCCGGATGGCACTAGATGAAGCTGCCCAAATGGGCTATGTAGACGAAGAAGATGATACCCTATCAACTAAGGTGTCTTTCTCTGATGGGCAGCTAAAGATCAATGATGAGTCGGCCGATGAACTTCTTGAGGCATTGATAATGGAGGCCTTGGTGAATTGATTGTTTATTCTTGATGGCGTTTCATTTCTCTCGGAGGAGATAACAAATGAGATACATAGACCATACAACAAAAACAATATACTCAGGTAATCGCCGAACGCGCCAGGATCCAGAAGTTACCAGTGACCCGCCAGATGAGTATCACTCCCCTATAATAAAGAAGGTGCATAATCCACAGCCAGGAGAGGCACAAACCGTCCACGATGGATGGGAGTTAACCAGGGAAGGAAAAGAGAAGAAAAAGGCTGCTATTAAGGATCAGCTTTACGCGATCGATTCAAAATATAACAGTGATCGCGGCACCCGCGATCATAAGATAAATTACCCTGATCAGTATGCGGCTAAAGCGGTAGAGCGCGCTAAGGCAGCTGAGAGGGAAGCCGAGCCGCTGCGGGCACAGCTTGCTTCTCTGGGGCACTGATTGATTGAGGATACTCTTTGCAAAGTAAGGGTAAGATGGAAATCAGCTCATATTCCGTTACCCAGATGATGCGAAAGAAGGATGGACTGGACAGGCCAGGTGCACCCAATGGGTGCACCAACTGGCTTGATTGAGGCGGATCTATCGACAAGTTAAAGATTTAAAATTTAAAGCAGCAGTCCTCCCAGGGGAGGACTGCTTTGCAAATTGTGGTACACACCTAGCTGGTGTGTCACGTCTTGGCACGTCGAAGTGGCGGAAGAGGAGGGATTCGAACCCCCGGTGGGCAGGGCCCACAGCTGATTTCGAGTCAGCCGCCTTCGACCTCTCGGCCACTCTTCCTTCAGGGTGCTAGCGCGGGATTGATGTGTATTCCCCCGCGGCAGTTTGTCGATTCTATGGCTAGCAAGGTTTTGTGTCAATCACCGGCCTCAATCACTGGGGTGGTTTGCTCCCTCATCGCTGAAGGTGACAGAAGTGTAACGGGCGAAATGCAGGGTTGGCGACCAGTGATCAGGCATCAGGCCTGCCTTGGCCTTTAAATTAGCCAAGAATTCGTAGGGGTCGGGAATGTTTTCCCAGACTGCCGGTAAGAAAGTGGCGCGCCGTTTGCCGTCATGCAGGATCAATCCATCCTCGCCGGGGCGCAGCTGCTCGATAAGCTCTTGGTCGTTAGCAGCCTGTATCGGCTCGGCGTCGCTAAGCACAGAGGCCTTTACCGTCAGGATATCAAGCTCCTCGCGGCTAACCGGCTCAAAACGCGGGTCATTTAATGCGGCATCGACCGCCGCCTCCATGGTGGTCTCTACTAGAGGTTTTTTGGCTAACAGTGAGCCGATACAACCGCGGAGATCCTCACCTTTGTGTAGCGACACAAAGGCCGCGCCTGGCTTGCTCAGAGGTTCGGGCAGCTTGGAGGCAGGTGGTAAGTCTTTACCGGTCTCCAGCCTATACGCTATGGCTTGGCGAGCCAGCTTGACTAACAACCTGCCTTGTTCGGGCGATATGTCAAAACGATCAGTGGAAGACATAGCTACCATACCCCACTACGGAAGAGCGTTCACCGGTAACATCGCCTGAGTTGCACAGGGTTATGGTATGCGCTTGCCAGCCTTTTTGGCGGGCTAGCCAGAGTAAGCCACGAATAGGCACAGCGCCACAGGCTTGGTGATGTTCGATGCCCTCAAAATCGAGGGCCTCGATTGCTGCTGTGGCCTGTTTATCCAGCTGACGGGCTTGCTCGTCGTCATAAAAATGACTCAGGTCGGAGCTGACGACGATCAAGGTCTCTTCACTCAGTAAGGAGTCAATAAGCTGACCACACTCCTCCGGTTTCATCCTGCCCACAGCCAGCGGCAGAAAGTCGAACTCCTTAAATATTCGCTGCAGGAAGGGGAGGTGGACCTCTATGCTATGCTCTTTGCTGTGCGGTGCATCGTCGTAGAGCACTCCGGGTTGATTGCCGGCTGTGGTGCGCAGAGTTTCATTTATCCTCACATCCCCGAGTGGGGTAGTAAAACTGGTCACCGTGGGTACTGCCACGCCCTGGAAATCAACGAAGTGAGATGGTCCGAGCAGGACAATGTGCCTTATCTGCTCACGGAAGGGGCGAACACGTGCGTATCCTTGCGCTGCCGCCGCGCCTGAGAAGGGGTAGCCGGCATGGGGCAAGATCATAGCTTGTGGTTTATGCTGTGAGTCTCCCCGGGTTGAATCACATTTAGCGAGTAAATCGTCAACAAAGCTTGCTAGGGCTGTGGGATTGTCGGGATAGAACCTGCCTGCTACTGCCGGAAGCCGGTTTTGCCCCATTTCACGCATAGGTGTACACCTCCAGGATGCGGACATTATCGGTGTTTACTTGCAAGGCTTAGTACCGATTTTGTAAAAGCTCACTTCCCTAATCGTATAATATGCGGATAGGTTATAGATAGCTTTCAATTGCAGCGTGCGCTTAAGGAGGCGGATATGCGCAGGCGGGATCCGCACGATAGCAGCATAGTAGCCACAGATTATTGGCATATTGCCGATGATGGGCGCATTGAGTGCGACCTGTGTCCGCGTCACTGTCGTCTTAAAGACGGTCAGCGCGGGCTTTGTTTTGTGCGTGCTGCGCAAGGTGGTGAACTGGTGTTGACCACTTATGGCCGCTCTAGCGGGTTTTGCATAGATCCGATAGAGAAGAAGCCACTTTACCACTTTTTACCCGGCACCTCGGTGCTCTCTTTTGGGACCGCGGGTTGTAATCTTTTCTGCAAGTTTTGTCAAAACTGGGATTTATCTAAGTCGCGCGAGATGGACCGGATGGCAGATAGGGCTGAGCCGGAGCAATTGGCTCTGGCTGTGCAGGATTCAGCCGCTAAGAGTGTCGCCTTCACCTATAACGATCCAGTCATCTTTCATGAGTATGCGGTCGATGTGGCTAACGCTTGTCGAGAGTTAGGGATCAGCACAGTTGCTGTTACTGCCGGATACATAAATCCTGAACCGCGGCGTGAGTTTTTTGCTGCTATGGATGCTGCTAATGTCGACCTTAAGGCATTTAACGAGCGTTTTTATCACAAGCTCACCGGCGCGAAGCTCGGTCCGGTCTTGGAGACGTTGGAGTATATCTACCACCATACCGATGCATGGCTGGAACTAACTACCCTAATAATCCCCGGCGAAAACGATTCGGATGAAGAGCTAGAGGCAATGGCGCGCTGGGTTGTCGCTCATTTGGGGGTCGATGTGCCTATGCATTTCAGTGCTTTTCACCCCGCATTCAAAATGACCGATCGCCAGCGTACGCCGGCGCATACTCTACAAAGGGCTCGATATATAGCTATGCAACAAGGGGTTCGCTATGCCTATACCGGCAATGTTATAGATCCTGAAGGCGGGAGCACTTATTGTCATATATGCGAGTCATTATTGATAGAGCGTACCGGCTATCGGATTAGTAAGCGCGGCATGGATGCCAATGGCCTGTGTAAAAAGTGCCAGACTCAGTGTGACGGCCGGTTTTAGAATTAACCTAGCTGCTTAGCTCTTCGACCGGTCGGGTCGGTCGGGTCTCGCTAGCCGCTTTTATCGGGGTAATAACATCGACCTTTATCCATATTCCCTTTGCTTGTTGAAAACATAATGAGCCGTCAGCAAAGGTCATTTTCCAATAGGAGATGACAGTTGCCGGTGTCGGTGGTGCGGTGAAGCCAACACTCAAGGTTACTGTCTCGCCGGGCAGTGTTTTGGGGATAGGGATATAGTAACTATCAGGCTTTATGTTTGTAGCGATCTCAATATCTTCATCGTCAGTAACCGCCAACAGGCGAGTATTGTTATCCTGGCAAACCAGGTAGCGGTCTATCCAGGCTTGATCGCCAACGTTTTGCAGTACCCACGACTTTATGCAGTGGCTGTTGGCCAGCACTTGCGAGCCATCGGGAAAGGTCTCGTCGCGGATGAAGGCGCTGCGATCAGTTATCTGTGTATCGTTTTCCTGGACTAGCTGGGTGCCGCTTGGCTGTGTGCTTGGGCTGTCTGGATTAGTGGAACTGGCCGGGAAAATCTGCTGAAGCAGGCTTAAGGGGTGAACCCTAAGCACTCTGGAAAGATTTAGGATAGTACCCATGCTTGGGTAGTGGCCTTGTTGCCAGATGCCGTATAGCGCCTGCCGGCTCAAGCCCGCTCGTCTCGCTACTTCAGCCAAGGATAGACCGTTTTCGCGTGCCAGCCGCCGTATGTAGCACTCTAGCTCTGAGTGCATTTAATACCTCCCTAAGCACTTTGTGCTACGTAAGTACCAACCGCTATCCCAACACCCTGATTCATATATATGAGACGCCGAGCAGCGCAATATGTCAAGCGAAGTTGACATGTATTATGGCCGCAGCGGTGGAAGTGCCTATCTATCCTCTATATCATCAGTGACCAAGAGTTAGCTTGAGCCAGGGCAGTGCGGGTAGGCAACGGCGTGCAGGCCTTGAGCCTCGCGAGCCGTTGCACGGGGGGTCCGCACTGCCCTGACTCAAGCTAGCTCGAGGCGGTAAAGCGGGGGGAGGGGGCCTTTCTCCGATTAGTTATAATGATATACCTCAAAGTAGCATTAATCAATGCTTTGTTATGGTTTTCTGCGGCAATTATTTATAGTTCCGCTGTCGCTCTGCGCAGATCCCGCCACACTCTGGCATCTCTATCCCTAAAGACAGTATCCTAAGGCAGCCTGGGCCAGCACTGATCACTGGAGGTTGCATGTTTCTAAAGCGCGATCCGCGCTTCGTAAGCCGTCTGACGCGCGACACCCTGGCCTTGATAATGGCGGGGGGGCGTGGGGGTAGGTTATCTAGCCTGACCGACTGGCGGACTAAGCCGGCGATCCCTTTTGGGGGGAAGTTTCGCCTCATCGACTTTCCGCTCTCCAACTGTATCAACGCCGGCATACGGCGCATCGGGATCTTGACGCAGTACAAATCCCACTCTCTTATCCAGCATCTGCACCGTGGCTGGGGTTTCCTCCGTGGCGAGTTTGGCGAGTTCGTGGAGCTTATTCCGGCGCAGCAGCGGATGGATAAGCCGCTCTGGTATGCCGGGACGGCGGATGCGGTCTATCAGAATATCGACATAATAAAGGCCCATGAGCCGAGCTATGTGCTGATACTCGCCGGTGATCACGTCTATAAGATGGACTACGGGGCGATGATCGCCCGTCACGTTGAGGCTGATGCCGATGTCACCGTGGGCTGTGTCCAGGTCGATCTAGAGCAAGCCAAGTCTTTCGGGGTGATGAGTGTTGAGGAGAACGGCAGGGTCACAGCTCTGACCGAGAAGCCTGCTGAGCCCGAGCATATGCCGGGGAATACTAATCAGGCCCTGGTCTCGATGGGTATATATGTCTTCAATCGGGAATATCTGTTCGGGATATTGCGCGAAGATGCGGAGAACTTCTCTAGTTCGCGTGATTTTGGTCGCGATGTGCTACCGGCGGCGATCGCCCGGCATAGGGTGCATGCCTACTCATTCAGTGATCCGGTAACCGGCAAGCAGGCCTACTGGCGCGATGTCGGCACGGTAGACTCGTTCTACCGGGCCAATCAGGAGCTGATACATGAAGAGCCTGAGCTTGATCTGCATGACGATGAGTGGCCGATATGGACGTATCAGGCTCAGCTACCGCCGGCGAAGTTTATCCACGATCAAGAGGGTAAGCGCGGCATAGCGATCGATTCGATAATATCCGGCGGCAACATAATAGCTGGTGCCGAGGTGCGCCGTTCGGTTCTCTTTTCGCAGGTGGTAGTGCGTGCTGGCGCGTATATTGAGGCCTCTGTGGTCTTGCCGCATGTCAGTATCGAGTCACAGGCGCGCATCAAGGGGGCGATAATCGATGAGGGGTGCACTATCCCCGCTGGAACGGTTATTGGTGAGGACCTTGAGCAGGACAAGGAGCGTTTTCACGTAAGCCCGGGCGGGGTAGTCCTGGTAACTGCCGAGATGCTTGGCCAAGAGGTTGCCCATGTGCGCTAACCCGCGGCGCAAAATGAAACTCAGGAGTTGGTCATGGCTGACGGTGAGGGATCTAACAGCGGATTAGATGAACAAGGCAGCGCTTGGCATAGTCTCGATGCTGACCGGGTCACGCAGCAACTCAATAGTTCACGGCGGGGCATAAGCCAGGAGCAGGCCGAGCAACGTCTGGGCGAGTATGGGCTCAACCGGTTGCGCCCACCCGAGCGCTCGGGGGCGGTGGTCCGGTTCCTGCGCCACTTCCACAACATCCTGATCTATATCCTGATTGTAGCTGCTATCGGTACTGCCCTGCTTGGTCACTGGGTAGATACCGGGGTGATCCTGGCGGTGGTGCTGATCAATACCATCATCGGTTTTTTGCAGGAGGGCAAGGCCGAAAAGGCGCTTGACGCCATTCGTCAGATGCTCTCGCCCCAGGCAGTGGTTTTGCGCAACGGCGAGCGCCTTGAGCTGGCGGCGGAACAGATTGTCCCCGGTGATGTGGTTATGCTCCAGGCAGGGGATAAGGTGCCAGCCGATCTGCGCCTGTTTGAGACGAAGAACCTGCGCATAGATGAGGCCGTGCTTACCGGCGAGTCGGTGCCTAGTGAGAAGGACACAGTGTCGGTAAGTGAGGATGCAGCGCTGGGCGATCGCTGCTCAATGGCCTACTCCGGGACGCTGGTAACCTTCGGTCGGGCCTACGGCACGGTAGTCGCAACAGGCATGAATACGGAGGTCGGCAAGATCTCCGAGATGCTTGGCGAGGTGCACAGCCTGAGCACACCGCTGGTGCGACAGACCGAGCAGTTCGGTCGTTGGTTGGCGCTGATCATAATCATCATTTCTGCTGCTACATTTGCCTTCGGCTTCTGGATAAGGGATTATCCGCTCGATGAGATGTTCCTGGCCGCCGCCAGCTTGGCAGTCTCCACCATCCCCGAAGGGTTGCCGGCGATATTGACCATTGCCTTGGCCATCGGCGTGCAGAAGATGGCTCGGCGCAACGCCATAGTGCGTAAGTTGCCTGCGGTTGAGACCCTAGGGTCGGTCTCAACGGTCTGTTCGGATAAGACCGGCACACTGACCCGTAACGAGATGACCGTCTCGACCGTGGTCAGCCGCGAGCGCTGGGTCGAGGTCGAGGGGGTAGGTTACGACCCCCACGGTGGTTTCACTGAGCACAATGAGCAAGTCAGCCCGGATAGTTCAACGGTGCTATCCCAAGCCTTAGTGGGCGGGTTGCTTTGTAATGATGCGCAGCATCTCATGCGTGATGGACAGTGGACTCTAGCCGGTGACCCGACCGAAGGATCGCTGATTGTGCTCGCTCGCAAGGCCGGTTACGACCCGCATGTGGAGCAGGAGAAGCGCCCGCGCAAGGATGTGATACCGTTCGAGTCGGACCATAAATATATGGCCACCCTGCACTGCGACCATCAAGGTTGGCACGGCATCTTCCTCAAGGGTAGCCCGGAACGAGTTCTGGAGCTTTGCTCGAGCGAACAGACAGAGGATGGTGAGCAACCGCTGCAGAAGGCTTATTGGGAACAGGCCATGGAGCAGATCGCCAACCGCGGTGAGCGGTTGCTGGCGATAGCAGTGCGCAAGTTTGATGAGCCGGTCCATGAGCTGACCTATCAGAGTGTAGAGCAGGGCGGTTTTTCCCTGCTTGCCGTTTTGGGGATTATCGACCCTCCCCGTGACGAGGCTGTAGCGGCGGTTGCGAGCTCGCGGAGTGCTGGGATCAGGGTCAAGATGATCACCGGTGATCACTTGGCCACGGCGCGGGCGATCGGCAGTAAGCTCGGTATCAATTGCGATAAGGCGATTTCTGGCCACGATATTGATGCTATCGGGCAGCAAGAGCTGCGGCGCGTGGCCTGGGAGACTGACATCTTTGCCCGCACTACTCCGGAACATAAGTTGCGTCTGGTCGAGGCGCTACAGGCCGAAGGCAGAATAACGGCGATGACCGGTGATGGGGTCAACGATGCACCGGCCCTGAAGCGCGCCGATGTCGGCGTGGCCATGGGCAAGAAGGGTACTGAGGCTGCTAAAGAGGCCTCGGAGATGGTGCTGGCCGACGATAACTTTGCCTCGATCGCCCATGCCGTCGAAGAGGGGCGGACTGTATACGATAATATCCGTAAGGCTATCCTGCACATGCTGCCAACCAACGCCGGGCAGTCTTTGACCATCATGATGGCGATACTTATGGGGTTGGCCTTGCCCTTAACCCCGGTGCAGGTGCTGTGGGTAAATATGGTCACCTCGGTGACCTTGGCCATGGCCCTGGCCTTTGAACCTAGTGAACCTGGGGTGATGCAGCGCCCGCCGCGTGATCCATCAGCGGCCTTGTTATCTGGTTTTATGCTCTGGCGGATTCCGTTTGTCGCCATACTGCTTTGGCTGGGGACTTTCGGTCACTTCGTGTGGATGGAAGAGGTAGTAGGTGTTAGCGATGAATTGGCCCGTACCGTCGCCCTTAATACCTTGGTGGCCGGGCAGGCGTTCTATCTGTTCAATCTGCGCCTGATCTACGAGCCGGTCTGGTGCAATGGTGAGCTGCTCAAGACTAGGGCGATGTGGATAGCTGTCGGGGTGTTGATCGTGCTGCAGCTCACCTTTACCTACGCACCATTTATGCACACCCTGTTTGGTACCGCCCCGCTGGGTCTTGAGGAGTGGTCACGGGTGTTGGTGTTCGGGCTGCTGGTATTCGTTATTGTTGAGATAGAGAAGACTGTGGTAAGGAACCTGCCGCGCTGGCAGGGCAAAGCAGAGGCGCGGCAGGCTTAATAAGGCAAGGTTCCGGCTAGTAATATCTCAGCTGGAATGTCAGGAAACGCTTGCGCGTACCGTCTCGGCCACACGCGAGGCGTTTTCCTGCCCCATTCCAGGCCACATAGGCAGACTCAGGACCTCAGCACAGACTTGCTCAGCGACCGGGCACTGGTACTTGAGCGCGGAGTAGACCGGCTGTTTGTGAACTGGGACGCTGTAATAGACCATTGAGCCGATGCCCTGTTCGGCTAAGGCCTTTTGCACCGAGTCACGCTTGCCGTTGGCGATGCGCACAGTGTACTGATGATAGACGTGGTCGCCGTGCTCTGAGACCTTGGGGCAGGTGATCTCTTCAACATCGGCTAAGTGCTCATTATAAGTGGCCGCTATCTGTTTGCGTTCGTTGTTCCAGTTATCCACCTGAGGGAGCTTGACCTGGAGAAGTGCCGCTTGCATGGCGTCGAGTCGTGAGTTTAAGCCTATCAGGTCGTGGTGGTCGCGCTTGCTGGAGCCGTGCAGGCGCAGTAGCCGGCACTGTTCGGCGATATCATCATTGTTGGTGGTTATCATACCGCCATCGCCGAAGCCGCCGAGATTCTTGGTCGGGTAGAACGAATGGGCTCCCGCATCGCCGAGACTGCCGAGCCGCTTTTCACCTTGGTAAGCCCCGAAGGCCTGAGCTACGTCTTCAATGACGCGCAGCCCTCGTTGTTCGGCTAGGGCGTTGATTTCCGCCATGTCGGCCCCCTGGCCGAATATATGCACTGGGAGTAATGCTTTGGTCTTATCAGTACAGGCCGCTTCCAGGGTTTTAGCGGTAACGTTGAAGGTTGCCGGGTCTATGTCGGCAAAGCGCGGGGTGGCGCCGGTAAGGCTGATAGCTTCGGCAGTGGCAAAAAAGGTAAATGGTGAGGTCACCACCTCGTCCCCGCGGCCGATACCGGCGGCGAGCAGAGCAATGAACAGTGCATCAGTGCCGCTATTAACGCCGATAGCGTGGCGACAGCCAAGATGCTCGGCGACGGATCGCTCGAATTTCTCTACAGTAGGGCCAAGCACATAGGCCCCGGAGGCGAGAAGTTCTGTGGCTGCGGACTCAATCTGCTCGCGCAGCAATTCATACTGTGGGCGTGGGTTATAAGCGGGGATCTGCACGTTGTTGCTCCTGATTTTACCAGCTCTATTATTAGTTTTGTTTGCTTTTTAGCTGCTCGCCTGCCTTTGCCATAATATCTACCACCTCAGCACCAAAGCGTCCGTCACAGAGGCACTCTTCGCGTCTTTGGATGCAGGCGATAAAATGCTCCATCTCCAGTCTTAGCGGCTGATCGTGGCCACGCTGAATAGTTTCGCTGCCGTTATCTATATTGACTAGGGCGTCATCTATGCCCTTACGGTGCAGGGTTATTACCTGCTCGATCTCGTCGTATTCGATTATCCCGTCACTGCCGATAATCATCAGTGCGCGGTCGCGGTTTGGCCACAACCAGGAGCAGTGCAGGTGGCTCTCGAGGCCTCCTGAATAGGAGATATTTAGGTGGCAATCATCCTCTATGCCTGCTTGGAGGATGGCTTGGCCGTGGGCTGTAATCTGCTCGATGGTCCGCTCCGGGAAGAGTAAACGCTGGACGGCAATGTCGTGCGACCCTAAGCACCACAGGGCGTTCTCATGGCTGCGCGCTCTGCCTAGGCCGAGGCGTTTTTGGTGAATGCTGTGGACCGTACCGATATTGCCCTCGGCAAGGTAGTCGCGTAGCCAAGGTATAGCAGGCTGGAAGAGCAGCAGATGGCCGACCATGAGCAGGCTCTGGTGCTGCTCGGCAAGAGCGACAAGCTTCCAAGCCTCTGATGCCTCGAGGGTTATGGGCTTTTCGACAAAGACATCCTTGCCGGCCTCGATGGCAGCGCGGGCGATATCATAGTGGGTAGGCACCGGGGTGGCTATAACTACCGCATCAATGCTCGTATCTTTTAGGGCTTCCTGGTAGTCGGCATGGGTATCAACCTTGGACAGCTCAGCGGCGAGAGGGGCGAGGTTGAGCTGATCGGAATCAGCAATCGCGCATAAAGCGCCAAGTTGGTTAAGATTGCGCGCGAGGTTCCGGCCCCAGCCGCCGACGCCAATTACTGCTACATTGGGAGTTTCAGATTTAGTAGTTGCTGCCATGAGGCCTCTGGCGTTTGGTGTGGGTTGATTGAGCCGTTAAATAAATGATCGAGGATTTTAGCATTGTTACAGCTTTTATTGGCCATTGAATTAAGCCCTTTAGCAACCTCAGAAACTCCCTCCAAGCCAATTAGTTGCCCTGGCGGTGCCTCTAAAACTCCCCCGGAGCCATTTAGCTGCCCCGGTGTGGAGGTCTTGGCGCCAGGGATGGCGCCATGAAGCCTCCAGGGATGGATTCACGGCGTCCTCCACACCGGGGCAGCTAAATGGCTCCGGGGGAGTGTTTAAAGGCCCCCGGTAAATTACTTAGTAGCCTTTGCCAATCGGCCTCACTGCCGGGCAAGCCAAAACGCAGTCCGGGCGGGTTATCAAAAGCCCTGACCCAGATCCCGCCTTCAGCCAAGGTCTTCTGAATCTGCCGCGCTGACCCTGTCTCTATCCAGCAGTAAAGGCTCGTTTTACCAGCTACCTTGAGGCCCGCCTTATCCAGGGCTGCGGCTAGCCGATCGGCGGCTGCGCCAAGTTCGAGCCGTTGTTGCTGCTGCCAAGCGGTGTCGGCCAGTGCTGCGATGCCCAGTTGGCGTGATGCCCCGCTCAGTGGCCACGGCCCAAGCAGCTCGGCTAGGCGGTTACGGATCTGCTGCGGGCCGAGCAGGAAGCCGACTCGCGCCCCTGCCAGGCCGAAGAACTTGCCTAGTGAGCGCAGCACAATAAGTCCTTGTCTATCTTGCTTGCCAGCCTGTCTGCTCAGGCTGAATTCCGGGTAGCAGTCGGCGAAGGCCTCATCAACTATTAACCAGCCTGAATTGCGTTGTAGCCACTTATGCCAGGTTACTAGCAGTTCGGGGTCGTAGAGCCTGCCAGTAGGATTGTTGGGGTTGCTCAGTACTAGCACCTCCCAGTCAGTGCCTGCCTGGGGGCCACTCTCTATCTGCTGTGCGGTTATGCGCCGGATCTCGTGTCCCCAGCTTTGCCACGCTCGGCTGTGCTCAGCATATTCAGGCTCGGCTATGGCAACCCTGGATCTGCTGCGTAATGCCGGCAGCAGTGATATCGCCGCCTGGCTGCCGGGTACGGGGGTCAGGTGAGGGCAGGCGTAGTACTCGGCGGCGGTCGCCTCGAGCTGATCCGGCTCGGGTAATCGTTGCCATATCTGGCTGTGCGTTAATGTCTGGGTAGGTAGTGGATAATGGTTAGGGTTTATCCCGGTGGATAGGTCTATCCAGCCCTGGGGAGGTTCGCCGTACTCAATGGTCGCCTGAGTTAGGTTGCCGCCGTGTTCTAGTGATGACAAAGATTTAACCTTGTGAAAATATCTGCCCTTAATATATGTAGAGGCTGGCTATGGCCAGGCTGAGGATCGCCCCGAGCCAGAGCCAGGCGCCGTGGCGTAATAGTCGCCATGCGGCCTGGATGCTGGCCTCATCAGCACCACGAGAGCTAACCCCTAGCCAGGGCCGGAGCCGCTCCCCTGCCGGGTAGGGAGTGGGGCCGCCGAGTCGGATGCGCAGAGCCAGAGCGCCACAGGCTAGCACAATGCCAGGATTGATGCCCGGCCAGTGACGTGCCTGGCGGCGTGCTTGGCGCAGGGTGGTTAGAGGCCGGCCACCGAGCAGGGCATAGGTTAGTGCGGTTAGCCGAGCTGGTAACCAGCCGAGCAGGTCGTCGGTGCGCGCTGCAGCCCAGCCGAAATCGGCAAAGCGCTGATCGCGATAACCCCACATGGCGTCAAGGGTGTTGACCAGGCGGTGGAGAAGAGCCCCGGGGGCACCGGCTATGGCGAACCAGAAAAGGGTAGCAAACAGGGCATCGTTGCCGTTTTCCAGAACCGATTCGGTGGTCGCAGCAGCTACTCCCTCGCGCCCCAGAGAGTTAGTGTCACGGCTTACTAAGCAGCTTACCGCTGCTCGTGCTGGGCCAAGGTCGTTGTCATGCCGCGCTTGGCGGAGTGCTCTAACCACGGCAAGCGCGTGTTCACGCAGGCTATGGGCGCCCAGGCACAGGAACAAGATTAGCAGCTCCAGCAGCCAACCGTACGCCATGCTGCTTAACCAGGCTGTTAGCAGCACGGCTGGAATGGTCAGCATGACTAGGGCGCTGGCGCCTAGCAGGCGGCGGCGCTTGGGCGAGAGGTGAGGCTGATTGAGGCGCTGCTCGAGCTCTTCGGCGAGGTTGCCAAACTGGCATAGTGGGTGGCCGCGGCGCGGTTCAGCGATTATGCCATCCAACAGCCAGGCAGTTATTAGTAGCAACGCGCTGCTCATGCCGGGCGATCCTCAGGCGGCATAATCCTTTTATGCAAACCTTTTAAGTGGACTAGCGAAGCCAGACTTACTATCACCAGCTCGATGCTACTAGTGTCGCAGCTGCAGCCAGCGCTGCTGTCTCGGTAAGTTCTACGCTGGCACCGGCAGTGTCTCCGGTGGTGCCGCCGATGCGCCTGACCATTGAGTGTTGCGCGAGGGCCAGCATCAGGGACCCGGCTATGACACCGACGATGCCGGCCCAGCCGTTGAACAACGCAATAATGAAGGTTATCAGCGCGGCGCTGCCGAGGGCCTGGAGCGGTGGGGCATAGAGCGATAGACTTTCGCCGATACCACCGCTGCGCACGTACGGGGTTGTCATAAGCAGTACTACCAACCCGGCGCGAGCTACAATCGGGGCCAGCAACAGCAATAGTAGAGCTGCTGCCTCAATGATTGCCATCACCGCGGCAATCTTGATTGCCACAACCATTACTATGGCAGTTACCGCCGCCGGCCCGCAGGCCGGGTCTTTCATGATGGCGAGGGTTTGAGTACGACTGCCGAGCCCGCCTATCCAGGCATCAGCTGAGTCAGCCAGGCCGTCGATGTGCAGCGCCCCAGTGATTATTATCCAGGCAGCGACAATTATGCAGGCCTGCAGGAGGTTGGGAAGGGGGGTGGTGAGCAGAGCCAAGAGCACCAAGATTGCACCGATAACCGCTCCCACCAGTGGATAGGCGACCAGGGATGCGCCGCTCTCATGTTCATCGACCGGGGTAGGCGCTGGTGCCGGTAGACGGGTCAAAAAAGTCAGGGCAATGAGAAAGGGGCGGAGCCAGGGCATTGTCTTTTTCCTGTTTGCTAGTCTATCTCTCGCCTTGCCAGGCGTTGGCACGATTGTGGAAATAGAGCGTTGGCTCGGCATGGGGGTCGACACGGACCCTAGATACCGATGCGTACGGGACGTAGAGACGGTTGAACCCCTGGATCGGGATGCTGAGCAGATGGGCGAGCACAACCCTGATCAAGCCGCCGTGGCCGACAATAAGCAGATGCTCACCGCGGCAGCTAGCTGCGATCTTATCCCAGGCGGCAATGACCCGGGCCTGAAAATCGACCATTGGCTCGGCGTTTGGCGGGGTATATGTGAGCGGATCGGCCCAGAAATTCGCCTGTCCCTGGGGGTCCTGCTCGGCGAGTTGAGCCGGTGAGAGGCCTTCCCAGTCACCGAAGCCGATCTCTTTGAACCCTTCCTCGCAGGTGACTGGCAACTGGTGTGCGGCGCCATAAGATTCGGCGAACTCGCGGCAACGGCGAAGCGGCGAAGTGTATATGGCGGTGTATGACTCTGCCTCGAGCGGGGCGTTGTGTAGCTGATGCCAGCCGCGCTCGCTAAGCGGATCATCCTGGGTGCCGCGGTAAAGCCGCCCGCCTTGCGGCTCGCCGTGGCGGATCAGGTCGATCCACAGCTCATCTGCTTGGGTCGGTGCTCTCACTGGTGGTTATCTCCTTGAGTCACTCCGGCCTGAGCGAAGGTCGCCATATTGTTGTGGATAGCACAGGCCATGCGCAGTAACGGTAGGGCTGTGGCAGCACCGCTGCCTTCTCCTAGGCGCATGCCTAAGGAGAGTATGGGCGAGAGGCCGAGGGCGCTGACTACTCGTCTATGGCCTGGTTCAGCAGAACAGTGGCCCAGCAGCATGTTCTCTTTGGTCCCGGGGGCGAGGCGTTCAGCGAGCAGCGCTGCAGAGCCGCTTATATAACCGTCGAGCAGGACCGCTATGCCTAACTGTGCGCAGCGCAGGTAGGCGCCGGCCATGGCGCAAATCTCCAGTCCCCCCACCCGGCGACCGGCTTCCCAGGGGTTGGCAAGGGCTCCAGGGCTGCCAAGTTCGTGGCGGTGAAAACTGAGGGCAGCCTCAATAACCTCTTCCTTATGCCGTAGTGCGGGACCTTGCAAGCCTGTCCCCGGGCCGACAAGTCCGGCTGCTGGTGCCTCGAGGAGAGCTGCGGCTAGGGCGGCAGCTGCTGAGGTGTTGCCAATCCCCATTTCGCCAGCTATGAAGAGCTTAACGCCACTTTGCTGGGCCCGTTCGGCCGCCTCGCGGCCAGCCTCTAGTGCGGCCAGGAATTGCTCAGGGCTCATCGCTGCTTCGCGGCGCATGTTGGCGGTGCCCGGGGCAATGCGCCGATCAAGTATAGGCTGCGGGAGTTCGCCCGGCCAACGGCTGCCGACGTCGATGACCTCAAGCTCACAGCCTAGTTCACGGGCCATTACCGAGATGGCGGCGCCGCCATTGACGAAGTTGGTCATCATCTGTTGAGTAACAACAGGGTCTATGGGGGAGACGCCCTCTGCGGTTATACCGTGATCTGCGGCGAAAAGGGCGATATGTGCCGGCTCTGCAGCGGGGTTGTGGCTGTTCTGAATCGCCGCTAGCTGAACGGCTAGCGCCTCCAACTCGCCGAGTGACCCAGGCGGTTTGGTTAGCTGATCCTGGTGTTCTAAGGCGCGCTCGCGGTGGGTAAGGCTAGGTTGAGCGGGGCTCTCTTGAAGCCAATTGGGCTGCTGGGGGCTGTTCTCCACACTACTCTCCTGGGGGTTCTTTTACTTTTAGTGGCATTCCCGCGACCATGAGGGTTACTCGTTCGCAGCGTTTGGCCAATGCCTGGTGAAGCGCACCGGCTTCGTCGCAAAAACGTCGGGCCAAGGCGTTGATCGGCATAACACCGAAGCCGGTCTCGTTGCTGACTAGCAGAAGCATTCCGCGGGACTGTTCGGTTGCCTGCACAAGTGCATCGATGCGCCTTTGGATGGCGGTGGGTGGTGGGCAGCATGTCCCGTCAACAATCTGTGCATGGTCTATATTAGCCATATCGGGGCCGCTAAGCAGGTTACTCAGCCATAGCGTGAGGCAGTCGACAAGGACCGTTGTTCCCGCGCTGCAATGCTCGGTTATCGCCTCAGGTAGCTCGAGCGGCGCTTCGACGGTCTGCCAATGGGGCGGCCGACGCTCGCGGTGCGCGGCTATGCGCTGGGCCATTTCGCTATCACCGTCGGCGTAGGCGGTGGCTATGTAGACTACCTGCTGATCGCTCTGGGTAGCTAGTTGTTCGGCATAGCGGCTTTTGCCCGAGCGGACGCCGCCGAGGATAAGTTCACGCATTCGCTGAGTTCTTAGATAATTGCCCTGAGGAACCTCTAAAAAATTCGCCGGCGCCACCATCTGCCCCGGTGTGGAGGACGCCGTGAATCCATCCCTGGAGGCTTCATGGCGCTATTCCTGGCGCCAAGACCTCCACACCGGGGCGGATGGTGGCGCCGGCGAAGTTTTAGAGGCACCCCCTGGGGAAACTTGCCCTAGATTAGGCGGGCAAGGATAACATATCCTGCGTATACTGAATCGAAACAGCCAGCAGCAGAATAAAAAGTTATAGCTAATGTCACTTATTCATCCCCCACCTGAGCACCAGGTAGAGACAATTTTCGGTGCCTTTAACGATCATCCGCTCCGCCAAGAGGTCAACGATGAGGTTCACGCTAGGCCTCATGAGGCGCTCAATACCCCGGTAAAGGTAAGCCATCTCGGGATGCTCTCGGGTAGGCGCGGGGGAGAGCTTGATCGTCAAGCGGTCGCTGACCTATGCCGGCGGTATGGGGTCGAGCCGCCCCAACCCGGTGCTCAGCACCTGTCTGCCGATTTTGGCGACTTTCGTCTTAAGTGGGAGCGCAGGACCGAGCTGTCTACCTATACCTTCTTTGTTGAGGAAGATTTTGATGAGTTGTTCGCCGATCCGCCCCTCGATCGGGTCCCGCTCGACTGGCTCTATTCGTTGCCTGGTCCACGCTTAGTGGGGGTCCACTTGACCCTTGAGCCGGCCTGGGCACAGCCGCGTTCGACTAGCGACATACAGCACATATTCGATGATAACCCGATAGTCGGTAGCCATATCACCGGTGGCGCTGCGCGGGTCTGGAGTGATTTCCGGATTCAAGATGACGGTTTTACCCGGGTGCTAATGCGAGATGTGAGCTTGCGCAATCGCCAGGCTGGACGAGCTGTGCAACGTATCCTGGAAATAGAGACATACCGCATGATGGCGCTGCTCGCCTTTCCGGTCGCGCGGCAGCTCAACCCCGAGATCAATGATCTTGAAGAGCAGCTGGCCTGGATCACTGAGCACATGACCCAGGATGAGAACTCCTCGGTCAGTGATGAGCAAGGCCTGCTCGGCAGGCTCACTGAACTCGCCGCCCGGATTGAGGGGATAGGCAATAACACAAATTACCGCTTTCACGCCGCCAAGGCTTATAACGAGTTGGTTCAGCGGCGCATTCACGAACTGCGTGAACAGCGGGTGCAGGGGGTGCAGACTATCCAGGAGTTCATGGAGCGGCGCATGGTGCCGGCGATGCGCACCTGCGAGACGGTCTCCGAGCGGCTGGAATCACTATCGCGGCGCATTACCCGCACTGGCGATTTGTTGCGCACCAGGGTGGATGTGGCTCTTGAGGCGCAGAACCGCGACCTGCTTGATTCAATGAATAGGCGCGCGGATATGCAGTTCCGTCTCCAGGAGACGGTAGAGGGGCTCTCTGTCGCGGCAATCAGTTACTACCTGATGGGGCTTATCAGCTATGTGCTCAAGGCCGGGCATGACGCTGGTTACCTGCCGCGAGTAGAGATCTATCAGGGTCTGCTCGTCCCGGTTGTGGTGCTCTTTATCTGGGCGGTCATTCGTATTGTCCGGCATAGGATTGCGCGCAAGCAGGCTAAATGAGTGGTAAGCGCTGAAGGTGTGGATTTAGGCTTAGTTGACCGCTGTGGAGGGCGCCGTTAAACCACCAGGGGTGGGTTACGGCGCCCTCCAAGCGCAGAGGGTTAGTGGCGAGTTTAATTGCGGTTTTCAGAGTTTCTGTGGCTGCTACTTC
The DNA here is from genome assembly GCF_002356555.2 of Halorhodospira halochloris. NCBI lineage: Bacteria > Pseudomonadati > Pseudomonadota > Gammaproteobacteria > Chromatiales > Ectothiorhodospiraceae > Halorhodospira > Halorhodospira halochloris. The sequence goes on from NZ_AP017372.2 coordinate 1,060,901, forward strand.
TTCTACTGCTCCTGATACTGATCCGTCTCTTGATCTGTTGCCGTTTCAGTCTCTTCGCTTGCCGAGCCTTCAACCGTCCACTCGGTCTCGGCCTGCGCCCAGGGTTCCATTGGTGGTGTTGCACGCTCACCCGGTTCGGCGGCGAAGCGTTCATCTTCCAGGGCGCGGATTAGCCCTACGATCATGCCGAGGATGATGAATGAGAAGGGCAGGGCAGCGGCTATTACCGCCCCTTGTAGGGTTGCCAGCCCACCGGCTGTAAGCAGCACAACCGTTACTAGAGCAATGACCGTGCCCCAGATCACCGTGTGGGTCCGTGATATATCTGTGGAACCGTTGGAGAGTAGGGTCTGGGTGACCAGAATGCCGGCGTTGGCGGAGGTTATCAGGTAGGTACCGATAAGTACGGTGATGAGGATTGAGGCCCCGGTTGCTACCCGCCCGGCGTCCATCAATTCTATAGTGCGGTAGACGGCAGTGGTCACATCCCTTTGGGTTGCCTCGACGATCCCGCCGCTGCCGAACAGTTCAATATAGATCGCGTTGCCGCCGAACAAACCTATCCAGACTATAGTTATGCCGGTGGGGACCATCAGCACGCCCATGACGAAATCACGCAACTTGCGCCCGCGGGAGATGCGCGCAATGAATATGCCGACAAACGGCGCCCAAGCTATCCACCACCCCCAATAGAACAGTGTCCACTCGGCTTGCCAGTCGGCCCCCGGGGCGTTGGCGTGGGTGTAAAAAGACAGGTTAAAGAGGCTCTGTAGGTAGTCACCGGTTGATTGAACGATCAAGGCCAACAGATAGTTAGTGGGCCCCCAAAGCAAGAAAAAGAGCAGAATCGCACTGCTCATCCAGAAGTTTGCTTCGCTTACCAGGCGCACTCCTGAGGCGACCCCGAAGAGGACCGAAATGGTGGCAATGGCCATTACCGTGGCCCCAATGATGATCTGCCAGTGGGCTTCAATGCCTATGCCGAGCAATTCATCAAGCCCGGCATTGAGCTGCTGGATGCCCAGGCCGAGGGTAGTTGCTATACCGAAGACGGTTGCAAAGACGGCCAGGATGTCGATCGCATCGCCCCAGCGCCCGTGGATGTTTCTGCCTATCAGCGGATAGAAGGCAGAGCGCATGGTTAGCGGTAGGCCGCGGCGGAAGCTGAAATAGGCTAGGATCAAAGCTACTAGCGAGAAGACCGCCCAGCCATTAAACCCCCAGTGGAAGTAGGCTAGGCGCAAGGCGGTATTGGCTGCCTCGGAGGGGTCATCACCGGGTAGCAGGAAGGGGTTGCTGTCGAAGTGGGAGATCGGCTCTGCTACGGCCCAGAAGATCAATCCTACTCCCATGCCGGCAGCAAAGAGCATGGTCAGCCAGGAGAAAGTACGAAATTCCGGAACTTCATGGTCTTGGCCCAGGCGGACGTTTTTGTAGCGGCCGACCCCTAGCCAGATAACCAGCAACAGAAAGGCAGCGACGATTATTACGTAGTACCATTGCAGAAAGGGGGTGAGGGATTCCCGAAAGCCGGTCACCAACTCTTCGAGTTGCTCTGGGTAGATTGCGCCGGCGAGCGCGGATGCTGCGATGACTACGGTAGATACGGCCGTTACGCGGGGGCTCATGCCCTTGAAGAAGCCGCGAGTGGCGACGTTTTGCATCTAACAAAGCCTCCTGCTGACGCTGTTACATTTGCACTCTCTAGACATCGGCTATTACTAACCTTCTGAAAAGTATTGCCAGCTAGCCCCCATACGGGGACGCCGTGGATCCATCCCTGGAGGTTTCACGGCGCCATCTCCGGCGCCAAGACCTCCACGCCGGGGCAGTTGAGTGGCTCCGGGGGAAGTTTTGAGAAATTCCCATTTGCAGTGATGGTTGCTGAAAATATAATAGATGTATTGGCAAGTCCACTCAGCCGGACGCGCTAGCTTATCAGATATGCCCCCAAGGGTAAGCTGCGCTTGACAGCTGGCCTGGGCCTACCTAGGATTCTTTCTGCCCACACAAAGGCCCGGTCCTGCAAATGAATCTTGATGCTATTCGAGAGCTCGCCGCTGATGACATGGCGGCTGTTAACAATCTAGTCGAGGAGCGCCTCGCCTCTGATGTCGTGCTCATCAATCAACTTGGCCACTACATAGTCCACAGTGGAGGAAAGCGGCTGCGCCCTTTGGTTACCCTGCTTGCTGCTCGTGCTAGCGGTTATAGTGGCCGGAAGCATACCCAACTGGCGGCTGTGGTGGAGTTTATTCATACGGCAACGCTGCTCCACGATGATGTCGTCGATGGTTCACAGATGCGCCGTGGCAAGCAGACCGCTCATACCATTTGGGGCAATGAGGCTAGCGTGCTGGTGGGTGATTTCCTCTACACCCGCGCCTTCGAGATGATGGTAGAACTGAATTCGATGCCGGTTCTGCAAGTTATGGCTAAGGCAACCAATACCATTGCTCGGGGCGAGGTGATGCAGTTGATGAATGTCCACGAGCCAGATATAAGCGAGGAGGATTATCGGCAGGTCATCTACCGTAAGACGGCTACCCTTTTCGAGGCCGGTTGCCAATGTGGTGGGATACTTGCCGGGCTGGACGAAAGAAGTTGTGCAGCCTTGGGGGATTTTGGCCGCCACCTCGGGACTGCATATCAACTCGTTGATGATGCCCTTGATTATAGTGGCGATGCGGTTGAGATTGGCAAGAACATCGGTGATGATTTGGCTGAGGGCAAGACCACTATGCCGCTGCTCCATGCCATGCGAGTTGGTGAGGAGCGGGATCGCGAATTGATTCGTCGGGCTATCGAGTCAGGCGGTCTCGAGCGGATGGAAGAGGTCGGTCGGGCTATTGAAAAAACCGGGTCAGCAGAATACACTAGGCAACTTGCTGAGGCAGAGGTCGCTGAGGCGGTGGCCGGCCTTCAGGCTAGTCTACCTGAGAGTCAGTGGCGGCAGGCGCTGGTCGAGTTGGCGCGGGGTTCGGTTTCGCGGACTACTTAGAGGCTTAAGAAAGCGCACTGCCAGCAGGCCTGGATATAGTTAGGGCATCTGCCGGGTAGTTCGGTGGACGCAAAGTTTCAATCGGGGTGTAGCTCAGTTTGGTAGAGCACTGCCTTCGGGAGGCAGGGGCCGCAGGTTCAAATCCTGCCACCCCGACCATCAACCTCAATACCCCACTCCTTTTTTTGTCCCATCCGATGTCCTCCTTTGCGGGCGGGTCGTGTCAGCGGTGCGTTTTTGCGCAACCCGATTAGGCTGCACATACATCTAGGGGCGGCGGTAGTTTGCGCGGGGCCTCAACCTCGACCGTCTTCTCCTTGCTCTTGACGCCGTTAGTAATTCTTATGTTCGATTTGGGTACGCCGCAGTGCTTTGCTATGAGGCGCACTAAGCGGTCGTTGGCCGCACCGCCTACCGGTGGCGCGTTGATATAGACTTTAAGAAGTCCGTTCCAAGGGTCTCCTAACTTCTCTTGGGAAGATCTAGGTTGTAGCTTTAACCGCAACACTAGCGTTTGGTTGCGCCATTGCCACCATTTTTTCTGCTGTTGATCGGGCATCTGATTGTTTGGTTTGTGGTTTGTGTCGAGATAGCTTAAAGTTAACAGAAACGGAAAGCGGCAGGAGGTTGCCGCCTTGGTCAACAAACTGCTCATATCCTATCTATTTATAGTCGCGCTGGTAAGTGCAGCGCTTGCCGGCACGATGGGTGTGCTGGTGGCTGGAGTCTATGTGCCGCCGGCATGGCAGCACATTGGCTATGATGCCATCGCCGGTTCGCCGCGCTTCATTACTATAGAGCGGGATGTAGAGGTAGGCGCTGATCACGGCTGGGAAGAGGCTAGTATAAGCCTGAGTTTTGAGCTGATTACACGGCACGATCCGACCATATACGCGGTTAGGCGCAATATGGATAAGCTGCACTCTGAGATCGCCGAGGGCCTGGCCCAGCGCAGCCCGGAAGAGTTTGTCGGCAGCGAAGGGAGGCGTCGCCTGGTGGCAGACATACTTCGCTTAACCAATGATGCCCTTATGGCCGAGGGTGAGCCGGCCCGTGTCGAGGCTGTGCAGTTTCTATCTCTGCAACTGGAAGTAGACTCGGCGGTTGTAGCCGAGAAATAGTCTCCATAATCAGACTGGCCTTTTCTCAACGGCTGAGGAGACTACTGGCGTTGGAACCTTGCCCCGTGCTTCATTCGCCGAGCAGCCTGCATAGTGTCTGACGCGCTGTCTCGGGCGAGAATGGCTTATCGCATATGGCGTCAACCCCGGCCTGGGTAACCGCGCTGAGGCTCGCCTGGTCATCGGTTGAGCTAATCATTAGTATTGGCAGATGGACAAAGGCAGCGTTTTCGCGGATATAGTTGGTTAGTTCGCGGCCATCCATTTCCGGCATGTTGTAGTCGGTGACAACTAGGTCTATTGGGGTTTCATGGAGCACCTTTACCGCCTCATTACCATTGGTTGCTTCAATGAAATATTCAGCACCGATAGACTCCAGTACACGGCGGATATAATTTCGGGCTAGGCGGCTGTCATCGACAAGCAGGATACGCAGCGCAGTGATGTCGAAGTACTCCAACTCGAGCTCTTCCTCGCTTAATATGTCAATGCTGCTGCGGACAGCCCGATCAAGATCTTCTGCTGAGAAGGGCTTGGGAAGGATGGCATTGACACCAGATTGGCGGAGGGTCTCCAGGCGTTGGCGGTCACGAACACTTGAGACGAGCATAAAGGCTTGATCATGCGTGTCCGGATTGTTGCGCAGCTCAAGCAGAAAGTCCTCGGCGGTGCCGTCCGGCAGGTACATCGCGCTGATAATCAGATCAGGCTGCCTCTGCTCAACTAACTCTCGTGCATGGGCAAGGGAGTTCGTCGATTCGAGGCGTGAAAGCCCCGCATCTTGTAAACTCTGGGTCAGTATGCGCCGCTGCACGTCAGATGGTTCAATCAAGAGGGCGGTTAGTTCGGCGGCGGTGATCTTGTTGAGCATTTTTTCCCCTTGGGCTCAGGCCTTTTGTTCAATCCGCAGAGTATGCGATAAACAACGCTAAAGGCAAATAGAGTCCGGAGGTCGACCACAACTCGGAGTATGCATGCATGCGGTGGGTAAGGCCACTTTCTATTGTTGGGATATTACTCGGCACGCTGTTCTTTGCGTTTTCCTTAACGCCAAGTCTGCTGCCGCGACCGTTTGCCGTCCAAGGGGTGATCTCCGGGTTGTCGGTAACGGCAGGTTATGCGTTGGGAGCGATAGCGCAGTGGCTGTGGTACTACTTAGAGTTACCTGCCCCTAGAGTGCGTGTTGCCCGCATTATGTGGATTATCTCGGCGGTCGTTTGCGCCTTGGTGGTGGTCTTCTTTATGTGGCGTGCCTCCGAGTGGCAGGGATCAATCCGCGCCTTGATGGGCATGGAAGAGTCTGTCGCTGTGCAGCCCTTGGGCGTAGCCGTTGTTGCCTTTCTCGTTTTTGCCCTGTTGTTGACCCTGGCGCGGCTGTTTCGGGGTACCTTCAGATTCCTCTCCGAGAAGCTGCAGGTTATTGTGCCGCGGCGGATATCAAATGTTTTTGGTGTTTTAGCCGCACTAGGGCTGTTCTGGGCGGTTATAGATGGGGTGATCTTTACCCTGGCCCTGCGGGCCGCGGATAGCTCCTATCAGCAGATTGATGCGCTTATCGAGGATGATCATGAGCGACCGACTGATCCGGAAAAGGCGGGCAGTCCTCAATCATTGGTAGATTGGCAGGATTTGGGTAGGCAGGGTAGGAGTTTTATCTCCTCGGGGCCAACGGCTGCCCAGATAAGTGCATTTCATGGTTCGGAGAAGCCTGAGCCGATCCGGGTCTATATCGGCCTTAACGCAGCAGAGACCCCTGAGCAGCGCGCCCGTCTCGCGCTAGAGGAGTTGAAGAGGGTAAATGCCTTTGAACGCTCGATTCTGCTGCTGGTTACTCCAACCGGTACGGGGTGGGTCGATCCAGCTGCTGCCGATCCGGTCGAGTATCTGCACCGAGGTGATATCGCTACTGTAACCGCCCAATACTCTTATCTGCCCAGTCCGCTATCGCTATGGGTAGAGGAGGATTATGGAGTTGAGACGGCGCGGGCCCTGTTTGAGGAAATATACGGATATTGGACTGAGCTTGATGCCGATAGCCGCCCCGATCTCTTTCTCCATGGGCTGAGTCTTGGGGCGCTTAACTCAGACCGGTCATTCGATTTTTATGACATCATCCACGATCCATTCCAGGGAGCACTCTGGAGTGGTCCGCCATTTCGTAGTGAGACATGGCAGAGGATAACCGAGCGGCGGACGCCTGATTCTCCGGCCTGGTTGCCGGTGTTTAGGGATGGCCACGTAGTCCGCTTTATGAACCAAGAGCAGGGCTTTGATAAGCCTGATGAACCATGGGGGCCTTTCCGGATAGGTTATCTGCAGTATGCCAGTGATCCGGTCACCTTTTTTGAGCCGGAGTCATTTTACCGTGAACCGGCATGGATGAGCGGCCCGCGCGGCCCGGATGTAGCCCCGGTGCTGCGCTGGTACCCGATAGTCACGATGCTACAGCTTGCCGCTGATATGGCCGCCGGCAGCGCGCCCATTGGTTATGGCCACAATTATGCCGCTGAGCACTATATTGATGCGTGGCTTAAGCTCACCGAGCCGCAGGATTGGAGTGAGGAGGACATCGATCGCCTAAAGGATAAATTCCGCTCACAGCAGGGCAAGGACTGAGTTAGCTGTCTAAATGATTAATAGGTATAGCGCTTAATGGGAACCTCTAAAAGCATTCCTGGAGCCATGGGGCCATATCTGCGCCAGTTTGGAGGGCGCCGTTAATCCATCCCTGGAGGCTTCATGGCGCCATCCCTGGCGCCAAGACCTCCACACTGGCGCAGATATGGCTCCGGAAATGCTTTTAGAGGCGACCTCCATGAACGGATTAACGGTGTCCTCCACACCGGGGCAGTTTAGTGTATCCAGAGAGAGTTTTAGAGGGTCCTTAATAGAGGGTGGTGGTTAACAGCCTTCGTCATTGCCTGCGGCACGGCGTACCCGTCCAGAGCGCGAGATTATGATGCTGCCTAAGTGTTGTTCGCCTCGGCAGACCTTGAAAGTACCGGGGGCGACGCCCCAATTATCCGGCGAGTAGTGTACCCCGTGGCGGACATTGTGGTTGCCGGACACTTCTAAGTTGTCAGTGACGCCTCTGCCTATCTCGAGCACTTTGCCGCCGTGGCCTTCGCAGTTTCCGCTGCTGTCAACGCCACTGCAGCTGCGTTCTGCTTGTGGATCCTCGAATGCAATCCAACCGCTGCTCCATTGTTCAGCGCTGCAGCCGTGTGTAGGTGTGCCGCCGCATAGGGAGACTGGTGCAGCATAGCTGATCGAGTGAGCTCGGGCGCGCTCTAGACCGCCACTTAGCTCGCGTTGCCACATCCAGGCGCTGAGTTCACTGCGGGTGGCACTCCATTGCGGCGCAGCAAGTGCTATCAGCAACCCGATGATGGCAATAACCATCATTAGTTCAGGCAGGGTAAACCCCCTATCTACCAGCCCCAACAGCTTTTTATTTCCCCCGGTGAACTGCTGCGCTGACCATGATGGTCTAGTGTAAATTCCTGGCACTCGTCGTCCGCCTCCTGCGATCCGCCTTCCGTGGGTTGTGCGTATAGCTTGAATGCCGCCTCTTCAAGGTCAGCGCTTATTGAGTATTTTCCTTTGGGGGATTGCTCGGGAACGACGTCGTTACACGCAGTGAAATCTAGTTCACTAACGAAGCAGCGCTCAAGCTCATTCCAAGTAGCCAGTAGGGCTCCAGTGGCATCGCTGCGTTCGGAGCGCATCTGGTATTGAGCGTAAAAGGGGTAGGCTATAGCAGCTAGTATCGCTACGATGCCAACAACAATAAGCACTTCTACTAGCGTGAACCCGCGATTAGTCTTGTTTTGCGTTATCAATGAAAGTACTCCCTGAATATAAATGGTCAGATGCCAGCAAAAGGTCCATCGGGAACCTCTAAAAACACCCGCCAGAGCCACTCAACTGCCCCGGTGTGGAGGGCGCTGTGAATCCGTCCCTGGAGGCTTCTTGGCGCCATCCCCGGCGCCAAGACCTCCACGCCGGGACAGTTGAGTGGCTCCGCAGGAGCATATAGAGGTGCACTATCGCCACCACCTAAACTCAGCTTGATCAGCTAGCCCTATTACGCCTAGTTGAATCACAGCTGTTCTTTGGGCGCAACCGTGGCTGATCGCGGTAATCTGCCTGTAGCCAAAGAAGCATTCTACAAGGTAGCACGTATTTGCCGAAGTGCAGCTGTAATCGGCAGGATTTAGGCCCTCTCCAAAAGCATCGCATGTTACCGTTCCATCTTTGATGCTGGACTTGGCTTGGTTGATTATCTGCCGTGCTGCCGTTTCCGCTTTAAGCTGGCATTCACTGGCTAGAGCTGCCCTCTGCTGCATGTTGGCGGGCACTATTAGGCTCCAGGATAGTGCGGCCAATATCCCGAGGATGGCCATTACGCTGATTATGGCGAAGCCTTGTTCTTGGGCGTTGCCTTGGGCGAGCCCTGGAGGCAATTCCGATAACCGCCTATACTTCGTGGGAACCTCTAAAAACCTCCCCGGCGCCATTATCTGCCACGGTGTGGAGGAAGCCGTGAATCCATCCCTGGAGGCTTCATGGCGCCATCCCTGGCGCCAAGACCTCCGCACCGGGGCAGATAATGGCGCCGAGGAGGTTTTTAGAGGCACCCTCGGGCAGTGTCGAGGTGTGCGCTGTTCTTGATTGGTGGCTGATTTTTTCACAGTCTTCCTTGCACTGGGATTGTTATAGTCAGGGGCCAGTCGAGTTGATCTGCGGTTGATGGGCCGCTCGCTGACAAGATTGTCGAGGCGCGCACTGCGCAAACCGATTGCCAATCATTGATATCATTGGCATGCATAAATTGACTGGGGTTCTCGCAGCTGGAGAAACTGAAGTAGAGTTCGGTTAAACCGCGCAGAGCGGGATCGTCGTCAATGGTAAGTACTGCTACCCCATCAGCACCGCCAGGGGAAACTCTGCGACCGATCGCGGTTTGGTGTAAACGGGGATCAATCACCTCAGAGGTTGTTCCCGGTATACCGCTGATCGCGCTTACTCGCCATATCCAGCCAGATTCCGGCAATTGCGTCGGGTCGAGATCTTGGCCGGAAATCGACAGAAATGAGCCGCTACCACCATTTGAGCGCACCCTATGTAGCAGTGTGCAATCGCCTATCAGCAAGTATTCATTAATCTCGGGCAGGGTTGATGGCGAGCCGCTAAGTTGTAATGCGACGCCTAGCTCGCCGCTTATGATCTGCTGATAGCTAAGGTCGGCGTACTCAGGGCTGGGTTCAAAGCGGCTTACTGAGAGGGTGCCGTTGTTCATCTCCAGACCGCCGTTGGCGGGTAGGCTGCAAGCCGCGCGCTCTTGCTCGCCTCCTGTCCAGTCGTGGACAGGAGTAGTGGCTCCGCAGGGTGCCATACCGGCGCCGGCAATCTCGCTGTGGAGGATGCGCTGGAGGATGCGAGCTTTATCGGCGAGCAGTTCAAACTGATCAATAGTTACCGCAGCACGGATTGAATTGCTGTGCAGTTGGACGGCGGCTAAGCTTACTACCGACCCAATGGCCAGTGCTACGAGTAATTCGGCTATGCTGGTACCTCTTTGGCGGATCACTGCCGGCGATCTTGTGCCGCTCTTATAATTATCGCTACTGCCTTGAGGTGATCTTCTCACAGAGCTTGCCCCAGGGCGATTTCACGGTGCTCTGCATTAGCATCACGACGCCAGCGAACCCTTACGGTTAGCTGCTGTGTGGAGCTGGTCACGTTTGCCTTTGAGCCGGGTAGAGAGCAGCTTAATTCGTTAAGCCAAGCCGATGTGCTTATAGTTGGCTGGGAGGATAGTGTTTCATGTTGGGTGCAATCGCCGCCTTGCCAGCCACTGGTATTGACGGCTGCCGAGTCGCCTTGAGCATTCAGGAGCATAGCCAGTGAAGTGATCTCTTCTGCCGCTAAAACCGCACGGTGGTGCAGGGCGGATTGATGGGCTTGGGTTATGGAGGCGTTGAGCTGTTGGCTGATGGCGACAGCAACGGAGGCGAGCAGCCCCAGTGCAACGAGTGACTCCACCAGGGAGAAGCCACGCGAGAGCGGGGCTATAGATCTTGATCTTGCAGTAGACATCCTGTCCTCACCGAGTCAATCCATTGACTTTGCGCGAGCATAGCCGATTGTCTGGACAAAGACAAGCGCTTTGCCTTCTTGGATAGAGCGGGTGTTTGGTATAAAATTGCTCACAGAGTTGAGCGTAGTCTTTCATTCCAAGCCGGTGTAGCTCAGTTGGTAGAGCAGCCGATTCGTAATCGGCAGGTCGGAGGTTCAAGTCCTCTCGCCGGCACCATCTCCAGTACGGCCTAAAAATCCTTAAGAGCTCAGAGTTGGCATCATAAAAGGCGTGTTAAGAGACTAATGTCTCTCGACTCAAGCTTCGATATAGCAGGGTTACGGTTAAGTGCTATAGTAAGGCAGTGATAAGCCCTTTTGAGTCGTCAGATGGGTAAAACAGGAGCGGAAAGCTTACGAACCCGGGGGAAACGGTTTCACAGCACATCTGCCTCTTCTGCAGCGTTGCGGATGGTCTCGCTGACAGAGCCGTAGCGTGGATGCTCGGGAGCTAGGTGCTCGCTGCGCTGTGCCGCCTCAAGAGCTCCTTCCACCTTGCCTTGACGCAGCAATGCCCAGGCTAGGTTGTGCCAAGCAGCGGCGAAATCTTCATCATGCTCAATGGCCTGTTGATAGGCCTTTGCTGCAGAGCGGTAATCGCTATTAGCGTAGTAGACGTTGCCTAAGCCAAACCAGGCTGTTGAGTGCTGGGGCCAACGCTCTTGCGCTGCCCGATAGCCCGCTTTAGCTGCCTCCCAGCGTTGCTGCCTCTCCAACTCAGCGACCGCAGCTACCCAGTTATCAGCAGTGGCGCTCGCCGGGATCTGCCCCGGTTCGGGGATGACAATGGCCCATCGGTCGGCACGCTGCCAAGTGCGCTCAAATCTGCGCATCGAGAGAGTTTGGCGCTTTTGCTCTTCTGAGCGCAGTGTGATCTCTTGCTCATCAAGGTCATAGCCGACAACAACCGCGTAGTGCCATACGGGTAGACGCTCTAAAGCAAGGTTTTGTAACACCAAAACCGGGTTGCCGTGCTGGACTTCGGACAAGAGATCCTTAAGGTGCGGCTCAATTTGATACGGTATGCGATCGGCCCGGCGGGCAGCGCCGAGTAGCTCTTTCTGCAAAGAGCCCTGACTTTCTGGCAAATAGACCCGCTCTACGATCTCGGTGTCGGTAGTTTCCACCCCGCTAGCAACGAGCAGTGTAGCCAGCGCTGCGGGTCCGCAGTAGTAAGAGTCGTCGGGGAAGAACGGAGTCCCGGTGAGTTCAACGGCTTGTGGGATCTCCAGATCTTCCCTGTCGGCAAGGCCCGGATACTCTAAGGGCTTGCCAGCGCACCCAGCCAAGACAAGCACTGCTACAGAAAGCGTTGCTCGCTGTAGTAGCCAACGCCACGGTGCCATTAGAGCAGTCCGAGGCGGAATGTAAGGCAATTTATCAGCTCTTGCTTAACGCACAAGCAGCCAAATGATTATAACCAGCAGTATGGTGGTAGCCCCTACGCTCACGCCAGCACCTATCGGCTGCTGATCCATCCGCTCAACTAGCTCCCTAACCTCCTCATCGCTGAGCGCGGCAACTCGCTTCTCTGCTTCTGCAAGATCAACTCCTTGAGCGGCTAAAAGATCTTGCATCTCTTCACGTTCAAGTGCCTGCTGCAGGTAGGCGCGGTCGGCAGAGGCTTGGTTTTCATGGACGACCTCACTGGTCCCGACAACGCCGGCGAGCGCAGTGGCTGGAATCATACCAATGGCTAGGGTCAAACTTATTAGGACGATAAGGCTGCGTACAGTGAAGCGTTTCATTACCGTTATCCTCTAGTGGCATGCAAGAAGGTTCGGGCCCCGGTGGGGGCTAGCGGCACCCCGACAAACATAGTAAACGAAACCTGGACAATCAGCGACACACACTGCACCAGTCTGCCACAAGGAGCCTCTAAAAACTCCCCGGGGCCACTCAGCTGCCCCGGCGTGGATGGCGCCGTAAATCCATCCCTGGAGGTTTCATGGCGCCATCCTTGGCGGCAAGACCTACACTCCGGGCAGTTGAGTGGCTCCGGAGAGTTTTTAGAGGCACCCCACATGGGCGGATCCGCGGAGGAACACAAAAAAGTGCTGCAGCGCTGTTCGAGGCCCGAGAAGTTTTTTTCTTCAAAATGCGCCCACATCTTCAATGGTAGTGTTTGATGATTGTAAATTTAGATACAATAGTAAACACACATTATAGATGACACATGGACAATGGCTATGGATCTTAGCGTATGGCACCCCCCAGACGCCCTTGGTCTAGCGATAGGAGATAAGGACGAATCACTCAACTTTCGACTAGAACGGCTGCGTAATCGCTTAATCAGCGACTACGGCGCAACCGGATTACACCGGATTGCCATAGCCGTCTATGAGCCGAAGAGCGACGAACTTCTTACTTTCGCTTACGCCAGTGATACGCCTTCTCCCCTTACTCAATACTCAGCGCAACTTAGCGACTCGCAGTCCCTGATGAACCTGAGCAGAGACTGGGGGACAAGGATAATCCACGACCTTAAAGATATCCCCAAACAGCGTCGACATAGTGCGGTTGTATCGGACAGCGGTTTTCGTTCCAGCTTGACGATACCCATAATTTACAACGGCAAGCTGTACGGGTTTGTCTTCTTCAACTCCCGAGAGCCGGAGTTTTTTCAAGGAGCTAGATTAGAAGCTCTTTTGCCGTACGCCCGCCTAGTTGGTTTAATCGGCGCCAACGCCATTCGTGAGGCGCGCATAATCAGGGGGACCGTAGGTTCTACCATCGCCTTGAGTAAAGCTCGCGATATCGAAACTTCTGCCCACATGCAGCGAATAGGCGTACTCTCTGGGGCTATAGCTGGCCGACTGGCAGCCAAATTTGACCTTAGTGATGAATACATCACGATGCTCGAGCAGTTCTCTCCACTCCACGACCTTGGCAAGCTCTCTATACCGGATAACATTCTCCTTAAGCCCGGCCGCTTAACTGAGGAGGAGTTCGACCACATAAAGCAGCATGTGCAGAAAGGGATAGATCTGCTTGAGGTCATGGTTAGTGAGCTCGATATAGGCAGTAACAGCCAGATGGGGATGCTAAGGGATATTATTGCCTATCATCACGAAAAACTTGATGGCAGTGGTTACCCGTATGGCCTGAAAGATGATCAGATACCCTGGGCTGGTAGGATTGTCGGTGTTGCGGATATTTACGATGCCTTGACTAGCGAACGCCCCTATAAGAGCGCTTGGAGTAAGGGTGAGGCGATAGATTTACTGCGACGGGAGTCCGGCACCAAGCTCTGTCCTTACTGTGTGGATGCTTTAATTGAGGTGCTTGAAGATCCTGAATCTAATATAAGCTAGAAAGATTCTTAATCTTTGGAGTTAGGGAGTCGTCGCATCACGGGTATTAGTGTTTAGCTATAGCAGCTAATTAAGCTTGTCCGTGCAGCTATGGGAGCCACTAAAAGCTCCCCCTTAGTAAGGCTGCACCGGAGTGGAGGTCTTGGCGCCAGGGATGGCGCCATGAAGCCTCCAGGGATGGATTGACGGCGCCCTCCACTCCGGTGCAGCCTTACTAAGGGGGAGCTTTTAGTGGCTCCGCTAGGTGGGGTTCGGTTTGCTAGAACCACCACTGAGCGCGGGCGCCAATCAGCGTTGGGCTGTCGTCTCGAGTATCATCGTCGAAGTCGACATCGGCAAAGACAACATTGCCCATGATGCGTATATGCTCGCTGACGTAGTAGTTGACCCCCAGGGTGTAGTTTTGCTGCTCGCCGCCATCAATCCCGGAATCGTTGAGGTCGATGTTGCTGATGCGGGCCGCCAACTCCCAGGCCCCGCTTGTGCTGTTCGGGACTACAGCACCAAAACCGGTAGGTGAGTAGGGGCGAGTCTCGCCGGTGAGCATGTAGCTGCCCTGTATATGCCAGCCGTCGAAGGTCGGGTCATCACCATTGTCATTATTGATCATGGCGCGCAGGTATTCGGCCTCGACCGTCAATGGACCAGCGGCGTAGACCGCTTCCAGTCCGAGCCGGGTGATGTCTTCTACGCCTTTCACATCGCCGTCAAGTATTCGGGTCCCGCCATCGCCGTCGCGCAGCTCGGGCCTGTCACGGAAGTTTATATCTTGCGGGTCATCGTGGTCCTCATAAGCCACCGACAGGCCAAGATGCAGCCGCGCCGCATCACCGATATGGGGTGCAAAGTAGCCGCGGGCGGCTAGCCCGAGTGGCTGATCTCCGGAAAAATCTTTTTCATCAGGATCAGGGTCTTGATCATCCCCGATACCACTCCCAAAGAACATCGACTTTATGCCGTATGTATCGCGGCTATGCTCGTAGGCCACACCAACACGGCGGGCTATTGTGAAGACATTGGAGGGCGAGGAGCGCTCTATTAGTGAGATGAACCGCGAGCTAGTCAGCTCCTGAAAGCCCATGGGTACCTTGTATTGACCAATCCACAGCCGATCGTCATTGGGTAGCGCCCAGCGCATGCGAAAGTCGTTGATACCAAGGCTGCCGCCGCCATAGTCGACCTCAATACGCCCGTCCCAGTCCTCGGCGAGATCACCGGTAACCCCAATACGCGCCCGGCGGTTGTTAAAGCCGTTAACGAAATCCTGCTCATCCTCATCAATGTGGTGGTAGTCGATCATCAACCTGCCGCGCACATCAAGATCGGGGTAGCTAGCCAGTACCGGCATACTCAACCCAAGCCCTGTGCCCACTATGGTGAGCGCGGAGAGGCGGCGCGCGTTTGGACTCATCTTTCTCATTAATGCATCTCCCTTAGTGCACATGCTTTGATTTGTGACAACACTGCTGACGGGCTCTACCTTGATGGCTAAAGGTTGCCGTAAGATTACAGTTAGGTTGTGTTTGTTTTACTTTATCGTCAGCCTCTTACCCGATTTGGTTAACTGTCATGAATTTGTCACAGAAATGTCTTTTACTGATGATTATCGACAGGTATTAATGGTCGCCTCTAAAAAAACTCCCCGGAGCCATTACCTGTCCCGTTGTGGAGGTCAAAGCGTCAGGGATGGCGCCATGAAGCCTCCAGGTATGAATTTACGGCGTCCTCCACTGCGGGACAGGTAATGGCTCCGGGGAGATTGTTAGAGGAGCTCTAATACACGTATTTCAGGGAGGCTCAATGAGAGGCAAGATCTTAGTGGTTGAGGATGATGCGGCGGTGCGGGAGATGCTCCTTAGCACCCTGGGTCGCGAGGGGTTTGAGGCCACCGTTGCCTGTGACGCTATCCAGGGGGATGAGCAGCTGCGTCGCCAACATCCCGATTTGATACTGCTCGACTGGATGTTGCCGCGAGTAAGCGGTGTTGAGTGGGCGCGCCAACTCAAAGAGAGTGAGCAGACTCGGGCGATCCCGATCATCCTTCTGACCGCGCGTAGCGAGGAAGAGGACAAGGTTCAGGGGCTGGAGTCGGGCGCCGATGACTATGTAACCAAGCCCTTTTCGCCGCGCGAACTTAAAGCGCGCATAAAGGCAGTCCTCAGGCGTACTGCCCCGGAGACCAGTGATGAGACGATAGAGGTATCTGGCCTGATGCTAGATCCAGTCAGTTACCGGGTCAGCGGTAACGGTCAGCATCTCTCTATGGGCCCAACTGAGTTTCGCTTGCTGCGTTTTTTCATGACCCACCGGGATCGGGTATACACGCGCACCCAATTACTCGATCAAGTTTGGGGCGTAAACGTCTACGTCGAAGAGCGTACTGTCGATGTGCATATCCGCCGATTGCGCAAGATTTTGGCTGAAACTGGCCATGACAAGCTTATCCAGACAGTGCGAGGGGCCGGCTATCGCTTTTCTGACAGCAAATAGCCCTCACAGCTGCTTCGTTTAATACCGCGCCGCTATTTAGAGTAGCTATCTAAATCAACCAAGTTGTTCCCAACCTTACCTCGGGTGAAGCCCCGGGGATGATGCTCATTGCCTGCCAACCAAAGGCAAAGGTGATCAGCAGTGCCGCTATGATCGCGGCAATATAATGGGCTAGACGGTGGCCGCGCTGTATGTCCATGATCACCGCAAACGCCGCATAAATAAGCACGAAGCTGTAAAGAATAAGGATTATGGCGCCGTATGCCCCTATAGGCCAGGGCAGGGCGGCTACAATGTTGCCGATCCAGGCTGGCACCATGCCTATTGAAACCGCTGCTAGAGCGCGGTTGAAATCCGAGTAGCCTTGAAATAGATCGCACAGATAATGGGCTGCTGCGGCTAGGGCTAGCACTCCGACCAAATGGGTTAAGCCGCTATAAATGGCAAAGCCGACCGGATCCGGGCGGGTATGCGGAGGGAAACCGCTGGGTATGAATTCATGCGCAATACCTGAGCCGAGTATGCTCAGGAGCAAAACAGGGATGGTCAGCCGGGTCAAAACCCAGAAGGTTTCCGGCTCTGCGTCACGCCATGCAAAGAGTAGCCTACGGGGACGCAAAAAAACGCCTAACAGGGCATCACCAGCTGGGTTGCGCGGCAGCGGGTAAGAGCTCATAAACTGGGTATCCAAAAAGGCATAAACCACGGCCCAGGGCGGTGTTTAGGGCCGTGGTTTATGCCGAAATAGGTAATCTCTAGTACTTTACAGGCCGAGTCGTTCTTTCTCACGTTGTGCCGCTGCAGCGGGCAGGGGGATAAAACCATCTCGATTTACCACTTCCTGGCCTTCTTTGGAGAGGACCAAGCGCAAAAATTCACGCTCCAGTGGCGGTAGTCCGTCGTTAGGGTGCTTATTGACGTAGACGTAGAGAAACCGGGCCAGTGGGTAATTGCCGGATACGGCGTTTTCACCGGTAGGCTCGTAGTACTCGCCTTCCTCTTCGCCCAATGGAATGGCCCTGACGCCTGAAGTCTTATACCCTATGCCGGAGTAGCCTATGCCGTTGAGTGATTCCGACACCCCCTGAACAACAGAGGCGGAGCCAGGCTGTTCGTTGATGGCATCCTTAAAGTCGCCATCGCACAGGGCGTGTTCACGGAAGAATCCATAGGTGCCGGAGACCGCATTTCGGCTGTAGAGGGTGAAGTCACGGTTGTTCCAGGCCCCGTCGAGACCGACATCGCCCCAGCGTGTCTTGTTGTAACCGCCGCAACGTTGAGTCTCCGAGAATATACCATCTACTTGGTCAAGGGTCAGCCCTTCTATGGGGTTATCGCGATTAACAAACACAGCAATGGTGTCGATCGCGACCCGCACCTTGGTCGGCTCGTAGCCGTGCGAATCCTCAAAGTCTTGGATTTCAGATGAGCGCATACTGCGGCTCATGGGTCCGAAGTTAGCGGTGCCTTCGGATAGTGCAACTGGGGCTGTACCTGAGCCAGCGCCCTCGATCTCAATAGAGACGTTAGGATAGAAATCGTTGAATTCCTCTGCCCATAGGGTCATGAGGTTATTCAGGGTGTCTGACCCCATACTGCCCAAGTTACCGGATATCCCGGAGACCCTTTCGTATCTGGGCAGATCATCGTCCACCGCGATAGCATGACCGCTCGCTAGGAGAGCGGCACTGGTAATGCCAACCAGTAGGCTTCTCTTCAGCATCTTTCTCACCTCTGTAGTAGCTGCTTTAGGATCACTGGTGGCATTGTGCGGTTGGTTTCTGACTGTGCGGTTACCTCAATATTACTGAAATATTACATAAGCTTTTTTGCAGAGGCTTTTGTAAGTGTACTAGCGCGCCCGCGCAAACCCTCCCAAAAAACCCCACCTGAGCGAATATGGTTAGCCGGTGTGGAGGACGCCGTGAATCCATCCCTGGAGGCTTCATGGCGCCATCCCTGGCGCCAAGACCTCCACACCGGCTAACCATATTCTCTCAGGTAGGTTTTTTTGGGAGGGGCCTCGGAGACACCTGACTAGATACCTCAAAAGCAGAATCGGCTTTTGTAATAAAAACGTCACCGTCGGGCACTAAGCTGCGCCTAGTCATTTAGTCGGAGCGTGCGTCGAGGCTATGAGTAAATCAAGGACTAGTGAGTCCACTCCAGAGAGTGCCAGTGCCCGCGGGATAGTCAGTGAAGCTATGCCTGATGCTCGCCAGCGCAGGCGGTTACGCCTTTGGCGGGGGGTGAAGGACCACCTCAGTAAGACCAGTGTGGCCTTTTTCGGTCTTGCTGTAATAGGTGCGCTGGCATTGATGTTCGTCTATCTGTTCTCAGAGACCGCACCTATCTTCAGTGATCCCGAGATCACCCCGGTGTCTACCTATCCAGCCCCTGGCGGCGAGCAAGCCGGTGAGACGGTCCATGCCGCCATGGAGCGGTACCGCGAGATTGGAGTGCGGTTTACTGATCAGGCCCATTTCTTCTTCTTTCGCCCGGATAGCGGCGAAGTCATCAAACATGGGCGGCTGCAGCGCCCCGCAGGTGTTGAGGTACGTAGCTTTGATACAGCCGAGGCGCGTCACCGCTTAGTTGGTTATGGCCTGGATGATGGCACCGCAATCTTTGCCCGTCACGATTACGACATCAGTTATCCGGATGACGAACGGCTAGTAGAGCCTTACATAACCTACCCGGAGGGCGAGGGCGAGCCTCTGGATATCTTTGCTAGCAACGCTTATCCGATTGACGCTATTGGTGTGCAGCGCGGTAACCGCGGTTCTGCGGTAGTGGCCGCCAACAACGAGAATCAGGCCTTACGCCTGGTCCTGTTCGAGGAGGATGTAGATTTTCTAACCGGTGAGGCGACGGTTGAGAGAGAGGTCTACGATATTCCATGGCCGGAGGAGGGGGTAGAGATAACTCGCATCCTCCTCGATACGACGATGCGCAACCTCTATATAGGTGGTGCTGACGGTAGGCTCCACTATTACGACGTCGCCAATTTGAGTGACCCCCGCCTAGTAGGTTCGGAGCGTGCGATCGGAGGGGATGATGCGCAAGTTACCGAACTCGAGTTCCTGCTCGGGGCGGTATCGATAATCGTCGGCGGCTCTGACGGTTCGGTCTCGCAGTGGATGGTCACTCGCGATGAAGACAGACAGCGCAGCCTGACAGAGATTCGCGACTTTGTTGGCCACAATGCTCCGGTCACCGCTATAGCCGCGGAACACGGCCGCAAGGGGTTTGCTAGTGCCGCAGCGGATGGCACGTTGCAACTGCACTACGCAACCTCGGCACGCACCTTGACCCAGTTAGCCCTCGCGGGCGGCGAGCAGGTCAGTGCTCTCTCTATGGCCCCGCGCCACGATGGGATGCTGGCGGTGGCCGAGGGTGGAGGCTTTAATTATCTGCACGTTAATAACCCCCACCCAGAGGTCTCCTTTAAGGCGTTGTGGCAGAAGGTATGGTACGAAGGGCGTGATGCGCCGACCTATGTGTGGCAGTCATCGTCCGCATCCGAGGAGTTCGAGCCCAAGTTCTCCCTGGTGCCCTTGACTGTGGGCACGCTTAAGGCGGCGTTCTACGCGATGCTCTTCGCCGCCCCAATCGCCATCCTGGGGGCAATCTATTCGGCATATTTCATGTCGCCGCGGATGAGGCAGGTTACTAAGCCAGCCATAGAGATTATGGAGGCGCTGCCTACCGTAATCCTCGGGTTTTTGGCTGGACTCTGGGCGGCACCGTTTTTTGAGCGCAACTTACCAGCGATATTCACTATCTTGGTTGCCTTGCCCATTGCCATGGTCTTTGCCTCATGGCTGTGGACTCGGGTCATGCCCGAAGGGATTCGCAAGCTAGTGGCGCCGGGCTGGGAAGCAGCACTACTAATTCCAGTGGTCTTATTCGTTGGCTGGATAGGGATTACTGCCAGTCCCTATATGGAGTTGGCCTTCTTTGGCGGCGATATGCGCCAATGGTTGACCGATCAGGGCATTGACTACGATCAACGCAATGCTTTGGTGGTCGGCATAGCGATGGGGTTTGCGGTCATACCGACAATCTTCTCCATATCTGAGGATGCCGTATTCAACGTCCCCCGTCATCTATCCCAAGGCGCTCTGGCTTTGGGGGCCACTCCCTGGCAAGCGGTTGCAACGGTGGTTCTATTGACCGCCAGCCCGGGGATCTTCTCAGCAGTAATGATCGGTTTTGGCAGAGCCGTGGGAGAGACGATGATAGTGGTTATGGCAACTGGTAATTCGCCGGTGACCAATTTCAACATCTTTGAGGGCATGCGGACCCTCTCCGCCAATATCGCAGTGGAGATGAAAGAGACTGCACAAGGAGGGACGCACTATAGAATCCTCTTTTTAGCCGCACTAGTGTTGTTTGTGTTGACATTCGTCGTCAACACGGCAGCAGAGATTGTCCGCCACCGCCTGCGTCGCAAGTACAGCGCGCTCTGATACAGAGGATACCGCAACGATGCGCGACTGGTTTAAGAGAGGAACACCTTGGATCTGGCTCAACGCCGGAGCAGTGGCCGTCTCCCTGGTGATGGTGTTCGGCTTGATAGGGCTTATCGCCTTTAATGGCCTACAGCATTTTTGGCCGAGTAGTGTGGTTGCCTTCGAATATCAGGAGCCGGGTGAAGATGTTCAACACGTTCTTGGTGAAGTCGATGCTGCCGAGACGCTAACCGCTGCTGCGGCACGCGAAAGGGGTTTTGAGGTTGAAGATGATGAGACGCTTATCACCCGTTATCGGATAAAACGCGGTAATCGCGACGTCGATGGCCGTGATTTTGTCTGGTATGCCGGCCCCAATATGTCCGAGTGGCGGTACCCGGAAGATGTGGTGGTGATAGAGCGCCGCCAGTGGGGCGATTTTATCGGCTATCTACGCGATGTTCGGGTAGATGGTGAGGTGGTCGCCGAGGTCCAGGATCGAGGTGACGAAGCCTGGGCGGTGTTTGACGAGCTGTACGCTGAGAACCGCTCGCGGTTGGATGAGATTCAGCATATAGAAAGAGTAGAGATCGGCGCAATTAATGCTCAGCTAGAGGAAGTTCGTCTGGCCGAAAGGCGCTTGGAGGCTGATGCGACCCTTAGCGAGGAGCAACGCACCGAGCAGGCCAGCGCCTTGGCAGAGGAGCGGGAGCGCTGGGAGGAGGAGTACGCTGAGCTAGAAGAGCGTCGCGATGAGCTGATTGATGAAGTCGCCCGTTACGCCATCGGTTTGGAGACGGCAGCCGGCGAACAAGTCGTCATCGCTATGGGGGATGTGGTCAAGCCCTGGCGACCCAATGCCATGAGCACATGGGAGAAGATGGCCTTCTATGTGGGGGATTTCTGGGATTTTGTCAGTGGCTACCCGCGTGAGGCCAATACCGAGGGCGGCATTATGCCTGCCATCTTTGGCACGGTGCTGATGACCATGGTTATGGCCGTCTTTGTTACTCCATTCGGGGTGCTGGCGGCGATATACCTGCGCGAGTACGCTAAACAGGGGCCGATAACCCGCATGATCCGCATTTCGGTCAACAACTTGGCCGGTGTGCCCTCCATCGTGTTCGGGGTCTTTGGCTTGGGGTTCTTCGTCTACTTTGTCGGAGGTGGCGTAGATCAGATGTTCTTCTCTGAGCGTCTGCCGTCGCCGACTTTCGGTAAAGGTGGCATATTATGGGCCTCGTTAACCCTCGCCCTGCTTACCCTGCCAGTAGTTATAGTCTCCACCGAGGAGGGGCTGTCGCGGATACCAAGTGATGTCCGTAATGGGGCCCTGGCGCTGGGTGCAACCAAGGCCGAAATGCTCTGGCGGGTTGTGGTGCCGCTGGCGACTCCGGCCATGATTACCGGTTTGATCCTAGCTGTGGCTCGAGCGGCTGGCGAGGTGGCACCGCTGATGCTGGTCGGCGTGGTTAAGCTCGCCCCGCAACTACCAGTGGACGGCAGCTTCCCCTTTATCCATTTGGAGAGGAGCTTCATGCACTTGGGCTTTCACATCTTCGATGTCGGTTTTCAGAGCCCTAACGTCGAGGCCGGACGACCACTGGTTTACGCCACAAGTTTGATCCTGGTGCTGGTGATAATAGTGCTTAATCTAACGGCCATATCAATTCGCAATTATCTGCGCGAAAAGTATCGGGCCCAAAGCGATTGAATGAGGAACATATATGAGTGAGGTGACGACCGACAGCACGCCGACCCACGGCTTCAGTCAGGAGGCTATTCGCGATCGCGGCCGATCGGGTACCGAGCCACGTTCGGTAGGTTCGGATATCTGCCTGGAGACGCGTGATCTCAAGCTTTGGTACGGCACAGAGCAGGTGCTGCAAGGCATAGATATCAAGATACCGCGAGGGCAAGTAACGGCATTTATCGGTCCATCGGGTTGTGGTAAGTCGACCTTGCTGCGCTGCTTCAACCGCATGAATGACTTGGTAGATAGTTGCCAGGTGCAGGGGAGCATCACCCTTGATGGCCAGGATATCCACGATCGGCGCATGGACGTGCCAGAGTTGCGCCGACGGGTCGGCATGGTCTTCCAGAAGCCCAATCCGTTCCCTAAGTCGATCTATGAGAATGTTGCTTATGGTCTGCGACTGCAGGGTGTTAAGAATAGGCGTAAACTAGACGAGGTGGTAGAGCGGTCTTTGCGCCGCGCGGCATTGTGGGGCGAGGTTAAAGACCGCCTGCATGAGAACGCCTTCGGGCTCTCTGGCGGGCAGCAGCAACGTTTGGTTATCGCTCGGGCAATTGCGGTTGAGCCTGAGGTCCTGCTGCTCGACGAGCCGGCATCGGCACTCGATCCGTTGGCTACTTTGAAGATTGAGGAGCTGATCTTCGAGCTCAAGGAGCGGTATACGATAGCTATCGTCACCCACAACATGCAGCAGGCTGCCCGGGTATCAGACTTCACCGCGTTTCTCTATCTGGGTGAACTGGTAGAGTTCGCCGATACCGATACGCTATTTACAACCCCGGCCCAGAAGAAGACCGAGGACTATATTACCGGCCGTTATGGCTGATTTTTCAAGCTTGGTTGCGGCGCAGCAGGAGATTTTACATGAGTCAAGAAGAGTCGATGGAGCAGAATTTTTTCAAGCAGCATATCTCACAGCGCTTTAATGCTGAGCTTGAAGAGATCCATAGGCAGGTAATGTCCATGGGCGGGCTGGTTGAGGAGCAGCTCACTGATGCCGTTAAGGCCATGGTTGAAGGCAGAATGGAGCTGGCCGAGAAGGTGGTTGTCAGTGACTATAAGGTCAACGCCTTAGAGGTTAAGATCGACGAGGAGTCGACCCAGATCATAGTCCGCCGTCAACCAACAGCTTCCGATCTGCGCCTGGTGGTGGCGGTGATCAAGACCATAACCGATCTGGAGCGCATCGGTGATGAGGCGGAGCGGATTGGCCGCATGGCCCTGCATTTTCTTGAGTTGGATCGCCAGACTGGGCCCATTAAGGAACTCGGCGATCTGGGTGAGCATGTGCGCGGCATGCTCAATTCAGCTCTGGATGCCTTTGCGCGTATGGATGTCGAGCAGGCCGTGCGAGTTGCGCAGCTGGATATCAATGCCGACAGTCAGTATGAGGTCATTATTCATCGCCTTATGGATCAGATGATGAAATATCCGGATACCATTCCGCGGGTAATGGATGTGGTGTGGACTGCTCGCTCTTTGGAGCGGATAGGCGATAGGGCGCGCAATATCTGCGAGTACGTGGTCTACTTTGTGCGCGGTAAAAATGTCAGGCACATAAGTTATGATCAGATGGTGCAGGAGGCTACGGGAGATAGGCGTTAGGTCAATATTTGCCACAGCCGGCTGCTAGAGGGCGGCCCTTTTTTCTAAGGTGTGCCAGTCTTAGAGCTCTTAGGCGAGATATCTTTTTCGATTGGTGCTCCTGCATGCGCTGGAGTATCCCTTTGAGAGTAATTACTGCCGAGATTATGTGAGGGCCTTTGTTGAGCATCACGCATTCGGCACGTCCCGCCATTGCTGCATCTGTTAGCTCGGGCCTGGAAGCCGTGCCTTGCTTGGCTAGCTTCTCAAGGACCTGGGTTGCCCATACAACTGGCACATGGGCAGCTTCGCAAAGCCAGAGCAGCTCTTCCTGAATCTCAGCCAAGCGTTCGCCGCCGATCTCCACTGCCAAGTCGCCGCGGGCTATCATGACGCCAAGTAAGCTGAACATCTGGAGTCATATAAAGTGTTTTATAGGTGTTAGCACGAGCCCTGCCGGGAATTGTATCCGTAACATAAAGCGATCTTTTCGAGCCGCGGGCATCTAGCATTACGAGCCTATCACCCGGCTGAATAGCATCGATGATTTCCTCAGGCAGGCTCAGCTTGGGGGGTGTTGTAAAATCAGTGTCGGTGACAGCACCAGTGCTGGTGCCTGGCATAGTATTTATGCCGTTAGCGGCTTCTGGGCTTGGTTCTGCTATAAGATCAATCGTTGCTGGGCTTAGTACGCGCCCTAGATAGTTGCGTTGCGGACGTAATTTAAGTACCGGCTCGCGCTTGGCTAATCGACCGGTACGGATCTTATGCCCGGCTAAGTCCATTTGAATTCGGCATGCTTTCCCTAATTTTTGCTCTTCATGGCGGATGAACTCAATCATCCGCAGCCACGCTTCGGGGCCATCGTGAGCGCAGTTGATTCGCGCTATGTCCATGCCCGATTCGAGTAATGACCTTATCAGTGTAGGGTCATCACCAGCCTTGCTAGGCAAGGTGACCATGATGTAGGAGCTGCGCGCATAGTACTTGTCACCGAATAGCTCTCGAGTATTTTGTTCTAGCGCCCTAAATCCCTCATCAATACTGCAATAACTCTGGTAGGGGAGCTGTACTTGCCGTCCAGAATAATACGCAAGCATTTGGATGACCCGATCTAGCCCAGCAAGAACGTGCGGCTCATTGCGTCCTAAAGACGATAGGCCGTGGCGCGCAAGTAGTCCTTGTAAAGGCCTAATATCTTCGCTACGTAGAGCTAGATAGTGGGCAAAGTTGCGCGCTGATTTACCTGCCGAGGCGCTGGAGAATGAGTCTTGGTAACTATCTAACCAGTCGTTAGCCACTCGGATTAGGTCGGCGCGCAGAGCTAACAGCCGTTCTAGGAGAGCTTCAGTCGTCAGATTTTCGTCTAGTTTAGCTTTATCAATCATAGTGGAACAGAGTCTAATGGCTAAAAGCTACACTTTTATTTAGGTTTTGTTAACTGGCGGGCGTATTTAGACTACTTAAAATGTTTTGCTGGTAATCAGATATTAATCATTCCGCAACACTTTATCGGGTAGCTTGGCGGCAGACGTCATTGATAAGCAAAAAGGCTTTGTGTCTGAACATGAATGACTATGTCCTAACCTTAGATGAGGGGGCAATATGAGCTCCGAACAAAATGCTGAAGAACTCGATAACATAATCAGAAATGAGCTGCTTACACCCTTCTTTCAACCTATATTCAGCACACATAGAGCCAAAATATACGGCTATGAGGCCCTGGCCCGAGGGCCTTCCATGTCTGCGCTTCATTACCCGCGAACCCTTTTTCAGGTGGCAGCTAAGCAGCACCGTCTAGTCGAAGTGGATATGCTAGCTCGCAAGATTGCTATTCGTCATTTCAAACAATTGGGGTTGAGCGGTAAACTGTTTTTAAATGTAATGCCTCATACCCTTTTTCAGAATGACTTTCGTGAAGGGGCTACTCTGGAGTTCTTGCACCAAGAAGGTGTAGATCCACAGCGCGTGGTGATTGAGGTTACTGAACACTCACATATAAATGACTATAGCCTCATGCGTCATGCATTGGATCACTACAGAAGGATGGGGTTTCGGGTGGCTTTAGACGACCTAGGTGCAGGTTCTGCCGGCTTAGGTCACTGGGCGGAGCTTGGCCCGGACTATGTAAAGACATCGCACTATTTCTGCCAGCATATTGATACTGATCTGGCGAAGCATAAATTTCTGGATTACTTGTTAGAGGTCTCCCGCAATTTAGGGTGTGAGATTATCTTCGAGGGGGTAGAAAGACGGGAAGAGTACGAGACCTTGGTCGCACTCAACGGTAACTTACTGCAAGGTCACTATATCTCTTTCCCTGCTGCAAATCCGCCTCAAGATATTGATCAGGTGCAGCGTGACAACTGCCTGCCTGTTACCAGAGGTGAACATTCTTGCGAGCAGAGTCAGCTAATGGAATTTATGCCCATGAGAGAGGCCATCGATGCTAGTTCAGCTGAAGAGAGCAGTTCTGCCGGACAATTGAATAAAGATGCTGCGATTGGTGCTGAAACAACCTCTGAGCTTTCACGCTGTCCCTTGGCCAGCTTTGTGGTCTTCTGATATGCCGAAATGATGCGCCTCAAGGAACCTCCCCTAGGGCCATCCAGCTGCCTCGGCGCGGATGGTCTTTGTGCCAAGGATGGCGCCATGAAGTCTCCAAGGATGGATTCACGGCGTCCACCACGCCGGGGCAGCTAATGGCTCCAGGGGAGGTTTTCTGAGGGTCCCTGCTGTAACGTAAACCTCATATCTGTATCACTATCCTGTAACTTAGCCCCAGCAGCATGGGGCCATGAAAAAAGTAAACCTGCACAGAAAAGAGTCACCTCTACGCCGTATCTCCATTGTTTCCGAGACTTATGCGCCGGAGTCTAATGGGGTTGCGACCACCCTCAGCCACATCGCAGCTGGATTGCGTCGAGACGGTACAGCTGTAGATCTTGTTGTGCCTAGGCATCCAGCCCGTCCTTACGGCTATGATAAAGATCTGCATAGCGTGAGCGGCTTACCGATTCCCGGTTATAGCCAAGTACGTTGTGGGGTTGTGCGGCCACGCCTTCTTGAGGAGCTTTGGCAGCGGCGCACACCAGATGGGGTCTATATCGCGACTGAAGGCCCTCTGGGCTGGGCGGCTCTGCTTGCGGCAAAGCGCTTGCAGTTGCCGGTGGTAAGTGGATTCCATACCCGCTTTGACCTGTACAGCGAGCACTACATGACGAGCTGGTTAAAGCCACTGGTCGGGGCAGCGTTACGCTACTTTCATAACTCCACCGCCACCACTTTGGTGCCTGATAAATCCTTGGCTGAAAAGTTACGCAGCCAGGGCTATAGAAACGTCGAACTGTTAGGCAGAGGCGTGGATACTCGACTGTTTAACCCCCAGAGAAGGTGCACGTCGCTGCGCAGCGGATGGGGTGCCGGCGAAGATGAGCCGGTGCTGATCTACGTCGGGCGGATTGCAGCAGAGAAGAACTTGTCTTTGGCGGTAGAGGCCTTTCGCACCATCGAGTCAGTTCGGCCAGGGGCGCGCTTCGTGCTAGTCGGTGACGGGCCGATGCGCTCTGCTCTGCAACACCAAAACCCGGACTTTATTTTCGCTGGAGAGCGCCACGGGGAAGAGTTGGCTTCCTACTACGCCTCAGCAGATATCTTTCTCTTTCCCAGTCTGAGTGAGACCTTCGGCAACGTTACTCTCGAAGCATTAGCAAGTGGTCTACCCGTAGTAGCTTTCGACTATGCCGCCGCATCCCGCTTCGTAGAAGAGGGTGTCAATGGCCATAAGGTAGCACGTAGCTATCCGGCAGCCTGGGTGCAAGCCGCCTTGGGAGTAGCGATGCTGCCGCCGCAGGTGCGGCAGCGCTGGCAAGAGGCTGCACGGGATAGTGTTGCGGCGCTGAGCTGGCAACAGATAGCCCGGCAGTTCGCTGGTGTCATCGCTAATGCAGGTGAGCAAAATCCTGGTACAGAGCAGGGGGTGCCTCATGCAGCAAACTTTAGTTAGGTTGCAACGTTACGAGATGGTAATGTGCCAGCTGCTTAGTCGCTTGCAGCGCGTTCGCCTCTCCCGCGATATTTTTGTGGCCGCAAGCCGACTAGGAGATGGCGTTTTGTGGTATGCGCTGATGGCCGGGATCTTGATCTTCCAAGGCGTCAGTTCGGCTGTGGTTGTGGCCCATATGGCGGCCACCGGTCTTGTTGCTACTCTGATTTACTCATTGATCAAACGTAGTACTCGGCGGCTGCGCCCCTACGAGGCTGACCCACAGTTGATGCCGGCGACTCCGGCTTTAGACCGCTACAGCTTCCCTTCGGGACACACTTTGCATGCCGTCTGCTTTAGCCTCTTGGCAATAGCATACTTCCCTGCGTTGGCATTGTGGCTCGTGCCTGCAGTGATACTGATTGCCTCATCGCGGGTGGTGCTTGGCCTACATTATCCCACCGACGTCATTGCGGGAGGCTTGCTGGGGTTCGCTCTAGCTCAGATAAGTCTGGTTTTCGTGGAGTGGGTACAGATGTATTTCTAATCTGCCAAACCAGATTGGAGCATAAAAAACCCCACTTGAGTCATTATTCAGCTGCCCCGGTGTGGAGGACACCGTGATCTATCGCTGGAGGCTTCACGGCGCCAAAACTAGCGCCAAGACCTCCCAACTCTGGGGACAACCGAATGGCTCATGTGGGGATTTTAATGTGTCCACATTGTCTGCCTCTGTATTTTGCTTCAAGCAGCACTACCAAGCTGGCATAGCTCGAATTGACCGCGCTGTTGCCCGCTAGGTTGATCGCCGGGATTGACCAGTGAATTGTCGTCGTTATCTTTAAGTGAAAGCCTTGAAGATCGGGCTCGACAAGCGGCTCGGCGAGCACATTCGCCTAGGGCCTTGCCGAGTTGACCGTCAACTAGTAGGCCGTGGAGGGCCTCGGCAAGTTCAACGGCATTGTTGCCTCGGCGGATGCTGCCAAGCCTTATTAAGCGTGCAGTTAGTCTAGACAACCGCGGTTCGTTGTAAAGATAGTCTATATAGGGTCCAGAGACTGCCGGTAGCCCTGCGCGAGCTGCAAGTGTGGGGTCAGGATAACCCGAGTGGACTAAGGATGAGCCGATAAAGGCGGCGTCACTGGCCAGATAGAACAAGCCTATCTCCTCAGAGGTGTCAAGGATATAGACATCACGACATGGGGTGCAGCCAACCCCTGCGCTGTGCCTCCCTACTTTGAGCCCGGCATGGCGACAGTGAGAGTAAAGCTCGCCCCAATCCTCAGTGTTGGCTGGATTTAGTACCAGAAGCAGATTGGTATGCCAATTCCTTAGAAGTATAAATGTTTCTATTATGGTTTTAGTTTCACGTTTGTGGACGTTCCCGGCGATCCAAATGCTGCGATTACTCCCCAGTCCTTGGCGTATGGCTTGGGCTGCGAGGCGGTAATGGCTGAGGTGGCTTTGATCACTGTTGCGCATAGCCCGCTGCCACTCATTGTATAGTATAGATGAATGTTTGTTCATTGTTGCTCCCCCATTGGTTATTTTGAATTTCAGGCAAGCGTAAGCGGCGGGGGTTACATTATGGTTACGGTTAGGTGACCTGCGGGGAGAAGGCAGGGCTAACAAGGTAAGCAGGGGCAGGTCTATCTTTGGGTGCCTCAAAAACTCCCTAGCCCCACTGGGTTGCCCCGGAGTGGAGGTCTTGGTGCCATGGATGGCGCCATGAAGCCTCCAGGGATCGATTAACGGCGTCCTCCACACCGAGGCAACCCAGTGGTTCTATGGCTAGTCTCTTTAGGCCACAAGTTGCCATGGCGGCGGTTATGGCCCCAAATAATCAGTGATCTTTTTTCTAAACTTGATAAGGCCCGGTATAAATGGCGCTTTTTTTGCCTTCGAGCTGATCGGCGACCAACTCTGCTGCACCGGCCGCGAAGGTCCAGCCTAAGTGTCCGGCCCCGGTCGCTAAATGCAGGCCGCGAATAGGGGTTGGCCCGAGCAAGGGTGTGCCTTTGCAGGTCATCGGGCGCAAGCCGGACCAGTGTTCGCCAGGTATCGAGCCTAGCCTTTCAGCAAGGCGGGGGAAGCGGGCGAGTCCTTGTTCGCGAACCGAGTTACATCTATCCGGGTTAAGGCGGGTATCGAAGCCGCTGATTTCGGCCTTGCCGGCTATGCGCAGACGATCGCCCAGCCGAGTCAGAACTATCTTGCGCACATCATCAATTATCGGCTTATTGGGGGCGAGCTCGGCGGCATCGCCAAGGGGGATGGTGACGGAGTAGCCCTTTATCGGTTCAAGCGGTAACCGCAGGCCTAAAGGTTGCACTAGCTGGTTGCAATGGCTGCCAGCCGCAACTACCACGGCGTCGCCATCGATTAGGCCATGCTCAGTCACAACTCCGGCAACGCCTTGTCTCTGGTCGCCGCGTAGCCGGATGACTGGGTTGCCGAGGCGCAACTCGGCCCCTTTTTGGGCCGCTTTTTTTGCTATGCCCTGGCAGAACATCAGCGCGTCGGCGCAACCGTCCTCAGGGTACTCGATAGAACCGACCAGCTTACCGCTATCATTACTGGTGCTCAGGGTCGGCTCACGTGCGATGGTTTGGGCGCGATCTAGCACGTTGTAGCGAATGCCTAAATCCTTAACAGCTTGGGCGGCGGCGATACCCCGCTGTAGTGAGGCGCGATCGTCGAATAATTTTAGGATGCTGCTACGCCGCAACTGGCACTCTACGCCAGTATGCTCAATGATATCGTAGAGCCGCTGAACGCTGTATAAAGCTAGGGTGGCATTGGCACGCGCATTGCTACGATGCCTGGCCTTGTTGGCGTTGGCGAGAAAGCGCATGAGCCACCAAGGCGCGCCGAGCAAGCGTTCCGGGCGGATACGTAGTGGCGAGTCGGCTCGGCCCAGCCAGCGCAGGGCATCGGTTAACATGCCGGGGGAGTTCCATGGGGCGGCGTGTCCAGCGTGGAGCTGCCCGCCGTTGGCGTAACTGGTCTCGTGAGCTACCTCCTTGGCTCTATCCACAAGTATGACCTGATGGCCCCGCTCGGTGAGTTCCCAGGTCAGAGTGGCTCCGATAACGCCGGCACCGACAACGACGATACGCATGCTGATGGTTCCTTACATTTCCTTAGGCATGGGAGTCAATATAACGTTGCCACCCATCTGCGCGCAGCTGGCAAGCAGGGCACTGACCGCATCCGTACCCCCATGGATGAAGCTTTTGACGGTTTCCATGATAACAGGTGTGGGAATGCTCAACGATCAAATTAATTAAATCGTTGCCACCAACCTTTGCTGCCAGCTCCCACGTTCTGGCCTTATCGAGCCACATTAGCGGGGTATGGAGGATTAGTTGCTGCGCCATTCCCAGGTTAAGAGTCACCTGCAGTGATTTTATCGTATCATCGCGGCAATCGGGATACCCGGAATAGTCAGTTTCACAGACGCCGGCGACTATGTTGCGGATGTTACGGCGTTCCGCAACAGCCGCAGCTAGTACGAAGAAGAGCAGGTTGCGGCCGGGCACGTAGGTACTCGGTAATCCCCTGGAATCGTAAGTTATCGCGCTCTCGCTGGTTAGTGATGTCGAGCTGATCTGGCCGAGGACATGACTATCGAGCAGGTGGTCTTCCCCAAGGCGCTCGCGCCAGATGGGGAACTGCTCAGCGATCTGCTCAAGTATGGTGCACCGCGCCTCAAGCTCCACGCTGTGGCGTTGACCATAGTCAAACCCTATTGTCTCTACTCGACTGAACCTCTCCAGTGCCCAGGCGAGGCAGGTGGTGGAGTCCTGGCCGCCGGAGAATAATAGTAGCGCAGCTTCCCCTGTCGCTTTTGGGCATATACTTGAGTGCAACTGGTGGGATTGGCTGACCATAAATTGACTAGCTTTGATCTGTTTGAGTTATCGCTTGCAGTAGTAGCTGCTCTATCTTATCCCAACCCAGCTTATAATCGTCCGCTATTACCTCCAAGCGGCTCTCGCCCCGCCAGGCCGTGGCCTTGAGGTCGGTGCCATCAGGGCTGGTGTTGACTTGTAGCCAATCATTTCCAGTGCGGATAACTCCCTTGACCCGATCGCAGTCACGTAGCTGTTCAAGCGCCTGCGTAAGTAGTTGGCGGTCGAAAATATCACCTCTATGGAATATCCAACCACAACTAGCGGGGTAGTAGCTATCATTTTGTAGGCGCAGGGGTTGGCCGGGCTGGGGGTCTGGAGCCTGTGCTTGGCTATCGGCTGCTGAGGGCTGCTGCTCGCCATGATCAGCGCTGCTTTTTGCAATGCGCGATTCGCCGTCATCGCGGTAATGACCGTGATGGCCAGTGACACCCTTGTGGCCAATCTCAACACCCTTGTTATAAAGCCCCGGGGAGGAGAGGGCAGCGCGCGTCCTGCCGGTTGGACAGTCCAACCAGTTGGCTGAGATGCGGCCCTGTTCGGTCTCGGCAATAATCTGCTTGGGCGGGTAGAGAGATCTTGACCAGTGTTCGAAGCGGGCTCGATCATCGTTGCCAATAAGATCGCTTTTATTGCAGATAAGTATGTCAGCTATCTGCGCTTGATCGATAAAGGCGCTATGCTGTGCCGCCTTGGGCTCTTTTAGGCGGCGAGGATCGACAAGGGTAATGGTGGCGCGCAGTTCGATTGCCCCCTGTTGCTCAAAATTGCGCAGTTGATCGATGATCTTGGCTGGATGGCCGAAGCCAGTCGGTTCTATTATCAATCGTGCTGGCTTGCTATCGCGCAATAGGCGGGTAATGGCGGTGCGAAAAGGGATGCCTAGTGTGCAGCACAGGCAGCCGCCAGGGAGCTCTGCTATGGTTACAGCTTCTTGTTCATCACCGCTGCCTGGGGCGCTCTCTGAGTAAGATCCGGCGTTAGTGTCCTGGCCGTATTGAGTGGTTCCCTGGCCTTTATCATGCAGCTGATCGCTGAGCATGGCGGCATCGATACTGACATCGCCGAACTCATTAATCAGCACTGCCCACCGCTCTGCTGGCGGGCGGTGGCGGGCTAGCAGGTGGCGGATGGCAGTAGTCTTGCCGGCGTTAAGGAAGCCGGTGATGACGTTGGTGGGTACTGGTGGTGCCATGGTGGTAAAGGTTACGTCTTGAGATGATTTTGTTCAATGTTGAGTGGGACAGCCCGAAGAGTGCCTCGGTCTAATGGCTGGCTCGGTGTGGAGGTCTTGGCGCCAGGGATGGCGCCATGAAGTCTCCAGGGATGGATTGACGGCGTCCTCCACACCGGGGTAGCCATTAGGTCGAGGCACTCTTCGGGCTGTCCAGTGACTCACGTAGTTTATGTTCCATAACCACCGTTCAAAAAAGCGCTGCGCAGCATGCCGAATGTAAATCTGACGAAGACCACAAATTAAAAGGCAAAGGTAGTACAATAGCGCCCCATGTCCGGAAATACTTTTGGCAAACTCTTTACTGTTACCACCTGCGGCGAGAGCCACGGCCCGGCTCTTGCGGCTATTGTTGATGGCTGTCCGCCGGGACTTGAGCTGACCGAGGGCGACCTGCAGCAGCAACTCGATCGGCGCCGGCCGGGGCGGAGCAAACAGACCACCCAGCGCCGCGAGAGCGACACTGTGCGCATCCTCTCCGGGGTGTTCGAGGGGGTAACTACCGGTACACCGATCGGTCTGCTGATCGAGAATACCGATCAGCGCTCCCAAGATTACTCCGAGATAGCGCAGCGCTTTCGTCCCGGCCATGCCGATTATACCTATCAGCATAAGTACGCCATCCGCGACTACCGCGGCGGCGGTCGGGCCTCGGCGCGTGAGACGGCGATGCGGGTTGCCGCCGGCGCCATAGCCAGTAAATACCTGGAACAGCGCCTCGGCATCGAGATACGTGCCCGCTTAGCGCGCATGGGCGATATCGAACTAGCGGCTCAAGATTGGGAAGCGGTCGCTGAGAATGACTTTTTCTGCGCCGATCCGGAGCGGGTCGCAGAGCTGGAGAGCTTGATTCAGAAGGTGCGCAAAGCTGGCGACTCGGTCGGCGCCGAGGTCGAGGTTGAGGTCCACGGGGTGCCACCGGGCTTAGGCGAGCCGGTCTTTGATCGTCTTGACGCCGATCTGGCTAAGGCGTTGATGTCGATCAACGCGGTCAAAGGGGTCGAGATAGGGGCGGGGATGACTGCTGCCCGGCAGCGCGGTAGCGAGCACCGTGATGAGCTTACCCCGCAGGGCTTTCTTAGTAACAACGCCGGCGGTGTGCTGGGCGGTATCTCCAGTGGCCAAGCCATCATTGCTCGAGCGGCTCTCAAGCCGACCTCAAGCATGCTAATACCGGGGAGCTCGGTAGATGTTAACGGCAACCCGGTGTCGGTGGTCACCAAAGGTCGCCACGACCCCTGTGTCGGTATTCGCGCCGTGCCGATAGTTGAGGCCATGGTGGCGTTGACCATTATGGATCACTGGCTGCGCCATCGTGGCCAGAATGCCGATAGCGATGAGATCTCCGGCGCACCGCTAATCCCGCCGCAGGCGCCCCGGCAGGAGTAGGCCGTTGCACGGCGGGCAGCCGACACCGCCGGTAGGGGCAGTGCCTTACTGGCGGCTATCCGGGTTCTATCTCTTCTTCTTCGCCGCGCTCGGCGCCTTGATGCCGTATTGGGGGCCCTATCTGCGCGCCGAAGGTTTCTCCTCGGCGCAGATCGGCGAGCTGCTCGCCATCCTCCACGCCACCAAGGTAATCGCCCCCAACGTCTGGGGCTATATTGCCGACCGGCTCGATCGGCGCATGGCGGTGGTGCGCGTCGCGGCACTGATCGCCTTCATGGCCTTTTTCGGCATCCTGATCGCCGATACCTACGGCACCATTGCCCTGGTGATGGCCCTATTCGGTTTTTTCTGGAATGCTGCGCTGCCGCAGTATGAGGCCAACACCTTTAACCACTTGCAGGGCCAGGAGCATCGCTATAGCAGTATCCGGGTGTGGGGCTCGGTCGGTTTTATCATCGCGGTGATGGGTATCGGCGAGCTGCTCGATCGAGTCGGCTTCGACTCTTACCCCTACATGGTCCTGCTGATCTTTGCCGGTTTGTGGCTGTCCAGCCTGATTGCCCCGGAGGCCGGAAAGGCGCGGCAAGCGGCTAACGGCGATGGGTTTTGGCAGACAGTGCGCCAGCCGGCCGTTATCGGCTTTTTTCTGGCCTGTTTTTTAAATCAAGTCGGCCACGGCCCCTTCTACGGTTTTTTCAGTATCTATCTGGAAGATCACGGCTATAGCGGCGGCTTGATAGGGGTGCTATGGGCCTGGGGGGTGGTTGCTGAGATCGGCGTCTTTATGCTCATGCATCGGATCATGCCGCGCTTTGGGGCGCGCTATCTGCTCGCTTTGGCGCTTGCCTTGGGAGCAGTGCGCTGGCTGATGGTGGCGGCTTGGGTCGATTCACCTTGGCTGATTGCGCTAAGTCAGACTATTCATGCAGCAAGTTTCGGTCTCTACCACGCGGTGGCCATAGATATTGTTAATCGCTTCTTTGTCGGCCGCTCGCAGGGTAAGGGTCAGGCACTCTATTCAAGTTTGACCTTCGGCGCTGGTGTTGCTGTCGGCTCTTTAGGGGCCGGTTGGGTTTGGGATCTCTACGGTGGGCAGACCTTTTTGGCCTCTAGTGCGGTAGCTTTGTTGGCGGCGGTGTTGGCTGCTGTGAGTCTGCGGAGGTTTAGGTATTGAGGTAGTTGCAGTTGCGGCGACCATTAGAGCCACATACTTGCACTGTGGAGGACCTGGCGCCAGGGTCGCCACTAGGCTTTCAGAGATGGATTCGCTGCCTTCTCAACAGTGCATGGGCGTGGCCTAACGGAGCCTCGAAGCCTCCCCGGAGCGATTGGCTGCACCCGGTGTGGAGGTCTTGGCGCCATGGATGGCGCCATGAAGCCTCCAAGGATGGATTTACGGCGTCCTCCACACCGGGGCAGCCAATTGCTCCGGGGAGGCTTCTCGACAGCCATGTCTGCCGTGAAAGCGCCCCTAGACTGTCCCGCTGTAACCCGCTTCGGTTATACTCGCCGTAAAACCAGCTGGCCACAGAGCGGAACTACGACCCGATGACAGCCAAGACACTCTACGACAAGCTCTGGGATAGCCATGTGGTGACCGAGCATGACGACGGTTCGGCGCTACTCTATATAGATCGGCAACTGCTCCACGAAGTGACCTCACCGCAGGCCTTCGAGGGCCTGCGTTTAGCCGGACGCAAGCCGTGGCGGGTTGATGCCAACCTGGCGGTTACCGATCACAATGTGCCGACCACTGACCGCTCGCTGCCGGTGGCTGATCCGGTGGCGCGCGAGCAGATTGAGACCCTGGATAGAAACTGCGCTGAGTTCGGCATAACCGAGTTCGGGATGCAAGATAGGCGCCAGGGCATTGTCCACGTAGTCGGCCCAGAGCAGGGGGCGACCTTGCCCGGCATGACCCTTGTCTGTGGCGATTCGCATACCGCTACCCACGGTGCATTGGGCGCCCTGGCCTTCGGTATCGGAACTAGCGAGGTCGAGCATGTGCTCGCCACCCAGACCTTGGTGCAAAAGAAGGCCAAGAGCATGCAGATCCGTGTCGATGGTGAGTTGTCCGTCGGGATAACGGCCAAAGATCTGATCTTGGCAATCATTGGCCGTATCGGGACTGCTGGCGGCACCGGTTACGCCATTGAGTTCGCCGGTGAAGGGGTCCGCGGACTGTCCATGGAAGGGCGCATGACCCTGTGTAATATGGCTATAGAGGCCGGGGCGCGGGCCGGTATGGTGGGTGTCGATGCGGTAACTATCGACTACGTCAGGGGTCGCCCCTTCGCCCCGCAAGGCGAGTTGTGGGATAAGGCGGTGGCAAGCTGGCGCGAGATGGCCACTGATGATGGCGCCGAATTCGATCGGGTCGAGGTCTTCGATGGCGCGGCAATCGCCCCACAGGTCAGTTGGGGAACTTCGCCGGAGATGGTCGCCCCGGTTGGGGATAAGATCCCCGATCCAGAACACGAGGCGGATGCGGTGCGGGCGGCGGCCATGCGCAGGGCGCTGGAGTATATGGACCTGCAACCGGGTTTGCCGCTAACCGAGATTCCCTTGGATAAGGTCTTTATTGGCTCCTGCACCAATGCCCGGATCGAGGACTTGCGCGAGGCCGCGGAGATGGTGCGGGGTCAGCAGGTAGCGCCGAGCATCAAGCAGGCGCTGGTGGTGCCCGGTTCGGGGCTCGTTAAAGAGCAGGCTGAGGCCGAAGGGCTGGACCGGGTCTTCAGCGAGGCCGGTTTTGAGTGGCGCGAACCGGGCTGTTCAATGTGTCTGGGCATGAACCCTGATCGCCTCGAGCCAGGCGAGCGCTGCGCCTCGACCTCCAATCGCAACTTCGAGGGCCGGCAGGGGCAGGGCGGGCGCACCCATCTAGTTAGCCCGGCTATGGCCGCCGCGGCGGCAATCCACGGCCACTTTGTTGATATCAGGGGCGAGTACTGATCATGAGTATTGAACCTTTTACCCGCCATACCGGCCTAGTTGCACCACTGGATCGGGCTAACGTCGATACCGATGCCATCATTCCTAAGCAGTTCTTGAAGTCGGTCAAGCGCACCGGTTTCGGGCCGTACCTGTTTGATGAGTGGCGCTATCTCGATCACGGTGAGCCGGGTATGGATTGTACTAACCGCCCGCGCAACCCGGATTTTGTCCTCAATCAGGAGCGTTATGCAGGGGCGAGCGTCTTGCTGGCGCGGGCTAATTTTGGCTGCGGCTCATCGCGCGAGCACGCCCCATGGGCGCTGCAAGACTACGGTTTTCGAGCCATTATTGCACCTAGCTTTGCCGATATCTTCTATAGCAACTGCTTTAAGAACGGCATCCTGCCGGTGGTGCTGGATGAGGCAACGGTCGATAAGCTGTTTACCGCCGCCTATGCCGAGCCGGGTTACAGCCTTACCGTTGATCTACGTAATCAGACCGTTGAGACTCCCGCCGGCGAGAGTTTTGGGTTTGAGGTCGATCCGTTTCGGCGGCGGATGCTGCTGGAGGGTTTGGATGAGATCGGTATTACCCTGACCGAGCACGCCGAGGCTATCCGCGCATATGAGCAAAAGCGCCGCGAGGAAGCGCCGTGGTTGTTTAGTTGAGGGTCTCTAGCAACTTCCTCGGAGCCATATAGCCTCCCCGGTGTGGAGGACGCCGTGAATCCATCCCTGGAGGCTTCATGGCGCCATCCCTGGCGCCAAGACCTCCACACCCGGGGAGGCTATATGGCTCCGAGGAAGTTGCTAAAGACGCCGCGCGAAAAATCTTTCTTCTGAGCGGTGGGACGGTGATTGGTTTAAGGAGAGGTTATGAGTCATAGGATACTGTTACTGCCTGGTGATGGCATCGGCCCGGAGATAGTCGCGCAAGGGCGGCGAGTTCTGGAGGCGCTGCGGGATAATCACGGACTCGATTGTGAGCTGGATACGGCGCCCATCGGTGGGGCCGGTTATGATGCCGCCGGGCAGCCGCTGCCGGAGGAGACCTTAGCTAAGGCGCAGGCAGCCGATGCGGTGCTGCTCGGTGCCGTCGGCGGGCCGCGCTACGATGAGTTGCCGCGCGAGGTGCGCCCGGAGCGGGGCCTGTTGGCGATCCGCGCCGAGCTAGGGTTGTTCGGCAATCTGCGCCCGGCGATGCTCTATCCGCAACTCGCCGATGCCTCTGCGCTGCGCCCGGAGGTGGTTGCCGGCCTTGATCTGCTCATCGTCCGCGAGCTTACCGGTGGTATCTATTTTGGTGAGCCGCGCGGGGTGCGGGAGCTGCCGAGTGGTGAACGGCAGGGTTACGATACTGAAGTTTATAGTGAGTCGGAGATTGAGCGGATTGCCCGATTGGCTTTTGCTGCCGCCGAGCGGCGGCAGGGACGGCTCTGTTCGGTGGATAAGGCTAATGTCTTGGAAAGCTCGGGACTCTGGCGTGAGGTGGTCGAGCGGGTTGCCGCCGATTATCCGCAGATCGAGCTCTCTCACATGTATGTCGATAATGCCGCTATGCAGTTGGTGCGGGCGCCGAAGCAGTTTGATGTGATTGTCACCGGCAATATGTTTGGCGATATCCTCTCCGATTGCGCGGCGCAGCTTACCGGCTCGATCGGGATGCTTCCCTCAGCGTCGTTGGATGAGCGTGGTAAGGGGCTTTATGAGCCGGTGCACGGTTCGGCGCCGGATATTGCCGGGCAGGATAAGGCGAATCCGCTGGCTACTATTTTGTCGGTGGCCATGTTGCTGCGCTATAGCCTCGGTAAGTCGGAGCACGCCGAGAGGGTTGAGCGGGCTGTCGGGCAGGTCCTTGAGGAGGGGCTGCGGACGGCTGATTTGCAGGGGGGGAGTCGGGTTGTGGGGACGGTTGAGATGGGGGAGGCGGTGGTGGGGAGGTTGTAAGCTTTTGGGGGTGCCCAAGCTGCTTATGAAGCGTTACACTTGCACTGCATACTACGACTATAACGGCGTTGGCTGCATCTGGCAGCCACGCAAGGAGTTCAGCTAAAACGGGGGGCCGCGATAGACCATGAGTAAGACATACGACGTAGCCGTAGTCGGCGCCACTGGGGCGGTGGGCGAGGTGATGCTGCAGATATTGGCCGAGCGCAACTTCCCCGTAGGTCGGGTCTATCCTCTGGCGAGTAGCCGCTCGGCTGGCGGTCAGCTGGAGTTTGCCGGCGAGCAGCTGACCATTGAAGACTTGGCCGAGTTCGACTTTAGCAAGGTGCAGATAGCGCTGTTCTCCGCCGGCGGGTCTATTTCGGCTGAACATGCCCCGCGGGCGGCTCAGGCCGGTGCGGTGGTTATTGATAACACCTCGTACTTTCGCTACGACGACGATATCCCGCTTGTGATCCCCGAGGTCAATCCCCACGCCGCTGCTGGGTACAAGAAACGGGGCATAATAGCCAATCCCAACTGCTCAACTATCCAGATGTTGGTGGCCTTAAAACCGCTCCACGACGCGGCGGCGATTGAGCGGATCAATGTGGCTACGTATCAGGCGGTCTCAGGTAGCGGCAAGCCGGCGATAGATGAACTCGATGCTCAGACGCGGGCGATCATTGCCGGACAGGAGCCGCAGTGCGAGGTCTACCCTAAGCCTATAGCATTTAATTGCCTGCCCCATATTGATGACTTTCAGGATAATGGCTATACCAAGGAAGAGATGAAGATGGTCTGGGAGACGGTCAAGATCCTGGAAGACTCCTCGGTTAAGGTAAATCCGACCGCTGTAAGGGTGCCGGTCTACTATGGCCACTCCGAGGCCGTGCATATAGAGACCCGTGAGAAACTCAGCGTCGAGAAGGCGCGCGAGGTGTTGAGTGCTGCACCCGGTATCGAGCTGCTTGATGAGCGTGCGGCGGGGGGCTATCCGACTGCCCTAACCGAGGGTGAGGGGCGCGATGCTGTATACGTCGGGCGCATTCGCGAAGATATCACCCACGAGCGCGGTTTGGATTTCTGGGTGGTTGCCGATAACTTGCGCAAGGGCGCTGCGCTAAATAGCGTACAGATCGCAGAACTCATGATCGAGCGCCACATCTGATCAGCAGCGCTTGGAGGGGAGTCGTGCGCAAAGCATTCCAAGTCGCCGTCGTTATAGCCGGTTTAAGCATAGCGGCGGGAACCCATGCAGCGGAACCGCGACTAGGTACCATTGAGTCCCGCTCCCAAGCGGGAGAGCCGGTTTCGGCGCGGATTCCCCTTCGTGACATAGAAACCGATCAGCTGGATGAGTTTGAGGTCGAACTGGCCCCGAGTAGGGTATTTGAACGGGCCGGGATTCAACGTCAGGATGAGCTCTCCCTGCTCTCTTTCGAGATAGTTACCGAAGGTGAGGATGCCCCCTATATCGAGGTGAGCAGCGATGAGCCGGTTGATCTGCCACTGCTCGATTTCCTCGTCCGCATTAGCTGGCCGCAAGGCGATCTGACTCGTGAGTACACGTTACTGCTTGAGGAGCCGACCACGGTAGCCGAAGCGCGGGAGAGGCGTGAGCGGGCTGAGCGCGAAGAAGAGCAACGGCAGGCTGAGGCTGAGCTTGAGTCTGCCGAGGAAGAGGCCGAACGTGATGCGCGGGGCCGTTCAGCCTATGGCCCGGTTGAAGAGGGGGATACGCTGTGGAGCATCGCCGAGCAGCACCGTCCCGACGACTCGGTGACCGTCGCTCAGACCATGCTGGCAATCCAGCGACTTAATCCTCACGCCTTCGCCGACGATAATGTCAACGACCTTCTAAGCGGTTGGTGGCTGCGTCTGCCGGATGAAGAAGAGATCAAGCAGCTGAGTGCTGCTGAGGCTCAGTCTATTTATGAGGACCACCTAGCTGCCTGGGTGCCGCCTGCTGAGCGCCGGGCCGCTGCAGAGGAGTGGGATCCGCAAGCACCAATCCCAGAGATTGATGAGCCGGTCCCGGATGTTGCTGAGCGGGAGGCACGGCTGCGGGTTGTGGCCATGGATGATAAGGGCACAGACGAGGTCTTGGCCCTGCTTGATGCCGACCTTGAACCCTCTGAGGCCAATTTGAGTCGCCTGCAGGGAGCGGTCGCCGCCATGCGCGAAGAGCGCGAGAGCCTGCGGGCGGAGCGGGATAATCTGCAGGATCGGGTGCGTGACCTAGGTGAACGGGTTGAAGCCCTAGAGCGGCTCCTCGATTTGTCTATGGACGATATCTTGCCGCCGCCCCAAGAGCCGACCCCACGGGCACCGATACCCGAAGTGGGGATGCTTGAGGAGGAGTTGCCGAGGCCGGAGCCTGCACCTGAGCCGGAGCCGACACCCGAGCCCGAGCCGGAACCGGAGGTAGCCGAGGAGGAGCGCGGCGAAGCGCCTTGGTGGGCGAGCATGCTGGCTGATGTCGAAGAGCTGGATGTTGCCCCTGAGGATATAACCGCGGCGCACTTGTGGGAGGAAGATACCTTACGTCAGCGCGCCCTTATTGCCCTTGGTTTAACGCTGGTGGCTATATCGGCGATAACTGGTTTAATCGCCTACCGCCGACGCAAGCAGATGCAGACTCGGCAGAGTCCGCGAAAGCGCTTTGATCCGGCGGATTTCGGCCTGTCTGATGAGCAGGAGCAATCTTACTCGCGACGTGACCCGCTCGATTTGGCTGAAGACTATATAGCCGACGATGAGTTTAATAACGCCCGTCAGATCCTTGAGCGGGGCATCCATCGTGAGCCCCACCGAGCCGATCTGCGTCTGAAGCTTCTCGATGTGCTGGCCAATCTAAATGAGCGCGATGCCTTCATGGATCAGGCTCAGGAGCTTTATGATCGGACCCGCTCGGATAGCGACCCGGTGTGGCAGACGGCGCTTAATATCGGTCGCCGATTTGCCCCTGATTCGCCCTTATTTGGTGGCCTGGCGGCGGGTGCTGCTACCGCCGCAGCGGCGGCAGATGGCGATCCCTACGGCGCTAGGGATAACGACTTAGCAGGTGAGGGAGAGGATGATCTCGATTCCAAGCCTGATCTAGAGGCCCTGGACCTTGGTTTTGACGATGAGGATGAGGGTCAGCAATCAGCCGGCGCTGATGATGACTTCGATCGGCGCTTGGATGAGGCATTTGGCGGCGAAGATGATCAGGAGCCTGAACCGGCGATGCAGCAGGATCCTGAGCAGAGCGCAGCGGCTCAGGATGCAGCGGATGATCTCTTCGGTCAGGGCGAAGATGATGCCGACAGCGGCTACGATGAGCTTGAAGAGATGGACATCGATGGACTGCTCAGTGAAGAGGGCTTCGACGACGAATCTGAACCTGATCAGCAACCCGCCGCTGGTGATGCAGAAGCGGAGCCCGCCGATCAAGGTGCTGCTGATGGCGAGTCCGGCGATGATTTCGATGAATTGCTTGGGGCAACAGAGCAGCAGGCCGAGTCTGAGCAGACAGAGCAAGCCGCGGATAGTGATGCCGACACCGAGGAGAGCTCAGCGGACGAGGAGGATGAGCTGCCCGATGATGATGAGTTGAGTCTCGGGCCAGGCGAGGGCGATCAGTCGGATACTATGCTCGATTTGGCACGCGCCTATATCGACTTGGGCGATGAGGCAAGTGCTCGTGAGATGCTTGAAGAGGTAATTGAAAAAGGTACCGAGAGCCAGCGCGAGAGTGCCCGCGAGATCCTCTCGGAGCTTGGCTCCTAGACTATTTGGAAGGCGGATAGAGCGGTTTGGGCTGCACTGAGGACCGGCAAGCGCCGCGGATAGCGCTAATCGTCGAGTACGATGGTAGTGGCTTTAGCGGTTGGCAGCGCCAACACCACGCCCTATCTGTGCAGGAGGTGCTTGAGCAAGCCCTATCTAAGGTGGCCGCGGATCGGGTTGAGGTCAGTTGTGCTGGGCGCACGGATGCCGGCGTGCATGCCGCGCACCAGGTGGTGCACTTCGATCCTCCGGTGGAGCGTGAGCTGCATGCCTGGGTCCTGGGTTCTAATGCCAACCTTCCGCAGGCGGTTAGCGTGATTTGCGCCTATGAGGTGGATAGGGATTTCCACGCTCGCTATAAGGCCGTGCGCAGGGCCTACCGTTACTACTTCTTCTGCCGGCGGGCGCGGCCGGCAATTTGGTGTAACCGGGTGGCTTGGACACATCGTGAGCTCGATGCTGAGCTGATGCACACCGCAGCTCAGCCGTTGGTCGGCGAACACGATTTTTCCGCCTATCGGGCCGTTGCTTGTCAGGCCCCTCATGCAGTTCGCGAGGTTTACCGGCTAGATGTTTGGCGCCGTGGACAGATGGTGGTCATTGAGATCGAGGCCAATGCCTTTCTCCATCATATGGTACGTAATATCGCCGGTACCCTGCTTGCCGTCGGCTCAGGTGAGCGGGATACCGATTGGCCGCGACGTCTGCTCGTTGAGCGCGATCGTACGCGAAGTGGCATAACTGCACCGGCGGCGGGACTCTATTTGACCGGGGTTGTCTATCCTCAGCAATATGCCTTGCCCGCTTACGCCGATTTTTTGCCGTAAAGGCATCCGCCGCGGTAAGATCTGTGCCTCCTGCGCAGCTGCATATAGGGAACAACATCCGAAATGCGAACTCGCGTAAAAATTTGCGGAATCACTCGCCCGGAGGATGCTCGGGCAGCGGTAGAGGTCGGTGCCGATGCGATAGGTTTGGTGTTTTGCGATAGCAGTCCGCGCGCAGTAGATCTAGGCGAGGCGCGGGAGATAGTGGCAGAGGTACCAGCCTTTATCGCGATTGTCGGACTGTTCGTCGACCCCCGTCCCGGTTATGTCGAGGTCGCCCTTGATGAACTGCGCCTCGACACCCTGCAGTTTCATGGTAATGAG
Organism: Halorhodospira halochloris; assembly: GCF_002356555.2. Taxonomy (NCBI): domain Bacteria; kingdom Pseudomonadati; phylum Pseudomonadota; class Gammaproteobacteria; order Chromatiales; family Ectothiorhodospiraceae; genus Halorhodospira; species Halorhodospira halochloris. The sequence continues at coordinate 1,105,071 of NZ_AP017372.2, forward strand.
CCCCCCGAACGCTGCGCTAGTTATGGTCGTCGCTATATAAAGGCTGTCCCCATGGGTGGCGGGGTAGATCCACAGCACTATGTAGGGTGCTATGCCGGCGCCAGCGGCTTTGTTTTCGACAGCCATAAGCTTGGTGAGCGCGGTGGCAGTGGCCAGCTCTTCGATCACAATCAGCTGCCAGAGGGTGTGCAGGGTACAATTGTTGCCGGTGGCCTTCGGGCAGATAATGTAGCTGAGGTTATAAAACGCACTAGGCCGTTTGCAGTTGACGTCAGCAGTGGCGTTGAGCGACGGCCGGGGATCAAAGACCCGGAGCTTATGGCCCGGTTCCTGGCGGAGGTAGAGCGTGGCGATAGAGACCGAGATTAATCCCGAGGCTTCAGTGCACAGCGATGAGGGTCGTTTTGGCCGCTATGGCGGCCGGTTTGTCTCCGAGACCTTAATAGGCCCGCTGGAAGAGTTAACAGCCGCCTATGCCCAAGCAAAGCAGGACCCTCAATTCCATGCCGAAGTTGAGCGCGAATTAAGCTCCTTCGTAGGTCGCCCGACGCCACTCTATTTTGCGCAGAGGCTGACCGCTAACAGCGCCGGGGCGAAGATCTACTTAAAGCGTGAGGATCTTGCCCACACAGGTGCACATAAGATCAACAATACAGTTGGTCAGGCGGTGTTGGCAGCGCGCATGGGCAAAAGACGCATCATTGCCGAGACCGGGGCCGGTCAGCACGGGGTAGCAACGGCGACTGTGGCTGCGCGCTTGGGGTTAGAGTGCGTGGTTTACATGGGTGCTGATGACGTGCAGCGGCAAGCGGCTAACGTCTATCGCATGCGCCTGCTCGGCGCTGAAGTAAGGCCCGTTGAGGGGGGCACACGCACGCTTAAGGACGCCCTCAATGAGGCGATGCGCGATTGGGTGACCAATATCGACGATACTTTCTATATCATTGGTACTGTTGCGGGTCCCCACCCTTATCCTACCCTTGTGCGTGACCTGCAGCGGGTCATCGGCATTGAGGCGCGCGAGCAGATATGCGCCGCCGAGGGAGAGCTGCCTGCTGCTGTAGTCGCCTGTGTCGGTGGCGGGTCTAATGCCATCGGCATCTTTCACCCTTTCCTCGATGACCGTGGGGTCGAGCTCTATGGCGTCGAGGCCGGCGGCGAAGGTCTTGGTAGCGGCCGCCACGCCGCCCCGCTCAACGCTGGTCGCCCGGGAGTGTTGCACGGTTCGCGCAGCTACCTTATGGAATCGGCGGAGGGGCAAATTATTGGCACTCACTCTATCTCTGCCGGGCTTGACTATCCTGGTGTTGGGCCTGAGCACGCCTACCTTAAAGATATTGGTCGGGCCAACTATGTGACCATTGATGATGATGAGGCGATCGCTGCTTTTCATCGCTTGTGCCGCTGCGAGGGGATTATGCCGGCGTTGGAGAGCTCTCACGCCATAGCTTATGCTGAACAGTTGGCGGCCCGGCTCAGCCCGCAGCAGTCTATAGTGGTCAGCCTTTCGGGGCGGGGAGATAAGGATATAGCTACGGTAGCCGCACAGGAGGGCATAGAACTGTGAGTCGCATCAGCGAGCGTTTCCAGACTTGCCGCGAAGCAGGGCGCGCAGCACTAATCCCGTATATAACTGGCGGTGATCCAAGCCCTCAGCAGACGGTCGAGATTATGCATGGGCTAGTCGCCGGCGGGGCGGATATAATCGAGATCGGTGTCCCCTTCTCTGATCCCATGGCCGACGGGCCGGTTATCCAGGCTGCTTGCCTGCGGGCTTTGCAGGCTGGCACCTCGGTGCAGGATCTGTTTGCCGCCGTGCGGGAGTTTCGTCGCCAGGATACGCAGACTCCTGTCGTCTTTATGGGCTATGCCAACACTCTGGAGGCTATCGGTTATAAGAGTTATGTCGAGCAGGCCGCAGCTGCGGGTGTAGATGGCCTGTTAACGGTCGATCTGCCGCCGGATGAGGCGGGCGAGTTAACCGGGATAGCAGCCGAGGCGGGTGTTGAGTTGATCTATCTGGTTGCTCCGAATACCAGTGAGCAGCGTCTAGAGTACATCAGCAAGGCAGCCGGCGGGTTTATTTATGCGGTCGCTCTAAAGGGGGTTACCGGGGCTGCGAATCTTGATACTGATCTGGTCGCGGGGCAGGTTGCTGCTATCCGCAATGCTTCGCAGCTACCCGTTGCGGTCGGGTTTGGGGTGCGCGACCCGCAGGGTGCAGCGGCTGTGGCGCGGGTGGCAGATGGGGTTGTTGTCGGCAGCGCCCTCGTGCAGATGATCGCCGATTATGGCACTGCGCCTGATTTAGCCCAGCGCTTACAAGATGCTGCAGCTGCGCTGCGGCGCGGTATGGATGCAGCGACGCAGAGTGGAGGTAACGCATGAGTTGGTTCCAGAAGCTGATGCCGCGGCGTATTAGGACCCAGCCGGGGCCGCGCAGTCGCAGTGTTCCGGAGGGGCTGTGGACTAAGTGTGAATCCTGCCAGGGGATACTCTATAGGCCCGATCTGGAGCGCAACCTCGAGGTCTGCCCGAAGTGCTCTAGCCACATGCGCCTTAGTGCCCGCCGGCGCCTGAAGGTCTTCCTGGACGAGGGCAGTGATCCTGCCGAAATAGCCGCCGATCTACAGCCGGTTGACTTTTTGCGTTTTCGCGACAGTAAGCGGTATAAGGATCGCCTTGCTCAGGCGCAGAAACAGACCGGCGAGAAAGAGGCCTTTATCGCCATGCACGGGCGCCTGCAGGGCATGCCGGTGGTGGCGGCGGCTTTTGAGTTCTCCTTTATGGGCGGTTCGATGGGAACCGTGGTCGGCGAGCGCTTTTGCCGGGCTGCGGAGTTGGCCCGCACGCAGCGCATCCCGCTGATTTGCTTCTCTGCCTCGGGCGGGGCGCGGATGCAGGAGGCGCTCTTTTCGCTGATGCAGATGGCCAAGACCTCGGCCGCTATAAGCCGGCTCAATGAAGATCGTATCCCCTACATCTCGGTGTTGACCGATCCGACTATGGGCGGGGTTTCGGCCAGCTTAGCCACCCTCGGCGATATTATAATCGCCGAGCCAGGGGCGCTTATCGGTTTTGCTGGTCCTCGGGTAATCGAGCAGACTGTGCGTGAGACCCTGCCCGAAGGCTTCCAGCGGGCTGAATTCCTGCTCGAGCATGGCGCTATTGATCGCATCGTTGATCGGCGCCATATGCGCGATGATATAGCCTCTCTGGTGGCTAAACTCGGCCGTCTTGATGCACCCATGCGTCCGCTATGCGTGCAGTCCGACTAGGCCTACAGGCATTAGATGGCTCGCCAGGTTCAGTATAACGGTAACACCTCGACCCCCTCGGTCGCTTTGGTTGGGGGCGGCTTGCCCACCGATCTCGAGTCCTGGCTGCAGCTACTTGAGCGAGCCCATCCGCAGGAGATCGACCTGGGGTTGGAGCGAGTCGCAGCAGTAGCGCAGCACTTGAGCGAGAGGCCAGGAACGCTCGTGGGCGCTGCGGACGGCATTACAAGCCCAAATGCTGAGGTGGTTACCATTGCCGGCACCAATGGTAAGGGCAGTGTTGCCGCAATGGTTGCGGCGCTAGCGCAGAGTGCCGGTTATCGCGTAGGCCTGTATAGCTCGCCGCATTTTAGTCGTTTTAACGAGCGGGTTAAGGTTGCCGGTTTTGAGGCTGACGATGAAACGCTGATTGGTGCCCTGCGCCGGGTAGAACTGGCGCGGCAGGCCGCCGGCGTTTCGCTGACCTATTTCGAGCACACGACCCTGGCCGCCTTTGTGGTCTTCGCCGAATCCGACTGTGATCTGTGGGTGTTGGAGGTAGGGCTAGGTGGCCGCCTGGATGCGGTCAATCTAATTGATGCTGATGTTGCGGTGGTGACCAGGATAGCCCATGATCATGCTGAGTGGCTGGGCAACGATTTGGCTAGTATAGCGCGCGAGAAGGCGGGCATATTCAGATCACATAAAGCAGCTGTTATCGGCCAGGCAGACGCCCCGGATGAGTTATCTAGTATTGCGCAGAGCCTGGCTGCCGAGCCGATTTGGCAAGCGGGCAAAGATTATCATTGGTCTGCATTTTCCAGCTCTGAGTGGCACTGGAACTCGGGCTCGATCAGCCTACCGGGGCTCTCTTATCCGAGTATCCCGGGCCCTGCAGCCCTGAGTAATGCTGCTACCGCGCTGGCTGCTTTCCAGCAACTCTCCCGAGCCGGTTTAATCAGCGCGGCGGAAATAAGTGCGGCCCTCAGTCAGGTGAAGGTAATTGGGCGCTTGCAGCTGTTAGAATACTCTGGCACGCAGTGGTTATACGACGTAGCGCATAATGCTGATGGAGCGGCCGAGTTGGCTAGGGTGTTAAGCAGCTTACCGCGAGCCAACGAGTGCCACGCATTATTGGCTGTCGCCCGGCACAAAGAGGCAGAGGGTTTGATTGCCGCAACGGCCGATCAAGTAGACTATTGGCATTTACCATCAATGGATGATGAGCAAATGATCGCCGCTGTTGAGTTGGCGGGGCATGTCCGCAATCATAGGGGTACTATAGCCTCTTGCGGTGCAGACTTGCAGAGCACACTAGCTGGAATTGAGCGCGGAGTCAGGCACGGCGGCAGCAGAGTTGTTGTGTTTGGCTCCTTCCGTACGGTGACAGCTGTACAACAGCAACAGGGGTGGGGGTGAGCCCTATGGATTCGACTACCAAACGCCAATTGGTCGGCGCAGCAGTTATTGTCGCCCTGGCGGTTATCTTTTTGCCGATGTTCTTTTCTTCTCCGCAGGAGCGTGAGCAGGTTGATGTGCCGCTTGAGGTGCCGCCACGCGCAGATAGTCCAGAAGCCGATCGCGAGCCTCAGCTAGTCGATCCAGATGATGATATGTCTGATTTGGATGATCATGATTTGGCTGACGCAGTTAACGACGATCGGGATAACAGCGAGGCTGCCGCCAATAGCGACAGCGAGCCTGAAGAGGTGGCGAATGGGGATATAGAAGGCGTACCTATTGAGGAAGGCGCTTTTGCTGTGCAGGTGGGCAGCTTCAGAGACCAGGATAACGCTTACGGATTCCGCGATCAGGTTCGCGATATGGGCATGCCGGCCTATGTTGATCGCTCCGATGTCGATGGCTCGGCCGTATATAGAGTTAGGCTGGGCCCGGTCATGGAGCGGGATCGAGCCGATGAAATGCTGGAACAAGCGAGAACTGAACTGGAAATAGATGGATGGGTGATTTCGCTATGAGTTGGCCGGATATTGTGATTATCGCGATTGTGGCGCTTTCGGCCGGGTTTGGTCTGATTCGTGGCTTTGTCCGTGAAGTGGCTGCCTTGCTGGTTTGGGTGCTTGCCTTCATCGTGAGTGTACAGCAAGCAGGCGTTGTCTCAACTTACCTCGAGGGTATAACTGAATCTCCTACGATTCAGCTTGCACTCGCGTTCATCCTCTTGTTTGTCGGCATAGTCGTTGTCGGCTCCTTGGCTACCCGCTTTTTGGTCAAATTGGTCAGCGTCAGTGGGTTGGGCGGGACTGATCGGATGCTGGGGATCCTGTTTGGTGCTGTCCGCGGCACAGTTATAGTGGCCTTAGCGGTATTGCTGGCCGGTTTGACCCCCATCGCTGAAGAACAGGCCTGGGAGGAGTCAACGGCACTGAATAGTGTTAAGCCGCTGATCTGTCGTGCTGGGGCCGATGGCTGGTTGGCTGATATAAGCGCTCGTGTCGGCTTGGGGGAAAACGGCGGCGCTGCGCCTTTTGATGCCGAGATGCCGGCATATTGGACTGAGTATTGCGCTAAGGCCAATCCTGATGCTTTGCCCGAGGGCGTGGTTGACGATTTATTGGACGGTGTGTCTGGTGAAGATCTGCCCGACGCCGTGCGCGAGCATATTCCGGATAGGGACGATTAATCAAAATAGCTGGCTGGATGTGGAGGTAGCAGCGGATAATGTGTGGCGTAATCGGGATGGTTGCCAATGGAGCTGTCAATCAGGAACTCTATGAGGGATTGACGGTTCTGCAACACCGCGGTCAGGATGCAGCTGGAATAATCACTTACGATGAAGGACAGCTGAATCTGCGCAAAAGCAATGGGCTGGTAAGGGACGTCTTTCGAACCAGGCACATGCTACGCCTGACTGGCAATATGGGGATAGGGCATGTGCGTTACCCTACCGCCGGATGCGAGAGTTCTGCCGAAGCGCAGCCTTTTTACGTCAATTCGCCGTACGGTATCTCCCTGGCCCATAATGGCAATCTGACGAATGCCGAAGACCTGAAAGAGGAACTATTTCGCGAAGATAGGCGACATATAAATACTAATTCCGATTCTGAGGTGCTGCTTAATGTTTTTGCCCATGAGCTAGGCGCAAAGCAGAAATTTCGCCTCGAGCCGGAAGATATTTTCGACTCCGTAAGCGCTGTCCATAAGCGTTGCCATGGCGCCTATTCTGCAGTGGCCATGATTAATGGCCATGGAATACTGGCTTTCCGCGATCCCTATGGTATCCGACCGTTGTGTTTTGGTAAGCGCGCTACTGAGCAGGGTAGCGATTATATTGTGGCTTCAGAGAGCGTAGCCATGGATATGCTCGGCTTCGAGCTTATCCGCGAGATCGCCCCTGGTGAGGCGGTATTTATCAGCATGGATGGTGAGTGTTTTACGCAGCAATGCGCTGAATCAACGATAAGTTCGCCGTGTGTATTTGAATACGTCTACCTCTCCCGCCCTGATTCTATAGTCGACGGTGTGGCGGTCCATAAGGCAAGGTTGCGGATGGGGGAGAGGTTGGCGGCGAAGATTAGAACGGCTTGGCCAGATACCGATATTGACGTGATCATCCCTATACCCGATACCAGTAGAACGGTTGCAATGCAGCTTGCCTACGAGCTCGGAGTTGAGTGCCGGGAAGGTTTTATTAAAAACCGCTATGTCGGCAGGACCTTCATAATGCCGGGACAGAAGGCGCGCAAGAAGTCGGTACGCCAAAAGCTTAACCCCATACCGCTGGAGTTTGAGGGCAAAAAGGTCATGCTCGTCGATGACTCTGTGGTGCGTGGCACGACCTCACAGCAGTTGGTTCAGCTCGCCCGCGAATCCGGAGCGCAGCAGGTCTATTTCGCCTCGGCGGCACCCCCGGTGCGTTATCCCAACGTCTATGGCATAGATATGCCTAATGCCACTGAATTATTGGCATACGATCGCGATGAGGAGCAGATTACTGCTGCGATCGGTGCAGACCGGATGGTTTATCAAGACATTGAGGATTTGCGAGCAGCGGTAATGGCTGGCAATGATCAGTTGACGCGCCTCGACTGTTCTTGCTTCGACGGTGAGTATATCACCGGGGATGTGAGTGAGGAGTTTCTTTACGGCCTCTCGGTAGCCCGTTGCGACGCGGCAAAGGAAAAATCGCGTCACGAGGAAAATCTTGAGACGGTCGATGTCCATAACCACGACTGAAAAAGACGCAGATAATCAATTGGATAGCGATGGAGAAGATGAGCCGCTGCGGGGGTTCGGCTCTCGGGCGATAAGAGCTGGCCAGAGCTGGGGCTGCGAGCAGGAAAATAGCGAGCCTATCTATACCACTTCCAGCTTTCGCTTTACCAGCGCCAGTGAAGCGGCAGCGCGGTTTGCTGGCGAGCAGCCGGGTAACGTCTATTCTCGCTTCACCAACCCCACGGTAGATACCTTTTGTCAAAGACTAGCTGCCCTGGAGGGCGGGGAGGCGGCGGTCGGCACTGCCTCAGGCATGTCGGCAGTTCTTGCTACCACCATGGGGCTGCTTTCGGCTGGTGATCATATAGTAGCCTCAAAGACCCTGTTTGGAACGACACTCTCCCTGTTTACTAATCATCTGCCGCGCTTTGGCATTGAAGTCAGCTGGGTGCCGCTGACTGACGAGCAGGCCTGGCGCGAGGCGCTGCGTCCTGATACTAGGATGCTTTTTGCTGAGACACCCTCCAATCCGCTCAATGATGTTGTCGATATTGCTAGTCTAGCCGGGATTGCGCACGATGCAGGGGCACTGCTTGTCGTCGATAACTGTTTTTGCACACCTGCTCTGCAGCGGCCACTCGAGCACGGCGCCGATCTTGTGGTTCACTCGGCAACCAAGTATCTCGACGGTCAGGGGCGCTGTGTCGGAGGGGCGGTGGTTGGTGATCAGCAGCTGGTAGGAGAGCAGATCCACGGCTTTATCCGGACTGCCGGGCCGAGTATGAGTCCGTTTAATGCCTGGGTCTTCCTCAAGGGTTTAGAGACGCTAGCCCTGCGTATGCAGGCGCACTGCGAGCGTGCTCAACAGGTTGCTGAGTGGCTGCAGTCTTGCTCGCGGGTAAATAAGGTCTATTATGCCGGGTTGCCTGACCATCCGGCCCATGAGCTAGCGCGACGCCAGCAGGATGGCTATGGCGGTATAGTCGCCTTCGAGGTCGATGGCGGTCGCTCGGCGGCCTGGCAAGTTATCGATGCGACCAGGATGCTCTCGATAACCGCCAACCTCGGCGATGCCAAAAGCACTATCACCCATCCGGCGACCACTACTCACGGCACAATCAGCGAGGAGCAGCGCCAAGCGGCCGGGATCAGCGAGGGGTTGGTGCGTGTCTCGGTCGGCCTGGAGGATGCTGAGGATATCATAGCTGATATCGGGCGCGGCTTAACCTGCCTTTAGTAGCCTGCCTTGAGGAAACTCTAAAAATCCCCTAGGCACCAGCCATTAGCTGCCCAGTGTGGAGGTCTTGGCGCCAGGGATGGCGCCATGAAGCCTCCAGGGAAGGATTCACGGCGTCCTCCACACCGGGATGCTAAAGGTTGGGGTGCCAGGCGGATTTTTAAATATTCCCCAGAAGGGGGGGGGTGATTACCACCCCGTTTGGTTGGCTGCTCATCGGGCGATTAGCAGTCACACCCTACTTATGGTCTGTAATAAACCGTTGTGTACCTTGGAGCTGCCGGCAACTATGTTACCGTTTTCGAGGTAGGCGTGTTCGCCGTCGAGGTCGGTTACAGTGCCGCCGGCCTCGGTTATGAGCAGTGCCCCGGCGGCTATATCCCAGGCCTTGAGGCCGAGTTCAAAGAAGCCGTCGAGCCTGCCCGCGGCGACGTAGGCAAGATCGAGAGAGGCCGCTCCGGCCCGGCGCATATCCTCGGCCTGCTCGGCAACTGCCCCGAACATGCGCAGATAGCGCTGCATCAGATCCGGCTGTTTGAATGGGAAACCAGTGCCTACCAGGCTGCCTCTGAGTCCGGGGCGCTGAGTTACCCGAATTCGGCGTCCATCAAGCTGCGCGCCGTTGCCGCGCGAAGCGGTGAATAGCTCTTGTCGCAGCGGGTCGTAGATAACCGCGGCCTCCAGCTGACCGCGTCGTTGTACAGCTATGGAGATGCCGACCTGCGGAAACCCATGGACAAAATTAGCCGTGCCATCAAGGGGGTCGATGATCCAGGTATATTCGGCTTGGGTCCGGGAGTTTTTCTGATGAGTACCGCTCTCCTCGGCAATTATCGCATGATGCGGATAGGCGCGGGTGAGGGTGTCGATAATGACCTGCTCGGCTTGACGGTCAACCTCGGTGACAAAATCATAACGCCCCTTCTCCTCGACCTTGACTCGGTCGATGCGGTCGATGCTGCGGGTAATGACATTGCCGGCGGAACGGGCTGCCCGTACCGCGATGTTCACCATTGGATGCATGGGGATCTCCTTCGCTAGATGGGCGTATGATATCAACAGAAGTGATAAGATTCACGGGCAAAGCATAAGCCCTGCGGTAGAGTATTGGCTTGACTATATAGAGGTAAGTTTGAATCCGGATAAGATTCGCATAGTCCTGGTGGGCACCAGTCACCCGGGTAACATAGGCGCTACGGCGAGGGCGATGCGCACCATGGGCCTAGAGCGCCTGGCGCTGGTCGAGCCGCAGTGTGACCCGCTGGGTGAAGAGGCGATTGCGCGGGCAACTAGTGCCGAAGATGTCCTTCGTCAAGCCAGCGTGCATGATGAGCTTGGTGCAGCGCTGAGTGGGTGCCGCTTGGTCTACGGTCTATCCGCTCGGCCGCGGGCAGAAAATTACCGTGTCAGCGATCTCCGCACGGCGGTGAGCGAGGCTATGGGCGAGGGCGATGCTGAACAGGCTTGGGTCTTTGGCCGGGAGCGGACCGGGTTGAGCAACTTAGAGCTCGATCGTTGCCACGCACTGGTGCATATACCCGCCGATCCGCAGTACAGCTCACTCAATCTTGCTCAGTCGGTACAGCTTGTGGCTTGGGAGCTGCGCATGGCTATGGCTAGCGCATCGCCCATTGTGTGTGCTGAGGAGCCGCCGGCGGGGGTCGATACTCTGGAGCGTTTCTTTGCTCATCTCGAGCAGACGGCAACGGCCGTGGGTTTTCTCCAGCGACAGAATCCCGAACTGACTATGCGTCGGCTGCGCAATATCTTTCGGCGGGCGCGGCCTAGCGCTGATGAGGTGCGGATGCTCCGCGGCTTGCTTAGCCATGTGCTCGATCAGCGGCGATGGTTATGAGTCTTTTATGGGCGTCTCGAAAGGCTTCCCTGAGCCAATTTGTTGTCTTGTGTGGAGGACGCCGTGGATCCATCCCTTGAGGCTTCATGGTGCTAGCCCTGGCGTCCATACCTGCACACCGAGACAAGCGATTGGCTCAGGGAAGCCTTTCGAGACGCCTGTTGCGTGCGAATATGTAAGCTAGTATCGACAGATGAAGAGGTAACGATGTTACAACGCCTGCGTGAGGATATCCGCTGTGTTATGGAGCGGGACCCTGCGGCTCGCAATGCCTTTGATGTCATAACAACCTATCCCGGGTTCCATGCCCTGGTTTTACATCGTTGCGCGGGCCTCTTATGGCGCTGGCGACTACGCTGGTTGGCTCGCGTGCTGGGCCTAATCAATCGCTGGTTGACGGGGATCGAAATCCATCCCGGGGCACGGATTGGCCGCAGGTTTTTCATTGATCACGGTATGGGCGTCGTCATCGGGGAGACGGCAGATGTTGGCGATGATGTGACCCTCTATCACGGCGTTACCCTGGGCGGCACGAGTTGGCAGTCGGGTAAGCGTCACCCGACCTTGGGTAATGATGTGGTGATCGGTGCCGGTGCCAAGCTGCTCGGGCCTATTCGGGTCGGAAGCGGAGCTCGGGTTGGTTCTAACGCTGTGGTGTTAAAAGATGTCCCGGAAGGGGCGACTATGGTGGGTATACCGGCACGCCAAGCTGGTGAGATAAAACAAGAGCGCAGTCGGCGCGAGAAGGTGGCGCAACGCATCGGCTTTGATGCCTACGGTACCACCGAGATGCCTGATCCAGTCGCTCAGGCGGTCGATGCCATGCTTGATCATATCCATGTTACTGACCGGCGCATTGAGGAGCTTTGCTGTGCCGTCAAAGAGCTCGGCGGAGATGTCGAGCAGACTTGCGTGCCCGATTTGAAAGTCGGTACACGCGAGTCGGGTGCTGGAGAGTATGAGGATAAGCGAGATTGAGCGGGTGGCTGTGCCTAAGTGAATCCTTAAAAAAGTTCGTGCCCCCCGTCTTCGAGTAGCCCCTAAAAATGCTCTCCAAAATTACCCCCGGAGCAACTCAACTGCCCCGGTGTGGAGGTCTTGGCGCCAAGGATGGCGCCATGAAGCCTCCAGGGAAGGATTCACGGCGTCCTCCACACCGGGGCAGTTGGCAGTTGAGTGGCTCCGGAGGGAATTTTTAGAGGCGAGCTCTATGGGCTTTACGCTAACCCCCGCAGTTGTTCTGTGATGGCGCAGCGTTGTATAATGCACAGTTATCCAAGCCGCCGCAGCTTGTTGATGCTGCGGCTTTTTTGTGGTTAGAGAAATCTTTGGCAAGTTTGACTTGAATTGCTATATTTTGAGGAGAGGCTAGATGACGTCAGAAAGAACCCTTTCGATTATCAAACCAGATGCGGTAGCCAAAAACGTTATTGGTGAGATTCTGGCGCGATTTGAGCGCGCTGGCCTGCGCATTGTGGCAGCAAAGATGGTCCATTTGGGTCAACAGGAGGCGGAGAGTTTCTACGCCGTTCACCGCGAAAGGCCTTTTTTCAACGATTTGGTTGGGTTCATGACCTCAGGCCCGATTATGGTGCAGGTCCTCGAAGGGGAACAGGCAATCCGAAAAAATCGTGAGATCATGGGCGAGACTAATCCCCAGGAAGCCAGCGCCGGATCTATTCGCCACGATTTTGCTGAAAATATAGATGCGAATGCCGTGCACGGTTCGGATAGCCCGGAAACTGCCAAGCAAGAGATCGAGTTCTTCTTCAAGGCCGATGAAATCTGCTCACGCTGAACATGATCAGCTCCATGCCGCTAAGGATGCCGGGCCGGTAGAGCTATTAGGGCTTGATCGGCCGCGTTTAGCGGCATTTTTCGAGGCGCTGGGAGAGAAACGTTTCCGTGCCCGGCAAATGATGCAATGGCTCCATCAGCGTCGGGTTTATGATTTCGAGGCCATGACCGATCTGAGTAAGGCTTTGCGCGCGAAGCTTGCGAAGCAGGCCATAGTAGCGCTGCCGCAGATAGCCAGCGAAAGCATCTCTGCCGATGGTACCCGCAAGTGGGTGGTGCGCCTTGCCGACGGCCATAGTGTTGAGATGGTTTATATACCGGAGCCTAAGCGTGGCACACTGTGTGTCTCGTCGCAGGTGGGTTGCCCGATGGGCTGCCGCTTTTGTGCTACCGGTGACGGTGGCTTTGCCCGTAATTTGAGCGCTGCGGAGATTGTCGGGCAGTTACACTTGGCCACTGAGAAGCTCGGTGATGGGGCCATTACTAATGTTGTGTTTATGGGCATGGGTGAGCCGCTGCTCAATTTTGACCCGGTCATTTCGGCTTCTCGTGTCTTTACCGATGACTTCGGTTTCGTCATTTCTAAGCGACGGGTCACCATTTCCACCTCCGGTATTGTTCGGGCAATTAAAAGACTGCGTGGCCTGACCGAGGTTAGTCTAGCTGTTTCGCTGCATGCCCCAAATAACGAGCTACGCAATAAAATTGTGCCGCTGAATCGTAAACATCCGCTGGAGAAACTCTTGCCAGCTTGTCATGAATATATAAGTGATAAGCCGCACCGGCGTATTACTTGGGAATATGTAGTGCTGGCCGGAGTGAATGATGCAGATGAACATGCTCGGGAGTTGGCTGCTCGTTTGCGCGATATACCATCCAAAATTAATCTGATACCATTTAATCCATACCCCGGGGCAAGGTTTTCGCGTCCCTCTATGAACAGGGTAAACAGATTTGCTGATCTGCTCTTGGAGCGCAATCTTACCGCTACTATCAGGGACAGTCGGGGCGATGATATACAAGGAGCGTGCGGACAACTGGTAGGCGAGGTAAGGGATGCTCAGCCCAGCAAACTGGTAGCATATCAGTGACTCGACTGCTGCAATTGAGTTTTGTGCTATTGCTGGCCGCTTGCGCTAGTGGTGGCGGGAGCGGGGTTCCGCAGCCGGAAAAGGCAGCAGATAGCCATGCCGGGGCAGGCCTTTATCTTATCGGGGTGGGCCGGTTCAGTGAGGCGCGAGAGCGCCTTGAGCGTGCCCTAGAGCTGGATCCTCAGCATCCCCAGGCTACAGCCGGCATGGGTCTGGTAGCCGAGGGGGTGGGTGATTTGGATCGGGCAGTAGAGTATCACCGGGCTGCGGTCGGTTTGGTCGAAGAAGCCGGGTCTGACCAAGGGCGAGGACCAATACTCAATAACCTGGGCAGGGTGCTCTGTCGCCTAGATCAGGTTGATGAGGCCTTACAAGAGTTGGAGAGTGCTGCAGGTATAACGGGTTACCCGTCTCGCCATGTCCCTTTAACCAATGCGGCCCGATGTGCACTAGGGGCCGGGCGCCTTGAGGAGGCTGGCGAATTTGTCGATTCTGCATTGGCGCATGTGCAGGAGTTCGCCCCGGCCTTGTTGGTGCGGGCTGAATTGCGCTTCGAGCAGGAGCGCTTCGCTGCGGCCGCTGAGGATCTTGATAGGGTGAGAGAGCTCGACCGGTCGCCGCGCTCTCTTTACTTTTCGGCGCGGGTGGCCGAAGAGTTGGGACAGTCAGAGGCTGCAGAGGCGTTCTCAGATGAGTTAAGCGAGCGCTTCCCGCAGTCTGATTATGTCGGGCGGCTCAAAGCCAATGAAGGGGGCACGCCATGAGCGAGCATGATCAAAGTAATGACCCGGGTCAACAGCTGCGACGGGCGCGAGAAGCACAAGGGCTGACAACCAGGGCAGTTGCGGCAAGCCTGAATCTTTCGGCTGGGGTGATAGAGGCGTTAGAGGCAGGCGATGAATCCCGGTTGCCGCCGTCGACCTTCGTTAAGGGTTATCTACGCGGCTATGCTCGTCTGGTTGGGCTAGATGAAAACGAAATAGTTGCCGCATATAGCCGCACTGGGGAGCCTTCTTCACCGGCTATTGGCAATTCGGATCCAAAACCCCGCTCTGAAACATCTGCAACGCCTGAAGATAGTTACTCTGCACCGGTAGAAGAAAAGACCACAGTAGGGACTCAGCGGGTTAGTGAGTCAGTGGCAGGTGAGGCTAATCAAGGGGGGGGTGCCGAGCGTGCGGATGTGGATCAGGGCGATACCGGCTCAGCGGCGTCGGAGTCTAGTTATGCTGAGGGTAAGAGAACCAGCGGTGGCAAGAAGCTGATTGCCGCCTTTGCATTGGGGGGGGTGGCCCTCGTGTTGCTGGTGATTGGCGGAACCTGGCTGGTTTTAGTTGAGCGTGAAGATGACTACGAGCAACAGGATGTGGCTGAGGAGCTTACAGATGATCCGCCGGAGGAAGAGCGCCAGACAGAAGCCCTGGCAGAGGAACTAGCAGCGGCCGATGCTGTCCCCGATATCGAGGCCGAGCAGGATGAGCTTGAGGAAGAAGCGCGCGATCCAGGTCTTGTGGTAAGGGTTGCTGAGGGAGAAGATGCATGGATGGAGATCCATGCTGACGGTGATCGGCAGGTATTTAGATTGGTTCAAGGTCCAGAGACGCTGGAGCTTGATGAGGCAGATGAGTACAACATTGTCATTGGCAACGCCCCTGCGGTTGAGATTGAGCACTTTGGGGAAGATTTTGATTTGGCTCCATTTACTAGACAGGATGTAGCACGTTTGACTCTGACCAGAGATTAGCAAGGGAGTAACGCGAGGTGGCGAAAAAGGGAATCCAGAGCGTACGTGGTTTTTGTGACATCCTCCCCGCCGAGGCGGCGATTTGGCAACGTGCTGAGAAGATCATTCGACGTGTGCTGGAGGCGTACGGGTATCGGGAGATCAGGTTGCCGATGCTTGAGCGGACAGAGCTTTTCTGCCGCTCGATAGGCGAGGTTACCGATATAGTCGAAAAGGAGATGTATACTTTTGAGGATCGTAACGGCGACAGTGTAACCTTACGCCCGGAAGGGACGGCCGGCTGTGTGCGTGCCGGGATCGAGAATGGACTGTTGCATAACAGTGAGCCGCGGCTGTGGTACTCGGGGCCGATGTTCCGTCATGAGCGCCCGCAAAAAGGTCGATTGCGTCAATTCCATCAAGTTGGCGCTGAGGTCTTCGGCGTCTCGGCGGCCGAGATGGATGCCGAGATGATTGTCATGACCGCCCGGCTGTTCCGCGAACTTGGCCTTAATGGCCTGCGCTTGCAGATTAATTCGCTTGGCACCCCCCAAAGCCGAGCTGCGCACCGCCAGGAGCTGATCGCCTATTTGCGGGATAATGAAGATCAGCTTGACGAAGATGCTAGGCGGCGGCTGGAGACCAATCCGCTGCGCATCTTCGATAGTAAGAACCCCCAGGTCCAGCATGTCATGGCCGCAGCGCCACGGCTTCTGGATAATTTGGATGAGCAATCAGCAGAGCATTTCGCAACAGTTAGAAACCTGCTTGAGCAAGCGGGGGTGGATTATGAAGTCAATCCTGCCTTGGTTAGGGGGCTCGACTATTACACCAGGACCGT
The DNA here is from genome assembly GCF_002356555.2 of Halorhodospira halochloris. Lineage (NCBI taxonomy): Bacteria > Pseudomonadati > Pseudomonadota > Gammaproteobacteria > Chromatiales > Ectothiorhodospiraceae > Halorhodospira > Halorhodospira halochloris. Next base: position 1,121,048 of record NZ_AP017372.2, read on the forward strand.
GTTTGAGTGGGTCAGTGACGATCTCGGGGCGCAGGGCACGGTTTGTGCGGGAGGTCGCTTTGATGGTCTCGTCGAGCAGTTGGGCGGCAAAGCCACCCCGGCGATAGGTTTCGCGCTCGGCTTGGAGCGGTTGATAGCGTTGCTGGGGCAGAGTGATAAGCAACCAGTCGGTGATGCGCCCCACGCCTACCTGGTGGTAGCCTGTGATGCCGGGGCTGCATTTGACCTGGCCGAACGCCTACGTGATCGCTTGCCAGGGCTGCGCCTGCAGGTTAACCCTGGTGAAGGCGGGTTCAAGGGACAATTGAAGCGCGCAGATCGCTGCGGCGCTCGCCTGGCCCTCATTTTGGGTGAGCGGGAGCTAGCTATGCATGTGGTGACTGTGAAAGATTTACGCAGCGGCGAAGAGCAGCGGCAGTTGGGTTACGACGAGCTGGAACAACTTTTGCATGATATAATTGCAGAAGAACCGGCAGATTGAATCTATTGAGGTAGCTTGATGGACCGCAAAGACGAAGAAGAGTTTGATCAGCTCAGGGATTGGTGGCGGCGCAACGGCCCCTCCCTCATGCTTGGTATATCAGCAGCTATGGTGGTCTTGGCTGGCTGGTGGGCCTACGGTACTTGGCAGGAACGCTCGGCTCAGCAGGCGGCTACGGCCTATGCTGAGTTTCTAGAGGTGGAGCGCCGTGACGCCGAGTTGGAGGAGTTAGCAGGCCTTGGTCAACGCCTGCTTGATGATCACAGTGGCAGCGGCTATGCAGTGCTAGCAGCCATGCGTATGGCGCGGTTGCAGGTCGATGCAGGTGCCTATGCCGATGCAGCGGACACCTTGGGTTGGTTGGTGGAGAATAGCGATCATCGGCCCACGGCAGAATTGGCGAAGTTAAGGCAGGCGCGAGTGTTATCACAGATTGACCCGGAAAAGGCTATAGAGTTGCTTGAGGCCGATGTCTCGGATGGTTTTAAGGCGGCCTATGCTGAACTCAAGGGCGACCTGCTTGCCGAGCTCGGGAGACAAGATGAAGCGGCGCAAGCCTATCGCCAGGCCTTGGCCGCAAACGGCTTGGCGCCGCAGTCCCGGGAGTTGGTTGAGATGAAGCTGCGCGCTGTGGAATCAGAGGCTTGACTGTGGCTCGGTTGCGAACAATCAAACAGGCCCTACTTCCAGGCGCGGTTCTGGTAGCTCTTAGTGCTGGGTGCTCGCTGCAAAAGCCTCTACCTGAGCCTCAGGTGGAAGAGAAGATCGATGTCGAAGTGGTGCGCAGCAGCTGGCCGGTAGGCAGGCTTGAGGCGGGACTCGCCTTCGATCCCTACTACGCTGATGGGCAGATTTATCTGGCCGATGGTCGTGGCTGGGTAAAATCAATAGAGGCTGAACAGGCATCGAAGCGCTGGTTGCGAAAGCTGGATAAACCTCTTTCAGCCGGCCCTAAGGTTGCTGGCGAGAAGGTCTTTGTAGCTGATCGCAAGGGCGGCTTTTATGCACTCAACAGGGAAGACGGGGAGCCGCTCTGGGAAGCCCAATTAAGCAGCGAAATACTCGCCGAGCCGCGCATGACTCGCGGTGTGGTCATAGCCAGAGCTGGGAACGGCAGGCTTTACGGGCTTGATGCTGAGAGTGGTGAGCGACTGTGGATGTTCGAGCGCAGTGTGCCGCCTCTGACACTCCGGCAACGCAGTGCCCCGGCTGTATCCGGCAGTAGCGTTGTGGTCGGTCTGGAGGGTGGCCGCTTGGTAGCCCTGGATGTTACCGACGGATCGGTGCGCTGGGAGCATACCCTATCTGAGCCACGCGGCAGGACCGAGCTAGAGCGCATGCGGGATATTGCTGCCGAGCCGGTGATAGACCGTGGCGCGGTCTATGCTGTTGCCTATCAGGGCGAGCTGGCCGCGGTGCGCATGGCGACGGGAAGTAGTCAATGGAGCCGCAGCGTTTCTAGCTTCAGTGGCTTTCTGCTCGATAATGAGGAGATCTATCTCGCCGGCACAGATGGTAGGGTGTGGTCGTTTGATAGGCGTAACGGTGCTACCGCATGGCGTCAGGAAAAACTGGAGGGCCTGTCTCTGACCAGGCCAGTTGCCTACGGTGACTACCTGGTAGTCGGCGATAACGCTGGTTATGTCAATTGGCTGCGCTTGCGTGACGGTGAGCTAATGGCGCGCACCCGGCTCTCTTCGGTGCCCATTGAGCGTACCCCTGTTGTGACCAGTGCTGAAGATGGTCTGGTCTGGGTTATTGACTCAAGAGGGCGTATTACGGCCCTGCGGGTCGATTAATTATTTAATTTTCCAGCTTTTGATTTATAGGGTATGCTCTCCTGCATAGCCTGTCACAGGTGATGCATGCCATTTGTTCTGTTTATTGACTTTTGAGAGGTGATTAAATGCGGTTAATCCTTCTTGGCCCCCCCGGTGCTGGTAAAGGAACTCAGGCTGGTTATATCTGCGAATCACTTGGTATTCCGCAGATCTCTACCGGAGATATGCTGCGTGCGGCCGTAAAAGCGGGTACCCCGCTGGGCCAGCAGGCTAAGCAGATAATGGATGAAGGGGGACTGGTACCGGACGATGTTATTCTCGGTTTGATCCGTGAGCGCATCGCAGAGGCCGATTGTGCTAACGGCTTCCTTTTCGATGGATTTCCGCGCACCATTGCACAGGCCGACGGGCTTAATGATCAGGGCATTAAGATCGATGCTGTAGTTGAGATCCAAGTTCCGGATGAAGTGATTGTCTCGCGCATGGCTGGGCGCCGCGTCCATCCTGGTTCGGGGCGTGTGTATCATGTTGAGAATAACCCGCCTCAACAGCCGGATGTTGACGATGTGAGCGGTGAGCCTCTCGTGCAGCGCGACGACGATAAAGAGGAGACCGTGCGCCACCGGCTGAGTGTCTATCATGAACAGACCAAGCCGCTGATTGACTATTATTCAAAGTGGGCCGAGCAGGGTGGTGACGACGCTCCCCGCTATGTCAGTGTGGACGGTCAGCGTGATGTTGAGGCCGTAAAAAATGATATCCTTAGTGCATTGAAGAGTACCTCTCCGAGGGATTAATGCGCCGTATACTCGCGGTATTTTTCGCCTTTTTTCTCTCCGCTATGCCGCTTGGCGGCGCGGAGGAGAGGGGCACAGCGGTTCTTCTCGATGTCAGCGGGCCGATAGGTCCGGCGACGACCGATTACATCGTGCGTGGTATCGACCATGCCGAGGATACTGGCGCGAGTCTGGTGATCTTGCGCTTGAATACCCCTGGTGGGTTAGACGACGCCATGCGCGATATAATCGGCTCCATAATCTCCTCTTCAGTGCCGGTTGCTACTTATGTTGCACCAGGGGGTGCGCGGGCAACTAGCGCCGGCACCTATATCCTCTATGCCTCGCATGTCGCGGCGATGGCCCCGGCCACCACGGTTGGGGCAGCAACTCCGGTGCAGATGGGTTCTCACAGCGCCTTGCCTGGTGGGATTGCGAGCGACGCTGGCTTTGCTGTCACTTCGCTGCCTCTGGTGTTGGAAGACTCCTTGACTCGCTCTGGCGGTATCCTGCCGACCGATGAGGGCGAGGTAGAGGATCTTGAGGAGATGATCCGCGAGATGGCGGAACGCTTTGATGAGCAGGAAGAGGCTGGCGAAGAAGATGACGCTGCGGCGAGAGAAGAAGATCAGCCTGAGGGCGACACCGCTGAGGATGATGATGCCGCAGAGGCAGAGGCCAAGGATGACGAGGCCGAGGCTCGTGACGAAGAAGAGCGGGAAGAGGCCGCTGATGAGCCCCAGGAGGAGCGCCCTGGAGCCATGGAGCGGAAGATCGTCGAGGATGCTGTCTCCTACATCCGCAGCCTGGCTGAACTGCGCGGACGTAATGCTGAGTGGGCCGAAAAAGCCGTGCGCGAATCGGTGAGTGCCTCCTATAGCGAGGCAGCAGAGATAGGCATCATCGACTTCGTCGCCGAAGATATAGAAGAACTGCTGGAGAAGGCCGACGGCAGAGTGGTTAAACTGCCTACCGGTGAGCACGAGCTCAAGACCATCGGTCTGCAGGTAGAGTTGCACGAACCCGATTGGCGCAATCAGCTGCTCTCCGTGATTACTAACCCTAATGTCGCCTATATCCTCATGCTGATAGGCATATATGGGATAATCTTCGAGCTGATGAACCCCGGATCTCTCGTCCCAGGTGTTATCGGCGGGGTGTCGCTGCTGTTGGCGATGTATGCCTTCCAAGCATTGCCCATAACCTATGCCGGACTGGCACTAATGGGGCTGGGCATAGCGTTCATGATAGCCGAGGCGTTTATGCCTAGCTTCGGTATCCTGGGCATAGGTGGGGCTATTGCCTTTGTCCTCGGTTCGATAATGCTCATGGATACCGACGTCCAGGGCTTCGAGATATCGCTTGGGGTGATAGCTGGCTTTACCATCGCGAGCATGATTATCTTTATCGGAGTGGCGACGATGGCGGCGCGGGCCTGGCAGCGGCCACGTCTGGGTGGTGCCGAGCAGATGATAAGCGCAGAGGCCGTTGCCGATGAGGACTTCAGCGCCGATGGCCATGTCCGTTATGCCGGCGAGCGCTGGCGCGCGCGGAGTAGTCAGCCGGTCAAGGCTGGGCAGCGTGTCCGGATTGTTAGCAAGGATGGATTGAATCTACAGGTGGAGCCTTATGAATGAACCACGTAGCGCCTCAGACGATCTTTACCGTGAGGCGTTGGATCGAGTTAAACAGGCTATTGAGAGAGCCAGCCAGACCGATTTGTATGAACCTACCGCAGGGGTTTTGGCTACCGCAGGGAATGCTGGTTGGCCGACAGCACGGACAGTTCTGTTGAAGGGGCTTGATGAAGCCGGTGCCTTGTTCTACACCAACCTGTGTAGTCGCAAGGCCCAGCAACTAAGTGAGAACCCGCGGGCATCGCTCTGTTTTTTCTGGCAGCCTTTGGCCGAGCAGGTGGAGATTTGCGGCAGCGTTGTGCGGATCAGTGCTGCCGAGGCGGATGAATACTGGGCCGAGCGTCCGCGTGATAGCCAAATCGGTGGGTGGGCTTCAGATCAGTCGCAGCCGTTGGAGTCGCGACGTGAACTTGAAGAGCGCGCGGCCGAGATCGAGCGCCGCTTTCCGGATCGGATACCGCGCCCACCCCACTGGTCCGGTTATCGCTTGGTGCCGGTCAGTATAGAGTTGTGGCGGGCCGGGGAAGGCCGTTTGCATGAGCGTGAGCGCTATGAGCTCCATCCCGAGGGCTGGGAGCGCATGCTGCTAAACCCCTGATTTATAAAGTGATTTGTTAAGTGGTGCGAATTTAGTTATGGAAGAGCTTTCACGCTATTCTGTTGACGAACTGCGGCGTATGCGTGGCCTTGTGGAAAAAGAGATGGAGCGCCGCCGCGAAGACTATCTGCGTCAAGCGCTGCGTGAGGTAGAGCAGATCGCTGAGCGTTACGGTTTCGCGCTCAGCGATCTGGTTGATGATATAGAAGTACAGCATTCGCACCAGCAGCATTGCCAGCAGCACAATTCCCGCCAATGATATCTGCCAATTATTCAGGGGGCGTTAGGCGCGCAGCCCCGTTCCTCTATTAAGAAGATATAGCGATAGTCCGCCGAGTGCTAGGATAAAGGCGATCATCATGGCGTAAGAAAGCAGTATATGCACATCTGATGATCCTAGAATGCCGAAGCGAAAGGCGTTAACCATATAGAGTATGGGGTTGGCGAGCGAGACGTTCTGCCAAAACTCCGGCAGGAGTGAAATGGAGTAGAAGACCCCGCCTAAGTAGGTCAGTGGGGTCAGGACGAAGGTCGGGATTATCGCAATATCATCGAATTTCTTAGCGAATATCGCATTAATAAGACCGCCTATGGAAAAGAGGATCGAGGTCAGCACGACCACTGACAGGGTTATGGCCCAGTTGTGGACGGGTAGCGATGTAAACATCAGCGCTATTAGGGTGACTATCGCCCCGGTGCACAGACCTCTGCCCACCCCACCGGAGACGTAGCCGAGTAAGATCACCAGGTTGGGTGTCGGTGAGACGATCAACTCCTCGATATGGCGCTGAAATTTAGCGCCGAAGAAAGATGAGACAACGTTATTATAGGAGTTGGTTATTATCGACAGCATGATTATTCCCGGGGCTATGTACTCCATGTAGCTATAGCCTTCCATGGGGCCGATGCGCTCGCCGATAAGCGCCCCGAATATGACGAAATAGAGCGTCATGATGATCGCCGGCGGCACCAAGGTCTGGACCCAGATGCGCATATAGCGGTGGGTCTCTTTGTAAGCGATCGTCTGTAAAGAGATCAGCGCGGCCTGTAAGCGATGCGGCTGGCCCTGTTGGCCGTAGCGGCTGGAACTAGTTGTGTTTTTCTCCATTAATGCCTCTATTCCTTGTCTTCAACGTCGAGCATGCGCATGAACAGCTCTTCGAGGCGGTTTGATTTGTTACGCATGCTCAGTACCGCAACACCGTGCTCGGATAGCCTATTAATCAGTTCACTTAACGTGCTGCCGCGCGGGACCTCTGCCTCAATGATCTGCTCCTCTACCTTCTTGAGGGTGAAATCTCCTAGCTGCGGCAGTGGCTCAGGGACGGTGTCGACATCGAGCAGGAAGGAGTGGGTGGATAGGCGCTGGAGGAGGGTTTTGACATCGGTGTTCTCAATAATCCTGCCCTCATCGATGAAGGCGATATCGCGGCAGAGGCTTTCCGCCTCCTCAAGGTAGTGGGTGGTGAGGATGATGGTTGTGCCCTGGTCATTGATATGGCGCAGGAAGTCCCACATGCTGCGGCGCAGTTCGATATCTACCCCGGCGGTTGGCTCATCCAGGATTAGCAGGCGCGGTTCGTGAACCAGGGCGCGGGCGATCATCAGGCGGCGCTTCATGCCCCCAGATAGGTTACGCGAGACGGTGCTGCGTTTCTCCCACAGGCCGAGGCTTTTTAGGTAGTGTTCGGTACGCGCGCGGGCCAGACGGCGCGGGATACCGTAGTAGCCGGCCTGGTTGGTGATGATCTGTTCGGCGGTTTCGAAGGTGTTGAAGTTGAACTCTTGGGGTACTAGACCTATAGAAGATTTTACTGCCCAGGGGTCTTTGTCGAGATCGTTACCGAAGACTTCTACCTTGCCGCCGCTCTTCGTCACCATGGTCGAGATGATGCCGATCAGGGTCGATTTGCCGGCACCATTGGGCCCGAGCAGGCCGAAAAAGGCGCCGGCGTCTACGTCGAGGTTGATTCCATCTAGGGCTACTTTGCCATCTTTATAAGTCTTAGTAAGCTCTCTGACGGATAGGGCAGTCAATTGTTCTCCCGATTCTTATACCTGCATCAAACCGGCTATTATATCCTCTATCTGTGCTGTGTTGTTGGCAGTGGCTGCATTTTTTTGATTTTTAGGGCCAGGGTCGGTTAGAACCGAGTCTCGAGGCCGGCACTGAGCATAAAGCCACGGGGCACCGAGTCGACGGTGTCGGTTGATACAGCTGCATCAAGGCTGAAGAAGTTGGCCAGGGTAAAACCACCGCTCAAGTAGCTGAGTTCTGAGCCGGCCAGGTTTTGCCGGTAGCCAAAGCGCGCCCCGGGGAGTAAGGCCGTGCTGGGCTGATAGGCAGCACCCAGGGTGAACCACTGGTAGGCATCATTGTAGTCTTCACCAAACGGCCCATCCACAGCGTTGGCGTCGAGCGCGGCGCTTAACAGCCAATTCCTGCCCGGGGTTTGGGCAGCGGCCTCGAGGCTTAGCTGCGGCTGCATCTCATAGTCTTGGCTGCGCTCGATGTCGCCTCTATCGATGGCGTCGTTGAGCAATTCGCAGCTGCTGTCGCCGTTGCAATCCTGCGGGACTGAATGGTACGCGAATGATGGGGTGTTGATGTTGAGCAGGGTAGCGCCGAGTTGATACCAGTCGCTGATCCAGACCAAGCCGGCATCTAGGCCGAAGTCGGTGCTCTGGCGTTGGTTTGAGGTGTAGCCGTCGGTCAGGGTATCGCCCATGTCGTCATCGAAGTCGGAGGCGGTGCGCGAGAGCTCAACCTCGAAGTGGTTAAGCCGGCCGCCGGCGAACAGGGTGCCGGTGGGATACTGTGCCACTGCTGTGCCGTAGCCGATGGATATGGTGCGGGTATAGGCACCTTGGGCAAGGGCGGCGGGGTCGCCGAGGGCTTCGTCGTCAAGTTCGATTTTATTGTTTGGGTCTGAATCTGCGTAGACGTTGCCGTCGCCATCAATGCAGAAAGGTTTGCCGTTGAAACTGTTGTCGCAATCTCCGGTATGATAATCCTCGGGATCAGTAGAGAGAACCGAGAACGGTGAGTCCCCAGGGATGCCGTAATGCACCGAAAGATTGCCGCGGATGTCGAAGTCGACGTCGAAGAAGAGCGAACCGCGTAGGGTGTCACTGGTTATCTCGAGCGGGAATGGGAGGACATTGCCCTTTATGCCGAGGCCAAGGTAGAGATCATCGGTAAGGTTGACTATGGAGTCTTGAACGCGTTGGCCGCCTTCAATTATTCCTATAAGGTTGTCGATCTCATCATCTGGGTCGAAATTTTCTTCATCGCCGAACTCTCCAAACTCATCAACACTATCTCTAAATTCATCAACACTATTTTCAAAGTCCTCAAACCTATCCCCAATATCCTCAACATCGCCGATCTCATAGGAGAGGCTGAACCCGATGACCCCCATGCGCACTCCACGGCGCACATCGGAGATGGGTGAGGCCGGGTTTTTCTTGTTGCCCTGGAGGCGGTCGAGAGCGGTTGAATCGCCGAAGCCGATATTGGGGCCGCTTGGGTAGGCGTGGGGATTGGCCAAGGCTAGACCGGGGAGGGCGGCGCCAAGAAATAGGGGGAGGAGTAACTTGCGCATGATATTGTCTCCTATCGAGACGGGATTAAGCTATCCGCACACCAATTATGCCATTATGCTCTCAGGAGTGCTATACGCACAACTTGCAAAAGCCGGTTATGCGCTGGAAACTAGGCGGCTATGCCCAGCAAGGAAACCATTCAGCTAATAGCCGATGCCTATCACAGCATCCGCGCTACAATGCCCGGATTTCGCGAGCGCGAATCGCAGCGGCGGATGATCTGGGAGGTGGCTAAAGCCCTGGATGGGGAGCACGATCACCAGATTCTAGCGGTTGAGGCGCCCACCGGAACCGGCAAGAGCCTTGGTTACTTACTCGGTGGCATACCGGTAGCGCGCGAGCGTGAGGTGGCGCTGGTAATAGCGACCGCCACCATTACCTTGCAAGAGCAGATCCTCAATCAGGACCTGCCCAAGCTGGCTGAGTACGCCGGACTTGAGGTCAAGGCCTGTGTTGCCAAAGGCCGGGGGCGCTACGTCTGTCCGCGCAATCTCAAGGCCTTGTTGGATGAGAGCGAGCACAACGACGAGGGCCGGCAACAGGCACTCGCCCCCGAAGTGCTTGGCTCCGCAGCTTGGTCGCGTCCCCCGCGCGAGGGCGAGATAGATAACCTGAACGCCATGCTAGATGCCCTTAAAGAGGGCGAGTGGCAGGGCGATCTCGATGAGTGGCCAAATCCACCGGCCAGCCCGGATCTCTATAATATGATCACCTCTACCCCGCATTCGTGTACCGGGCGGCGCTGTGCCGATTTCTTCTCCTGTCCGGTCTATCAGGCCCGCGAACGGATGCGTGAAGCCGAGGTGGTGATCGCCAACCACGATCTGCTACTGGCCGATTTGCAGCTCGGCGACGAGGGCGGCGGTGTGGTAATGCCCAACCCTGCTGAGAGTCTCTATGTGATCGATGAGGGCCATCGCTTTGCCAGTAAGGCGGTCCGCCGTTTTGCTGTCAGTGCCAAGGTGCAGGCTGCCCGCGATTGGATAAACGATGGTCTGCGGACGGTGCAAGAGATTCGCGGCCTGCTCAGTAGCGAGCCGCAGGAGCAGCAGCTTAGTGATAGCGTCGGTGAGTTGCTCCGTGAAGTTCACGAGGTCTTGCAGGATGTCGATGAGTTCCTGCAGCACAACTACACAGCCGATCCTGAGGAGCATTTATGGCGCTTTCGCGCCGGCCGCGCGCCTGAAGAGGTGGTTGCCATTGCCCGGCGTGTTGCGAAACCGGCACAACGCTTGCAAGCCGATCTTGATAAGCTTGCAGAGAAGTTAGATGCGGCCATGAGTAGTGAGCGGGTGAATGTCAGTGAGTTGGAGAAGTATCTCCCAAGATTGGGTTTTTTGCGCGAGCGCGCGGATAATTTAGCCACTACTTGGGGGCTTATGAGTACTGCCGATGAGGATGACAAGCCACCGGTGGCACGCTGGATAGAGCGCCACGAGGGTAAGACTGGGCAAGGCGATCACCTCATCTCGGCTGCTCCGGTATCGGTGGCTGGCGACTTGGCAGCCCGCTTCTGGCAGCGGTGTCTCGGCGCAGTGATAACTAGTGCTACGTTGACCGCCCTGGGCAAATTCGATCGCTTGCGCCGCGATTTGGGTTTAGAAGCTGATGAGCGGGTTGCAGTCGGCAGATTGCCGTCGCCATTCGATTACAGTAGCTCATTGCTTAGCGTGCCGGCCATGCGCACTGATCCCAAAGACGGTCGGGAGCATACCAATGAGGTAATCGAGCAACTCAAGGAATTGTTACGCAGCGACGAGGCGGCCCTCGTGCTGTTTACCAGCCGCTCGCGCATGGAGCATGTCGCCGAATCCTTGCCCAAGCGCCTGCGGGCGCTGATCCAGTGTCAGGGCGAGCGCTCCCGTGAGGCGATGTTGCGCCACCATCGCCAGGCCATTGATGCCGGTGAGGGCAGTATCCTGTTCGGGCTGGCCTCCATGGCCGAAGGCGTCGACCTGCCTGGGGCCTATTGTGATCACGTTATCATTGAGAGGATCCCGTTCTCGGTGCCATCTGAGCCGGTTGAGGCGACCCGCAGAGAGTGGCTAGAGGATCGCGGCGAGCGGCCCTTTTATTCGGTCAGCTTGCCAGATGCATCGCTGCGCCTGGTCCAGGCTTGTGGTCGACTAGTCCGCTCCGAGACCGATCAGGGGCGCATCACCATCCTCGATCGGAGGATTGTCAGCAAGAGCTACGGTAAGGCCCTTATTAACTCCTTGCCCCCGTTTACCCGCGATGTTCAATAGTACTTAACATGCACGACGGTATCCTTATCATCAAAACTGGTAGCACGTTACCAGCCTTACGTCAGCAGGGCGATTTTGAAGACTGGATTCGGGCGGCAATCGCCCCCATCTCGGCATGGGTGGTTGATGTCGAAAAGGGCCAACCCTTGCCCGCGGTCGAGGAGCCAAGCGCGGTGATAGTAACCGGGTCGCCGGCCATGGTCTCGCAGCGCCTGCCCTGGAGCGAGCAGACCGCCGCTTGGCTGGCCGAGGCGGTGGCCGCAGCCACACCTATTCTAGGCATATGTTACGGCCATCAGCTGCTTGCCCACGCCCTTGGGGGTCGGGCAGGGCCTAACCCCAATGGCCGCGAAATTGGCACGGTTAGAGTGGAGCTAAACGCGGCTCAGGCGCGGCGAGATCCCTTGTTCGAGGAGTTGCCGGCAGACTTTGCAGCCCATGTTACCCATGAGGAGTCGGCCCTCAAGTTACCCGACTCTGCGGTGCGCTTGGCTTATAATGGCCACGAGCAGAACCATGCCTTTCGTGTCGGTAGCTCGGCGTGGGGGGTGCAATTCCATCCCGAGTTCAATGCCGCTATAACCCGCGGCTATATCTTTCATAAGCGCCATGACCTCTATCGGGAGCGCCTTGCTGCCCTTGATATACTGCGTAGCGTAACCGAAACTCCGCATGCGACGAGGTTGTTGAGCCGTTTTGCGCACATGTTTGTAAGCCCTTGACCGGGAGCGCGCCTCGGCAACGGGTGGCTAGTAGAGGCTAGTGGAAAGGTTTAGATGGGTCTAATGCGTTATCTGATCAGCGTAGTTGCCACTCTTATAGTGGTCTGGGTAGTCGTCCTCGGCTCGCTTAATCTTATGGAAGATTTAGGCAAGAACGTCGGCTACGGTGTCGAGCGGATGGTCTTGGGCGGCGACGATGAGCAAGATATCGCCGATCTTGAGCAGTGGCTTACCGCTCGCGAGGAGCGGCTCGAGAAGGCCGGTGATCATTTGGGCTGGGCACGCCTGGCAGTCTGGGTGGCGCCGCCGGGGATGCGCAGCGAGGTGTCCCAAATCATCACTGATGCCCAGCAGTTACGTGTCCAAGCCCTGGAGTTGATCGGTGAGGTGGAGCGCCTGAATGCCGAGTACGATGCCTTTGCCCCGCTGATAGGCGAGCCGGTCTTGGTTGAGGGTAAGGGGTTTCCGGCTCGGGAGCAGTTGATGCGCCGCGAGGCCCTGGATTTGCTCAAGGAGATAGAGCAGATGATCAGGATGGCGCGAGCCTGGCAGCAGCTCAAACAGGACATGGAGGCAATTGGCGAGCGTGGCGCTGAGCTGCAAGAGCGGGCAGCTGCGGAGCAGGAGTATTGGGTGCCATTTAGAGGGGGCTAAAGGGGGATTCAACGACGTCCTCTTGTGCAGTGCACACCGTGACATGTGAGCGACTGTCAGCTACAATGATCTAAGTAACTAGGCCTTGATTAGGCTAGGCTGTGCCAGCCGGCGAGTTGGTATCGCGAAGGCTGTTAGCTTGAGGTTATTGATTGAGAAGACGGGAGGATCCCTGAACCTCCCGTTTTTTGTGTGCCCGAATTCCCCGGCGAGTTAGCACCAGCACTTATCCGGCGTCGCCGGCGGGGATTGGCAGAGACACGGATGGGAGCTTCTGAGCATCTCTCTTGCGCCATTCGCCTGCCCTGTTGTGGTGCTAAATGGCGCCGGGGATAGGCGCTTATGGACCCTGCGGGGAGGGGCACCGCATCCTCTACTACTGGTTTGAGTGGCGCAAAGATTAGATCTAGGAAGTTCTTCAGAGGCAGCAAATTGCCACTAGCTCCATAAAGGAGGAAGCTTTGACTCGTCCAGCACTGCTCGTTCTCCAGGACGGTACGGTATTCCGCGGCGAAGCGCTTGGCAGCGATGGCGCGGTAACCGCAGAGGTGGTGTTCAACACCGCCATGACCGGCTATCAGGAGATCGCCACCGATCCTTCCTATGCCGGTCAAATTGTCACCTTAACTTATCCCCATATCGGTAATACCGGCATCAACTCCATAGATCGTGAGGACGATCGCATCCGTTGTGCTGGCCTGATCGTCCGCGATGTCCCGCTTCGTTACAGCAACTGGCGTGCCGAGTTGGGGCTACACGAGTGGCTGCAACTGCATGGGGTTGTCGCTATCGCTGGCATTGATACGCGGCGTTTGACCCGGATATTGCGCGAAAGAGGTGCCCAAGGTGGCTGTTTAGTAACCGGCGAAGGCGCTCTGGACAGCAACTGGGCATACCAGCAGGCCCAGGCCTATGCCGGGATGAGTGGACGTGATCTGGCTGGCGAGGCGGGCACGGGTAGTAGCTACGCCTGGTCGCGCGGTACTTGGCGGCTCGATGATGGTAGAGAGGATGCTGGAGCCCCTGAGCAGCAGCCGAGATTCAAGGTAGTTGCCTATGATTTCGGGGTTAAGCAGCATATCTTGCGCCTGCTGGTCGATCACGGCTGTCAGGTCAGCGTGGTTCCGGCGCACACATCGGCAGGCGAGGTTGCAGCGCTGGAGCCCGATGGGGTGTTTCTCTCCAACGGCCCGGGTGATCCCGAGCCGATGGATTACGCCATCGCCAATATTCGCAGCTTGCTTGAAGAGCACCGTATCCCGGTTTTTGGCATCTGTCTTGGCCATCAACTGCTCGGTCTCGCCAGTGGGGCGCGGACGGTGAAGATGAAGTTCGGCCATCACGGGGCCAATCACCCGGTGCAGGAGCTGGCTAGCGGCAGGGTGATGATATCCAGCCAGAACCACGGCTTTGCCGTTGATGAGGCGAGCCTGCCGGACAATCTTGAGCCTACCCATAGGTCACTGTTTGACGGTTCACTCCAAGGGATAAGGCGCAGCGATGTGCCAGCGTTCGGTTTTCAGGGGCACCCCGAGGCGAGTCCCGGGCCGCACGATGTTAGGCCACTGTTTCAGCAGTTTATCGAGATGATGGAGCAGCGATAAGGAATCTCCGCAGTCGAGTAGCTATTGTGTACCTCCCCGGGGTGTGAGCGTACCCGCTCTTCTCCGCGGTGGAAAAACAGCAACACCTCACCGAGCGAGCCTGCGAAAAGACTATGCCAAAACGCACAGACATAAAATCAGTTCTCATCATAGGTGCCGGTCCGATCGTCATCGGTCAGGCCTGTGAGTTTGACTACTCCGGCGCGCAGGCCTGTAAGGCCTTGCGCGAGGAGGGGTTGCGAGTGATTCTGGTCAACTCCAATCCGGCCACCATCATGACCGACCCGGAGACCGCCGATGCGGTCTACATTGAGCCGATCGAATGGCAGACGGTAGCCCGAATTATCGAGCGTGAGCAGCCTGATGCAGTTTTGCCGACCATGGGCGGACAGACCGCTCTTAACTGTGCGCTCGACCTGGTCAAGCACGATGTGCTGACGCGCTTCGGGGTAGAGATGATCGGTGCGAGCCGCGAGGCTATTGACAAGGCAGAGGAGCGCGAAGCGTTCCGCTCGGCAATGGCCAATATCGGCCTGGAGTCGCCACGCGCCGAGTTGGCACGCTCCATGGCTGAGGCGCAGGCGGCACAAGCGCGGATCGGCTTTCCGGTCATCATCCGCCCCTCTTATACCCTGGGCGGCTCCGGTGGCGGTATAGCCTATAACCGCGAAGAGTTTAACGAGATCGTCGAGCGCGGCCTGGATCTATCCTACACCAACGAGGTACTGCTCGAAGAGTCGGTGCTGGGTTGGAAAGAGTATGAGATGGAGGTGGTCCGTGATCGCAAGGACAATGCGATCATAATCTGTTCGATCGAGAATCTTGACCCGATGGGGGTGCATACGGGTGATTCGATAACCGTCGCCCCGGCTCAGACACTGACCGATAAAGAGTATCAGATTATGCGTGACGCCTCGTTGGCGGTGTTGCGCGAGATCGGTGTTGAGACCGGTGGCTCTAATGTGCAGTTTGCCATCAACCCGGACAATGGGCGGATGGTGATCATCGAGATGAATCCGCGGGTCTCGCGCTCTTCGGCGCTGGCCTCCAAGGCAACCGGTTTCCCTATCGCCAAGGTTGCGGCTAAGCTGGCTATTGGTTATACCCTCGATGAACTGAGCAATGAGATAACCGGCGGCGCCTCACCGGCGTCATTTGAGCCGGCCATCGACTATGTAGTTACCAAGATACCGCGCTTTACCTTTGAGAAGTTCCCTCAGGCGCAGACCTATCTGACTACGCAGATGAAGTCGGTAGGCGAGGTTATGGCTATCGGCCGAACCTTCCAGGAGTCATTCCAGAAGGCCTTGCGCGGCTTGGAGCAGGATCTTGATGGGCTAGAGGAGCGTGTCGATCGTAATCGCCAAGATGTTAAAGAAGCGATCCGCCATTCGCTTCGCCAGCCAACCCCAGAGCGGGTGCTGCATCTAGGTGATGCCTTCCGGTGCGGCTTCACCCTTGAGCAAGTCTATGAGATGACCGCCATAGATCCTTGGTTCTTGGCCCAAATCGAGGATCTTATCGCAACCGAAGCGCAGGTAGCCGCGAGCGTCTTTAGCTCTTGCGATGCGTCAACCTTGCTCAGTTATAAACGGCGCGGTTTCTCCGATGCGCGCCTAGCTAGTTTATGGGGCGTTGAGGAGGCTGATGTACGGGCTCGGCGCCACGAACTCGGGTTGCGACCGGTGTTTAAGCGGGTCGACTCATGCGCGGCCGAGATGCCGACCATAACCGCCTATATGTACTCCACCTATGAGGAGGAGTGTGAGTCGCAGCCGACCCAGCGGCGCAAAATAATGGTCCTCGGCGGTGGCCCTAACCGTATAGGTCAGGGCATTGAGTTTGACTACTGCTGTGTCCATGCCGCCTTGGCGCTGCGCGAAGATGGCTATGAGACCATCATGGTTAATTGTAATCCGGAGACAGTCTCGACCGACTACGACACCTCGGATCGGCTCTACTTTGAGCCGTTGACCTTCGAGGACGTTATGGAGATCGTTGAGACTGAGCGCCCGGAAGGGATAATCGTCCAGTATGGCGGCCAGACGCCGCTTAAACTCGCCCGCGGGCTTGAGGCCGCCGGGGCGCCGATTATCGGCACCACCCCCGATTCTATCGATCTAGCCGAGGATCGGGAGCGTTTTCAGGAGATGATCGGGCGGATTGGGTTGATGCAACCGCCTAACCGCACGGCTCGCACAGAGAGCGATGCCCTGCGCCTGGCAGCCGAGATAGGTTATCCACTTGTGGTGCGGCCATCCTATGTGCTTGGCGGGCGGGCCATGGAGATCGTCTATGAGGAGAGCGAGCTGCGGCAGTACATGAATGAGGCGGTGCGGGTCTCGAATGAGTGTCCGGTACTGCTTGATCGCTTCCTAGACGACGCGGTGGAGGTCGATGTTGATGCGGTCAGCGATGGCCACAGTGTGGTTATCGGCGGGATCATGCAACACATTGAGCAGGCAGGGGTCCACTCGGGAGATTCGGCCTGTTCCATGCCACCTTATACGTTGCCCGCGGATGTCCTTGATCGGGTGCGGGAGCAAGTCCGTTTGCTTGCCACCGAATTGGGCGTAGTCGGTTTGATGAATGTGCAGTTTGCCATCCAGGGGCAAAGTATATTTTTGCTCGAGGTCAACCCTCGTGCCTCGCGCACCGTGCCCTATGTCTCGAAGGCCTGCGGGGTGGCGCTGGCCAAGGTGGCCGCGCGCTGCATGGCAGGCGAGACGCTTGCTGCACAGGGGGTGGATAAAGAAGTCGTACCGTCCTATTATTCAGTCAAAGAGGCTGTATTTCCATTCCTTAAATTCCCTGGCGTAGACCCAATTCTTGGCCCGGAGATGAAATCTACCGGCGAGGTCATGGGTATTGGCGCCTGTTTTGGTGAGGCTTACGCTAAGTCGCAGTTGGCCGCAGGAGTGGTAGTGCCTCGTGGTGGTAGTGTTTTCATTAGTGTGCGCGAAGCCGACAAGGAGGCTGCGGTGGAAGTTGCGCGGGATTTGGCCCGACGTGGGTTTCACTTGATTGCCACCCATGGTACCGCGGCCGCCCTCGAGGGCGCGGGCCTGGAGGTCCGACATATAAACAAGGTCACCGAGGGTAGGCCGCATGTAGTCGACGCAATCAAGAATGATGAGATAGATTTGATCGTGAACACCACTGAAGGGCGGCAGGCTATTGCTGATTCCTATTCCATAAGGCGCGAGGCGCTCCAGCGTAAGGTATGCTATACCACCACTATAGCTGCGGCACGGGCTATGTGTCTGGCGCTGGATCATCTGAAGGAGTGGGAGGCTCGCCCCCTTCATGTCCTGCACAGGGAGATGACGGGATGAGTAAGATACCGTTGACCGCGAAAGGCGCAGAAAAGCTGCGTGCAGAGTTACATCGGCTCAAGCATGAGGAGCGCCCGCGTATTATCCAGGCGATTGCTGACGCTCGTGAGCACGGTGATTTGAAGGAGAATGCCGAGTACCATGCGGCCCGCGAGCAGCAGGGTTTTGTTGAAGGGCGGATTCAGGAACTGGAGTCGAAGCTGGCTAATGCTCAGATAATTGATCCGACTACAGTTAACGCGGCGCCGAAGATTGTTTTTGGGGCTACTGTGGTGCTTGAGGATACCGATAGCGGGGAGGAGGTCACCTATCAGATCGTCGGTGATGAGGAGGCAGATATAAAGCAGGGGCTCATATCCGTCAGTTCGCCCATTGCTCGCGCCTTGATAGGCCGTGAGGAGGGTGATGAGGCGGTGGTCCATGCCCCTAGTGGCGAGCACGTCTATGAGGTGGTTGAGGTTCGTTATGAATAAGCTCGGCGAGGGGCGCAATAAGTGCTGATCAATGCCCTTGAACGCCTTGCTTTGACCGCATGGGCCGGCGGCTTGTGGGTCATCGGCTATCTTGTCTCGCCGTTGCTATATCGCCATTTTGACGATACCGTTACAGCAGCGGCCATCTCGGGCGAGCTAACCGGCGCCGTTGCTTGGCTCAGCCTGGTCTGCGCAGCTGTGCTTATCCCGGCACAGCTGCGCCATCGCGTCCGCCCTATCGCGGCCCACTGGCGGTTTTGGTTGCTGGCGATCATGCTCGCCCTGATTGCCATTGGCGAGTTTTGGGTTCGCCCGGATATGGCCTCACTCGACCCGGAGGCTATTGAAGTAAGCTACTTGGCCGCCTTAAGGGCGAGTGAGAGTATCTATTTCGTGGCCAGCTTTATCGCTCTGGTCCTGGTTCTTGGCGGTCTGCAACCGGCCAGCGAAGGGAACTCAGGGCAGGATTAATGGGATGCCCGCCACACTCAGTTGTAGGCGACTATATTGGTTCTTGAGCGCGCCTTCCAAAACTCCCCTGAGCCATCTAGCTGCCCCGGTATGGGGATCTTGACGCCAGGGATGGCGCTAGGAAGGCTCCCGGGATGTATTCTTGGCGTCCTCCATAACGGGGCAGCTAGATGGCTCAGGGGAGGTTTTGGGAGGCGCCCTTGAGAGGTTTTGCTAGGCAGTAATCAGCTCGATTCAGGGTTCTCTCGGTAGAGGAGTACCACTCGACCGATGTTCTGGGCCACTACAGCACCGGTTTGCGCAGTTATCCGCTCGGCCATTTCCTGGCGTGATTGTTTGTCCGCGCCGGCTAGTTTGACCTTGATCAGTTCGTGGTCGTTGAGTGCGCGTTCTATCTCTGCAAGTACCGCGTCACTAAGGCCTGCTGCGCCGGTTAGAACTACTGGTTTGAGGTGATGGCCGCGGCGGCGTAACTCTTTTAGCTGCTGTTGATCGAGATCCATTAAGGTTTCCATTGTAGGTTTTACTAGATGACCGGTACTAACGATAGACCCAAAAGCCTAGCACGGCGCATGGTAGTGAAGGCAAGCGCCGGGCCTCTGCGCGAGGTTAAGGTGGAACTGGGCATAGTTATTATGATATTAATTTGCATTTGGCTTGTAACCTTGGGGGTAGATGGGCCACCATGGTTAGAGGTGGTGCTCCTGTTCGGGGCTTCGTGTTGCGGGGCTGGTTGGATAATGTGGCGTGCCAGTCGGCGCGCTAAGCAGGTGTTGGCAACTGAAGAAGAGCATAGTGAGTAAGGTTAAGGGCAAGCAGGGCGCACCCGCCAAGAAAAAATGCGGATCTGCCCGCAGGCGCGCGCAGCACGAGGCGGATCCCTATGTTCAGCGAGCTCGCGCGGAAGGCTGGCGGTCGCGGGCGGCGCTCAAGCTGGAGGCGATGGATAAGCGTGATGGCATATTCTCACCCGCAGGCGTGGTGGTAGATCTCGGGGCAGCGCCAGGCGGCTGGTCGCAACTCGCGCTAAAGCGGGTTGGCAAGGCTGGTGCGGTGATAGCCATAGACTGTTTGGAGATGGAGCCAATCAGCGGAGTTGAATTTATTCAGGATGACTTTACCGAGCAGAGTGGCCTGCAGGCAGTCGAGCAGGCCTTGGCAGGGCGTGAAGTCGATGTGGTGCTATCCGATATGGCGCCTAATTTAAGTGGCCACGCGGCCATAGATCAGCCGGCGGCAATCTATTTGGCCGAACTGGCAGCCGATTTTGCTAGGCAGCGGTTGAGTAAAACCGGCTGCTTTCTTGTCAAAATGTTTCAAGGTGAAGGTTTCGATCAATTCCGAGCCCAATTGCTAAGGGACTTTAATAAGGTTATAACCCGCAAACCGGAGGCCTCGCGTTCAGCTAGCCGGGAGTGCTATCTGCTGGCTCGCGAGCCGGTGTTGTAGTAGAGTGCATATATGATGCCACAAACAGGCGAAGCGAGGATAAAGCCGTGAGCGACATGGCGAAGAATTTAATACTTTGGGTCATCATCGCTGTGGTGCTGATGTCTGTATTCAGCAACTTTCAGGAGCGTACCACCGAGGTGACCGAAGAGGTGGCTTATTCCGAGTTCCTCGATGAGGTCGAGCGCGGCAATGTACGCGAGGTTATGATCCAAGGTGACAAAATAACCATTCAGCACGCCGACGGTCAGGAATACAAAACCTATAATCCAGAGACAGATAATCGGGCCTTAATCGGTGAGTTGCTGGAGCATAGAGTGCGTATCGATGCCAAAGAGGCAGACGGCGATAATATGATGCTCCAGATACTCATCTCTTGGACGCCGTTCTTGCTGCTCATTGCGGTGTGGATCTACTTCATGCGCCAGATGCAGGGCGGCGGCGGTGGCCGTGGGGCGATGTCCTTCGGCAAAAGCAAGGCCAAGATGATGACCGAGGAGCAGAGCAAGCACACCTTTAACGATGTGGCCGGTTGTGATGAGGCCAAGGAAGACGTTAAAGAGCTTGTAGACTTTCTGCGTGATCCGAGCAAGTTCCAAAAGCTTGGCGGCACGATACCGCGCGGTGTGCTTATGGTGGGCCCGCCTGGGACGGGTAAGACGTTGCTTGCTAAGGCTATTGCCGGTGAGGCGCGAGTGCCGTTTTTCTCCATCTCCGGCTCTGACTTTGTTGAGATGTTTGTCGGTGTTGGAGCCTCGCGGGTGCGCGATATGTTCCAGCAGGCCAAAAAGCAGGCACCTTGCATAATCTTCATCGATGAGCTGGATGCCGTGGGGCGTCAACGTGGCGCCGGTTTAGGCGGTGGCCATGATGAGCGTGAGCAGACCCTTAACCAGATGCTTGTCGAGATGGACGGCTTCGAGGGTAATGAGGGCATTATCGTTATTGCCGCAACTAACCGCCCTGATGTCCTCGATCCGGCCTTGTTGCGCCCGGGGCGCTTTGATCGGCAGGTCGTTGTGCCGTTGCCTGATGTGCGTGGTCGGGAGCAGATCTTGAATGTGCATATGAAGCAGGTACCGGTAGCGGATGATGTCAAGGCCGAGATCATCGCACGCGGTACTCCAGGGTTCTCTGGTGCCGATCTGCATAACCTGGTCAACGAGGCGGCGCTGTTTGCTGCCCGTGGTAACAAGGAGCAGGTTGAGCAGATCGATTTCGAGCAGGCCAAGGATAAGATCATGATGGGCTCGGAACGTAAGTCCATGGTGATGAAGGAGGAAGAGAAGAAGCTTACCGCCTATCATGAGGCCGGGCACGCTATAGTTGGCCTAAGCTCGCCTGATCACGATCCGGTGCACAAGGTCTCTATTATTCCGCGTGGGCGGGCTCTGGGTGTCACCATGTTTCTGCCCGAGGAGGATCGCTACAGCTACACCAAGCAGCGCCTCGATAGCATGATTGCCAGCCTGTTCGGTGGGCGTATCGCCGAGGAACTAATATTCGGCGCTGATAAAGTCACAACAGGGGCGCAGAACGATATCCAGCGGGCTACTGAGATTGCTCGTAATATGGTCACCAAGTGGGGTCTTTCGGCGCGCCTCGGTCCACTAGCTTATGGGGAGGAGCAGGGCGAGGTCTTTCTCGGCCACTCTGTAGCGCAGCATAAAGAGGTCTCGGACGAGACCCAGCACGCTATAGACGAGGAGGTCCGGGCCGTGATTGATAACAATTACACTACGGCCGAGCGCATCCTGCGCGAGAAGATGGACCGATTGCATCTGATGGCTGAGGCCCTGATGAAATATGAGACCATCGATCACCTGCAGATCGAGGACATCATGAATGGCGAGGAGCCACGGCCGCCCAAAGGGTGGGATGATCGTCAAGATGATGAAGGCGACTCGACTGCAGAGGGTGAGCAGGACACGTCGCCAGATGGTGCTGGCGGCCATGAAGAGGGAGATCAGGGTGGCAGTGGCCCCCTAGGTCGTCCGGTTGGCGAGCACTAATAATGGTGGCGCAGTTGCAACCGGCGCCTCTCGATTTCGGGAGGTGCCGGTTAACATTTGAACAGCCGCGGATCATGGGGGTTATCAACGTTACCCCTGATTCATTCTCTGATGGTGGTCTCTTTGTTGATGTCGATAGTGCGCTGGCCCAGGCGGAAAAACTGATCAGCGAAGGGGCGGATCTGCTTGATGTTGGTGGCGAATCGAGCCGCCCAGGTGCCGAGCAGGTGCCCCTTGAGCTAGAGATAGAGCGGGTTGTTCCGGTGGTTGAGGCCTTGCGCAAGCGCTTTGACGTACCGATTTCGGTTGATACCTGTAAACCGCAGGTGGCTAGTGCGGCGGTTGCCGCTGGGGCCGATATGGTGAATGATATCCGCGCCTTGGGGGCAGATGGTGCCCTGGAAAATGCATCTTTTTGGGAAGTGCCTATCTGTCTGATGCATATGCAAGGCGAGCCGCGGACTATGCAGCATTCGCCCTCTTATGTTGATGTGGTTAGTGAGGTTGTCGATTATCTAGCAGCGCGGGTTGGCGCTGCTGAGCAAGCGGGAGTGCCGCGGCAGCGCTTGGTGGTGGACCCGGGGTTCGGGTTTGGCAAGACCTTGGAACACAACCTGGAGTTGTTGAGAAGGCTGGGAGAGGTTGCCGCATTAGGTCTGCCAGTGCTCGTCGGTATGTCACGCAAGTCTATGATAGGTAAAGTTTTAGGGGATAAGCCGGTTGATCAGCGATTGGCCGGCGGTTTGGCAGCGGCTAGCCTGGCGGTTTGGCACGGGGCGGACATCGTGCGTACCCACGATGTTGCTGCTACGCACGATGCTGTTCGGTTCACCGCTGCGGTGCGCGATTCCAGCTAGTTGCCTGACTTAACTTCTCTATTTTTTTGTGGTTGCTGGTAAAAAATAACTTCGTTTGGGGAACGGATCAGTGGTCGAACGTAATTATTTCGGCACCGATGGTATTCGTGGCCGGGTTGGGGAGCATCCGGTCACGCCGGATTTTGTGCTGCGCCTTGGTTGGGCTGCAGGTAGAGTGCTTGCCGGGGAAGGCGGGCGGAAGGTGGTCATTGGCAAGGATACCCGACTCTCCGGTTATATGTTTGAGTCGGCGCTTGAGGCCGGATTCGCTGCTGCCGGGGTGCACACCTTGATGCTGGGCCCCATGCCGACACCGGCAATTGCCTACTTAACGCGTACCATGCAGGCGGCAGCTGGAGTGGTGATCAGCGCCTCACACAACCCGCACTACGATAATGGCATTAAGTTCTTTGGTCATAATGGTTACAAGCTTGACGATGCGGCTGAGACCGCTATCGAGGGCTTGCTCGACAGCCAACCGGATTTAGTTAGCTGTGATTCGCTGGGTCGTGCTACCCGTGTCGGCGATGCACCGGGACGTTATATTGAGTTTTGCAAAAGTTCAATTGACCGCCAGGTACACCTGCGCGGCCTGCGGATAGTAGTCGATTGTGCTCAGGGTGCTACGTATCAGGTGGCCCCTGCCGTACTCCGTGAGCTTGGTGCGGATGTCATTGTGATGGGGAATACTCCTGATGGTCTGAACATCAATGTTGAGTGTGGCTCTCAGGCTCCAGGTGCCTTGCAGGAAAGGGTTGTAAGCGAGGGAGCCGACGCCGGTCTGGCATTTGATGGGGATGGCGACCGGGTGGTAATGGTTGACTCGCGGGGGCGACTCATAGACGGCGACGGGCTCCTGTACATCATTGCTGCGGCACGTCGCGCTAAGGGCCAGCTCAATGGCAGCATAGTCGGCACCCAAATGACCAATCTCGGTCTTGAGATCGCCTTGCGGTCTATGGGGATAGGGCTTGAGCGGACAAAAGTCGGTGATAGATACGTGCTCGAGCGCTTACTCCAGGTAAACGGCACTCTCGGTGGTGAATCCTCGGGGCATATCATATGCCTAGACCGGACTACTACTGGAGACGGGCTGGTTTCAGCATTGCAGGTCCTGGAGGCGATGGTGAGCAGCGAGCGTCCGCTGAGCGAGTTGCTTGATAATATAGAGTTCTATCCGCAGCGCTTGGTTAATGTGCCTTTGCTCAAGGGAGTTAATGTACTGGATTCCCCTCAGCTCCGGGAAGCCGTCAACGAGGTAGAGAGCGAACTGGGTGAGCGGGGGCGGGTGCTGTTGCGGGCATCGGGCACTGAACCTCTGCTCAGGGTAATGGTAGAGGGTCGGGATGCCGAGCAGGTATCATCCCTTGCTGAGCAGCTTGCTCAGGCCGCAGCAACCGCTGCTGAGCGCGCAGTGGTCAATTGAGTTTGATTTCATCGGTCACGACATATAGTCTTGCCACTTTCCTAATCATTTCGGCTTACAGGGTTGGATAAGGCGATGAGGCGTAAGATCATTGCAGGCAACTGGAAGATGAACGGCGACACCGATTTGGTGCGTGATGTTGCGGCGCATGCTGCCGACGCCATAAGTGGCGCTGAGTTAGTGGTCTGCCCGCCGTTTACGCTCCTGTCCACGGCAGCTAATCACTTGCCGGCGGGTGTTGGACTAGGTGCTCAGGATGTCAGTGAGTATGACTCCGGCGCCTATACAGGCGAGGTCTCAGCAGCAATGCTGCTCGAGGTCGGCTGCCGTTACGTCATAGTAGGCCACTCCGAGAGGCGTTCGCTCTATGGCGAGGATAATGCCCGGGTCGCGGCCAAATATTCAGCTGCCAAGAGCGCCGGATTGACTCCAATTCTCTGCGTCGGAGAGACGTTGGCTGAGCGTGATGCTCAGCGTACCGAGAGCGTGGTCGCCGAGCAGGTAGATGCTGTCTTCGCTGCCCTTGGCAGTGAGGCATTTGCCGGCGCCGTCATTGCTTATGAGCCGGTCTGGGCTATCGGCACCGGGCGAACCGCTACCCCTGAGCAGGCCCAAGCCGTTCATGCCTATATCCGTCAGCGAGTTGCTGAGCGCGATGCCGAAGGTGCGGCGGCTTTACCGATTCTTTATGGGGGTAGCGTAAAAGCCGAAAATGCCGCTGAGCTTTTCGCCCAGGATGATATAGATGGCGGCTTGATAGGGGGCGCATCTCTTGACGCCGAAGGTTTCCTAAAAATTCACCGCTCTGCAGTGGGGGGTTGAGTCTAGATCATGTTCGAAGCAGTTCTCGCCGTACACGTCGTTATCGCCGTAGTGCTAGTTGTACTGGTATTACTCAATCAAGGGAAAGGCGCCGATATGGGTGCCGCGTTTGGCAGTGGAGCCTCCAGTACGGTATTCGGCTCGGCTGGTGCGGCGACGTTCATGACCAAGCTCATCGCTTCGCTAGGAACCCTCTTTTTTGTCACTAGTTTATCTCTAGCAGTAATGGCGACTCGCGGCATCGGGATGGGTCAGGATCCTTCAGTCATTGGAGATGAACCGGACGTGGAAGAGCTGCCGGCTAGCGAGGCCCCGGAGGCGCCAGATTCGCCTGATGCTCCTGATGCTCCCGGCGAGCCAGCGCAAGCCCCTGACGAGCCAGCAGATGCGGCGGATGAGGCCCCGGAGGCTCCTGAACAGGTTCCTGAGGAACCAGCAGAAGAGGCCCCGGAGGCTCCAGCAGAGGCACCAGAAGCCCCGGAGGAGCCAGCGGAGGACGGGGATGTTGCCCCTGAGGCCCCGGCTGCCCCGGCGCCCGAGGGTGACGTAGCGCCCGAGGAGCCTGCAGAAGAGTAGGGGCAGTTTTTCTGCTTGAGATTAGCTCAGGCGATTGGTAATATGCGCATTCGCTAAGCCGATGTGTTTGTGGCGCTTAGCATAAGATAAATGCCGAAGTGGTGGAATTGGTAGACACGCCGTCTTGAGGGGGCGGTGGCGCAAGCCGTGCCGGTTCGAGTCCGGCCTTCGGCACCAGATATCTTGACTGTGGTTTATTTATCCAGGTGGAGTCCTGAGTCCTTTGAACATGGCTATGGCGACCCTGATAGTAGGCTTGGTTCTCTTCCTGGGGGCGCACAGTTCCCGGCTCCTGGTCCCGGGGTGGCGGGCAGTCCAAATTGAGCGCTTGGGAGAACAGCGCTGGAAGGGCATGATGGCCCTGACCTCGCTGGCGGGGCTTGTCCTGCTTGTGATCGGTTACTCTCTCTCTTACCCCGAGCAAAATCCACTGTGGGCAGCCCCCGCCTGGTTAGATCCCATCCTGGGCACGTTGATGCTCTTCTCATTTATCTTGGTTGCGGCAGCCTTTGTGCGGGGCAGCCAGATCCACCATCGGCTTGGCCACCCTCTGGTAGCCGGAGTGGCCGTTTGGGCCCTGGTTCATCTCATCGCCACTGGAGGGCGGCCTGCAGACTTGGCCCTCTATGGGTTGTTTATGTTGTGGGCTAGTGCCGAGTTTATAAGTCTGCGGCGGCGCGATCTCGCCGCTGGTGCCAGTTTCAGTGACGGTCGGATGGCTCTGGATGGGGTTGCTATATTTGCCGGGCTAGTTGCCTACCTTGCCTTCGTCTTCTTTTTGCATCATTTCTTGTTCGGCGTGCCTGCCTTCCGCTGAATAGATAAGAGACAGCCTATTTGGGTCAACGCTGGTAGAGTAGCTGCCTGCGCGAGATGCTCGACCCCGGTATATTGTTTGGTTATGCTGACCGCAAGAGCGTCAGGATCTTTTTTTGTAACTATAACTCTTTATTAGTCAGGAAGTTACAAAAAAATTCTGGTTGACAGGGAGTCCCGGGGCTCCGTAAACTCCATACACCTTAAAATGCGGTGGAGCACGGTGCGCCACCAGCTCAAGCAGGATCGGAGCAGCGTAAAATAATGCTAGAAGAATATCTGCCGGTCTTAATGTTCATAGTCGTCGGGCTCGTGTTTGGAGTTCTGCCGCTGGTTGCCGGCTTTGTGCTCGGGCCGCGGCGGGCTGGACCTGAGAAGCAGGCCCCTTACGAGTGTGGCTTCGACGCCTTTGAAGACTCACGAATGAAATTCGATGTGCGTTACTATCTAGTGGCGCTGCTTTTCATTCTCTTTGATCTGGAGATCGCCTTCCTTTTCCCGTGGGCTATAGTGCTTGAAGATATAGGCCTGTTTGGCATAGCTGCAATGGGTGTATTTGTTGGCCTGCTGGTTATAGGTCTCCTCTACGAGTGGCAGAAAGGGGCACTGGAATGGGAGTAGAAGGCCTGCTTGAGCGTGGCTATGTAACCACGACGGCTGATGCATTGATCAATTGGTCGCGTACCGGTTCACTTTGGCCGGTGACGTTTGGTCTGGCCTGCTGTGCGGTTGAAATGATGCACGTGGCTGCCCCACGCTACGACTGGGATAGGAATGGCTTGATCTTCCGGCCGAGTCCCCGCCAGTCGGATGTGATGATTGTGGCTGGAACCTTGTGCAATAAGATGGCACCCGCTTTGCGCAAGGTCTACGATCAGATGCCCGAGCCTAAGTGGGTAATATCCATGGGTTCATGTGCCAATGGTGGTGGGTACTACCACTACTCTTATTCAGTGACTCGCGGCTGTGATCGGATAGTGCCGGTTGATATTTACGTCCCGGGTTGCCCACCTACGGCGGAAGCCCTGTATTACGGGATCCTCCAACTCCAAAACAAGATTCGCCGGACGGATACCATTGCGCGCTGAGGGAGATTCCATGGCCGAGCCCGATATTCTTTGTGAGCAGCTATGCGAGCAATTTGCAAGCCAGATCCTCGCGAGCAAGGTTGAGTATGGCGAGGTTACAATTGAGGTGGCGCCGGAGAGTCTTGTTGCCATAATGCGCGAATTGCGCGATGCCCCGCAGTGGCACTTCGAGCAGTTGATAGATGTCGCCGGGGTTGATTATGCCACCTATGGTCAGGATGAATGGACAACAGAGCAGGCGAGTAGTACCGGTTTTAGTCGTGGAGTAACCGATCCGGGCGTAGGTCGATTAGGACGAACCGGTATTTACGGCCTGCAGCCGATAACCGAAAACACCGGCCGACGCCTGGCAGCTGTCTACCACCTGCTCTCCTTAAAGCACGGCCACCGGCTTCGGGCCCGTTGCTTTGCTACTGATGACGATTTCCCGGTGATACCCTCGTTGGTGGAGGTTTGGGGATCAGCAAACTGGCCTGAGCGAGAGGCCTTCGACCTTTATGGGATCATCTTTGAAGGCCACCCAGATTTGCGCCGGATTCTCACCGACTACGGGTTTGTCGGCCACCCCTTCCGCAAGGACTTCCCGATGATAGGTGATGTCGAACCCTATTTTGATGAGGATAAGGGGCGTGTTGTCTATGTGCCGGTGCAGATTGAGCCACGTGTTCTCACTCCGCGAGTGATACGTGACGATAATCGCCAGCAGCAGTCTCGCGGTTCGGCTCAGGAGGGGCAAGGGAATGACTGAGTTTCAGAGCTACACAATCAACTTCGGACCGCAGCACCCGGCGGCGCACGGTGTGCTGCGCCTAGTGCTGGAGATGGATGGCGAGGTAGTCAAGCGCGCCGACCCCCATATAGGCTTGTTGCACCGGGCGACTGAGAAGCTTGCCGAGACCAAACCGTATAATCAGTCGATCGGTTATATGGATCGGCTTGATTACGTCTCCATGCTTTGCAGCGAGCACGGCTATGTGCGTGCCATTGAGAAGCTGCTCGACATCGAGCCACCGCGTCGAGCTCAGTACATTAGGGTAATGCTTGATGAGGTCACCCGTATCCTCAACCACTTGATGTGGTTGGGCAGCCACGGGCTAGATGTCGGCGCGATGAGCGCATTTCTCTATGCGTTCCGCGAGCGCGAAGATCTGATGGACGTTTACGAAGCCGTCTCCGGGACGCGCATGCATGCCACCTATTATCGCCCAGGAGGCGTCAATCGCGATCTGCCCGATCAGATGCCGCGTTATGAGGCTTCACCATATCGTAGCGATAAAGAGCTACGTGAGATGAACCGAGCTCGAGAAGGCTCGTTGCTCGATTTTCTTGATGACTTCACTGAGCGCTTCCCCCATTGTGTTGATGAGTATGAGACGCTGCTGACCGATAACCGGATCTGGAAGCAGCGCCTAGTAGATGTCTGTCCTATCTCGGCAGAGCGGGCACTGTCCCTAGGCTTTACTGGGGCTATGCTGCGTGGCTCAGGGGTGGAGTGGGATCTGCGTAAAACGCAGCCTTATGCCGTCTATGACGAGCTTGATTTTGATATCCCGGTAGGAACTAATGGCGATAGCTACGACCGTTATTTGGTCCGAGTTGAGGAGATGCGCCAATCGAATCGGATTATCAAACAGTGTGTTGATTGGCTGCGTGATAACCCCGGGCCGGTTCGTATTGATGACCCGAAGGTTGTGCCTCCCTCGCGTGAGCGGATGAAAGATGACATGGAGGGGCTGATCCATCACTTCAAGCATTACAGTGAGGGGTACTGCCCGCCACCGGGAGAGGTCTACGCTGCGGTTGAGGCGCCTAAGGGTGAATTCGCTACATATATTATCTCGGATGGGGCCAATAAGCCTTACCGACTCAAGATAAGGCCGCCTTGTTATTACCACCTAGCGGGGATGGATGAAATGATACGTGGCTATATGTTGGCAGATGTGGTTACTTTGATCGGCTCGCTTGATGTGGTCTTCGGGGAGGTGGATAGGTGAGTCAGGAGACAGAGCAGGTTGAGCTGCTGAGTGCCGATCAGCGCCAGCGCATCGATAAGTGGTTAGCTCAGTATCCAAGTGATAGTAGTGGGCGAAAATCAGCGATAATCCCTGCTTTGCACATAATGCAGGATGATAATGGCGGCTATCTGGAGCGTAACCACGTTGAGGCAGTAGCTGATTATATCGGTATGCCGCGGGTAGAGGCCTTCGAGGTTGCTACCTTCTACTCTATGTTCCATCTTGACCGGCCGACCGGTAGGCACAAGGTCAATATCTGTACCAATATCTCCTGCTGGCTCAATGGCGCCGATGATTTGGTGGCCTACGCCGAGCAGCGCTTAGGGATTCGACAGGGTGAGACGACAGCAGATGGTAGGATCACCCTGGTGCGTGAGGAGGAGTGCCTAGCCGGCTGTGTTGGAGCGCCGATGATGGTCGTCGATGGTCACTATTACACCCATCTTACCCGTGAGCGGATCGACGAGATCCTCGACGGGTTGAGCTAACCGGCGGGGCGCGGAGGAGCCATGGTCAATCAAGTGTGCTTCACTACCCTCGGCTACGAGCAGCCCTGGAGCCTGGAGAACTACCGTAAGGTCGGCGGTTATCAGGCCTTGGAGAAGGTGCTCAAAGGTAAGATGCCAGCAGCTGAGGTCATCGACCAAGTAAAGCAGAGTGGTTTGCGAGGGCGCGGCGGTGCAGGATTCCCCCCGGGGATAAAGTGGGGCTTCATGCCTCGTGAGAGCCAAGTACAAAAGTATTTGGTTTGTAATTCGGATGAATCCGAGCCGGGCACTTGCAAGGATCGCGATATTTTGCGCTTCAACCCACACGCGGTCGTCGAAGGCATGGTCATCGCCGGCTACGCCATGGGGGCGAGCATCGGTTATAACTATATGCGCGGTGAATTCCATCATGAGCCTTTTGAGCGCATGGAAAAGGCCGTTGCCGAAGCGCGCCAGGCCGGTTATCTAGGCGATAACATCCTTGAATCCGGGTTCAGCTTTCAGCTTTATAACCACTATGGTGCCGGTGCGTACATCTGCGGTGAAGAATCGGCACTAATGGAGTCCCTTGAGGGTAAGAAAGGCCAGCCGCGCTATAAGCCGCCATTCCCCGCGCAGTACGGGGTGTATGGCAAGCCAACTACCATAAATAACACCGAGACCCTAGCCTCGGTGCCCGCGGTTATCCGCAATGGCGCAGAGTGGTTTCTCAATCTTGGTAAGCCCAACAATGGTGGCGAGAAGATATTTTGCGTCTCGGGGCATGTTGAAAAACCCGGCAACTTTGAAATCCCCATGGGCACCCCGTTCCGGGAGCTTTTGGATATGGCTGGCGGGGTACGCGGTGGTCGTCGGTTAAAGGCGGTGATCCCGGGAGGCAGTTCGACACCGGTAGTGCCCGGAGAGGCCATGCTAGCAACCAACATGGACTACGATAGCCTCCAGCACGCCGGTTCAATGCTCGGCTCAGGTGCGGTCATAGTCATGGATGAGACTACTGATATGGTCAGGGCTTTGGCCAGGATTGCGCGTTTCTACTACGCCGAATCATGTGGTCAGTGTACGCCTTGCCGCGAGGGGACTGGCTGGCTCTATCGCACTCTGATGCGCATTGTCGAGGGCAATGGGCGCTTTGAGGACTTGGATAAGCTCGATGCGGTCGCCGAGCAGATTGCCGGTCATACCATTTGTGCATTCGGAGATGCTGCAGCCATGCCGGTACAGAGCTTCCTAAAGCATTTTCGCAATGAGTTTGAGCACTACATCATGCATGGAAGGTCGGTTGTGGAGGCTGCAGCATGAGCTCCAGCGCAGAGAGCGTAGATACTGTCACCATCGAGATCGACGGTCGCTCGGTGGAGGCGCGCAAGGGTGAGCAACTGATCGAGGCGGCGGATAGGGTAGGCATCCATGTGCCGCGGTTTTGCTACCATCGCCATCTCTCAGTGGTAGCCAGCTGCCGGATGTGCCTGGTAGAGGTGGAGCGGGCCCCTAAGTTGATGCCGGCTTGCGCGACGCCGGTAGCCGATGGCATGAAGGTAACAACTCAATCGCAGCGGGTATTTAACGCCCAGCGTGGGGTAATGGAGTTCCTGCTCATCAACCACCCCCTCGACTGCCCGATCTGCGATCAGGGCGGTGAGTGTGAACTGCAGGATCAATCGGTTGGCTACGGTAGCGGGTTGTCGCGTTTTAATGAAGGTAAGCGCGTGGTTGCCGATGAGGACCTTGGTCCACTGGTAGCCACTGAGATGACCCGTTGCATCCACTGTACACGGTGTATTCGGTTTCTTGATGAGATTGCCGGAGAGCCGGATTTAGGTGGCATGAACCGCGGTGAGAAGCTGCAAATATCAACCTATACCGGTAAACACCTGCAGTCTGAACTGTCAGCTAATATCGTCGACTTGTGTCCGGTCGGGGCGCTGACCAACAAGCCTTTCCGCTTCCGTGCTCGTCCCTGGGAGTTGCTCAGCTTCCCTGCGGTATCGCCGCACGACGGCGTTGGCTCGCAGCTCCAGCTACATACATTCCAGGGTAGGGTGGTGCGGGCGGTGCCGCGGGTTTGCGATACCATCAATGAGAACTGGATCAGTGACCGTGACCGCTTTGGCATAGAGGGGCTTAACTCGCCACAACGTCTTGCTAATCCGCAGGTGAAACGCGACGGCCGCTGGCAGGAGATAGACTGGGGTGAGGCGGTAAATATCGCCGCTGCCAGGCTGCGCGAGGTGATTGATAACCATGGCCCGGAGTCGATCGGCGGGCTCATCGCCCCGAGTGCGACTCTCGAGGAACTCTACCTGGGTGGGCAACTGCTACATCAAATAGGTTCGGCCAATGTCGATCACCGGCTGCGCGAGGTCGATGTCCGCGATCAGGACTCAGCCCCGGTGTATCCCTATCTCGGCCAATCAATAGCGGATCTTCAGGACTCTGCGGCGATACTTTTGATTGGTAGTTATCCGCGTCATGAACAGCCACTGATCAACCACCGGCTGCGTAAGGCAGCGCAGGCTGGTGGTGATGTTATGGCGATCAACCCGCGCGGCTTTGACTGGAACTTTGATTTGGCAAGAGAACTCGCCGTTGCCCCCGATAAACTCCTCGCGGAGCTAGCAGGTGTGGCGCAGGCCCTAGCTGAAAAGCGCCAACAGAAGCTTCCCCAGCACCTCGGTGCTGAGATAGGCCAGATCAAGGTAACTGATGCGGCGCGAGATATAGCGCAGCGCTTGCTCGATGGCCAACAATCTAGCGTACTGCTTGGCAATCTGGCTATGAGCCATCCTCAGGCCGCTACTCTGCGGGCCCTAGGTAGCCTTATCGGTGAGTGGAGTCGATCCCGCTTTGGGGTGCTTGCAGAGGCGGCTAATAGCGTTGGTGGATGGTTAGCTGGTGCGTTGCCTCATCGCAGGGTAGGTGGTGCTAGTTCGGCAAGGCAAGGACTCGCCGCTAATCAGATGCTGCGCGCCGGTTTGCGCGCTTATCTGCTCTTTAACGTGGAGCCGGATAACGATCTATGGGATCCGGCAGCGGGCCGCGCAGCGCTGGAGCAGGCTGATCACGTGGTGGCAATAACCACCTTTGCCGATGAGCGTCTGCGCGAGGTTGCCGACCTGCTTTTGCCGGCGGCGGCGTTTGGCGAGACAGCTGGTACTTACGTCAACAATGAAGGGGCTTGGCAGAGCATTCGCGGCGTCGCCAAACCCTATGCCCAGGCTAGGCCGGGGTGGCGCATTTGGCGGGCCCTGGGTACTGTGCTTGAGTTGGATGGTTTTGATTACGAGGATATTGCCCAAGTTCATGCAGAGATAGCGGGCAAGTGTCGTGATATCACTCCCGCAGCGCAATATCCGGTAGATGCTTTGCAGGCTTCAA
Organism: Halorhodospira halochloris; assembly: GCF_002356555.2. Classification (NCBI taxonomy): domain Bacteria; kingdom Pseudomonadati; phylum Pseudomonadota; class Gammaproteobacteria; order Chromatiales; family Ectothiorhodospiraceae; genus Halorhodospira; species Halorhodospira halochloris. The sequence goes on from NZ_AP017372.2 coordinate 1,154,359, forward strand.
AACAAGCCACATCTAGTGATACTAAGCAGGACCATAAGCGGAATGAAAAGAATAAAAGCAAACAAACAAATTGCCTGGCGCTGGGAGGAGACGTGCCCATCTATTCAGGCGATCCTTTGGTTCGGCGCTCAGCGCCGCTGCAGCAGGCCCCAATAGCCGGGGCCCTGGGAGTAGCTGTCGCGCCGCAGACGGCCCGGCAGCTAGGGGTAAACACAGATCAGGTCACCCCGGTTAGGGTGCGGGCTAACGGCGCGGCACTTGAGTTGCCGCTAACCGTTTGCTCACATATCCCCGCGGGTACGGCTTGGATCCCGGCAGGGCTTGCTGAGCGGGCGCCGCTCGGCCCGGCTTACGGGACCGTGACCATAGAAGCGCTCTAGGCGGCAGCAAAGGACGATCAAGGGCATGTTCGAGACACTTTTGTGGCATTCCGCCAAGATCTGGGCCATATTGATACCGCTGTTCATAGCTGTGGCTTATTACACCTATGTTGAGCGGCGTGTTATAGGCTATATGCAGGATCGGCGTGGCCCTAACCGGGTGGGATATGCGGGGCTACTCCAACCCATTGCTGATGCCCTGAAGCTCCTGTTCAAGGAGATCACGGTTCCGAGCAACGCCAACCGCGTACTGTTTTTGATTGCGCCGACCATGGCCATCATGCCTGCCCTGGCAGCCTGGGCGGTGGTGCCTTTCGGCGAGGGGATGGCGGTAGCCGCTATCAATGCCGGGGCTCTCTACATCCTGGCAATGACCTCATTGGGTATATACGGCCTGCTGCTTGCCGGGTGGGCTTCCAACTCTAAATACGCCCTGCTGGGCACTTTACGGGCCTCGGCGCAGGTCGTCTCTTACGAGATAGCCCTCGGATTCGCCTTAGTCGGTGTTTTAATGGCTGCCGGAACTATGAATATGGGCGGTATCGTTGAGGCTCAAGCCGGGCCGTTCTGGGAGTGGTTCTGGCTGCCTCTGCTCCCCCTGTTTATCGTCTATTGGATCTCCGGTGTAGCAGAGACGAACCGGTCACCGTTCGATATAGCCGAGGGTGAGTCGGAGATTGTCGCCGGCTTCCACGTCGAGTACTCAGGTATGGCCTTTGCCATATTCTTTTTGGCCGAATACGCCAATATGCTGCTTATCTCGATCCTGGCGGCGACCTTCTTCCTCGGTGGTTGGTATTCACCTTTTGAGGGGTTGCCGGTACTGGGGCCGGCCTTCGACTGGGTGCCGGGGACGGTATGGGTACTGCTTAAGACAGCTTTCTTTGCCTTCTGCTATCTGTGGTTCCGCGCTACCTTCCCGCGCTATCGTTATGATCAGTTGATGCGCCTGGGCTGGAAGGTTTTGATCCCAGTGACAGTGGTATGGCTGGTGGTGCTTGCCGGCCTTATCTATGTCGGCGTCGGCCCCTGGTTTGATGGAGTGAGCACATGAGGCCGCTAAGCGATTACTTGCGAAGCTTTTTCCTGGTGGAGTTGTTGCGCGGGATGCGCCTTACCGGGCGGCACTTTATTAACCGCAGCATCACCCTGGAATTCCCCGAGGAGCGCGCGCCGAAGTCACCGCGCTTTAGGGGCCATCTGGCTTTGCGCCGCTATCCGAATGGCGAGGAGCGCTGCATTGCCTGCAAGCTCTGCGAAGTGGTATGTCCGGCGCAGGCAATAACCATCGAATCGCACCAGCGCGAGGATGGGACACGGCGTACAACCCGCTACGAAGTGGATATGTTCAAGTGTATCTATTGCGGTTTCTGTGAAGAGTCTTGCCCGGTAGATTCAATAGTGTTGACCCGTTTAGATACTTATCACGCTGAACAGAGTAGTGAGCGGGTGATAGATAAACAGAAGTTGCTGCATATGGGCGATCAGTATGAGAGTCAGATCGCGGCAGATCGCGCCGTCGACGCGCCATACCGATAAGCGAGGGCGGTACTGACGATGGAACAGATAATTTTCTACATCTTTGCCGGCGTGTTGCTGTTCGCGGCAACGATGGTCATTAGTGTCCGTAACCCAGTGCACGCCGCCTTATTTCTGGTCTTGGCCTTTTTTAATGCGGCGATTATTTGGGTGCTCTCCGGCGCCGAGTTTCTCGGCCTTGCCTTGATAGTGGTCTATGTCGGAGCAGTGATGGTGCTGTTTATGTTCGTGCTGATGATGCTCGACATAAATACCGCCGTAATGCGCGAGGGCTTTGCTAGATACTTGCCGGTAGGGCTGCTAGTGGCCGTGTTAATGTTCGTGCAACTGGTTGTGGTGATCCTCTCAGAGCAGGTTGACCTGGTCGGTGGCTTTATTCCCGAGCCATCGGCCGATGTCAACAACATCCGCGCCATAGGCGAGGTGCTCTACACGGTCTACGTCTATCCATTCGAGATAGCTGCGGTGATTCTCCTCGTTGCGATAGTCGCTGCCATCTCATTGACCATGCGCCGCCGGCCGGATACTGCTCGTCAGGATGTGCCTAAGCAGCTCTCGGCGCGCAAAGAGCAGCGCCTGCGCTTAGTACAAATGGGGCGCAAAGACCGGAGGCGCTCGTCAGAATGAGCGGTTCGAGGCGTATTCAACCAACAATGAATATAAGCGGGAAGGCCCAATGATCGAGCTCTCCAATTACCTGATCCTAGGGGCACTGCTCTTCAGCCTCGGTGTGGCGGGGATCTTCATAAACCGCAAAAACGTTATTTTGTTGCTGATGTGCATTGAGCTGATTCTGCTCGCTGTGAACATCAACTTCATCGGTTTCTCCGCCTATCTTGAGGATTTGGCTGGGCAGATCTTTGTCTTCTTCATCCTCACAGTAGCGGCGGCAGAGGTTGCTATCGGGTTGGCGATAGTAGTCGTGCTCTTCAGATCACGCGGTGATATCAACGTCGCCGCCATGGATGCTATGAGGGGGTAAGCCATGGATCAGGTTATGATGGAACCGATTCTGTTAGCCATAGTCCTGCTGCCGCTTGTTGCCTCAATTATTGCCGGCATCGGTGGACCTTGGATAGGCCGTTCCGGGGCACATTGGGTAACCATCAGCGCAGTGGGGATCGCTACGCTGCTCTCTTTTTGGGTCCTAGCCGGCTTGGTGCGCGGTAGCCTCGAGCCGGTAGATTTCACTATCTATACCTGGGCGGCAGTCGGTGATCTTAGCTTCGAGATAGGGTTTCTCGTCGATCGTCTCACGGCGGTGATGATGGCCACGGTGACATTCGTGGCCTTGATGGTGCATATCTACACCATCGGATACATGCACGACGATCCCGGTTATCAGCGCTTTTTCAGCTATATCTCGCTGTTCACCTTCGCCATGCTGATGCTGGTTATGGCGAATAACCTGCTGCAGCTGTTTTTCGCTTGGGAAGCGGTAGGGCTGGTCTCCTATCTGCTGATCGGCTTCTGGTATACGCGCGAGAGCGCGATATTTGCCAATCTTAAGGCCTTTCTGGTCAACCGGGTAGGGGATCTGGGTCTACTGCTCGGCATCGCCGTCCTCGCTGGCGCCTACGGCACACTGCATTACGGCGAGCTATTTGCGGCTATCGAGCAGAGCGCCGAGCTGACCTTGAACGTATTCGGTGCCGCTGAGTGGAGCCTGATAACTGTTGCCTGTGTACTCATATTCATTGGCTGTATGGGCAAGTCTGCTCAGGTGCCGCTCCACGTCTGGCTACCCGACTCCATGGAGGGTCCGACGCCGATCTCGGCGCTGATCCACGCGGCGACCATGGTTACTGCCGGCATCTTCCTAGTAGCGCGGCTTTCGCCGGTCTTTGAGTTGTCAAGCGTAGCGCTTACTGTGGTGTTAGTAGTGGGGGCTTTGACAGCCTTCTTTATGGGCCTTATTGGCTTGGTGCAGAATGACATCAAGCGCGTAGTTGCCTACTCAACACTCTCACAGCTTGGCTACATGACCGCCGCCCTTGGCGTCTCCGCCTACGCCGCCGGTGTCTATCACCTGTTTACTCACGCCTTTTTCAAGGCGCTGTTGTTCCTCGCCGCCGGATCGGTGATTGTTGCGCTGCACCATGAGCAGGATATGCGCAAGATGGGCGGACTGGCTAAGTACATGCCGATCACCTACGTCACCATGCTGATCGGTACCTTGGCCTTGGTTGGATTCCCTGGCTTTTCCGGGTTCTTCTCTAAAGAGGCCGTGATCGCCGCGGTTGGCTATAGTGCCGGCGGTTGGGCGGTATTCGCTTATTGGCTGCTGGTGCTGGGGGTCTTCGTAACCGCCTTGTATAGCTTTAGGCTGCTGTTCATGGTCTTTCATGGCGAGGAGCGCGTTGATGCCCATGCCCGCGAGCACTTGCATGAAAGTCCGCGGGTGGTCACCTGGCCGTTAATCCTGTTGGCAGTACCGTCGATATTTATCGGGCTGTTCACCTTTGCGCCGATGGTGGTGGGTGATTTCTTCAAGGTTGATGGCTCGATCCAGGTGCTGGCTACAGAGCATGGCTTGGCCAGGCTGGCCGAGGGCTATACCGGTATCATGGGCTTTATCGCTCACGCCTTTGCTACTCCGGTGCCTTATTTGGCGTTAGGCGGTTTCCTGGTGGCCTGGTTGCTATATCTCAAGAGGCCGGAATGGCGGGCGCGGGTTACTGCTCCGCTGTTGCCTGTTCAGCGTCTGCTTGAGCATAAGTACGGTTTCGATTGGCTTTACATCCAGGGCTTTGCCGGTGGTGGCAGGGCAGTGGCACGCCTTTTATCGACGGTTGGCGAGCGGTGGATTATTGATGGCGCGTTGGTTAATGGCTCGGCGCGTTTGGTTGGTCGCCTGGCCGCAGGTGTTCGTCAAGCGCAGACCGGTTATCTGTACCACTACGCTTTTGTCATGGTCATCGGCGTCCTGCTGCTGATCACACTTTTTGTAGTGCGCACGTTGCTCGTCTAAGACGAGACTGGCTAAAGCGCCTAGAAAGCAGGGGAATAACGGATGTTCGACGGTTGGTTGTTGAGCCTGATCATCTGGGTGCCGATTTTAGGCGGTGCCGCAGTGCTCGCGATCGGGGATCGCTCACCGGGGGCTGTCAAAGCAGTGGCGAGCGGAGCAGCCGCTCTGGCGTTATTGCTTAGCCTTATCCTGTGGGTCGGGTTTGATCCCGGCGCGGGTATGCAGTTCGTCGAAAAACGCAGTTGGGTACCGACCTTCGATATCCATTACCACTTGGGAGTCGATGGTATCTCCATGCCGTTGGTCTTGCTGACCACCTTTGCGACCCTGTTGGTGGTGGTGGCGGCCTGGAAGGGGATTGAGTACCGCCTGGCTCAGTACATGGGAGCCTTCCTGATAATGGAAGGTCTCATGGTCGGCGTTTTCGCAGCCCTTGATGCGATACTCTTCTACGTCTTTTGGGAGGCGATGCTGGTACCGATGTTCCTGCTCATCGGTATCTGGGGAGGTGCTAACCGCATCTATGCGACGATAAAGTTTTTCCTCTACACCTTCCTCGGTTCGGTGTTGATGCTCATCGCCTTTCTCTATCTGCGCTGGCAGGCAGATAGCTTCGGGGTATTGGATTTCCACGGTCTGGAACTCGCCTTTGAGGCACAGATACTGATCTTCTTGGCGATGCTCGCCGCGTTTGCGGTGAAAGTGCCGATGTGGCCGGTTCACACTTGGTTGCCTGATGCCCATACAGAAGCACCGACCGGGGGCTCGGTAATCCTGGCGGCCATAACCCTGAAGATGGGGGCATATGGCTTTTTGCGCTTCGCCCTGCCGATTGCCCCCGAGGCGAGCCAAGAGCTAGCCTGGCTGGTTATTGGCATGTCACTCATTGCCATCGTCTACATTGGCTTGGTGGCGATGGTCCAAGAGGACATCAAACGGCTGATAGCCTATTCTTCAATTGCCCATATGGGGTTTGCCACCCTTGGTTTTTTCGTGATTTTCCAAGCTGGCCTGTCAGCAACCGAAGGCGGTGGTCTGTTGGCCATGACCGGAGGCTATGTTCAGCTTATCTCTCACGGTTTCATATCAGCGGCCCTGTTTTTATGCGTGGGAGTACTCTACGACCGTATGCATACCCGGCGGATCGCGGATTTTGGCGGCGTAATTAATAAAATGCCGATCTTTGGGGCCTTTTTTGTACTCTTTGCTATGGCCAATGCCGGTTTGCCGGGTACCTCAGGCTTTGTCGGCGAGTTTATGGTCATCTTAGGCAGCTATCACGCCAGCTTCTGGTATGCCGCCATCGCCGGTCTAACTCTCATAGTAGGTGCGGCGTACTCGTTGTGGGTTGTTAAACGGGTTATATTCGGGCCGGTGGCTAACGAAAGAGTCGATCGGCTCCAGGATCTCGATGGCCGTGAACTGACATTGTTATCGGTATTGGCGGTTGCAGTGCTTGGCCTAGGCCTTTATCCGGCGATACTTATTTCAGTAGCGGAGCCAACCTTGATCAACCTGCTTGAAGAGGTCTCCGCAACCCTGTCCAGCGCTGCTGCCCGGTAAGGAAGGAGAAGCAATGAGCTTCGAGACGCCCGATTTTTCATTAGCGCTGCCAGAAATATGGTTGCTGGGTGCTATCTGCACCATATTGGTCGTGGATCTTTTTGTGCGCGGTTCACGGCGCACAGTGACCTTTTTGCTCACCCAGCTGGCTTTGTTAGTTACCGCGGCATTGGCGATCCTTACCCAGTGGGGGGTGACTGATACCACTTTCTCCGGGCACTACGTTGTCGATCCCTTGGCCGCCATGCTCAAGGCAGCTGTAGCGCTGTTGGCGGCGTTGGCCTTGGCCTACAGTCGGCCTTACCTAGAAGAGCGCGGACTGTTGCAGGGCGAGGTCTATCTGCTCGCCTTATTCGCTACCCTAGGGATGATCATCATCGCCTCGGGCGGAAGCATGCTGACGCTCTATCTGGGCTTAGAACTGATGTCGCTTGCCCTATATGCCCTGGTAGCCTATCAGCGCGACTCCCAGCGCGCAGCCGAGGCGGCCATGAAGTATTTCGTCCTCGGCTCGTTGGCATCAGGGATCCTGCTATACGGCATGTCCATGGTCTATGGCGGTTCAGGGAGCCTGATTCTCACCGAGATAGCCGCAGCCGCAGCGAGTGAGGAGCAGCCTATGCTGCTGCTCTTTGGCATGTCGTTCATGCTTGTGGGTGTGGCGTTTAAACTGGGGGCAGCACCCTTCCACTCTTGGGTTCCGGATGTCTATCAAGGTGCCCCGAGCGCGGTGACACTATTTGTCAGCACTGCTCCCAAAGTGGCGGCCGTCGCGCTATTCTTGCGGCTATTGGCAGACGGCATGGGTCCCCTACATGAGACCCTGCAACCGATGCTGCTAGTGGTCGCTGTTGTTTCGCTGCTCCTGGGTAATTTGGCTGCGATCATGCAGACCAATCTCAAGCGCATGCTCGCCTATTCAGGCATTGCCCATGCTGGCTTTATTGTGCTTGCCTTGGCCGCGGGGACCGATGCGGGACATTCAGCGGCGCTATTCTATGTTATCGCCTATGCGATCATGGCAGCTGGCGCCTTCGGTTTGGTTACCGTGCTTTCCCACACCGGCATAGAGGCCGAAAGGATTGCCGACTATCGGGGGCTTAACGAGCGCCATCCGGTCTTTGCCGGTGTGTTGTTGTTGCTAATGGTCTCTATGACCGGCATCCCGGGCACCGTAGGGTTCTATGCCAAGTACCTAGTACTCAAGTCGGTGGTGGAAGCCGATCTAATCGCCTATGCTGTTCTGGCAGTGGTTGCTGCCGTAATAGGTGCTTTCTACTATCTGCGAGTTCTCAAGGCTGCCTATTTTGATAGGCCTGATAGTGATAGCGCTGATGATGATGAAGTTAAAGAGTTGTCGCCCGGTGCCTCATTGCCGATTAGGGCGCTGTTAGTGGTCAATGGTGTGGCGGTGCTGGTTCTGGGTATCTTCCCGGAACAGCTTATCTCGCTGTGCCAGTCAGCCCTAGGTATGTAGTAGGCCAGGTCGGCTAATAGGGCGGAGGGGCATACTTCTTTACGCAGGGGCATTAATTTTGCATAAAAGTGCTAAAGAAGGTTGCAAACCTCCGCTCTAATGAATACAATACATACATCGATTGCGGGGTGGAGCAGTCAGGCAGCTCGTCGGGCTCATAACCCGAAGGTCGCAGGTTCAAATCCTGCCCCCGCTACCAGATTTCAGTTTCATGCCTAGAGACTTATCCCCTCAAAAAACACCTCATCTGATCCCATTCCGTCTGTAAATTCCTCTGCAGTTACTGAGATCTTGCGGTTTTGTCTGGGTTAGGAAGGCTTTTTCCGGTAGCTTTATCGCTTACGCTGATCGGCCTGGGCGGCTCAGTTCTGTTTGGGCTTGGGGCACAGACACATAATCCCTGCCAGCGCCCCTTGGCCTACAGCATTACCGAGGTAGATGCGCGTTACGATATTGATCGTGATGAGCTGGGTCGGCAGATCGCAGAGGCAGCATCTTTATGGGAAGAGGCCGCCGGGCGAAGCCTGTTTCGTCGCGTAGACGATAACCCAGAGCTGGAAATCCGTCTGGTCTATGGTGAACTTCAGGGACACTTGGAGCGCCAGCGGGACTCCCACGAAGAGCTTAAGCAGGAGCAGGAGCGTCACCGCGAGCGTTGGGATGCTTTTCGCGAGCGTGTCCAGCGATTCGAGCAGCGCTGGGAAGAGCATGAGCAACAGGTAACGGATTACGAACAGCGGCAAGTTAGTTTCGAGAGAGATGTTGAGCGCTGGAACCGCGGTGAAGTCGAGCGTACTGCGCAGGCGCGTGAGCGGCTTAAGAGCGAGCAGGAAGAGTTGCAGCAAGAGGCCGTGACGCTCAATGACCGAGCCGCGCAACTACGCAATCGCTCGGCGCAGTTAGAGCAGCGCCAGAACCAACTCCTCGCCGAGCAGCAGAGACTTAACGATCACGCCGATCGGTTACGCAGCCAAGCTGAGCGCATCCAGGGGTTTCAGGCTGGGGAGTATGAAGGTCGTGGTCGCGAGGGACGGATCACCGTCTACCAGTTTCGGGATCGGCAGGAATTGCGCACTATACTAGCCCATGAGTTAGGCCACGCCCTCGGCATCGGCCATGTTGATGATCGCCGATCGGTAATGTATCCCACGATGAGTGAAGCTAACCGCGATGCAAGCTCGCTCTCGCGACATGATCGTGCGGCATTGCGCGAGGTTTGCGCGCGCTGATCGGTAGTCAGGATTTGATTTATGATTATCTATATTCACGGTTTTGGCGGTAGCGGGCGCAGCCGCAAGGCGGTGGTTTTGCGGCGGCTATTGCAGGATGAAAATTTTTTGGCACCGTCGCTGCCCAATCATCCGCGGTTGGCGTTAGAGACGTTGAGCGAGATCGTGGAGTATGTCACGCGGTTCGAGCCAGTAGGCGTCATTGGCAGTTCACTCGGTGGCTTCTATGCGCTTTGTCTCAGCGAGCGGTTCCCTGAGCTGCGAGCGGTGCTGATTAATCCGGCTCTGCGCCCCTATGAGACGTTGCGCTGTGCGCTGGGTCCGACCGGCGGTGTTGAGCTCCACGACGGCAGCCGTTACGAATGGCACGAAGGCCATTTGGAGGCACTAAAAGAATTGGCTCCAGAGAGATATTGTACTCAGAATCTGTTGTTGCTGAGCCAGCTCGGCGATGAGTTGCTGGATGCCCGTGAGGCAATCGAGGCCCTGAACGGCTGCGCGCAAGTGGTAGAGGATGGTGGCAGCCACAGTTTTGACGGCGTCGAGCGTTACGTTGGGCGTATCCGTGAGTTTTTCGAGGTTTCTTCAAACGTTACGTGAGGGAGTTTGGCCATGGCCCCATCGGTGCTTTCGCCCATACATCTGCCCCAGATAGCCCACCATCCCGGTGCTGCGCAGACGTATCTGGCGAGCTGGGTCCAGGAGCTTGCGCCGGCGCCTGGAGAACAAGGGCAAAGAGAATTGGTCCTGGTCACAGGGGGTACCACCCTGGAGCGTTTACCGTCCGTAGCAGGGGGCCTGGAGCTTCTCCAGGAGCTGGGCTGGCGGATCACGGAAGTGCGCATCAGCGGCGAGCCGAGCGCCGAATGGGTCGATGAGCAGCGGCGGCGGTTGCCGCTCGGCGGAGGTGATGTGGTGGTCGCCATAGGCGGTGGCAGCGTCCTCGACGTCGGCAAGACACTTGCTGCCATGGCCTGCGAGGAGGGTCCGACCAAGGCCTACTTGGAGGGGGTAGGGGATCGCTCACCCAGCGGCAAGCGGCTGCCGTGGTTGGCCGTGCCGACCACCATGGGCACAGGCAGTGAAGCGACCCACAACGCCGTGCTTGGCCGTCCGGCGTTAGAGGGCGGCTATAAGAAATCCCTGCGCCACCCAGCCTTTGTCGCCGACCGTGTTATCCTCGACGCGCACTTGACCCGTACTCTGCCGCGTCGCGTTGTTGCCAGCGCTGGGATGGACGCCTTTGCGCAGTTGCTGGAGAGCTACCTGGCGCCTACTTCGACGCCGCTGCTGGATCGCTGGCTACTCTACGGCCTGGAACTGGCCGGCGGCGCCCTCCCGGAGCTTCTGCGCCGCCACGGCGACGACGATCTCGAAGCAGAGCGTCACGACATGGCGCTGGCAGCCACGCTCTCCGGGGTGGCGCTGACCTATACCGGCCTGGGTGCGGTGCACGGAGTGATCGGCCCGCTCGGCTCTCTGGCGCCGATCGGGCACGGTGATGCTGCCGCCAACGTCCTGGCACCGGCCATGGAATCGACACTGGCGGCAGCGCGCGCCGCCGGAGGCGATACGGAGTCCTTCGTCGAGAGCCGTATGGCCCGTATAGCTCGCCTTATTGCGGAGGATGAGGTGCCTCCAGTTCGTGAAGCAGACCAAGCGGACGCCCTGGTGGCGACCCTCTACCGCTGGCGGGAGGAGGCCCGAGAGTACGCTGGTCTACCAGGGCTGGCAGCGGCGGGAGTGAGCGCCAATCACGTCGAGGCAGTCCTGAGCAAGGTCTCCGAGCGCCGTAATCCGGTCTCGCTCACGGCCGAGCAGTGGCGTGCCCTGGTCGAGAAGGCGCTCTAAGCCGTGCGCAGGAGTTTGGGCGGTGTCATGCCAGCGCCTGCTCCAGGTCGGCGATCAAGTCGTTGGTCTCTTCCAGGCCTACCGAGAGCCGCAGCAAACCATCCTCAATGCCGCGTCGAACCCGCTCCTCGTGAGGCAGTCCATGGTGGGTGGTGGTGCAGGGCTGGGTGGCTAGGCTTTCGGTGCCGCCCAGGCTAGGTGCTAGGGCGAATAGTTTGAGGCGATCGGCTACCCTAGTGGCCGCTTCTCCACCGCCCTCAATATCAATGCTGAGCATGCCGCCGAACCCCTGCATCTGTCGTTTGGCAAGTTCGTGACCCGGAAAATTAGCTAGGCCGGGATAGTAAACGCGCCGAACGCTCTGGTGCTTCTCCATGGATTCCGCGATCGTCTGTGCCGAGGCATTCTGCTGACGAACCCGCACTACTAAGGTGCGCAGGCTGCGTGCTAGCAGAGAGGCGGTCGCCGGAGCCGGCATCGAGCCTAGGTTCTTGCGCCAATTCCAGATCGGACCTAGCAACTCTTTTGAGCCCATCAGGGTGCCGGCAGTCAGGTCGCTGTGGCCGCCCAAATACTTGGTGGCACTGTGGACCACCACGTCGGCGCCCAGCGCCAGCGGCTGCTGGTTGACGGGTGAGGCAAAGGTGTTGTCGACCACCAGGATAGCGCCATGGGCATGGGCTCTTTCGGCAATAGCCTCTATATCGAATAGTTCTAAGGTGGGGTTGGTAGGCGTTTCCAGGAAGACCATACCAGCGCCTTCGGCGAGCAGCTCGTCTAATTGATCGAGTTCGCTGCCGAGAATCAATCGGGTGGGTATGCCCAACTCCGGGAGCTGACTGCTCAGCAGTTCCATGGTTCCGCCATAGGCATCGCCGATACCAATTATGCCCTGGCGCCCATGGGTCAGAAACAGTGCCGTTTCGGCGGCCATTCCCGAACAAAAGACCCAGGCCATCTCGGCACCCTCGAGGCCCGCCAACGTCTCCTCCAGTGCAAAGATGGAAGGATTCAGGCCGAAGCGGGTATAGAAGCTGCCCAGCTTGCGTCCCTCTATTGCGTCCAGCACATCCTGGGTCGTCTCGAAGGTGAAGGTGCTAGTATCGTAGATCGGCATGTGCGGGCTGCCATGGGCATCCTTGAAGCCGTGGCCGTGAATGCTGCGGGTGGCCAGGCCCTGGGCACGGGTGAAGGTCATTCAGCAATCTCCTATCATCAACAACATTAATTTGTTGAATGTTGGCCGGATTGCAATATGGTGTCAATTTTCGTGCCGTAGGTACTCACCCAGGAAGTGCTCTCGCACCGCCGCTTACAGCAATTATCAGCTAGATGGCTTATAGCTTATCGCTCCTACTAGTGGAGCGCCCCTAAAAGAGCAGGCCGGGCATAGTAAAATCCCTGACCGATCTCGCACCCTGCTTCGCGCAGGTAAGCCTCCTGCTCACGGGTCTCGATCCCCTCGGCGATGATGGTTAGACCCAGGCTATGGCCCAAGGCGAGAATGGCATCGGTGATAGCAGTAGCTCGGGATTCGTGATCTATTTGCGGCTGGTAATAGCCGCTTGCTGGAGTTCTTGCTCGCGCAGCCGCAGAGCATGCTCAGTCTGCTTGAGCTGTTCGATCTCAACATGGGTCCCCATTAGCAGCTGCGGTTGGCCATCCGGAGCGCGTTTCACTATGTGTCCCCTGCCCTGTACCCAGAGCCAAGCGCCATCGGCGCATTTATAGCGAAACTCGATGGTAAAGGGTTCGCTGCGTCTGACCTGCGCTATAACCACAGGCTCACCCCTAGCCAAATCATCGGGATGCACCAGATCTCGCCAATCCGCGAACGCCAGTGTTCGCCCCTCGGCAGGGTCGTAGCCGAGCATGCGCCAGCACGCCTCGTCCCAGTGGACTGAATCGTGCTCAAGGTTCCACTCCCAGATCCCGAAGCGGGCCGCCTCCTGCGCAAGGCGATAGCGCTCGCGCTCGGCTTCCTGCTCGCTAAGATCCATGCAGGATCCGGCCACACCAGCTAATTGGTGGTCCTCATCATGCTCGGTGGCCCATGCTAGTTCGCGATGGGCAAGGCGCAGTTCCAGCTCATCGGTGACCATCTGCGCTAGGTCGTGGAGGGGAGTTAAGTCCAACTCAGAAAAGCTGCGCGGGCGCTGATCCTGTACACAGAGGACCCCAATGGCGAAACCGTCCGGCGAGACAATCGGCACGCCTGCGTAGGCGCGCACATGAGGGGGTCCGGTAACGAGCGGGTTATCGTGGAAACGCTCATCTTGGTGAGTATCGTCAACCATGGTTTTTATGGCGAATGGTGATTAAATACTCGTGTTTGGCCATCCTCTTGGAAGGCAATGACATCGAAAGGCTCCGGTGCAGCGCCAGGCACCTCCATACCAGGCGATCCAATCGGCATGCGCGGTACAGCTAATCCGGCTATATCAGGGCGCTCTTCAAGCATGCTCTTGATGTCTTCAGCAGGTACATGTCCCTCAACTGCATATCCCTCTATAACTCCTGTGTGGCAGGAGACCAACTCAGGGGTGATGCCGTGTTGGTAACGAACTTGGTTGATCTGCTGCTGCTCGGCTATGACTGACTCCACATCAAAGCCAGCTTCACGCAAATGCTCTTCCCAGTGATCGCAGCATTCACAGGAAGGGGACTTATAAACAGTTATCTGTTCTTCACCGATATCCCCTTTAGAGTCTGATAAAAGGCCCCACCCTAGGCCGATAGCCCCGAGCACTCCAGCGACACCGCCAATACCCACGTAAGTAAGACTTCTTGGCATTATGTTTGCCCCTGCTGTTGCGTTGAAAAAGAAAGGTCCGCATCTCCTAGATGATCAACATGTATTGATTCATGTCAATAGTAAACTTGGTTGGCGTACGAACCATCGATGGCTTGTCCTCATGTAAGGCGATAGGATGCTCCGCTTCATAAGCAAAGATGGTGCAGAGTGCAGCTGGTGACTGCTCCCCGCCCTGACGGACGAGGCTTTCAACTTCTCAGGCAGCTGCGAGTGCGCAGTCATCCGCTTATATCCCGCCCGTATTGGGCGAGGGTATAGGCGGGGTTTGCTAAAATAGGCCCTCTAAATCCTTTGACCAGAAAATCACCACCCCCGCTCGGGCAATAGCTCGTGCGGCAAGGTAATGCGAAGCTCGCCAGCATGAGCTTCGTTTATGCCTTAAAATACGAGATTAAATGAACAACCAAGAGCTATCTCCAGCTGTCGGCGCACTACTTGTGGGTGAAGGGCAGGGCGAGCCTCCCCGCCTGGAGCTGCGGGAACTTCGGTGTGCCGTGGCAGCCTGGCCCGCGCTATTCCTGCCACCCGGTGGTTGCACCGCGGTCGCCGGGCCGTCCGGCTCGGGCAAGAGCCGGCTGCTGCGTGCCATCGCCGATCTGGACCCCAGCGAGGGCGAGGTTCGTCTCGACGGCGCCTCCCGTGAGGCCTTCACCGGCCATGCCTGGCGGGCGCGAGTAATCTATTTGGCCGCGGACAGCGCCTGGTGGAGTGACCGCGTCGGGGATCACCTCGCGGTGGTCGAGCCCTCAGTACTGGCGCCACTGGGCTTTGAGGCGGATGTCGCTGACTGGTCCGTACGGCGGCTTTCTACCGGCGAGCGCAGTCGGCTGGCCCTGGCGCGGGCCCTTGCCCTGCAGCCGCGGGTGCTGCTGCTGGATGAGCCGACAGCGAACCTCGACGCCGCCACTACCGAGGCCGTCGAGACCGTGACCGAGCAGCAGCGCCGCCAAGGGCTAAGCCTGGTCTGGGTGACCCACGATCAGGAGCAGGTTCGACGCATGGCAGCCCAGCGCTTCGTTATCCGCGACGGGGTCGCCGAGGAGATCGATTCGTGACCGGTGAAATTATCGAGCTGCAGGCCCTGGATCTGGCCATCGCCGGGGCGCTAGTGGTCGCGCTGGCCGGATTGTCGTGGGCCGGTCGGCTCGGCGTCGAGCGCTCCCTGCTCATCGCCGCGGCGCGCACCGTAATCCAGCTTCTGCTGGTAGGTTTGGTGCTGGAGACCCTCTTCGCCCATGCCACGCTGTACTGGGTGGCGCTGATGGGGCTGATTATGCTACTGGTCGCCGGGCGCGAGGTTATGGCTCGGCAGAAGCGTCGCTTTGCCGGCTTCTGGGGCTTCGGCCTGGGGACGCTGGCGATGTTTTTGTCGTCGTTCAGCGTTGCGGTGCTGGCCCTGGTGGCCTTGGTGCAGCCGCAGCCGTGGTATCAGCCGCAGTACGCCATCCCCCTGCTCGGTATGTTGCTCGGCAACACCATGAACGGCATCGCCTTGTCTGTAGACCGGCTCACCGACGGCGCCTGGCAGCAGCGCGATGTCATCGAGGCGCAGCTCGCCCTAGGATACACCTGGAGCGAGGCCGTTGAGGGCATCCGCCGCGATGCCACCCGATCGGGTATGATCCCCATGATAAACGCCATGGCAGCGGCCGGAATTGTAAGCCTGCCGGGGATGATGACGGGCCAGATCCTCTCTGGAGTACCGCCGATGGAGGCAGTCAAGTACCAGATTCTGATCATGTTCCTGATCACGGTAGGCACCGGGATCGGGACCCTGGCTGCAGTATGGCTCGCCTCAGGGCGGCTGTTCGACGAACGCGAGCGGCTGCGCCTGGATCGGCTGCGCTGAGTAAGAACACCGGGAGCACTTCGCCTGCCAGCCTGATTGCTGCTGGGAGCCGAGCATTGGCTCAGGGGGGAGTCTTTAGAGGCACCCGTTAGCTGTGAATTATCTCCGCCTGACATCCTCACCGCTTTGTCCGCTATAGCCGAGCTGTTATTTCCTGCGGCCTATCGGTTGCCGTTGATTACGCTCGAGCAATAGTATATGGTTGTCCGTATATCTGTTAATGCGTATATCATTAAATGTCCTGGCGGAAGGCTAGGGACCTTCTAGGTTGTATGACCTGTCCTCCACCGCTCTAATAACGGGAGAGTGAATAATGAGTGAGAAGCAGCGCACCGCTGCCGACGAAGCGCCCTCTACCAAGGAGGGCATGAACCTCTTCGAGCGCTACCTAACCATCTGGGTAGCGCTAGGGATGATCGCCGGCGTGCTTCTGGGGCAGTTTCTGCCCGTTGTGCCGAATACTCTGGCGCAGTTTGAGTATGCGCAGGTCTCCATCCCGGTGGCCATCCTCATCTGGGCCATGATCTACCCGATGATGGTGCAGATCGATTTAACTTCCATCCTGGGGGTGCGTCGGCAGCCGAAGGGGCTGATCATTACCACTACGGTGAACTGGCTAATCAAGCCTTTCACCATGTTCGCCATCGCCTGGTTCTTTCTGCTGGTGCTCTTTCAGCCATTCATCCCCGAGGATTTGGCTCGGGAGTACTTGGCCGGGGCTATCCTGCTGGGTGCAGCGCCCTGTACGGCGATGGTCTTCGTTTGGAGCTATCTCACTCGGGGGGATGCTGCCTATACCCTGGTGCAGGTATCGGTGAACGATATCATCATGCTCTTCGCTTTCGCCCCTATCGTGGTGCTACTGCTGGGTATTTCTGACATTCAGGTCCCCTGGGATACTGTGGCGCTGTCGGTGTTTCTCTATATCGTTATCCCGCTTACCGCTGGCTATTTGACCCGGGTGCTGCTTATCCGGCAAAAGGGCTTGGAGTGGTTCAATAACATCTTCATGAAGCGCCTGGCGCCGGTGACCCCGATTGGGTTGATTCTCACCCTGATCTTACTGTTTGCCTTCCAGGGCGAAGTTATCCTGAATAACCCGTTACACATCCTGCTGATCGCCATCCCGCTTATCGTTCAGACTTTTCTGATCTTTTTCATCGCCTACCGCTGGGCGAAGGCGTGGCGGGTGCAGCACTCGGTGGCAGCCCCTGGTGCGATGATCGGCGCGAGCAACTTCTTCGAGCTTGCCGTAGCGGCTGCTATTGCACTGTTCGGTTTGCAGTCGGGAGCGGCCCTCGCCACAGTGGTGGGTGTGCTGGTTGAGGTACCATTGATGCTCGCATTGGTGCGCATCGCCAACCGAACGAAGCATTGGTTCCCAGAGGAGACCCAACCGGGGCTTGTGCCGAAAGCGGGATGAGGTAAAAAGTGCCGCTGAGCGGGTTTGGCGGAGCACTGCGGCTCTTGGTTGCCGAGCAGCGGATCGAGGTACTCACGGGCAAGCATCCAGGCACTGAATGGCAGCCATAGCAGAGGGGCTAGCACTAATCGGAACCCACGCAGGAACCAGCGGGCGCCATTGCGGAGGCTGATCGTGAGGTGGTAAGCAGGTCTTTTCATCCGTGGATCAGCCGGATGCGGCTGATGCGCCGTCGGCCTTCACGTCATCGCCGTTGAGGTAGATCGCCTCAGGAGCCGTGATCTGGAGCAGAACCCCGGCGATATCCTCCGGCTCGGCGATGCGGCCCATGGGGTGAGCCTCGTCCGCTCCTTCCAGGGAGCCGCCGCGGAACCGGCGAAGCAGCTCGGTACGTGTTCCCCCCGGAGAGAGGCTCACCACCCGGAGCCCATGGCCGACCTCCGCCGCCGCGGTCGAGCGGGTCAGGCCGATGACAGCGTGCTTCGTCGCAGCATAGGCGCCGGCGTGGGAAGATCCTGTGTGCGAGAGCATGGAGCCTGTGTTGACGATCACCCCGTGGCCCTGCTCGCGCATGACCGGGATCTCGTAGCGCATGGCGTAGTAGACCCCATCGACGTTGGTGCGCATGACATCTCGATAACCGTTCTCACCGGAGACATCGATGGCGTCGAACTCGCCGATCGGACCCTCGATCCCCGCGTTGTTGAAGGCAATATCCAGGCGACCGTAGGCCTCCAGGCACCCATCAACGAAGTCGCGCATGTCGTCGCGCTCACGCACATCCGCGCTCATAAAGGTGGCCTCGCCGCCGGTCTCCCGGATGGAGGCGGCCACAGATTCGCCAAGCTCCTCGCGCCGGCCACAGAAGAAGACCTTGGCCCCCTCCCGTGCGTACGCGCGTGCCGCTGCCTCGCCGATGCCGGAGGTAGCCCCGGTGATCAACACTACGGCGCCGGCATAGCGGCCCTCGCCCTCTCGCATGCCCTCGGGCCACCCACCAAAAGCAGTGCCGGCCGCAGCCATCCCGACCAAGCCTGCGGTGGCTCCGGTCAAAAAGCGGCGGCGCTCGGGGTCGTCGGGGGCCTGGCCGTGCTCACTGCGCCGTGACCGGTCCGGACTCTCGCCGGAGTCTTGCTGTGATTCCAAGGGCATCGGCTGCTTTCTCATGGGTTGAACCTCCCGGTTAGCCGCGTCCTATGGAGCGGCTTGTGCAGTTCTGATCGAACGATCGCGGACACCAGTTTTGGTTAACCTTACCAAGTGGCAAATCCTCGAAGCTAGCATTGCTTGGACCAGCTTGACACCGTCATTGGCCCGGATGAAGCGACAAGCCCAATGCAGATACGTTTTCTCGGTACGGATTGCCTTTCCGCGTAGATGAATCGCATCGGAGAGTCGATGAAAGAGTTCCGGGTGAGAGCGGATGGTATGGGCGAAGCGGGTGTTTCCGGCGCGCTCGGCAAAATGCTCCGCCGAAAGCGCCGGGGTGGTGCGGGCGATAGTGGGATGTTGAGTGGATAGTGTCATCGCGGAATCGAGCCAGTGTTGCCAGTCAATGGCGTTCACTGACGCGTATTGAATGGTGTTCAACAGCGTCCGTATAGCATCGATGGCCTGACGGTATTGCCAGTCTTCGAGGCGGCTATCACGGCCAAGGCTCTTCAAGTAGCCATTTACTTGCTCTGGGTCAATGTTGTGGATTCTTCGGTTGGGGAAAGCGGCGATGAACTGCTCGGCGCGCTTCAAGTACCACTTGGCAGCAGATGGCTTGACACCTTGGGACTGAAGCTGGTGGATGTAGCGATCCCAGAAGCGGGCTACAGAGTTCGCGTCCTTGCTAGAAGGCATGGTAGGTTGCTCCTCAGTCATCCTTGACGTCTGGTACAGGAAGCAACAGGAAGGCACAGAGATGCAAGAGCTGGAAGGTGTTATACAGCGTCCGTATAACACGCAAAAAGCCGCATCCGTTGAATCAACTTATGTTTCCCAAATAGGCTCGACGCAATGAATAAGAACACTGCACGCAATTTGGCAAAAGTCCTGAAGCACGATCTCGGTAGTTGTCCTGAGTTTCATCTTTCGGAGGAAATTCGGCACCTCCCTCTGGGAGGGTTCCACTCATTTGCGGATGGCAAGCCCTGCATGGGTGCGTTCCGAATTGAGCGAGTTGATGGTGAAGCACTTTGGTTGCTAGTCATCGATTGGTATGACGATGGTAATTACTATGTTGTCCTGTACCCGAGTAACAATAATCTTGCCCCAATAGCGGAATTGCACAATCAACGGAACGGACAAGAGTCAGTCGATCTAATCTGGACCTACAGCCCGAGAAAACGCGACGGGCGCAACAACGAAAGGAAAGAAGCTTTCGTTCAAGCGGCCGGATCCGCTGATTATGTTGTGTCGCTTCCAGGCGCCCTCGTGACCCTTGAAGATTTTCTGGAGGATGTTTTTCAGCTCTCGGCCCTCCGACTCGCCGCGGATGAGCTATCGGACTATAGCCATGAGTCAACGCGCCAGTCTTTCCCGGAAGGCAAAAGAATAGAGCGTCTACATAAGTTCAGGGAGCGAGATTCAAGGGCGGTCCGCCAAGCGAAACACCGACACGCCCAGCGAAACAACGGAGCATTGCCTTGCGAAGTTTGCCGCTTCGATTTCGCACGAACGTATGGTCCTCTTGGGGAGTCGTACATCGAGGCGCACCACACCAGGCCCCTAAGTGAGCTTGCTGACGGAGAAATGCAAATTACAGAAGTTGATGATTTTGTGTTGGTCTGTGCGAATTGCCATCGAATGCTCCATAGGAAGCGGCCGTGGGCTAGTGTTGACGAACTCAGGAAGGCACTTAAAAGCGAAACATAACCAAGCCATGTAGCCGACGCTCGTACCTCGCGCGGCTGATGGCTGGCGTTGGGCGTCACTCGAATTACTATGGTAGACCTAAAGCGTTCGCAGATCAGAGCCATTGAAGAGGCCATGGGGTATCCCAGGGGTTTCGGCTACGTTCTTGATTTTTCGGACCGGACTATGGAGGAATTCTTCGAGGACGAGTTCGGGGTCGAGATCTATGATGAGCAGAATCAATCGCTCGGGACTTCCAAGCGAAATTGCCTTACAGGCTTCCTCCTGCGCGCGGACAAGCAGACTGCTCTGCGCGTACTTCGTGCGCTGTGGGAACGGAGGGAAGGCCTGATCGATGCTGCTCCGAGCTCTGCGGATGCGCGGGAGGCAAAGTCGAAGTCGGGGCCATTCCAGGAGGTCATTGATTATCTTGAAGGCGACCTAGGCAGCCCGAACACGGAGGGCGTCGAAACATTCGAGCGCGACCGGACGCTGGAGGAGTTGGTGGCTGATATCGAGCGCACGCTCGCCGCAAATAAGCCAGAGGTCGCGATCGATCACTTGCATACGTACTGTATGAAGAAGTTTGCCCATCTCTTGAAAGCTCGAGGAATCAATTGCGACAAGGATGAGCCCCTCCATTCTCGGTTTGGAAAGTACCGCAAATGTCTTGAGGCGGAGCAAGATCTTCCTGAGTTCACCGTCCGGGCTCTGAAGTCCTTCATTAGCTTGCTCGAGAGTTTTAACGATCTGAGGAACAATCGATCGTTGGCGCACGACAACGAAATATTGAAGCCTGCCGAGGCGCGTTTTATCTTCTCCAGCATCAGCGCGATTTTGGTAATGGTACGCGCTCTTGAAGCAGCCCGGTACGGTGATTGAAATGACGCCCAACAATATACTCCAGCCGACCGCTCAACTGCTGCGCGGTTTCCCGGCGGCTGAGCATAAGCGTTGGGCGGCAGTGGCTCGTCAACATTGCACTGGGCCGATATCCGGTTGCGAGTTACGACCAGACGGTAGAGGCAATACCAGCGATCGGTTAAACGGTACTGGAATCGGATAACAAGAGGTTTCTCATGGAGTGTTTCCGGATCGACGAGAGTGGCTACACGGGGTTCGATTTAATGAACTCTGACCAACCCTTTCAGGGGGCAGCCGCGATCGCGATCAGCAACGAGCACGCTGAGTATCTTATCAAGAAGCACTTCCCGACGCTCCAGGCCGATGAGCTCAAATACCGATCGCTCGCCCGTCGGCCCAAGAACCATCCCCGACTGCTAGGTTTACTAGGTGACATACTGGCTAACTACAAGTCCGTGACCTACGTCTGTGACAAGCGTTTTCTGCTGTTGCTGATGTTCTTGGACTACGCCGTTGAGCCCTTTTACTACGAACGGGGGCTGAACTTTTACGAGTACGGCCAGAACTATTCGCTCGCGTCGCTTCTTTATTTCGTTGGGCCAACGGTATTGGGCAAAGATGCATTTTACGAACTGGAGGCGGCTTTTCAGGTCGCAATGAAGGAGAAGACACCAAAAGCGTTGAACGAACTCGTGCGTTCGGCCCAAAAGACAAAGTGGCATGAGCTACCCGAGGCTCTCGGGCCTCTAGCGGGCTATCGGGCCCCGGAGTGCCTATCGGCTATTGCGACGCCCGGTGTGAGCACGGACGCTGCCTTCATCGTTCTACAAGCGCTGATCAGTCGAATGGAAGTGATGACAGAAGGGCCGTATCGGGTTGAGCACGATCAGTCGAAGAACCTGCGCACTTACCACACTCTACTGGAGCGCTACATTAACCACGACGATGAGATTGAGTTCCGCCAATCGGAAATCGCGAGCATTAGGTTTCCGCTTAAGCTTGTGTCAGTGAGTCAGGTAGATTCAAAGACGAGCCCGGCGGTACAGCTTGCGGACGTGATGATAGGCGCAGCCGTTGAAATGGCGAGAAGCTTAAGTGGGCGGCGGACAGGACCATTGGATCCCGAGGCGGTGTTAGCGCTATATGCGGACAATCAACTAATACATATGCTTCCGTCGTTAGACTTCGAGGAGCAGCGGCGGTTTCGGCAAGGAACACAAGCGGCAGAGGTAATTGACTACTTTTCGCAGTTTCATGATTAGAGGGCTCACCGCCCAACGAGACGCTGCAGCCGACGCGGCAAGGCCGCGCCGCTTAGCTGTGTCGTTATCGCGCCGAGCAAAGCTCGGAGTATCTTGCGGGGTGGATGTCCCCGTCGGGCAAGGGTTAGCCACCCACCCGTATCGAGTCTTGGACCTGTGGCGGAGTAAGGGAAGACGAACAAGGCAGGTTAAGCGTAGACAGAGAATCCTGTAGGCCGTAGGGGTTATCGTGCGCCCTGAAGTGCTGGTACAGCTTCGACAAGCTCAGTTCCGGACGCCGAGGGTTTTAACGTGCCCGAAGGCAACACGAAGCACCCGCAATGGCGAGGGTGTGGAGGTCTGGCGGAGTCATCAGGCCGTGGCATGCAGGGAGAGATACGTCGGAGAACTCGGGAAGCCCCTATGAGCTCCTGTGGTGGTGAAGGCCGGCAAGGGCCTACGGCTATTGAGACACGAAGGGGAAACCCGGAGACGGAGTTATGCCGGAGCCTACGACCGGAGTGACCGGAACCACGCGCAGGTGGGGCGTTGAGAGGCGCCTAGAAGCGCTCGGGGTGTCTTATCAAGCATAGTACTCGGGGGTGGGGAAAGCCCATCACAAGGGGAAGGACTTGACGGAAGTACGCAGCCCAAAAAGGAAACTCATGCCGGACACGGTCGGGCCGGGAGACCATGAGCGAACCTCACTGTGGGGGATAGCCAAGCGGGCGAGGGTCTGCAAGGACCATCGTTTCCAGGACCTTTACCGGCTGCTGGATGCGGAGCTATTGCACGCGAGTTGGCGCGATCTGAACAAGAAGGCGGCGGCTGGCGTGGATGGCGTGGCGATGGCGGTGTACGAGGAGGATCTGGACGCCAACATCGGCGCACTGGTGGAGCGACTGAAGACGAAGCGCTACCGGACCCGGCGGGTCCGGCGTTGCTACATCCCCAAGGAGGATGGCGGCGAGCGTCCATTGGGGATACCGGCGGTGGAGGACAGGCTGGTGCAAGCGGCCTGTGCTCGGATACTGACCGTCATCTACGAGGCGGACTTTCTGGACGTGAGCTACGGCTACCGGCCAGGGAGGAGCGCTAAGGACGCGGTGGCCGATCTGGGTTTCAACCTCCAGTACGGCAAGTTTGGTCACGTGGTCGAAGCGGACATCAAGGGCTACTTCGACGCAATTGACCATGACTGGCTGCTGGAGATGTTGTCGCTGCGGATCGACGACGGTGCGTTCCTGGGGCTGATCCGCCAGTGGTTGCAGGCGGGGATACTGGACATGGACGGGGAGGTCCTGCACCCGGTGACGGGCAGCCCCCAAGGTGGGGTCGTCTCGCCGGTGTTGGCGAACGTGTATCTGCACTATGCGTTGGACCTTTGGTTCGAGCGGGTGGTGAAGCCACGTTGCCGAGGTCAGGCGCTTCTGGTTCGGTACGCCGATGACTATGTTTGCGCGTTTCAGTTTCAGGAGGACGCCGCGCGCTTCTATCGCGTGGTGCCGCGCCGACTGATGCGGTTTGGGCTACAGGTGGCGCCGGAGAAGACGCGATTGATGCGTTTCAGCCGGTTCCACCCGGGCTTGCGGCGACGTTTCGCCTTTCTCGGCTTTGAGTTGTACTGGAATCGGGATAGACGGGGCGAGTTGCGGGTGATGAAGCGCACGGCCCGCAAGAAACTGCAAGCAGCCAAGCGACGGTTGAAGGGCTGGATACGGGCCAACCGGCATCTGCCGGGGCGCGTGTTTATCCAGGAGCTGAATCGTAGACTGGTAGGTCATTACAACTACTTCGAGCTCCGCAGCAATGAGCAGGGTCTAGGGAGCTACTACATCTTCGCCATACGGTGTGCCTTCAAGTGGCTGAACCGGCGAGGTGGCAAGCGCAGTAGTTTCAACTGGGCGCAATACATTGCGGCGTTGAGGAAGCTGGGAGCGGCGCAGCCGCGGATCGCGGAGAGGCAACGAGCGCATGCGGTCTTTGCATAAGGGCACGCCCGGCGCGAAGGCGAGTACAACCGAGGAACCGGATGCGGGAAAACTGCATTTCCGGGTCTGTGCGGCGGCGCCTGGCAACGGGCGTTCCTACCGTGAGATAGGTAAAGAGTATGGGAGAACCCCTTGGCTGTACCTGATTTTCAATCATTGATGTTGCCGTTGCTCAAATTTTCCGCTGATGGCGAAGAGCATACGATGCAGGAAGCCCGTGAGGGTTTGGCTAAAATAATGGAGCTTTCCCAAGAAGATCTCGAGGAAAGACTGCCAAGCGGTCGGCAATCTACATTTGCAAACCGCGTAGCCTGGGCCAAGGTCTATTTGACCCAAGCTGGAGTCCTGGAGTCGCCCAAGCGGGGCAAATTTCATATTTCTGATCGCGGTCGAAAAATTCTTTCAGAAAACCCAGATCGGATAGACATAAAATTTTTGCAGCGGTTTGAGGAGTTTCAGGCATTCCGGCAGGCAAGCAGCAAAAACCGAACCGAGAAAGTAACCCACACGGGCGAAGATGAGACAGCGACTACGACTCCGGAAGAGACATTAGAGCAAGCCTACCAGCAATTACGGGATGAAACGGCAAACGAGCTGCTTCATCTGGTAAAGGACAATACGCCGGAATTTTTCGAAAAGCTGGTTGTTCACCTTATCGTTTCAATGGGCTATGGGGGCTCTGTAAATGAAGCGGGAAGGGCTACCCGGAAAACAGCGGATGAAGGTATTGATGGCGTCATCAAAGAAGATCGTCTCGGTCTGGAAACCATATACCTTCAGGCAAAGCGCTGGGAAGCAGCGGTTGGTCGACCAGAGATTCAGAAATTTGTTGGAGCACTTCATGGCCAACGGGCCAAGAAGGGGGTCTTCATCACAACCAGCCGATTCTCGAAAGAGGCTCTGGATTACGTCGGTCAAATTGATCCGAAGGTTGTTCTGATAGATGGCGCAGATCTCGTGCAACTGATGATTGATCACGGTGTTGGAGTCAGTACGGCAACGATATATGAAGTCAGAAAAGTGGATACGGACTTCTTCATTGAAGATTGACCGAGACACCTATAACAAGACGCGCCACGCGGATGGCCTTTTCTCCGCGTTGCTCCAAAAATGCCACCGGTGCGCTCTGCGTTGGGCCTGTAAAGTCCAAACCCAGTTTTCAAGCAAACATTTTGATGATTTATGTGACTGCATTGTATAAGTTACGCGATAAACGAGCCAAACGGCTTTTACTTTTGGAATCAACAGTAATGAAGTTGATCCGCAGCATGGATGAGCTCGAACCAGTGGAAGTATGATGTCAAATAAGCCTCAATCAATCCTATTTCACATCATTGGCCCGCGCGCCAGCGTTCCGCTTGCCGCCAAAAGATGGTCGGCATACCTGAGTCGCGATCAGTGGGATGACTGGGGGAAGTATTGTACTCAATTTTACTTGACCGTTGTTGGCCAAGACGGAGAGCAACACGACATCGGTCAGGTAAAGATAGGGCAGCGCGGATTAAAGCCTCACGGAGGGTCTGCGGAGCTTCCACCAGGACATCGTAAGCCGAATGTTCCATCTGCCTTCGAACAATTGGAAGATGACTTCTTTTCCGTCGGGCAAGATGACGAGTATTACGCGAATCTTGGGTCCCTTGGCGACACAGTCCGAGAGAGAATTCTCACTTGCCTGCGTGATGTGGCCTGGGATAAGGAGCGTTGGGAATGGGCACAGAAAGAATATGTCATGGAGGAGTCGCTGCTTCGCTCTGTAACCCGTAGCATAGTTGAAGGACAATTTCGCCGTATGGCGCATGGTGATGCACGCGTGACACGTTATGATTTCGCGTACACTCCTCCCAAAAGGTTGGGTGATGGTGCACCACCCTTCACGCTAGATTTCAGCGTCGAACCTAAGTCACCGATTCCTACGAATGTCCATGTTCTCATTGGTCGGAATGGGGTTGGAAAAACCCGGTTACTTTCGCTGATGACAAAGGCGCTCGTCGCGAGGGACGCCGCAGCGAGACAATCAGGAAAGTTCGAGTTTACTGAGTTTAGGGAGCAAGATGGAACTTTTGCCAACGTGGTGGCGGTTTCGTTTAGCGCATTTGATGAAGCGGACCTATTGCCAGATCGAAATCCGGAGCCTGATTCCTTAGGTTTTTCTTACATCGGGCTGCGTGGTTGGTCTAGTAAATTACAATCGTCGTCAACCAAGCCTAAATCTCCTAACATACTTGCGAGTGAGTTCGTGGACAGTTTGAAAGAGTGTCGCGTTGGAGCACGACGAAGGAGGTGGATTAATGTGATAACCACCCTCCAGACGGATCCGGTTTTTAAGGCGGCCCAACTGGCCTCGATGATTGACGTGAACCTTTCCGACAAGGAAGAGCGAGAAGTGGTCTTGAAAACCTTCAAGGCCCTAAGCTCGGGACATAAAATCGTTCTCCTCACGCTAACACGTCTCGTTGAAAAGGTTGAGGAAAGAACGCTTGTTCTGATTGATGAACCAGAGGCTCACCTGCATCCCCCACTGTTGTCAGCAATGACACGCGCAATATCCGAATTTATGGTGAAACGAAATGGAGTGGCGATTGTAGCAACTCATTCTCCCGTGATTCTTCAAGAGGTTCCGAAGTCCTGCGTTTGGATACTCGATCGCATGTTAACAGTTTCGAAGGCGGAGCGGCCCTCAATTGAAACATTTGCCGAGAGCGTAGGCATCCTGAGCCGGGAAGTGTTCCAGTTAGAACTCTCAAAATCGGGCTATCACCAGCTTTTAGGCGGATTATGTCAAAAATCAGCCAGCTATGAAGACGCGCTCGACCAGCTGGAAGGTCAACTCGGTGCAGAAGGCAAGGCTGTACTGAGGGGTATGTATCTGAACGATGAGGAATAATCACTGGTAATGAGATACCTACCACCACCAACAGACGAGGATGAAAAGCCCTTCGCTGCAGGCGACGTCTTCGAGACCTGCGTTTCTATGGTGAGAAACCCCGCTCTGAGAGCACAGCTGCGGGCCATTCGCTCGGATGTGGAGACTGAGGCCTCAGATTACGATGTTAAGGCAGCAGGCAGGCAGCTCTACCGAAAGCAACCTCATGGTCAAGTAGGGTCTGTTTCAGGCGACGAAATAGTGAAGGTTTATACACTCCGGATGGTGCCCAAAAAGTCAAAGGGGCGCTCTATTTACGACCGAATAATGGCAGCGCCCGTGCATGGTAGATGCCCCCTATGTGGCATAGGGACAGTAAACACGCTTGATCACTATCTGCCCAAGACATTTTTTCCGGTCTATTCGGTGGCGCCCAACAATCTGGTTCCTGCCTGCAATTGGTGCCAGGGGGAAAAATCCGAGTATTATCCCATTACAAGAGACGGTCAGCTTCTCCATCCTTATTTTGACAATGTGGGCAACGAGGTTTGGCTTGGGGCCGAAGTGGTGGTTGGTGCGCCAGCTGGATTCCGCTACTTTGCCACACCACCCAGCCATTGGACGCAATCAGAAAAGGCACGAGTAGCGGTGCATATGAAGGAGCTAAATCTCCCGGTGTTGTTCTCCTCAAATGCCGGCAGCCGCCTTTCGGAAATTCGCGCCCGCCTCGCGAGCCTGCATCAAAAAGGTGGAGAGGCTGCCGTCCGTAATCACTTGCGCGATGAGCTTGCAAGCATAGAGGCTGACCATAATAATTCGTGGGCAGCGGCAATGTATCGGGCAGCCGTAGCAAGCGATTGGTTTTGTAATGGTGGATTTTTGGAAACCTGACACACGCCAAACCAAATTGGCAAGATTTTGATATATAGACCAGCCCAACAATGCAATTTCACGCGGACTGCCAAAAACTGCTCCGCTTTGCTATACAGTTTTTGGTATACAGTGATTTGCGGCGTTATGCGGATTACAGTGATGCTGGTGTACAATGCGATGGCTTGACCTTGCGGTTTCTCCCCGTTTCTCTTGGCCTAATCGGCAAGTCGAGATCCCGTTTGAGGGTTATAGGGTTGTTCTCCAGCCTCGCCGCCAAGCTCCAGAGGATGAAGTGGAACTGGCCGCTACGATGTCAGTGTTTGATTCGAATGGTACATCCTTCGAAGTAGGGGGCACGGTTGCAAGTAGGTTCCTCAGCCGGATTGCATGGTCACATAACGGGGGGGTGGTTGAGCTATTTGCGGTCGGATCAAATTTCCCTGGAAGACCAGGACGACTTGGTCAAGGTACTTACGAGCGTTCAGGATGGGCTCAGATTGAGCCTTGGGATTTTATCTATCTTCCCGCTGCCGATGACCAAGAAGCAGATTTGGCACTGGGCTTGTTCCGGGAAGGTATGTCCGTCAACTCAACGCCGTTCGCCTTCCTCAGCTACTTCAAGGTTTTGAACATTCACCACGGCGGCGGGGCGGGTCAGAAGACTTGGATTAACGACAATCTTCACCGCATTTGGTATCGCCCGGCTCTCAATCGTTTGGCTGAGATTCAGAAGAACGAAGCGGATGTTGGAAGATACCTCTATGAAGAAGGGCGGTGCGCTGTTGCACATGCACACGGGACACCTTTGGTGAATCCAGACAGCTATGCTGATAGACGGCGGATGGAAGGTGATCTGAAGCTAATGAAAGAAATAGCAGCCTTGTTTATTGAGACGGAGTTCGGCGTATTGTCCGACAGCTCGTACTGGGAGAGCCTGCGCGAGGGTGGATCTCCGAAGTCTGAACTGTTACGGAAGGCGGTACAAGAGGATGGTCGTATCGTTTATGTGCCAGAACAACTATCCGCATAATCGGGTAAGGGCGGGTTTCTAGCCTGCCCTCCCCACAACACCTAGCATGAGGGTCCGCACTAGGCGGTTCACGAGAATGGAGCACACAATGGATCAGGCATATCCGTGGGCTTTCATCCACTGATCCCGGACGGAGATCAACCCTTGGTTCGCGAGCCAAGCATTCGTCATCCCGGTCTGCATCGCCAGCGTCCGCGACAGTCGCCAATAGCTCTTGCTACTGAGTGCCGTGAGGATCGCGTGGCGTTTGCCCGTCCCGAGGGCCAGCAGGTTGTAAGCGATCAATCCAAGGCGTTATTTAGCTAACTTTTTCTCATCACTATTCTGTCTCTACCATTTATTCAACGGAGACGGCAAGTGATGACGACCACAAGACAAACAACTGTTTTACTCTCAGAGAGCGAGTGGCTAGCACTCCTCGAAAAGCAAGAAGCAAGTGATCTAACCATAAAGGACTTTTGTGCTCAACATGGCGTGTCACGCTCAGCCTTTTTTAGTTGGCGGAGAAGAGTCTAGGATGTATGTTCATGTGATATCGACAGATGGAGAAGCCAAGTTTTGGCTGGAGCCTGACCTTCAACTGGCCCGCAACTATCGGTATGGTCGGCCACAGCTGAGAGAAATCGAAGCCCTAATAGGGGTGCATTACGATGAGCTTGTCGACGCTTAGAAACAGCACTTCGGAAGTTGAAGTAACCAACATTTCGAGTCACGGCGTGTGGCTCCTTGCTCACGATAAGGAGCTTTTTATGCCGTATGAGGAGTTCCCGTGGTTCAAGGATCAGCCGGTGAAGTCGATCCTCCATGTCGAGGAGCCTTCGCCAGGTCATTACTATTGGCCGGATATCGATGTCGATTTAACCGACGAGATTATTGAGCACCCGGAAAGGTTCCCGAATCTTGCAAAAAGTATATAAACCACTGTTAGGCATCAGAAGGATTAGGTATGAGCTTCCAGTCAGGTAGAGTCTTTCTTCACTGGAACTACTACATTGCACTTGAGCAGGATCTGGCCAAGCTGTCGCGCTATATAGAATTTACAGAGGGCAATTTTTCAACGTATTCAATTGAGCTTGCGCACCTTCTGTTGGCCGCTTCCTCCGAAGTGGATGTTGTGATGAAGGAACTTTGCAGTATTCTGAGCCCCAATGACCGACGGAGGAATATAGGCGATTATAAACGGGTCGTTGAGAGAGGGTTGCCCCGTGTTGTTGGCTGCCAAAATCCGTACATATTTGGCGGAGGATTCAAGAATAAGCATATCTACTGGGTAGCTACAAGCTAAGACTAACTACCACGCTCTGTGTCGATTTCTGCTTTCGCTTGTCCCTTCTTTTCCTTATAAACCAGTAGCTGGCTCTGTGGGCCCTGTGGGCGAGAGCCCTGAGAGTCTGGGCAGGCGGCGGGCAACCCGCAGGGTTGTCCACGGGCTGTCCACACGGCCCGTAGGGCTCAGGGCGGCGCGAAGCGCTCGTCCACAAGTCCACAGAGCTATTGCTTAAGCAGCTAAAAGTACTGGAGTTTTGCTTATAAGAGGGTGAGAATCGGTAGGCAAGTAGTAAGGGCGACGCGACATCAGGTAACCAGAGGCTGACAACCCTCCTGATGCCGCGCCCACCGCGTCCTGCGACACGGCACTTATCAGTATCCTCGGGTTTAGCGCCGTTGTCCAGTGTTTGCAATTTACCTGGATAAGCGCGCGGGAGCCCCGCGACAACAGGCCGTATCGGCAGCGCGCGCACACCAGATAAACGCTTCATCGTTGGACGACAGGTAGATGATAGGAGTCAAGGTGGCGTATGGATCCTATTCAGAAAGGCATCGCCGAGCTTGAGCGGCAGCGGAAGGCTGTAAGATTCAATTACTGCGTTTTTGCCGCAGCTCTGCGCGAAAGCTCAGAACACTTTCAGTGCGTCAGGGAAGCCGATTACGGGCGGGTAGCCTCTCTTGACCGAGTCCTTCGCATAGCGCTCGCGGAGCAAAGTGGGGA
This sequence comes from Halorhodospira halochloris, assembly GCF_002356555.2. Taxonomy (NCBI): domain Bacteria; kingdom Pseudomonadati; phylum Pseudomonadota; class Gammaproteobacteria; order Chromatiales; family Ectothiorhodospiraceae; genus Halorhodospira; species Halorhodospira halochloris. Next base: position 1,185,149 of record NZ_AP017372.2, read on the forward strand.
GGCGCGGTGCCCTCCCTATTGGAGTAAACGCGCCGAGGCCCACGCTACATCTGTGGCAGTCTACAGCAAGTTCTACGCCGCGATGATGGGGGTGTTCGGGTTGGGTACTGCCTACTTCCTTGGGGACAGCAACTGGGCCTTAACGGTTACACTCGGTCTATTGCTCGCGGTGCTGACGAAGGCAAAATGGGGTGTGGACAAGTATGCCGCTGGTCTTCAGCGGGTTCGGGACGCTCTGGAGCGCATTGAAGATTCCCCGAAACCCGATACGCTCGAGCGTCCGAGTGTAGAGCGTCCAACAAAAGCTTGAACCCGACCGGCTTCTCCGCTGGCGCTCCGAAGCCGTCGGGTTAAGCTGGGCGTTGGGCCATGAACTCCTGCACATGACGCGGTTGACCAAGCGGTAGTCCGTGCATACAATGTATGTATGATAGGTTTTGATTGGGATCCGCAAAAGGCGCGTGCAAATCTCGAGAAGCACGGCATTTCTTTTGAAGAAGCGAAATCCGTATTCTTTGATGAATATGCGCGGCAGTTCTTCGATGAAGAACATTCGTCTAGCGAAGAGCGGTTCATTATGCTTGGTTTGAGCAATGCACTACGGATTCTGGTCGTATGCCACTGCGAGCGTTCCGGCGGAGATGTCATCAGAATCATTTCCGCGCGGAAAGCGACTACCAATGAGCGTAAGTATTACGAAGGTCCGCCGCTATGAAAGATGAGTATGATTTTTCGAAGATGAAGTCGCGTCGCAACCCGTACGCTTCGAAGTTAAAGCGACAGGTGACGATTCGCATGGGCGACGACGTCGTGGAGTATTTCAAGCAGCTTTCGGAAGAAACGGGGATTCCGTATCAGAGTTTGATCAATCTCTATTTGCGCGATTGCATGGCCCACGGAAGGAGGCCTGACTTGTCATGGCGTTAATCGCCCAACAAAGCCATGCAGCCGACGCTCGTACCTCGCGCGGCTGATGGCTCGCGTTGGGCCTCAAGGAGATGAAACGTTGCAGCTGATATCAAGCAACAAGAAACTTGCTCGAACACTATCGCGCCTTATTGAAAGCCATGCCGAGGCCAAGTTTGCGGTTGCATGGGCTTCCTCGGGAAACTCCGTTTTTGACCTCATTCAAGAACATACATCGCGGATTACGCGGGCCATAATTGGAACCCACTTCTACCAAACACACCCTGATGTAATTGATGCATTTCAGGGGAAGGAAAACGCCCGGTTTGTGCTTCAGCCGAGTGGTGTATTTCACCCAAAGCTATACCTTTTTACCAGTGAGGATCGATGGGAGGCGCTGATTGGAAGTGCCAATCTCACATCTGGAGCCCTCAGTACAAACTCAGAAGCCATGTTGCTGATTGGAGGCGCCGGTGACGACTCAACTTCAGTGCGGAACGAAGTCGTCAGTCTCATTGACCGCTACTAGGAAATGGCCAAACCAATCAAGAAGAGCGAAGCGGCGGCCTACCGCGAGGTATGGAAACGAAAACAGCCGGCACTCCGCCGTTTGACGGGGCAGTACGGGTCGAGCAAAACAGAGAAGCCGCCTACTGCTTCATCTGTGATGTCAATGGCATGGGATAATTACATCAACGCAGTGAAGGCCGATCGGCATCATGGTTTTGAGGGGCGCTGTGAACTTCTCGCAACTGTGGCCCGTGCCTTTGCCGAGCATCGAACCTTCGAATCAATGCCTTTGCCCTTGCGAAAGACGATTGCCGGACTGCCGAACGACCAAGAAAGCCGTTGGGGTTGGTTCGAAAGCATGCAGGGAGCGGGCTACTATCACCAAGCCGTTAACGAAAACAATAAGCATCTTTCTAAGGCTCTCGACAGGATACCGTCGCGGGGCGTGGTCTCGCGCTCGGAGTATGAAGCATACATCGCAGAGTTCCTAAAGGCCTTTCCAAATGGAAGACATGGGGTTGCTATCGCCAGTCGCCTTTTGGCATTAAAGCGACCAGACCAATTCGTTTGCCTAGACTCAAAGAACCAACGCGGACTCTGTCGTGATTTCGGCATCGTTCGAAATGGTATCGACTACGACAGGTATTGGGACGAAATTATCGAGCGCATTACCGATTCGCCCTGGTGGAACTCAACGCGACCAAGAAATGCCAAGGAAGCTGCCGTCTGGGACGGACGAGCTGCAATGCTCGACGCGATCTTTTATGAAGAATGAAGCCCAACAATGAGCTGCACCTGACGTTTGACGCGAGGCGCTTTTTGTGAAGCACAAAACCACCACACGTCAAACGCAGGTGAGCCCGGGCGTTATCGCGCCGAGCAAAGCTCGGCGTATCTTGCGGGGTGGAAGTCCCCGTCGGGCAAGGGTTTGCCACCCACCCGTACCGAGTCTTGGACCTGTGGCGGAGTGAGGGAAGACGAACAAGGCAGGTTAAGCGTAGACAGAGAATCCTGTAGGCCGTAGGGGTGGTCGCGCACCCTGAAGTGCTGGTACAGCTTCGACAAGCTCAGTTCCGGACGCCGAGGGTTTTAACGTGCCCGAGGGCAACACGAAGCACCCGCAATGGCGAGGGTGTGGAGGTCTGGCGGGGTCATCAGGCCGTGGCATGCAGGGAGAGATACGTCGGAGAACTCGGGAAGCCCCGAAGGGCTCCTGTGGTGGTGAAGGCCGGCAAGGGCCTACGGCTATTGAGACACGAAGGGGAAACCTGGAGACGAAGCGCTACCGGACCCGTCGGGTCCGGCGTTGCTACATCCCCAAGGAGGATGGCGGCGAGCGTCCATTGGGGATACCGGCGGTGGAGGACAGGCTGTTGCAAGCGGCCTGTGCTCGGATACTGACCGCCATCTACGAGGCGGACTTTCTGGACGGGAGCTACGGCTACCGGCCAGGGAAGAGCGCTAAGGACGCGGTGGCTGATCTGGGTTCAACCTCTGCACTATGCGCTGGACCTCTGGTTCGAGCAGGTGGTGAAGCCACGTTGTCGAGGACAGGCGCTGCTGGTTCGGTATGCCGATGACTATGTCTGCGCGTTTCAGTTTCAGGAGGATGCCCAGCGCTTCTATCGTGCAGTGCCGCGCCGGCTGGGTCGGTTTGGGCTGCAGGTGGCGCCGGAGAAGACACGGCTGATGCGATTCAGCCGGTTCCATCCGGGGTTGCGGCGACGATTTGGCTTTCTCGGCTTCGAGTTGAACTGGAGCCGGGATCGACGGGGCGAGCTGCGGGTGATGAAGCGCACGGCCCGCAAGAAACTGCAAGCAGCCAAGCGACGGTTGAAGGGCTGGATACGGGCCAACCGGCACCTGCCGGGGCGCGTGTTTATCCAGGAGCTGAATCGTAGACTGGTAGGTCATTACAACTACTTCGGGCTCCGCAGCAATGAGCAGGGTCTAGGGAGCTACCACATCTTCGCCATCCGGTGCGCCTTCAAGTAGCTGAACCGGCGAGGCGGCAAGCGCAGTAGTTTCAACTGGGCGCAATACATTGAGGCCTTGCGGAAGCTGGGAGTGGCACAGCCGCGGATTACGGAGAGGCAACGAGCGCATGGGGTCTTTGCATAAGGGCACGCCCGGCGCGAAGGCGAGTACAACCGAGGAACCGGATGCGGGAAAACCGCACGTCCGGGTCTGTGCGGGGGGGGGCGCCCGGCAACGGGCGTTCCTACCGTGAGAGGCCCATCTCAGCTGCACCATCTTGCCATAGTAACGCTTGACGTTATTAACGCTTAGCGTCATTATTGAGTCATGATCATCTCGTTCAAGTGTAGGGATACAGAGAAGCTGGCCAGGGGGCAGCGCGTCAAACGCTTTGTGAATTTTGAGCGGGTTGCGCTGAGGAAGCTCCGCCAGCTTCAAGTCGCAAACCAGCTGGAGGACCTTAAGGTGCCGCCCGGCAATAGGCTGGAAGCGTTGAGTGGTGATCGCCGAGGCCAGTACAGCATCCGGATCAATCAGCAGTTTCGATTGTGCTTCCGGTGGACGAAAGCTGGCGCGGAAGATGTCGAAATCGTTGATTACCATTAGGGGGTGACTTATGCGCGATATTGATCCTGTAACGCCTGGCGAGTTGCTGAAAGAAGAGTTTCTTGAGCCTATGGGGATCTCTCAGTATCGACTTGCCAAAGAAATTGGAGTACCGGCTCAGCGTATTGGACAAATAATTGCTGGGAAGCGCTCTATAACCGCCGATACGGATCTACGACTCTGTCGTTTCTTTGGGCTATCCAATGGCTATTGGCTTCGGGCGCAAGCTGCTTACGATACTGAGGTGACTGAAGATGCTTTGGCCGAGCAGCTGAGTAATATTAGACCTTGGAATTCGGGCTCACCCGCAGATCGCAGGGCATAACCAGTCGCGTCACGCGGACGCGCTAAAGCGCGCCGGTGCGCTTTGCCGTTAAATGCCAAGAGGAATCATGCAGAAGTCAGCAATAATTTCCGAATGCGGAAACTACAGGTATGAACTAAAACGGATTTGGGATGATTCCAAGCCTTGGGTTCTATTTGTTTGTCTCAATCCGTCAACGGCAGACCATGAAGAAGAGGACAATACTTCTCGGGTATGTATAAACTACGCTAAACGTTGGGGCTATGGTGGGCTAGTTATAGCAAATCTATTTGCATACAGATCTACTTATAAGTCAGTGCTCTATCAAGCTCCAGACCCAGTGGGCCCAGAAAATGACCAGCACTTGCACCGGCTCAGCAAAGAGGCAGTCGAAACGGTATGCGCATGGACAGATGATGGCGCATTCATGGAGCGTGACTTGGCTGTATTGCCAATCTTAAAATCACCAAAGTGCTTAACCAAGCTAAAAAGCGGCAGGCCGGGCCATCCGCTGTATAAAAGCAAAGAACTAAAGCCTACTCCTTTGCTATAAGCATTTAACAAGTCACTGCACCGGATGCCAATTCCGCTGACGCTCCATTGCCACCGGTGAGTTCAACGTTGGGTGTTAGTATGAAGTTTTGCTATTTCGATGAGAGCGGGACGGGCGGTCAGCAGGTGGCCGTCATGGCCGGAGTAATTGTAGATGCAAACAGGATGCATCTTACAAAAGACGCATGGAGCGAGCTTCTCGCTGAACTCTCGCGAATTGTCGGCGTGGAAGTTCAGGAATTTCATACGCACAAATTCTACTCCGGACAAGGAATCTGGAAAGGAATTGACGGGCCAGACCGCGCCAGTATCATTTCAGCAATAATCCAGTGGATGGCGGATAGGAAACACCGGGTGACCTATTCAGCTGTCGACCGCGAAAAATTTGAATCAATTCAGCCGAAGGACGGTCGGTTGAGCGACCTCAGCATATGGCGAACACTCGGCCTGCATACGGCTCTTGGCCTGCAACGCTGCCACCAGAAAGAAAGCAAGACAAAAGGGCATACGGTTCTTGTTTATGATGAGCAGGTGATCGAGAAAGAGAAATTCACGGACCTGATCCTTAACCCGCCAGAGTGGACTGAATCCTACTACGGTCGTGCAAAGAAAGATCCGCCTCTGCAGCAGCTTATAGATGTTCCCCATTTTGTAGATTCAAGGAAGGTAGAAATGGTACAGGTGGCAGACCTATATGCCTTTATTTTGCGCCGATTTTTTGAACTGACCGAGGGGCATGACTCGCCGAAGTACGCCGACGAAATCGACCGGATCAACGAATGGGAGGAGGCGATATTCGAACAGACCATCTCGAACGGACACATTTATCCCAAGAAGGGCGCACCCGAGGCGGCAATGGTTTTCAAACAAGTGGCGCCGAACTCTTGCGCGTAACACCCAACAAGACGCTGCAGCAGACCGCGCAACCGCTGGGCGGTTGCGCGGCGGCTGAGTGCACTCGTTAGACCCGCTGGGAAGTGAGGATCTCACATGCACAAACGCTTCTGGGTAGGAATGACCCCAAATGCAGATCATCACCGACGGCCCTGATATTCCGGAAGCGCTACTGCAGGCGCACGAGGAAGGTCGTGTGGTGTTTTTCTGCGGCGCGGGCATTTCCTACCCTGCCGGTTTGCCGGGTTTCAAGGGGCTGGTGGAGCAGATCTACAAGCTGAATGGCACATCACTCAACGATATTGAGCGTGACGCCTTCGAGCGCGGAGAGTTCGATGCCACGCTCGATCTCCTGGAGCGGCGCCTGCCAGGGCAGCGACTGGCTGTCCGAAGCAAACTGGCGCAAGCGCTGAAACCGAAGCTCCGCCGCAAAGGTGCTACCGATACGCAGGCGGCGCTGTTACGTCTGGCGCGCAGCCGCGAGGGCGCGCTACGGCTGGTCACCACCAACTTCGACCGCATCTTTCATGTGGCAGCCAAACGCACGGGCCAAGCGTTTCAAGCCCACGCTGCCCCGATGCTGCCGATTCCGAAAAACAGCCGCTGGGATGGGCTGGTCTATCTGCACGGATTGCTGTCGGAAAAGGCCGACGACACCGCCCTGAATCGGCTGGTGGTCACCAGTGGTGATTTCGGCTTGGCGTATCTGACCGAACGTTGGGCGGCCCGCTTCGTGAGCGAGTTGTTCCGCAACTACGTGGTCTGTTTCGTGGGCTACAGCATCAACGACCCGGTACTGCGCTACATGATGGATGCGCTGGCAGCTGATCGGATGCTGGGTGAAGTCACTCCGCAAGCCTGGGCACTGGGTGATTGTGAACCGGGGCAGGAGCACCGGAAAACCATCGAATGGGAAGCGAAGGGTGTCACGCCCATTCTCTACAACGTGCCGACTGGCAGCTACGACCATTCCACGCTGCACCAGACCCTGCACGCTTGGGCAGAGACATACCGTGACGGCGTGCTGGCCAAAGAAGCCATCGTTGTTAAACATGCACTGACGCGCCCGCAGGAGAGCACGCAGCAGGACGATTTCGTCGGGCGAATGCTTTGGGCTCTGTCGGATAAATCAGGCTTACCGGCAAAACGCTTCGCCGACTTCAACCCCGCTCCGTCACTGGACTGGCTGCTGGAAGCTTTCTCGGACGAACGTTTTCAGTACAGAGATCTGACTCGATTCGGAGTGCCGCTAACATGCCAGAGATATCTCGTTTTTTCGGTATCGTGATCAGGATGTATTTTGAGGATCACAATCCGCCGCATGTACACGTAGAGTACCAAGGCGACAGGGCGATTTTCGATTTCGAGGGGAATATCCTTAAAGGTGGGCTTTCGTCACGGACCGCGGTAAAGCTAGTAAGGGAGTGGATTGACCTTCGGGCCGTAAGCGGTCATTCTGTGACGTACTACCTAAACTAACAGGCAATAGCTACCCTTGCCCGACGAGCTCCGCAAGGACTGGGAGCTGGCGCAATCCGGACGTGCCCTGGAAAAGATAGATCCATTGCCGTGAGAGAAACCATGTGGGATTTTAACGACGTTGTCCGGCTTGAGTATAAAGGCGAGTACACGTACTTCGTAGAGTTCGACGATGGAGTAAGTGGTATCGTAGATTTCTCGTCACTTCTTGAGCGTGGGCCAGTGTTTAGCGCACTAAAGGACAAGAAAGTGTTCTCGCAGGCCCGAATTGAGGGCGGTACGATCGCCTGGCCAAACGGTGCCGATATCGCGCCTGAAACGCTATACCGAGAATGCGAACAAGCAGGTTCAGGCGACGCTTTGCAGCGCGCCTGACCTGCGGCGTTATGCAGCCAAGGCACAAGGGTGGGGCTCATGGAGTTAGTTAGATCTATCACTCAGGTAGTCCGAAACGCGGAAGAATTTAGTCGTTTGGACGCTCAGAGCGCATCGGTCGCGCTGGAGCGATTCTCACAGTTCTTCCATTGGTACTATTTTTCTCATATAGATACCTTCGCGCCTAGCAAGTTTATCGGGTATGCCGACACCACTCTCGAAGATTACTCGGGAGAAGGTACGGGCACAGACACGCAAGCATGCCTCGCAAAGTGGTTCCGAAAAGTAGAGCCTGGGGATGAGCAATATGATGAGCTGGCGAAAAAACTCCGGTCATACGCGTCGAAGCTAGGTAAGAGTATAAGTCGAAGGACATTTCAAGCGGCCCTTCCAACTACCGCTGAGCTCAGCCGTTAGCGGAAGGAAGTCATCGGGGCTATACTGAGAGCCCGAGCTGAATCGGAGACTGAAATGGCAAAGGCAATTTCTGAAATTAAAGCTGAAATTCAGGAACTTGAGCTACTACAGAAGCGCGAGCTCTTGGGTCTTCTGGTGGCCGACTTGGAAGAATCCGAAGGTGGGGAGTTGGACGAGATTTGGCTGAAGGAAGCTCAGCGGCGTTTCCAGGAATTGAAGGACGGCTCTGTCACGGGAGTTCCGGCTAGTCAGGTGTTCGCGAAACTTGAGCGTCGCCTTGGCTGATGGATTGGGAGTTCCATCCTGAAGCTGAAGCGGAGTTTATAGAATCAGCGGCTAACTACGAAAGTGAAGTACCTGGGCTTGGCCGAAGATTCGGGCGCGCCGTATACGAAGCCCTGGACCTAATGATGGAAAACCCCAAAATGGGATCACCGCTTGATGGTGTGCTTCGATCCTTTGTTGTTGGCAATTTCCCCTACTCCATCATCTATGCCCCCTATGAAGATTACCTTTTTGTACTGGCCGTTGCCCACAGTAGCCGCAAGCCTGGATACTGGAGGAAACGGCCTTTCCGCTAACAAGTCGCTCAAGTACGTTCCGCGCTTCGCGCTCCACCGGACGCGGCTGACGCCGCGCAGCTTAGCTTAGACGTTCGGCAGGAACTATGGGAACGTGCCAAAATGATAGGGATATCCACATAAAGGGGTGAATATATGCCCGTGATTTCAATGTTCTACGGGATCATCATCCGGATGTACTTCTTGGACAACCAGCACCATGGCGTGCCGCACATCCATGCGCGCTATGGGGAGCACGAAGCGTCAGTCGGACTGTACGATGGTGAAATACTCGCAGGAGAGCTTTCAAGGAAACAGTTGCGCCTCGTTCAAGCTTGGATCGAGCTGCATCGTGATGAACTGGTGGCTGACTGGGAGTTGGCGGTGGCCGGAGAGACCCCATACAAGATAGATCCATTGTGAGGTTGAGTATGTATTGGGATGTGAAGAAAGTGCGTCCGTTGGACGACTATCAAATCTACGTTGAACTGGAAGATGGAAGGAAAGGTCTTTTTGATCTCAAGCCATATTTAGAGCACGGCGTTTTTAGAGAGTTAAAAGATAAATCGTACTTTCGCCAGGTCGACGTTGTGTTTGGCGCTGTTACATGGCCCCATGAACAGGATATTGCGCCAGAAACGCTGCTGGCCGGGCTGAAACCAGTTGAAAACACACATTGAGGTCGCACGCCGTCGGCCCGAAAGGCCAGTGGTTCGGTTGTGGCTTGATCGCGAGTGACCATGACCTAACAACCGGTTGCGGCGGACGGTCCCCTGCGCTGCCCCTCACCGAACCGGAACGTTAGCTCATGAGTACAAAAAGCACACAATGTGCTATACTCCAACTTATGAAGCCAATCACATGGAACCCAGAGAAGAACAAGCTCCACAAAGAGGAAAGGAGCATCTCGTTCGAGGATGTGGTTTTGCATATCTCGATAGGGGGTATCCTGAATACGTTCGAGCACCCGAATCAGGAACGGTACCCGGGCCAACAGATTCACGTGATTGATATAGAGGGGTATGCATATCTGGTGCCCTTCGTTGAGTCGGAAAATGAGGTTTTTCTGAAAACGATCATTCCGAGCCGGAGAGCGACCAAAATCTATTTGGGAGGTCCGAAATGAGCAGGCTGGATAAAGAAGAGCAGGAAATTCTGGATGCGTTCGAGGCTGGAGAGCTACAGCGAGCACCAGATATTGACGATCGGAAAGCGCGGCATCAGCAGTACGCAGAGGCCATGTTCAAAAAAGATGCCCGCATCAATATCAGGCTTTCTTCCAAGGATCTTCGGGGGCTTCAGAAGAAAGCTCTGGCTGAAGGTATTCCCTACCAAACACTTGTTGCCAGCATCCTTCATAAGTATGTGGAAGGTCGCTTGCATGAGGATCGTTAGCTAACGAGGCCATGCATCGGATGCCAAAACCTCATCGAGACGGATAAACCGCTGGATGCGGCGCTAAAGCAACTGCAGGTTGATAGTAACGAGCGAATTGACAGGCTCAACCGAGAATCACGCGGCATTTTTATAATCAGCGCCGGCAGTGGATGGGTAGATGAGGATATTGTGCACTGTGGCCACGATGTTACTGCTCAGTATGTAACCTCGCCACCTGGAGAAGGAACCCCAGCTTCCCGAGCTTGGCCTTGTTGCATAATCCATGGGTGTTGAGAGTTGGCGGCGGAGTTCTGGTAATCGTAGTAGGTGGTTTAGCGGTGAGATGGCTATGGACATAGCGCCCTATAAACAGTCGGTCAACCGGACGCCAAAAGCTTGCCGCTTTTGGTGCCCTCCGCTGGCGCTCCGGCGCCGGTTACCTTTGCGTTGGGCGCTGCCCTGTTGGCTGATATGCATATCATATGCATACTAGGCGCATGGAGAATCGAATTCGACCCGGAAAAGGCGGCATCTAACCTTCGCAAACACCGCCCCAGCTTTGCGCATGCCGAGCAGGCGCTCCGGGATCCACTTGGCATCACCAGTGAGGATCCCGACTCGAAAGGTGAGCCCCGCTTCGTCACTCTTGGCGCAGACTCCCTGGGCCGAATTCTGGTCTTAGTCCACACCCCGCGGGACGATCGAGTCCGAATCATTTCCGCGCGAAAAGCCAGCCCACACGAGGCAAGGAACTACCATGCGTAAAGAGTATGACTTCAGTAAGGGTAAGCGAGGTCCTGCCGTAGAATCCCCTGGAAAGACCCGAATCACCATCATGCTTGATAACGACATTATTGAGTCATTTCGAGCGCGGGCTGAAGCCAGAGGTGTTGGTTATCAAACCGCGATTAATGAGGCCCTCCGGGCGGCCCTGAATGACGAGAATGTACCGTTAACTGCCGGCAAACTAAGGGAGATACTTCGGCAGGAGTTGCATCATGCCGACTAAGCGCCCAACAAAATGCTCAAGCGGACGCGGGGTAACTTTCGGGCCGGCAAAGCCGGGTTGGTTCCGTGCCCGCGCCGCTTAGCATAGACGTTATCGCGCCGAGCAAAGCTCGGCGTATCTTGCGGGGTGAAAGTCCCCCCGGGTAAGGGTTTGCAACCCACCCGTATCGAGTCTTGGACCTGTGGCGGAGTCAGGGAGGGCGAACAAGGCAGGTTAAGCGTATCTGCACTACGCGCTGGACCTTTGGTTCGAGCGGGTGGTGAAGCCACGTTGCCGAGGACAGGCGCTGCTGGTTCGGTATGCCGATGACTATGTCTGCGCGTTTCAGTTTCAGGAGGATGCCCAGCGCTTCTATCGTGCAGTGCCGCGCCGGCTGGGTCGGTTTGGGCTGCAGGTGGCGCCGGAGAAGACACGGCTGATGCGATTCAGCCGGTTCCATCCGGGGTTGCGGCGACGATTTGGCTTTCTCGGCTTCGAGTTGTACTGGAGCCGGGATCGGCGGGGCGAGCTGCGGGTGATGAAGCGTACGGTCCGCAAGAAACTGCAAGCAGCCAAGCGGCGGTTGAAGGGCTGGATACGGGCCAACCGGCACCTGCCGGGGCGCGTGTTTATCCAGGAGCTGAATCGTAGACTGGTAGGTCATTACAACTACTTCGGGCTCCGCAGCAATGAGCAGGGTCTAGAGAGCTACTACATCTTCGCCACCCGGTGCGCCTTCAAGTGGCTGAACCGCCGAGGTGGCAAGCGCAGTAGTTTCAACTGGGCGCAATACATTGCGGCGTTGAGGAAGCTGGGAGTGGAGCAGCCGCGGATTACGGAGAGGCAACGAGCGCATGCGGTCTTTGCATAAGGGCACGCCCGTCGCGAAGGCGAGTACAACCGAGGAACCGGATGCGGGAAAACTGCACGTCCGGGTCTGTGCGGGGGCGGCCGGCAACGGGCGTTCCTACCGTGAGATGCAGGCCGGACACCGAGGATTACAAGGACGGTGAAGCGATGAGAAAATATTCGAAGATTCGGCAGAAGATTCTGTCGGGCAGCTCAGACTCGAATGTTGAATTCTCAGTCCTTTGTCAGCTTCTGGTCCGGCTAGGATTTGAGGAGCGTGTCAGAGGTAGTCATCACATATTTACCCGGGATGGTGTAGCGGAATACTCAACCTGCAGCCCAAAGGGAGCAAGGCCAAGCCGTATCAGGTCAAACAGGTCAGGAGTATCTTGGTCAAGTACCGGTTGGGAGAGACTGATGTCGATTAAGTATGAGCTGATAATCTACTGGAGTGATGAGGACCAGTCCTTCGTCGTAGAGGTTCCGGAGTTGCCGGGCTGCATGGCGGACGGCGAAACTTATGAAGAGGCTGTGGCGAACGCCCAGCAGGTTATTAAAGAGTGGATCGAGACCGCCCGTGAGCTTGGCCGGCCGGTCCCGGAGCCGCGAGGGCGATTGATGTATGCATAACAAAGCCATTCAGCCGACGCTCGTGCCTCACGTGGCTGATGGCTGACGTTATGTACTAAGGAGGGTAGGTGAGTCCTACCAAAACGCGCCGCAGTGCTCCGCCTATAGCCGCGCAGCGGCTTAGGGGGTGGTGAAGCGGCGCATGGCGCGCAGCGCCATTACTCTGGGGCTTCCTGTTGTTCGATGTACTGCTTCAAGACCGACAGCGGCGCACCACCGACGGTAATGATGCAGTAGCTGCGACTCCAGAATACCGGTTTGCGCCAGTAATACTGTTGAAGATGCTCCCCGAACTCCTTGCGGATGAGCCGGGAGGTCACCGTCTTTAGATTGTTGACGAAGGCGGAGGGGGCGGTGCGCGGCGTCAACTCCAAGAGCAGGTGCAGATGGTCGGGCTCGCCGTTGAACTCCAGCACCTCGCCTTCCCACTTTTCGGTCGTCGCCCGAGCGATTGCCTCTAAGCGGGAGAGCATCGGTTGGGTGATGCACGGGCGTCGATACTTGGTAACCACAACCAAGTGGTATTGAAGTCGGAAGGTGCAGTGATATAGCTGCTTTAGTGGTTGCGATTCCATAACAACCAAGTATACTGGAAACATGATCCAACGCAAAGCCACCTATCGACTTTACCCAACAGCTGAGCAGCTTGCCGCCTTGGAGCATCAGCTGTGGGTTCACTGCCTGCTGTGGAACGAGGCGCTCGCCGAGCGGCGCTGGGCTTGGAGCGAGCGGCAGGAGTCGTTGGGGTTCTCGGCACAGTGCAAGCGGCTGACCGAGTGGCGTAGCCAATCGAAACTTCTGAGTGGACTCAATGCCCAGTCTGAGCAGGTCACCCTCAAACGGTTGGATCTGGCGTTTCAGCACTTCTTTCGCCGGGTGAAGCAGGGCGAGACGCCGGGCTTCCCCCGCTTCAAGTCCCTGCACCGGTTCAAGGGCTGGGGGTACAAGACCCACGGCGACGGCTGGCGGCTGTTGACCAACGAGCAGATGCAGCACGGCACCCTGCGTCTCTCCGGCGTTGGTGCGGTCGCCGTTCGGGGCAGACCCCGCACCCCTGGCACACCCAAGACTTGCGAGATCATCAAACGCGGTGATCGCTGGTATGCCAGCATTACGCTGAACTGCGAGCCGGTGCGAGAGTGTGGCGAGAAGATGGGCGGGCTCGACTGGGGCTTGGAGACCTTCGCCACTGTGGCGACCGCGCAAGGTGCCGAGACCATCGATAACCCCCGCCACCTTGCCGGCACCTTGGATGCCATCCGTGGCGTACAGCGCGAGATCTCCCGCAAGGAGGAGGCGGCCAAGAAGGCGTCGGGTAGGAGTCGGGGCTTCCCCATCTCCAACCGGTTGCGCAAGGCGTACGATGAGTTGCGCCGGCTGCATCGCAAGGTGGCCAATCAGCGCCACGACTTTCTCCATCAGGTCTCTGCCCGACTGATCAAAGAGTTCAGCGCTTTGGGCCTGGAGGCGCTGAGCATTCGGAACATGACCGCCAAAGGCGGTCAGCATAAGAGGGGCTTGAACCGCGGTATTCTTGATGCCGCTGGCGGGGCCTTCCATCAATTGCTCGGGTACAAAGCGGAAGAGGCTGGTGCTTGGGCGGTGGAGGCCCCGACGCGGCAGATCAAACCCTCGCAGACCTGCCACGCCTGCGGGCAGCAAGAGAAGAAACCGCTCGGCCAGCGCTGGCACAGCTGCCCTTGCGGCGCGTCCTGTTCACGGGACGAGAACGCCGCTCGGGTGCTGTTGGCTTGGCTGGAGCGGAGTTTATCCGGTCGGGAACCGGCCGATGCGTGGAGGGAGGTCAGACCGGGTCATCCTTTGGATGAATCGGCACTCCCGTCGAAGCGCGAAACTCACGCCATAGCGTAAGCTTGGCGGGAGTAGTTCATCGGGCACTGCCGGATGCCGACATGGCGCGGAATCGCGTGGCTGAGCGGGAGGAGGGCGATCTAAGGTCGGGCGGTGTCTAGTGTAGTGTTGGAGGCCAGGGATGCAACTGAGTCGATCCCAAGCGTGTGGGGCGATCTTTCGTGCCGGAGTGGCGGCAGTAGATGGTTACGCGGCGGTGGCGAAGGCGCTGCAGCTGGAAGGCGAGTGGCTGCGCATCGGCGAGGAGTGGCTCGATCTAAGCACGATGCGGCGGTTGATTGTCATCGGTGCTGGGAAGGCGACTTGGGCGATGGCGGCTGCAGTGGAGGCGGCCCTCGGTGAACGCATCGATAGTGGCGTGATCAGCGTAAAGTACGGGCACACGGGCAGCCCTGCCCTGGAGCGCATCCGTGTTATCGAGGCAGGTCACCCGCTGCCCGACGCCGCTAGCTTGAAGGGGGCTAGTGAGGCATTGGCTCTGCTCGACGGATGCGAGGATAACGATCTTGTCATCGGCTTGCTATCTGGCGGAGCTTCAGCCCTGTGGGAGCAACCG